>NZ_CP010681.1:0-696250 GCF_002407245.1 Phaeobacter piscinae | reverse complement strand
TACGTCGCCACCTATTGGATGCCCACTGCTGATGACATGCAAGGGGCCGTCGCGGTCGATGGCGCGGTTGCGGATGGTTATGGCTATGACATTCGCGCCCTGATCCGCAAGAACGTGATGCTCACCTCGTCCTTCACGGGATGGTCAAACTACATGATGGATTTCGGGCAGATGCTGCAGGACGCCGAAGCGATGAAACGCTTTGGCAACAGCATGGTGCTCTGGGATCTGCACACCCGTCAGCCGCGAAAAGTGTTCAACGTGCCTGGCGCGCCGCTCGAAGTGCGCTTTCCCTGGGGGCCAAATGCCAACTACGCTTTCTCAACCACAGCACTCACCTCGCAGCTCTGGCTGATCTATGAGGATGACGATGGCGAATGGCAGGCCAAATCGGTGGCAGACATCGGCAACCCCGAGGATATCCCGCTGCCCGTCGACATCTCCATCGCCGCCGATGATCAAACGCTTTGGGTCAATTCTTTCATGGATGGAAAGACCCGGCTGTTTGATATCTCCGACCCGCATAACCCGGCACAGATCTATGAGAAAACCATTGATCGACAGGTCAATATGGTCAGCCAGAGCTGGGACGGCAAACGGGTCTATTTCTCCTCTTCCTTGCTCGCCAATTGGGACAAGAAGGGCGAGGACGATGTGCAATACCTGAGGGCCTACAACTGGGACGGCAAAGAATTGGTCGAGGATTTCAACATCGACTTTTATGCCGCAGGCTTGGGTCGCGCGCACATCATGCGCTTTGGCAGCGCCGCGCTCTATTCCGCTTAAGAGACTGCTTTGGGGCGGTATGCTGCCGCCCCGATCTCCCCTCGCGGACCTCACCTTGCCGGAGGAACTCCATGCGCAAGAAAACTCTCGCCGTTTCCATAGCCGCTGCTGCGGTGGTGCTGACAGGTGTCGTGGCCCTGGCCGGAACCTGGCGCCCTGCGGATCTGATGGCACGGTTGACGCCCGCTGCATTGCGGGCCACGCCCGCCCGCCTTTCGGAGGTATTCCCAAGCGATCCCGCCTTCCAGTTCAGCCCGCCGGAACCTGGATCTTATCGGCTGAACCGATTGAAACCTGCACCGGATGGCACGGTGCTGACTGCTGATGGCACTAGGGATCGGCTGCACCAACTGATCGATGGCAAGATCACGCTGATCAGTTTTGTCTATCTGACCTGCGGCGATATTGATGGCTGTCCGCTGGCCTTCTCGACGCTTTATGACATTCACGACGCCAGCGCACAGCTTCCGGATCTGCGACAGGAGGTTCAACTGATGACCATCAGCTTCGACCCAGAGCGCGACACGGTCGAGGCCATCGCGGCCTTCGCGCATCCAGTAAGCAGCGATCCTGCCAGTGCCCATAAACTGGATTGGCAGGTGCTGACCACGCCGGATGCCGCAGCGTTACAGCCCCTGTTGGACGGGTTTGGGCAGGTCGTGGACCGTGGCGGCGCAGACGACCAGATCAACCATCTGCTGCGCATGTATCTGGTCGACCGTCATGGCATGATCCGCAATGTTTACGGGCTGGGTCTGATCGACCCGCGCCTGTTGATGACCGATGTGGAAACGCTGCTACTGGAAGAGGCCAGAGAATGATCGCCCTCCCCCCGCGTCTGCGACGTTGCATATTGCTCAGCGCAGCCGCTGCGCTTTCGCTGATTGCCGCCGCGCCGAGAGCGTTCGCCGACGGCGATATCGTTGCACGGCCAAGCGATCTGCCGGTGCAAATCTCAGCTGACAGCTGCCCACAGCCCGCCGATGAGCACTGGGCGGAGAGAGCCGCCAAACGCAGTCTGACACCGCAGCTGGGTCTGCCACCTTTGGTCTACCCGGCGGACAATCCTCCGACAGCAGCGCGGATTACGCTGGGGCGGCAGATCTTCTTTGACCGCGCGCTGTCGATCAACAACACCATGTCCTGCGCAATGTGCCATGTGCCGGAGCAGGGGTTTGCCAACTGGGAGCTCGCGACTTCGGTCGGCGTGGAAGGGCGCAGCGTGAAACGCAACGCGCCAAGCCTGATCAATGTGGGCCTGCTGAACCCGCTGTTTCACGATGGCCGCGACCCCATGCTGGAAACCCAGTTTATCGGGCCCCTCACCGCCCGAAACGAGATGGCCAACCCATCTGCAGGACGGGTCGTTTCCCACCTTCAAACCGACAATGCCTATGACACCTTGTTTCATGAGGCGTTTGGGGCGCCCGCCTCGCTAGACCGGATTGGCATGGCGCTGGCCGCCTACCAACGGGCGTTGACCGTCGGCAACAGCCCGTTTGACCGGTGGTTCTATGGCGGCGAGCAAGCTGCGGTGTCACCCAGCGCAAAACGCGGGTTCAAACTGTTTCGCAACAAGGCGGGATGTGTGTCCTGCCACAGCGTTGGCCCGAAGGATGCACTCTTCACCGATCAGCAGTTTCACGACACCGGATATGGTCAGATGCGGGAGTTGGAACGCCAAAATCCCCCGGAAACCCTGCCTGTTCAGGTCGCACCCGGCGTGATCCATCATGTGGACTATGACCTGGTCCGCGCGGTCAGCGGCCCACAGGATGCTGATCTTGGGCGCTATGAGGTGACCGAGGACCCGCAGGACCGTTGGCGGTTCCGAACGCCAATGCTGCGCAACCTCGGTGTCTCGCCCCCCTATATGCACGACGGCGGGTTCAGCACGCTGGCTGAGGTGATTGACTATTACGACAGCGGCGGTGCGGGGCTGCCGGGTCAAGACCCGCGTGTGCGATCACTCGGCCTGAGCGACCGGGAGAAATCTGATCTTTTGGCGTTTCTCAGCACTCTGACCTCTTCGGGACTGGATTGTCTGGTCGCGGATGCCCGCCAGCCATGAAGCGCTAATCCAGATGGTAGCCGCGAAACTCCTTCACGGTGGACACCCCGAGCAGCGTCTTCATCTGCGCAACCGACGGGATCTCCGACAATCGGTTGCGATAGAGTTTCTCGTAAGCATCCGTATTGCGCGCAGCGACGCGCATCAGATAGTCAAATTCCCCTGAAATCAAATGACACTCCAGCACCTCTGGCATATGTGAAATGGCATCTTCAAACGCCTGAATATTCTCCCGCTGCTGGCTGACCAGCTTGATCTCGATAAAGATCTGCAGCTCAAGACCAACCTTCTTGCGATCCAGCCGCGCGGCATAGCCTTCGATCATGCCATTGGCTTCCATCATCTTGACACGACGATGACATGCGGACAAAGACAGCCCAACTTTTTCAGACAGCCGGGCCATTGAGATCTGACCGTCCTGTTGCAAGGCGGAAAGAATGCGCGAATCCAGCAAGTCCATCGGAATTTTTCCCAGTAGTTAATCGTTATCCGCACATTTTTCCGAAATTTTCCCAATACGCAAGGAAATCGAGAACCTTTCCTATCAACAACGTCTTAAAATTGAGACACTTCGTCACAGGGATGACGTGAACCAAGGGAGGGGCAGATGGCCTCAAAAATCGTAGTTGGCTACGACGGCAGCACAAGCGCGCGCACCGCGCTCAACTTTGCGCTGGACGTGGCAAAGGCACAGGGCGGCAGCATTGTTGTCGCGCATGTCCTGGAATGGTCACCGTATTCGTTTCTGTCCGCCTCCGAGCTGGCAGAGCGCCACAAACGCCGCACCGAAGAGCTGGAGCGCGCCGAAACCGCATTGATTCAGCCGCTTCTCAAGGACCTGGAAACCAGCGGCGTGGATGTCACTGCCACGGTGAAATACGGCAATATCGCCGAAGTGCTGGTGTCCATCGCCAAATCCGAAGGCGCCAATCACATCGTTATCGGACGCACCGGCCACTCCGCGCTCTCGTCGCGGCTGTTTGGTTCGGTTGCAGGCAGCCTGGCGCAGGCTGCGCCGGTTCCGATCACCATTGTCCCATAACTGATCGACAGGGGTCATCATGAACACTCTCTCAAAAGCGGCTGCTCTGGCCGTCCCCGGCGCCCTCGGGCTGTCGGGCCCGCTGATGGCACAGACCATCGACGAAACGGTGAATGAGCTGTTTGCCAGCTCCACCGGATGGTTTGTCAATTTCATCTTCAGCCCGTTCCCCGGCACCAGCTTTCCCTGGATCGTTGCGTGGCTGGTGATCGCGGCAACCATTTTCACCATCTACTTCGGACTGATCCAGTTCCGCGCCTTCCCACATTCGATTTCCTTGGTCAAAGGCGACTATTCGGATCCGAATGACGCTGGCGAGGTGAGCCATTTCCAAGCGCTGGCCACGGCTCTTTCTGGCACTGTCGGCCTTGGCAATATCGCCGGTGTTGCGGTTGCCGTTGGCATCGGTGGTCCCGGTGCGACATTCTGGATGATCCTCGCAGGCCTGATGGGCATGGCGTCGAAATTCACCGAATGTACGCTGGGTGTGAAGTACCGAAATGAATACCCCGATGGCACCGTCTCCGGTGGTCCGATGTACTATATGACCAAAGGTTTTGCCGCACGGGGCCTGCCCGGTGGTAAGTTCATGGCGGTTCTTTTCTCGATCTTCTGTATCCTCGGCGCCTTTGGCGGCGGCAACATGTTCCAGGCCAATCAGGCACATGCGCAGCTGACCAATGTGCTTGGCGACTATCCCGGTTGGATCACCGGCGTCATCTTTGCCGGTGTGGTCTTCGCCGTGATCATCGGCGGCCTGAAATCCATCGCCAGTGTCACCGAGAAGGTGGTGCCGTTCATGGGTGTCCTTTATGTGCTGACCGCACTTGTGATCATCTTGCTGAACTTCGACAAAATCGGCTGGGCCTTTGGCCAGATCTTCGACGGTGCCTTTACCGGTCTCGGCGTTGCAGGCGGTATGGTCGGGGCGCTGATTCAGGGCTTCAAACGCGCGGCCTTCTCCAACGAAGCCGGTGTTGGCTCGGCAGCGATTGCCCACTCCGCGGTGCGGACCAAAGAGCCGATCACCGAAGGTTTCGTATCGCTTCTGGAACCTTTCATCGACACTGTGGTCATCTGCACGATGACAGCACTGGTGATCATCATCACCGGTCAGCTGGTCAGCGATCCTGAAACCGGTCTCTATGTGCTGAACGAAGCAGGCAGCGCCATCCAGACCGTGGATGGCAACTCCGGCGTGGCACTGACATCTGCGGCGTTCTCCTCCGCATTTGGCTGGTTCAAATACATCTTGGCCATCGCAGTGATCCTGTTTGCTTTCTCCACGATGATCAGCTGGTCCTATTATGGCCTCAAGGCCTGGACCTTCCTGTTTGGTGAAGGCAAGACCACTGAACTCGTCTTCAAGCTGATTTTCTGCGCCTTCGTCGTCATCGGCGCCGCAGCCAGCCTGGGTCCGGTCATCGACTTCTCCGATGCGGCGATCTTTGCCATGGCGGTCGTCAATATCGTGGCACTCTACTTCCTGATGCCCATCGTCAAAGGCGAGCTGAACAGCTATCTGGCACGCCTCAAAACGGGCGAAATCAAAAAGTACCAGTAACGAAATCGACCCGGCTGCGAATAGTGGCCGGGTCCTCCTCTCCTATTGGGGTCTTACCTGATATTGCCGCGGCCTGAGGACAACAGCACACGTGCCTCGTGGCTGCGCAGAGAACGCCGCGCCGTTGGGAATGCGCGCCCCATGCTCTCCAGCTCCGGGAACAGATGGCACAATTCGGACCGCTGGGCCGCATCCATACCCGACAGCGTCAGATCGCCCGGCTGGAAGCTCTCGCTCCAGGCGCCATCCACACAGATAATTTCATGCTGATCAAACAGCAGATGGATGTATGTTACGTCCATTGTCCGCGCACGACGGATATCGCGATCATTGAGCAGATGCACCGCCGCCACCAACACCTCATTTGACCCGAACAGCAATTCGGCGCGGCTTCCGGTCAGCAACATCCGATGCTGCGGTGACACCATCAGATCCCGGTTCGGCACAGGTTCGCCACCATCAGAACCCAGCGCACCTGCTTCGATGAGGATGGGTTGGAACTGCGGGCGCCGTGCAAGATCGTTGTTGGTCACGATCCGGCGCGCGGTCCAGCGCAAGGTCTGCGGTCCGCCATCGCGCGTCACCACCCGGTCGCCCACCTCAAGCGCTTCCACCGGCACTGCGCCACCGGGGGTCAAAACGAGGCTGCCCGGGGTGAAACAGGGAATGACCTCTTCGATATTGGAGAACGTCAGCCTGCTGACAAAGTCCCCCTGATCATTTCGGACCTCAACCCGTCCGTCTTCCCGGTCGGCACTGGTGTAGACCACACGCGTGTCGCCCAGCGCGCGCAGCTCACTGATATCCAGGCGGTCATAGTCATCGCCACCTTCGCCGCCATCAACGACGTCTCCGGCCCCACCAACAAAGAAATCCCGATCGTCGTCACCGTATAGGCTGTCAGCGCCAGTTCCGCCGATCAGCGTATCAGCCCCGCTGCCGCCTTCGATGATGTCATCTTCGCTGCCGCCATCAAGCGAGTCACCACCCGCGCCGCCGCTCAGCCGGTCATATCCCTCGCCCCCCAGCAGCGTGTCATTGCCAACGCCACTGTTCATCACATCGTCGCCGCGACCGCCTTCCCCGTAGAAGGATGATCCGGCGGAGCTTCCGTCCAGAAAATCATTGCCATCGTCGAGGAAAATGCGATCGGAATCCTCATAGACACCGATGAAGGCCAGATCGTCACCATCGCCGCCGTGGATCTCATCATTGCCCTGGCTGCCCGCCAGAATATCGTTCCCAGCACCGCCCCAGACGGTATCCGTTCCCATGCTGCCGATCAGCGTGTCATTGCCATCTTCGCCATAGATCAGGTCATCCTGGTCACGGCCAAAGACATGGTCGTCGCCGTCACCGGCATAGATCAGATCATTGCCATAAAGCCCTTCGAGCCGATCATTGCCGTCCCCACCATAAAGCGTGTCATCGCCGTAGCCTGCGGTGATGGTGTCGTCGCCATCGCCGCCCAAGAGAAGATCGTTGTCGTCGCCACTGCTTAGTGAATCGTTGCCGCCACCGCCTTCCAGCGTGTCGCGCCCGGCGCCCCCCTCAAGCGTGTCACCGCCGCGGCCGCCTTGCAGCAGGTCATTGCCGACGCCGCCTTGCAGCAGGTCACGTCCGCCACCGCCAGAGAGCGTGTCGTCGCCGGCGCCACCGTCGACGGAATCATCACCCGCACCGGCATCAACGAAGTCGTCCCCCTCACCGGCCAGAACTGTATCGTCGCCACCCCCGGCCACGATCACATCATCCTGAGAGCCGTCAGCTGCATCCCCGCTGTCGACACGATCCCCTTCGGGGTCGCCCAGATAATCGATATCAATCCTCTCGCCTGCATCCGTGCCTTCCACGACATAGTCGAGTGCGGGCGGAATGGAGAAGGTGAAGTCCGACAGCCCGGCACCACCGGAGATCGGCGCATCGCTGCCATTGTCAAAAGTCACATCCAGCTGCGAAATCGGCCCGTCAATCGCGACGCCGATATTGGCAGCTGTGCTGCCCTCCCCTTCGATGGAGACTGTCCCGTCAGCATTGATCGTCACCTGATGGTGGGTCACGCCGGTCAGTCCCGCAACGACCTGTGCCGCAGGGATCAGAACGCCGCTGGCATCCAGAACCCGCAGGGTGAATTTGTCGTCATGGGAGCTGCCGTTGGAATTCACATGCTGCAGTTCAAACCGCAAATCGCTCACCGGGTTGGAGAAACCATAGCTTGCGGTAATCGGCTCGCTGACACCAAAGGCACCGAAATCGGACACCTGGTAGCCGCTTTGCGAGCTGTCCCAGCTGCCCGGCGTGAATGTCCCGGTCACGACCGTGGAATTGCCGCCGTCGCTAAGCGTTGTTGAACCGTTCTGCGCAGCACCATTGGCACCGGTCAACCAGATCGCATTGTCAAGAGTGGCCATGTCTCGCGTCTACCTCGTGCCTAACACTCACCCCGCAAAAAAGCCTGCGGACACTTCGCCGCCGCCTCATCTGACGGAGCCGCCCGATGTGTTGTTTCGTCCCATGACGCGACCAGCCCATGTGCGAACAGGTCACAACACATCTCTTACGGAACAATTAACCTGCAAAGACGCCCGACGCGGGACCAGTCTGGGGTCAGCGCAAGTCCATTTTGCGTTGAGAATGTGGCGATGGGCACAACCAGCAGCGCCTCCACCAGTGGTTCAACGCACCACCCCCTCGAATTTCCAACGCAAAATCAATAGCCTTGGCCGCAAAAACCGGACTAGACTGCGGACACGCAGCGCGCGGTTGTACGCGCACAACTGCTCAAGAACAAAGTGGTTCGTTAACGGGGACAAGTAGCATGCTTCAGGAATTTAGAGCCTTCATTGCTAAGGGCAATGTGATGGATATGGCGGTGGGTATCATCATCGGCGCAGCCTTTACGGCAATCGTAAAGAGCATGGTCAGCGATCTGATCAATCCGATTATCGGTGTCTTTACCGGCGGTGTCGATTACACCAACTCCTATCTCGTATTGGCGGGGGATGTGCCGGATGGTGCCACTTTGGAAGCCGCGCGCGAAGCCGGGGCCGCCGTGTTCGCCCACGGCGCCTTTTTGATGGCCGTCATTAATTTCCTGATCATTGCTTTCGTGGTGTTCATGCTCGTGCGCTATGTCAATCGGCTTAAAGACGCCACCTTCAAGCAGGAGGACACCGCCCCGGCCGAGGAGGCCCCCGCTGGCCCAACCGAACTGGATGTGCTGTTGGAAATCCGCGACTCCCTGAAACGTTGATCTGCTGCAGTGTAATCCGCGGGTGACAGCCCTGCCGGGTCCGCCTATGCCCGCAGCGAACACACCGGCGTCCTCCTGTAGCCGGTGATGGGTATTTCTATGAGATCGTGACAAGGACCAAACAACACTATGGAACAATGGATTGAACAGCTGGGTGCCCTTTGGCCCCTGCTCATCAGCGCAGCCAAAGCGTTGGTCGTACTGGTTGTGGGCTGGATCGCAGCCGGTGTGATCAGCGGTGCAGTACGTCGTCGCATCAACGCCACCCCGCACCTTGACCAAACACTCGGCAACTTTGCCGCCAGCGCAGTGCGTTGGGTGCTGCTGGCCATCGTGCTGGTCGCCGTTCTGGGCATATTCGGGATCGAAGCCACCAGCCTGGTTGCAATGCTCGGCGCTGCAACGCTTGCCATTGGTCTGGCCCTGCAGGGCACACTGAGCGATCTGGCTGCCGGGGTGATGCTGGTCATGTTCCGCCCCTATAAGCTGGGCCAATACGTTGATATTGGCGGCACCTCGGGAACAGTGGTGGATCTCAACCTTTTCGTGACGGAGCTGGTGACACCTGACAACGTTCAGATCATCATCCCCAATGGCCAGGCCTGGGGCGCGATCATCACCAACTACTCGGCGCATGATACGCGTCGCGTTGATATGGTATTCGGCATCGACTACGGCGACAGCGCAGACGCGGCCAAAGAGATCATCCTGGATCTCGCGAACACAGATGCGCGTGTCATGGCAGATCCCGCCCCTTGGGTGCGGGTTACCAATCTCGGCGACAGTTCGGTCGATCTGACAGCGCGCCTGTGGTGCGAGGCGGCCGACTATTGGGAGCTGAAATTCGCAATGACGCAAGCGGTCAAGGAAGCCTTCGACGACAAGGGGATCTCAATCCCCTATCCCCATAGCGTCGAAATCAAGAAAGAGGCCTGATCCGGCAACAGCCGCCCCGCCAGATCTGTGGGGCGGCTTATTCGTCACATCGGTCAACGCGTGATCGTGCGCGTCATCACCAAAGTCGGCTCCCCACGATAAAGCGCATCGTGGCTGGGCTGATACCCAAGTTTCTTGGCAACTTTTACCGAAGCTGCATTTTCTGGGTCCAGAAGACAGCAGGTACGCTCCCATTGCGTGGCCTCCGCAGCCCATCGATGCATCCGGTCAACCGCCTCTGTTGCCAACCCTTTCCCGTGGGCTGCAGGCATAAGGGCCCAACCAGCCTCCGGTACCGCGCCAATCGGTGGATCAATGTCACGGTGATAATCCGCAAACCCTGCCGCCCCGATATAGCGCCCGTCCTCTTGCAGCGTCACCGCCCAATAGCCAAAGCCAAGGGCCTGCCAGTGACCGATGTAGCGCAACAACCGGGTCCAGGTTTCTTCGCGGCTGGCTGGGCGACCGATTGTGTGACGCACCACCACAGGATCCATCCACAGCGCCAGCAGCGCCTCGAAATCATCCAGCTGGTGCGGTCGCAGACGCAGGCGGTCCGTCGTCAGAGTTGGACCTGTCACGCAGGCAGGCTCCCCTTCAGCACGTAGCGCAGGATTTCGACAACTTGCGCTGGCTCCTTCGCCACGGCCAGTGCGACCGCATGAACCTCTTTCAAGGCATGCTGATGCTCATCCTGTGACAGCACGATCAACGATTTACCAAGCGCGGCCGCATAACCGGCATCAAAAGCCGCGTTCCACTGTTTATACTTTTCACCAAATCGCACCACGACGATATCGGCCTCTTCGATCCCCTTGCGGGTCCGGATCGCGTTGATCTTGGCGCCCTTGTGATCATGCCAGAATTTGTTCGGCTCCGCCCCCAGAATGGCAACACCGCAATCGTCGCTGGCGTCATGATCGGTCACGGGGCTGCTGAACTGCACATCCAGATCCTTGGCCCCGGCGATGATCTGATCGCGCCAATCGGTGTGAATTTCACCTGAGAGATATATGCTCAACGTCACGAAATGTCCTTTCCTGCGCCAGCAACGGGCAGGCGCGGCCACGCCGTCGAATCCGCCTCACTGCTAAGGTCGCTCATTGATGGATGCCATTGAACCGGACAGAAAACCCGGTCGGCAAGCAGGCGGAGTATTCACCAGCCGAGGACCTTCGTCCAGCGCCGGGATTAACGACGCCTTGCCACCAAGTAGCGACCGGGGGTGGACGCCGGATAATTTCCGGTCTCAACGATCTCGAACCCTGCCTGTTCAACCGCGCCCTCCAGATCTGCCACGCTGAGGAAACGCACGTTGCTCGGGGCCTGTCCAACCAGCCGCATAAGCGGGATCACGGTCAGGAACATCCAATATTTGAAGCTGCCCCGTGCCTCACCCAGACAGGGCGTCTTGGAGATGAATAACTTGCCACTGGGCAGGCGCTCTGCAACCGACGAAAGCGCAGCGTCCAAATCCGGCACCAGATGCAACAGGTTGAAGGCCATCACGGCGTCAAACGGTCCAGCGGGCAACCCATCATCGGCGCATTGCTCAAACCGAATATTATCGGCTCCCGCCTCGGCAGCCCTGTCGCGGCCAATATCAAGCATGGCATCCGACAGATCGGTTGCGGTGATCCTTCCAACTGCATCTGACAGTGCGATTGCCGTCGACCCGGTCCCACAGCCGATTTCCAACGCATGATCCGCCGCCGTGAGATAGGATCTGGTCCGCTCCAATGTGTATTGATAGGCGGCTTCGTCCCTGATCTTTGATTTGGCGTATCTTGGGGCTATCCGGTTCCAGAAGCGCGCGTCGGCTGTCATCAGTCTTCTCCTTGAATGAGAGTGGTTTACCCATACAGGAACCAGCAATAAATTGCTGAAATTCGCAAGGGTGCTATACATTTCCGCATGGATGATCCGGACTGGAACCACATTCGCGCCTTTTTGGCGACTGCTGAGACAGGCTCTTTGTCTGCAGGGGCGCGCAAACTGGGCCTGACCCAACCAACCCTGTCGCGACAGGTTGCAGCGCTTGAGGCAGACCTCGGAGTTCTGCTGTTCGAACGATTGGGGCGCGGTCTCGCGCTAACCTCGGCCGGACATGACCTGCTGAGCCACAGCCGCAAAATGGGAGAAGCCGCTGAGGCACTGTCGCTCGCCGCCACTGGGCAGGCGCAAGCTATTGAGGGCACGGTCCGAATAACCGCAAGCGACGTGATGTCGGCCTATGTGCTGCCACCGGTTCTCCACCAGCTGAGACAACGCGCGCCACGGCTGACGATTGATGTGGTGGCTGCAAATGACATTCGCGATCTGATGCGGCGCGAGGCGGATATCGCCATCCGCCACGTGCGCCCGGATCAGCCCGAGCTGATTGCCCGTCTGGTCAGAGAGTCACACGCCCATTTCTACGCTGCCACCAATTATCTGGAGCGCCGGGGCCGCCCGCAATCAGCCGAAGAGATGTCGCATCATGATTTTGTGGGTTTCGCCGATCTCGAGCGGTCGATTGAGTTCATGGCCCCACTCGGCATCCACCTGACAGCGCAGAACTTTCGGGTCAGTTCCACCAGCGGTCTTGCCTCCTGGGAGTTGGTCAAACAGGGGTTTGGCATCTGTCCGATGATGACAGCTGTCGCAGATCCGACCCCCGGGATCGAACGTCTGTTGCCCGGTCTGGCACCAATCACCTTCCCGATCTGGCTGACCACCCATCGGGAACTGCACACCAGCCGGAAAATCCGGCTGGTCTTCGATCTGCTCGCTGACTTCCTCGGCCATATATAAAAACGCGCCCGAAACCGGGCGCGTTTTCCAAGTCATACGGTCGGATCGGACCAATTGCCCTCAGTCGCAATTATCCGCGCAATGTACCGCCGGTCGCCTTTGTGACCTTGGCCACGATTTTGGCGCTGACCGCTTCGATGTCCTTTTCGGTCAGGGTCTTGTCGGTCGGTTGCAACCGCACGGTGATGGCCAGCGATTTGCTGCCCTCACCCAGACTGCCACCGATGAATTCGTCGAACACACGCACATCGTCAATCAGGACCTTATCCGCGCCAGCCGCTGCGTTGACCAAGGTCAGCGCCTCGACATCATCCGTCACGACAAAGGCAAAGTCACGCTCAACCGCCTGCAGATCGCTTTGGACCAATGCACCCCGGTTGGCGCCGGATTTGCGCGGCATCGGCACCTCATCGGGCCAGATGGTAAAGGCCACGGCGGACCCTTTGATGCCCATTTCGCTCAGCACCTTGGGGTGCAATTCACCAAAGACACCCAGCACCTTCTTCGGGCCGAGACAGATCTTGCCGTGCCGTCCCGGATGCCACCAGGACTGTGCCCCGCGCAGGATCTGAACCTTGGCAGGGGCGCCGATCGCCGCCAGAACCGCCTCAATATCAGCCTTGGCATCAAAGGTGTCGACCGCGCGGCTGGCACCGTGCACATCCTTGGGACCGGTCCGTCCAACCAGCAGGCCAGAAATCAGGTTATGCTGCTCACCCGGCTCGCCGCCGTGGAACGCAGGACCTGCCTCGAACAATGCCAGATCCATGAAGCCCCGCGCCTGATTGCGCGCCGCAGCCTGCAAAAGACCCGGGAGCAGCGCAGGACGCATATGCGACATCTCCGACGAAATCGGATTGGCCAGCATGGTGGCATCATCGCCACCGCCGAACAGCGCCGCAGAGGCCTTGTCGGTGAACGTGTAGCTCACCACCTCATTGTAGCCGAGGCTGGCACAGGTCCGACGTGCAATCTGCTGGCGGCGTTGTTGCGGTGTCATCACCGGCGCTGGCACACCATCGGTCAGCCGCGGCAAAGGCTTGCCTTCCAGCTTTGTCAGAGAGGCAATCCGCGCCACTTCCTCAACCAGATCGGCCTCCCCCATCACATCGGGACGCCAGCTGGGAACATGGGCCATATTGCCTTCCAAGCGGAAGCCGAGCCGCGTCAATGTCTGGCGTTGTTCGGATTCCGGGATATCCATGCCGACCAGCGACTGAACCCGCTCCGGATCCAACTTATAGGCCCGCGCATGGTCTGGCACGGCGCCGGCGGTCACCACATTCGACGGCTCACCACCGCAGAGATCAAGGATCATCCGGGTGGCATGATCCAGCCCATCACGCGTGTATTCAGGGTCAACGCCCCGTTCAAACCGGTAGCGCGCGTCAGAGTTGATCTTGAGCGCACGGCCCGTAGTCGCGATCTGAACATGGTCCCAGAAAGCACTCTCCAGAAATACATCTGTGGTGTCCTCGGTGCAGCCCGTCGCAGCCCCGCCCATGATACCGGCAATGCTTTCTGCGCCATTGTCATCAGAAATTACCATCTGACCCTCGGAGAGGGTGTAATCCTTCTCATCCAGCGCCGTCAGCGTCTCGTCACCAGCGGCGCGGTGAACCCGCAGATTGCCAGCTACTTTTGCTGCATCGAACACATGCAGTGGACGGTTCTGATCGAAGGTGAAATAGTTGGTGATATCCACCAAGGTCGAGATCGGGCGCAGGCCGATGGCGCTCAGCCGGTCCTGCAGCCACTGCGGGCTTGGGCCGTTCTTGACACCGCGGATCAGGCGGCCGGTGAACAGCGGGCATCCGTCCAATGTATCCTCGGCGATCGCCACCTTGATCGGGCTGTCATAACCGCCCTCAACCGGCTCAATCGTGAGCGGTTTCAGCGTGCCCAGACCGCGCGCGGCCAGATCGCGGGCGATGCCGCGCACACCCAATGCATCCGGGCGGTTCGGAGTGATGGCAATTTCGATAACCGGATCGACCTTGGCCGGGGCATTCTGTGCCAACCAGTCAACAAACCGATCCCCAACCTCTCCCGACGGCAGTTCGATAATACCGTCATGCTCATCCGACAGCTCCAGCTCCCGCTCGGAGGCCATCATGCCAAAGCTCTCGACACCGCGGATCTTGCCAACACCAATGGTGATATCCAGGCCCGGGATATACATGCCGGGTTTACACACCACCACGGTGATGCCCTCACGTGCGTTGGGCGCGCCGCAGATGATCTGCATCTCGCCTTCGTCAGTGTCGACCTTACACACCCGCAGCTTGTCCGCATCGGGGTGTTTCTCAGCATGTTTCACATAGCCCAGGGTAAAGTCCTTGAGCCGGTCGGCGGGGTTGGACACGCCCTCCACCTCAAGACCAAGATCGGTCAGGGTTTCTGTGATCTCCTCGACCGATGCGTCGGTCTCGAGGTGGTCTTTCAGCCAAGAAAGAGTGAATTTCATCGGTCCGGTTTCCTATGGCAAGCCATGCATGTTGCAGCAGGCAATGACAAAGATTGCCCCCATGTGCAAGCCTTGGCGCGGCTCAGGGCCTAAGGATAGCTGGGGGTGAGACCCAAAAGCTCATCCAGCTGCCGCCCGATCCAACCGTGTGGAATGAAATGCCCGCCCGGATGCAGATCAAGCGTGACATCGTGCCCCGCGCAGCTCCAGCTGGTGCGAGAGAAGGTCAGAAAGCTGCGCGCCTGCCAGTCCTTCTGCGGCGCGCCCGCGCCCTCGCAACCAAATGCCCGCCGCCACAGAGCCACCGGATAGGTCACATCCTCCCCCGGCCCCATCGGAAAATCCATAACCTGGTCGGCAAGACCATGTACATGACGCACCTCCTCAGGGGCCTGCGGACAGGTCTCAGTCTGATCGATGCTCCCCGCGACCGCCAAAAGCGCCGCCACATCCGCGCCGCTCTGGCAGACATAGCGCCAGGCCATTGCGGATCCGTAGGAGTAACCGGACACATAGACCTTCTTCTGATCGACAGGATAGCGCTTGTTCACATCGGCCAGCACCGCATCAGCAAAAGGCACATCTTCGGTGCTTGCAGCCCAGAAGTTCCAGCTCTTGCCGCGACCGTTGGGTGTCACCAGCAGGACTCCGCGCCGCTTTGCCGAGGCCCCCACCCTGTCAGAGCGTTGCGCATGTTTGCCCGTCCGGGACCATCCGTGAAAATGCAGCAAAACCGGTAGAGGCGAGACGCCGTCCCAGCCCTCCGGCTCCAGAACGTGATAAGACCGTTCGCCCAACGCACAGGCCACGTCTGCGCCGCAAGGGGCAGCATTGCCCTTCCATGGCCCCATCGCGAGGGCAGAGGTGGCAGTCAGGACGGCAGCAAGGGGCAGAACAAATCGCATCATTTCCCCGACACTAACCAACGTTAGCGCCTTGTCACGTCACATATTTGTGGGGCGGGAAGAGAGCGGGAACGTTCGCAGTCGTGCTCGCTCCCTTAGCAGGCGCGGCTGCTCCCACTTTTATTGTAGGCCCCCTTCTTTCTACCGAAAGACCGTAGGTCCTGCCCTGCCTGAGGACCGGGAGATGTACCCAAAAACGCACAACGCCCACCTACGATAGGTGGGCGATGCGCGATCTAAATTGTTTAAAACTTAGCGGCTCAAACCACCGTGTAGCGTCGGCACGTCCAGGCATTGGAACCCATAGTGGCGCAACCAGCGCAGGTCGCTGTCGAAGAAGGCGCGCAGATCCGGGATGCCGTATTTCAGCATCGCAATCCGGTCGATGCCCATGCCAAAGGCAAAGCCCTGATAGACATCGGGGTCAATCCCGCCGGCCGCAATCACCTTGGGGTGCACCATGCCGGAGCCGAGGATCTCAAGCCAGTCATCGCCCTCCCCGATCTTCAGCGTGCCATCTTTCCAGGAGCAGCGAATATCAACCTCTGCCGACGGCTCTGTGAAGGGGAAATGTGAGGCCCGGAACCGCAGGTCGACGCTGTCCACCTCGAAGTAGGATTTTACGAACTCTTCCAGCACCCACTTCAGGTTGGCCATCGAGATGTCCTTATCGAGGGCGAGGCCTTCGACCTGATGAAACATCGGCGTGTGGGTCTGGTCATAGTCGGCACGGTACACACCACCCGGACAGATGATGCGCAGCGGCGCGCCCATCTTCTCCATCGACCGGATCTGCACTGGCGACGTGTGCGTGCGCAGCACATGCGGCGGGCGGTTGTCGCCTTCCGCGCGGTGCATGTAGAAGGTGTCCATCTCGGCGCGGGCCGGATGATGGCCGGGAATGTTCAGCGCATCGAAATTGTACCAGTCGGTGTCAATGCGCGGACCTTCGGCAACGGAAAACCCCAGCTCGGCAAATATCGCTGTCAGCTCTTCGCTGGCCTGGCTGATCGGATGCAGCGTGCCGTTGCGGGTCGGGCGGGTCGGCAGCGTGACATCCAGCCATTCGGTCCGCAGACGCGCGTCCAGTGCGGCATCCGCAAGCCCTGCTTTTTTCGCAGACAGTGCCGCGTTAATCTCGTCCTTCAGCGCGTTGAGAGCCGGCCCTGCGACCTGCCGCTCTTCGGGCGTCATCTTGCCCAGCTCGCGCATCTTAAGGCTCACTTCGCCTTTTTTGCCAACAGCTGCGACCCGGATGGCCTCCAGCGCGTTCTCATCGGCAGCATCGGCGATCTGCCCGAGATATTTTGCTTTAAGATCGTCCATGACGGTCCCCTGAATAATGCTGCCGCTCTGCTATCACAGCAGAGGCTGAAAGCAAGCATTTGCACCGGCTCGCAGCCAATCTGAACGCAATCGCGGCAATCCGGTAGTCCCCCACGCGCACCCGACGCCTGCCGCGACGCCACAGACCGGACGAATAAGGGCAAATAGGGGCGCGACATGCAAAACGGGCCGCTCTTTTCAGAACGGCCCGCTTGAAATGATCCTGTGCCTGAACTTAGGCAGCCAGGGCGCTCTGTGCTTGCTTCACGATCGCACCGAAAGCTTCGGGTTCGTGGACAGCCAGATCGGCCAGCACTTTGCGGTCCACTTCGATACCGGCCAGGGTCAGGCCGTTGATGAAGCGGGAGTATGTCAGAGCCTCGTCGTGGCTACGCACAGCTGCGTTGATCCGCTGGATCCACAGTGCGCGGAAATTCCGCTTGCGGTTCTTACGGTCGCGAGTTGCGTATTGGTTTGCCTTGTCAACGGCCTGACGCGCTACCTTAAAGGTATTCTTGCGGCGGCCATAATAGCCTTTTGCGGCCTTGATGACTTTCTTGTGACGGGCGTGAGTTGTGGTACCACCTTTAACGCGGGACATATCTCAGATCTCCTCTTAGCGGTCGTAGGGCATGAAGCCCTTGACGATCTTTGCGTCGGGTGCCGACAGGGTAGTGGTGCCGCGGGCGTCGCGGATGAACTTGCGGGTCCGCTTGATCATGCCGTGGCGCTTGCCGGCCTGACCTGCGAGGACCTTGCCGGTCGCGGTCACTTTGAAGCGCTTTTTAGCGCTCGATTTTGTCTTCATTTTGGGCATTTCCGTCTCCTTCAATGCGGGTTCGGTCTATGCGCGACTCGGCATGCCACTCTGGGCCGGCCACGCGAACAGGGGTGCCGTTTACGCAAGCCGGGCCATAAGGGCAAGCGGATTCTTCATCTGAAACACCAAGATTTCATATTCAGGCCTGACGGGACCCGCTGCGACAATCACCCCGCCGCGACGGTCAGGTAAATCTGCCAATCACCCGGAAAATTGCCTTGGGGATATCATCAATCTGATAGCCCCCGGATTTGGTGCTGAACGCATATAGGAGCAGACCAACCGCCAGGACAAGAAAAACCGCCGACACCCTGGGGGTGCGGCGGTCGCTTGCGGCAGACAAAAGAGCGGGGATTGCCAAAAAGGTGAGCAAGAGCCCAAGCACCAGTGCCAGATCCGTATCCATGCTGCGCGTCCTCATCCAGGTAAGACGCGTTTAGGTTACTCCGGGTCGGTGCTGTAGATCAAACGTTCATCACAGGGCGCCACGCGCAGGATGTTGGTGGTGCCCGGAACATTGAACGGCACACCGGCGGTGACAACGATCTGATCCGTCTCGCCTGCGAACCCACCAGACCGCGCGGCGCGGGCGGCGCCAACAACAGCGCCTTTAAACCGGTCTTGATCTGTGGTCACAACACAGTTGCATCCCCAGCTCAGCGCCAGGCGGCGGGCGGTGCGCGCCAATGGTGTAAGCGCAATGATCGGCACACCAGGACGTTCCCGCGCGGTCAACAGCGCAGTCGTGCCACTCTGGGTGTAACAGCAGATGGCCTTGATCTCGGTCTTCTCCGCAATCTCGCGCGCCGCAGCCACGATGGCATCGGCAACGGTATCGCCCTTGGCAGAACGTGATGCCGCAATGATCTGTACATAGGTCGGATCGACCTCCACCTCTGTCGCGACGTTGTCCATCGTTTGCACAGCCTCGATCGGATACTGGCCCGCCGCTGATTCAGCAGAGAGCATGATGGCGTCTGCGCCTTCATAGATCGCGGTGGCCACGTCGGAGACCTCTGCACGGGTCGGCATCGGGCTTTCGATCATGCTTTCCAGCATCTGGGTGGCCACGATCACAGGTTTTGCGGCCGCACGGCAGCGGCGCACCAGACGTTTCTGGATCGGCGGCACAGCAGAGACAGGCAACTCAACACCCAGATCACCACGTGCAACCATAATCCCGTCGGAGGCATCCAGAATTTCGTCGAAGTTGTCGACGGCGGCTGGTTTTTCGATTTTCGACAGCACCGCCGCGCGGCCATCAGCCAGCCCACGGGCCTCGTAAACATCCTTCGCGCGCTGCACAAAGGAGAGCGCCAGCCAGTCCACGCCCAACCCGCAGACAAATTCCAGATCGCCGCGATCCTTCTCCGAGAGCGCCGCCAGCGGCAGCACCACATCGGGGACGTTCACGCCCTTACGATTTGAGATGGTTCCGCCGGTAGTCACAGTGCAATTGGCGAAATCATTGCCGCAGGTCTCAACCTTGAGGCGGATCTTTCCATCGTTGACCAGAAGATGAGCACCGGCCTGCAGCGCCTCGAAGATTTCAGGATGCGGCAGGCAGACCCGGTTTACGTCACCTTCGGCCTCGTCCAGGTCCAGACGGAAGGACGCGCCCTCAACCAGTTCTTCTGAACCGTTGGCAAACACACCTACCCGCAGCTTCGGCCCCTGAAGGTCGGCGAGAATGGCGATGGAGCTGTCCAGATCGGCCTCAACCTTGCGGATGATCGCATGTTTTGCCGCGATTTCCTCGTGGCTGCCATGGGACATGTTCAGGCGAAACACATCTGCGCCCGCTTCATGCAGCGCGCGAATGGTCTCATAGGTTTCGGATGCCGGCCCAAGGGTGGCAACAATCTTTACATTGCGCGATCTTCTCATGGGGTCATCCTCTTCATCGGCTGGAACGGTGTTATCGCAAACATTTCTGCGGCGCTTATCGCCTAAATCCCATTTTGCCGCAACTCCCCTAACGCTTCATCACCAAATGACGACGGACAGATGACATATGGCGCGTAGTTTTCGAGCCCCCAACGGCCCGCCGATTGATCTATTCTCCTGCCCGCCCTGTCATCAGTTGCCCAGTCCAGGCGCAGCTGTTAGTCAATCGGGTGTTTTCACAGATGGAGCCCGACATGGACAAGCAAACCCAGATCGAACTCGAAGCCGCCGCTTTTCGCAGGTTGCGACAGCATCTGATGGAAGATCGCACCGACGTTCAGAACATCGACATGATGAACCTCGCCGGTTTCTGCCGTAACTGCCTGTCGCGCTGGTATCAGGAAGCGGCCAATGAGCGCGGCATCGAGATGGGCAAATCAGAAGCCCGCGAAATCTTCTACGGCATGACCATGGATGAGTGGAAGACGACCTATCAGACCGACGCCTCTGCAGAAAAACAAGCCACCTTCAAAACCGCATTTGAAGAAAACGTCGGCAAAGAAAGCTCATAACCGGTCAGCCTACCCTCAAAGATCAGACCTGACGCCCAGACAGTGGCCCCAATCGGGGCTTCAGCGTTCTCGCAGGCGCAAAACCCGCTTGCTCAGATCACCCCGATCTCGGCAAGCGCCTGTGACAGTTCGGGCGGCAATGGCTTTTCCGCCGTTCGCCCCTTTGGCAGGTCCGGTGGCGTATCCTCGGGCTTCAGGTAGCGCCATCCCTGAAACGGACGACGCAGCGCCACCTGGGTCCGGTGAATTTCCGGCTCCAAAACAATGGCACAGCGCCGGACACCGTCGCCACCGATCACCTCATCCAATCGCAAAATCCGTTGGCGGCATTGGATTTGCCCCTTGATCACCCAGTAGATCGACCCGCCATTGAGGATCTCCGCCTCACGCTTGGGCCACATCCGCGTGACATGGCGCGGCAACCCCTCAGGCAGCTGCTTGCGGTACTCCGCCTGCCAGGCCGCCAGCCCGTCAACGGTTTCAGTCCCAACAGAAAGTTTCACAAGATTGATATAGTTATCCACAAGATGCCCACAGAGTCGTCCAGAGTATGAACCCTATATTGTAGGTCGGACTGGCAGATCGACAAGGTGTTGTGGTATGATAAGGATAAATTTACGCCTCAATGTGATTTCAGCGTTGAGGACCGCAGCGCGGCTGGTGTAGGCAGGCCGCCACCTTAGCCACGACCGACCATAGGGATTCGCCATATGAGCCGTTTTGCCGCCCCGATTGCCGAACAGATCTGGGACATGAAGTACCGTTTCAAACAGGCCGATGGCACCCCCATCGACCAGACAGTTGAGGACAGCTGGCGCCGCATCGCACGCGATCTGGCGCGGGCGGAGAGCGACCCCAAGACCTGGGAAGACAAATTCTATAGTGCGCTTGAGGATTTCCAGTATCTACCCGCTGGCCGCATCACCGCAGGTGCCGGCACCGCGCGGCAGGTAACCCTGTTCAACTGCTTCGTCATGGGCACAGTGCCGGACAGCATGTCGGGGATTTTCGACATGCTGAAAGAGGCCGCGCTGACCATGCAGCAGGGTGGTGGCATTGGTTATGATTTCTCCACCATCCGCCCGCGCGGCGCAGATGTAAAAGGCGTCGCGGCAGACGCCTCCGGGCCGCTGTCCTTCATGGACGTCTGGGACGCAATGTGCCGCACCATCATGTCCGCAGGCTCCCGCCGCGGTGCGATGATGGCGACCATGCGTTGCGATCACCCCGATATCGAAGCCTTCATTACTGCCAAATCCGACCCGGCCCGCCTGCGCATGTTCAACATGTCGGTTCTGGTCACCGATCCTTTCATGGAAGCGGTCAAGGCTGATGGCTCATGGGAATTGATCTTTGACGGCAAGATCTACCAGACCGTGCAAGCGCGCGATCTGTGGAACAAGATCATGCAGGCCACCTATGATTATGCCGAACCGGGCGTGATCTTTATCGACCGCATCAACAAGGCCAACAACCTGTCCTACGTGGAACAGATCGCGGCCACCAATCCCTGTGGTGAACAGCCCCTGCCCCCCTATGGCGCCTGCCTGCTTGGCTCCATCAACCTGGCGCGTCTGGTCAAAAACCCGTTCGAGAAGGAGTCCGAACTGGACCCCGAGGGGCTGAAGAACCTGGTCGCAACTGCCGTGCGGATGATGGACAATGTCGTCGACGTCTCCAAATTCCCGCTGGACGCACAGGCACAGGAAGCCCAGAACAAGCGCCGCATCGGCCTTGGCGTGACGGGTCTGGCGGACGCCCTGTTGATGCTTGGCCTGCGCTATGGCTCAGACGAAGCCGCGCGTCAGACCGAAGACTGGCTGCACGCGATCGCCCGCGCGGCCTATCTGGCGTCGGTGGATCTTGCCAAGGAAAAAGGCGCCTTCCCGCTGTTCGATGCGGACGCCTACCTGGCATCGGGCACCATGATGGACATGGATGAGGACGTGCGCGACGCCATCCGCGAGCATGGCATCCGCAACGCACTGCTGACCTCCATCGCCCCCACCGGCACCATCTCGCTTTACGCGGGCAATGTCTCCTCCGGTATCGAACCGGTCTTTGCCTATGCCTACACGCGTAAGGTTCTGCAAAAAGACGGCAGCCGCACCGAGGAAGAGGTCGTCGACTACGCCGTGCAGATGTGGCGCGACAAATTCGGCGACAAAGAGCTGCCCGACTATTTCGTCAACGCCCAGACGCTCTCCCCGTCGGAGCATGTCAAAATGCAGGCTGCGGCGCAGAAATGGATCGACTCATCGATTTCCAAGACCATCAACTGCCCCGAAGACATCTCCTTCGACAGTTTCAAGGATGTCTACATGCAGGCCTGGGATCTGGGCTGCAAAGGCTGCACCACCTACCGCCCGAATGACGTGACCGGCTCTGTGCTCTCCGTGAGTGAAAGCGCAGACACGGCACCAGGTGAAACCGCCGATGCCCCCCATGAGGCCGATATCAGCGAGTCCGGTGCGGCAGAAGTGGTCTATATGTCCGAGCCGCTGGATCGTCCGCAATCGCTGGAAGGTCACACCTACAAGCTGAAGTGGCCGGACAGCGAGCACGCGATCTACCTCACCATCAACGACATCATCATCAACGGCCACCGCCGCCCGTTTGAGGTGTTCATCAACTCCAAAAACATGGAGCACTACGCCTGGACGCTGGCCCTGACCCGGATGATCTCAGCCGTGTTCCGCCGTGGCGGTGATGTGTCCTTTGTCGTGGAAGAGCTGAAAGCGGTCTTTGATCCCCGCGGCGGGGCCTGGGTGCAGGGAAAATACATCCCCTCCATTCTCGCAGCGATCGGCGGCGTGATCGAAACACATATGGTTGCCACCGGTTTTCTCGAAGGCGAAGGGATGGGTCTGAAATCAGATCCAAAAGCGGAGGTTGTCTCCCTCAACGCCCCCCGCGGCAAACCCTGCCCGAGCTGTGGCCAATATGACCTGCAAATGGTCGAAGGCTGCATGACCTGCCGCAGCTGCGGCCACTCCAAATGTGGCTGAGTAAGCGGTTTCTGATGTCGTTCTGCGTGTGAATGTACCGACAGCCGATGTTTGCAATTTTTTCGGGGTTCTCAGACATTTTGTGCAAGCAAAGTGTGCACATTGGGGTCTCGGTCGGGGAATGGGCTTGATTGGTGGGTTTTTGGCTCACCTCTCACCGAAACGGCGACATAGACCTCTCTGAGGCGTCGCTCAATCCGCGGTGTAGATCCGTCCTTGAACCAAGGAACTGAACAAGGGCCGCAGCACTCCTGCGGCCCTTCTCGATGGTGCAGTCGGATCTCGCCAGGGAAGCAAGTTGGTGGCGCTAGGCTGTCCAACACTCACCGCCGTCTGGTGCCGTCGCCTGATGAGTTCCGGTGCTGTAAAGCGGAACCGCTAAATCTTACAGGCGGGAACGGAGCAGCAGAGAGCCAGTCGCTGGTTTTCTGAGCATGACAAAACATACCTTTGAGGCATTCGATTAGAATTTCAACTTTGCGGCCGTTGTCCGATCCTCCTACCCAGTAGGGCTCGCTCTCTTCAGTGTGATGCAGGACCGGGGCTCCACTGAGTTCATTCAACAAAGCCCGGAGGTGGCGGAGGACATCCTGCCCATCGTCGAGCTGTTTAGCTTGGAAGATGTCTTCCATTGTCGTCTCACTGATCTTTTCGACCGCGAAACGAAGTAAAACCGGCAAAGTCTCTTGCACGGTCGGTAGCGCATCGCGGAGTCGCCGCTGGCTTGCGATTGCCTCGACCGCTGACTTCTCGATCCCGGCGTCGATACGGGAACAAGTTCAAGGCCATGTAGGACAGCGATAAATTCGAAGCCTGAATAGGTCAGCGTATCGGTCGCGTCACCTGCATCGCCAAGCATATTAAAGATAAGATCGACAAGACCGTCGGCGGCAGTTTGTAGAACGCCGAGTGTTGGCTGCCCTCCGAGAGCGCGGGCGAATATGTCGCGACCAGCTTCGCCGATAATTGGGCCTCTTTTAT
Organism: Phaeobacter piscinae; assembly: GCF_002407245.1. NCBI lineage: Bacteria > Pseudomonadati > Pseudomonadota > Alphaproteobacteria > Rhodobacterales > Roseobacteraceae > Phaeobacter > Phaeobacter piscinae. The sequence continues at coordinate 671,839 of NZ_CP010681.1, read as the reverse complement.
CAGGCACTCTGTAAGTATTTGTTGCAGTTGCGAGGGCCACACCAGCCTGTTCCGCAGAGATCCGATGGGTCGACAGCTTAGTACCCGGAGCCAGTTACCATTCGATAGGAAGCATGTCGGCCAAACGCACGTAGTCGGGTGTCTTCATTATCACACTGTATCTAGTACAATTGAAAAATTGTCATGTTCATTTCGTCATGGCATTTCGATCTCAAGTCAATCTGCGAGGTCCACCCATGTCCAAAGTGATCCCGGTTTCTATTCTCGCCCTTGGTCTGTTTGCGGTGACATTTGCCGTGAATCTTCAGGCCCCGCTCTACGATTCCTATGCGACGGAAAGTGAGGTGGGCGCGACAGCTGTAACGGTTGCATTTGCAGCCTATGTCGGGGGTCTTATGCCAACGCTCTTGCTGCTCGGCGGCCTATCAGACCGGATCGGGCGGCGGTTTCCGATTGCCTTGGCACTGATCCTTGGCACCGTTGCGACAGCGCTTCTCGTACAAGCCCCAAGCTGGATCAGTCTGGTGATCGCACGTTTCATGCTCGGGATCGGCACCGGCGTCGCAACAACATCCGGAACCGCCTATATGACTGAAATCCTGGGCGCAGATCGCGCTAGGAACGCGGCTGTCATTGTGACCTCGGCTACGTCTCTTGGTTTTGGCGGCGGCGCTCTGGCAACCGGTATCAGTCTCGGCCTGCAAGGTCATACTCTCTTACCAGTCAGCTACATTGCGCTTTTCGTAGCGGCCCCGGTCCTGGCATTGATTGCCCTGACCCTGCCTCGTGTCGACAAGCCGAGGCCGGTTTCGCTTGTGCGTCTGCCGGTGTTCCCTACGGGAACGTGGGTCTTCGGGGCCGCGATGGCCCTGGCATGGTCCACCACTGGCATGACCATCGCTGTCGTTCCACTGGAACTGGCTGAAAACAATCTCGGAGGATGGACCGGTCTCGTCATTTTTCTGGCTATCTTCGTGGGGTTCTTGTGCCAGCCGATCGCCCGGCGTATGTCCAACGCGCGCGCCCTCGCTCTAGGTTTCATTCTGATCCCGCTTGGTTTTCTGGTTCTTCTTGCCGGTGTCTGGCTAAAGGTACTGGCATTTGTTCTTCTTGGCACCTGCATCACCAGCGCAGCGAGCTACGGTTTCACCTATCTCGCCTCATTGGCAGAGGTTTCCTTGCGTGCGCCAGATGATCGGGCGCGCGCAACGGCCGGGCTATTTATCTACGCCTACTTCGGCTTCTCACTTCCCGTAATCGCCAGCGGAGCACTTGCGGATATGCTCGGCCTTCAATCTGCGATGGTGGTATTTGCGATAGCGCAGGTCACTGTTACAGGGATCATCGTCCTGGTATGGAGCCAGCGTTCAGCCCCGTCAGGGGCTGCAATAAACGCCGGTTGAAAGCGCGATGGCGGACCAATTTACCGACATCGCCACTGACCCACAGCACTTTACCAGAAGAGATCACAACTTCAGGCGATCTTGCTCCGGAAACTCCCATGGGTCATCCAAGGTCACAAGACCATAGCGGTCTCCGTCATGCCCTGTTGCGGGGCTAAAAGTCGTTCGCTTTCTTAATAGGTGATGTTGGCACAAGAGCAGTTTGCCTCAGTGCGCGCTGCATCTTCCTGAGCTGTCGTTCTTCCTGTTCCGGCGTCGGTTTCTCGAACACAGCCACGTCAAACCCGACACCCCGCGCGATACTGCGCAGAGTTTGGACCTTCGTGAATGCCACCCACTCTCTACTTTCTGAATTGTACGGACAGTTAACCCGGCCGCATCTGCTAGGTTCTCCTGCGTTGAACCAATCATCCTACGCAAGAACCGGCATTGGCAGGCCATATATGCGGTATCTCGTTCCATAGTTTCCATCAAAACACTCCATTTTTCTGATGGAAGGACAATCTCAAAAACAACCGCGCGCGTCCCCGAACACAACCCCGAACGCTGTATGAGCTGCCACTTAGACGAATACCCGAAACATGTCTGACCAACGCGCGTCTGAACTCAGAACGGTGGCGGCCGCATTCTGACGGGGCTCGACTTTACGATCGCCGTGTTCGTTGTTGCCATCCGCCCGAAGGTTTCAAGAAGTGGATCCAGTTCTCCAATGTCTTTCAGCAGTATGCGGGCAACAAACCCGTCCTCACCCGTAACCTTGTCGCATTGCACGATCCGATCCGTATTCTGAATCTGTTGCTCCAGCACATGGCGCTTTCCCGGTAACGGTCGAAACCGCACAACAGCCTCAAGAGTATACCCCAAGGCAGCCGACGAAATATCAATCGAGAACACTTGCACAATACCTCTGTCCTGCAATCGCCGGACACGATCACGGATTGTTGGGGACGAGACCCCCACATCAGCGGCGAGGTCTTTCCAGCTAATCCGCGCATCACTCACCAAAGCTGTGAGAATGGCGCGATCAAGGTCATCTAGAGTATTTTCCATACCAATGCAAATACCCCAAAACCCCTCACTTTCCACGATTAAAATCAACTAAGTACTTTTATTTCAGCAAGCACATCTCTGCATTCACGCTCTATTTTTGCATATCAACGACCTCAAAATGTGAGAGAGACAATGAACTGGGCACTTTGGGTTTCCTTTGCAACTATCTCGGCCGTGAACATCGTCACACCAGGTCCGGCGAACCTGAATACCGTGCGGCGCGCGATACAGTTGGGCATCTACCAGGTTGCACCCACGATTCTTGGCAATGCTTTGGGCCTTGCCGTAGGTGGTGCTATCTGTGCAGCAGGCATAACGTCCTTTGTGATGGCGTCAGACTTGCTCTGGTCCTTTTTTCAGTGGGCGGGAGTAGCGTATCTGGCCTGGCTTGGCGCCAGACTATTGATTAGGACAGAAACCCTATCTCTACACTCTCAGACCGACGCAGCAGTTCCAGCTTGCACTCTATTTTTTGAGGCATTTCTACTGGCAGCCACCAATCCCAAAGCATTGCTATTTTATATGGCGCTGTTCCCTCAGATTCTGGAACCGGAGCGGGGAATGGCGTCACAAGCGAGTATTCTCATCCTGACCTATTGTGGCCTGTCCATCCTGTCGCTCACCACCTATTCGGCACTCGCACATGCTTTCAGGAGCCGGTTCATGACACCGGCGCGATATAACAGGTTCCGACAAGGCTCTGGCGTCCTTCTAATCGGGTTTGCGGCCAAACTGTTAATGAACATGCGATAGCGCAATGAAGCTTGTCTTACTTATCCTGCTCGGCTGTCTTTGGAGCGTGCGCCTCGCCGCCATGAAATCAGCCGGGCAATCGGGGCTTCCACCACTTTTGGTTGCCCCAGTTTCGATCCTTGGAATAGCCTTTTTCTATTCGGCTATAGCAACGGCATCCCGCAAATGGCCTCCACTTAGACCAGAGGCAGCAGGGTTCTACGTTCTCAGCGGATTCCTCGGATTTGTACTGCCATTTTTATTGGAGGTTTTTGTCGCACCAAAACTCCCCTTGTTCATCTTCGTCGTGATCATTTCCACAATGCCCATTTTCACAACCATCCTCGCCGTTCTTACTGGTGTGGAATCCGTGAACTTGAAGGGGGTAGCCGCTGTATTGTTGGGCTTTGGTGCTGCGATTATGATCGTTTGGGACACAGCAGAATTGTCGACTGATCCAGTTTCCTGGGATTGGTTTCTGGCTGCCTTCGCAGTCCCCACCCTCTATGCTGTCAATACGGTATTTGTTGCATCTCGTTGGCCGAAACGGGTCGACGCGATAAGCGTGGCGCATGGGCAAGCACTTGTCGTTGCGCTGGTCACATTGGCAGGAAGTATAATTTCCGGAAGTATCTTTGAGTGGCATCTTGTCACCGGCAACATTCCCGCTATCGGCTTGATCGGCGTTGGTGAAGGGCTTGCGCTACTGGTCTATCTGAATCTGACGCGAGACTATGGACCATCGCTGGTGTCCTTGGCAAACTTCATCTCACTCTTCTTTGCTGCGATAATTGGAGCCGTATTCTTCGATGATGGTCTCACCTGGCTTTCGGCTCTGGCGGGGGTTTTGCTTGTTACGGCACTGACCTTACGCAATCAGGAGAATCGAGGCGGAACCTGATCCGCTGCATTCAATCAGCCGACAGTCCCCGCATCACAATCATAGCGCCTGCAACTGTGCCGACGACGATAGGTTCAACGAGATCATGAAAAGACCGCCCGTGACGAAGCTGCTGAATTGGCTGAAAGCAGATATTAGCTAGCCCGTCGGCGCGAATAACTGCCCAGCATCGCTGTAAAGCCGATATTCAAGCAGGGCGTAGCATCGGTCAAAGCGGGCCCCCTTTCGCTGTTCGCTACAGTCTGTATTAATGACTGCCATCGCGTGCTGAGTGGTCTGGAAAAGAAGCCCGGCGAGTTATTGGTGCGTCTTTGCATCAGTCTGCGAACGTATGAAAGTCGTTGTCATGGCCAATGCTGCATCTTTGTCTTTACCAACTTGTTTCAAACAGGCTGAACCACTGAGCGACAATCTGAGGTTCATAGCTGTAGATGTCGAGACTGCCGGGTACGATATTGCGAGCATCTGTCAAATTGGCCTCGCTTGTGTTGGATTTGACAACTCAATCGCAACTTATAGTGCCTATATTGATCCCGGCACTCCCTTTGCTAAAGGCAATACGCGACTGCATGGGATTGATGCTTCAACTGTCAAAAGCGCCCCCAAATTTGCAGAAGTATTGCCAAGCCTACGTCCGGTTCTTGAGGCATACCCGCTTATTCAACACAGCCGATACGATGAGAAAGCCTTTGACGCGGCGTGTCGGCTTGCGGGATTTCAAGTGTTGAAGTCAACATGGTCAGACAGCGTTGCGATCGCTCGCCAAGCTTGGCCGGAATTACGCGGCCATGGCGGGCATGGTCTGGCCAATCTCAAAAAGGTGTTAGGGCTTCAATTCGAGCACCATGATGCTGAAGAGGATGCACGTGCTGCGGCTGAAGTTACATTGAAAGCAGAGGCATCAATGGGGCGAAAAATCAGGATGCTGAGTAGTTCACAGCAGTTGACCTTTGACTTTCAGTAATGCGGGAGGGCGACTTCACGGGTCGCAAGACAGTAAAATAGGCATTAGCGTAAGCTAAAGGCTCCATTTTCAAAAAACCGCACTCGGGTTCAACCTACATGCTATGTGTATTTTCAATCACCAAAGAGTAATCCTTGAAGATGGGCTTTGGCTAAAAATTTGATTTACATAATATGAGCAATTTTAAAATGGGAAAACTATGGTTCATTTTACTTCTATGAGGTCAGCAATAGCGCAAATCTTCGAAGGCCAATTACCCTTCTGACACGAGTTGATGACCACCGGTCGCGCTACGGCTTGTGGTTTCTTTTAAAACAATGACTTAAGTTAAAACTGCCGTTTGCCTACTGAAGCGACTGGTTCGCATGAACAAGGACCCGATGTTAAGCCAGTCTAATGGCCGTAGTTGCGCAACGCCTGACCGGCACCTTTGGGGCACCCGGCTCTAAAAGCGAGAGCCTTAACGATCGACGTGGTACAAAGAACAAGGGATTTCTGCTATCCGACGGCCTATTTATAGGCGAGTGCAAGGGTTTCCGTCGTAGCCAGGGATTGGCAGGTTAGCACCTCGCCCCTTGCAATATCCCCGTCTTCAAGTGCCTCACGTGCACGCATATGGACCCTGCCTTGTGTGAGCTTGGCACAGCACGCACCGCAGACACCTGACTGACAAGAGAATGGCGGCTTGAGCCCCGCCCCCTTGATAGCATCGAGCAGTGTTTGCCCCTTTGAGATATTGACTTGGTGGACCAAGCCACCCAGGGTTACGCTTGCTTTTGCGGCTATGCCTATGGTGCTTGTGTCGTGATCATCAATACCGCCATAGCTTTCCATGTGAATGCGGCTGACAGGGACATCGAGCGACATAAGCGCCTCTCTCACTCCATTATTCATCTCCCCAGGGCCGCAGACATAATACTGTGTATCCTGCGCATAGGGTGGGTTCTCGGCGATCATTGCTTCAATGGCCGCTTTGTTCACAATGCCCTTGCGCCAATACTGCACATTTGACCACCAGCCCGGCTTAGAAAAGACATGGTGAACGGACATACGCTCAGAATTTGCCTCCCAAAGGCGATTCAGCTCATCCTCGAGCAAAATGCTCTTTTCATTGCGATTGCCATATACCACATGCGCGAAGGAGCCAGACTCTTCAGCCATAACCGAACTCAACATCGAATACAGTGGGGTAAAACCAGATCCAGCGCCAAAAAAATAATGCGTGCGCCGCGATGTTGCGCTGGGGTCGAGGTGAAATCTGCCGAAAGGAGGCATTACGTCGATAATGTCTCCTGCTGAAACGGTGTCGTTGATGTGATTACTGACCACGCCGCCCTTGACCCGTTTGACAGTGATCCGCAAAGGATCTCCGGTGAAAGGTGAGGAGGATATCGAATAGCTTCGACGTTGCTCCTGGCCATCCACCGTGACGCGCAACGAGAGATGTTGCCCGGGTCTCCAACCGAATACTCTACGCAGAGGCGATGGCACATCAAACATCACTGTTTTGGCCATACCATCAATCTCTTCGCGTGTCTCGAGAACGGTCAGCGGATGAAAACTGCGCGCAGTCATTTGTCTCTTCCCAACCATTCAAGGACGACTTTCTGATGTTCGACAATAGGGGTTTCACCAGTGGCAACAGGACCGGTCTCAAAATAGGGAGACTTCAGTGACTTTTGCTGTTGCTCACAGGCATAGACGTCCTCGCCGGTGAAGTCTCCCGCAACCATCGGGTCATCGTCGTTCATTGCGTCATGGCTCTCATATTTGCCGCTGAGCCCAAATTTCGTCCAGAAGTTCGATGATCTCATTGACTGCTTGGTGAACTCCCAGCCAGAACTGTTGGAGACACGCCCACGGTTGATAACGCGGGTCAGCTCAGGCTCCAGTGGTTCGATAATGAAGATGTTCCAGCCATCCTCCGAACCCGCAAGCCCGATACCGGGAAACAGCATCGGCACCCAAGCACCATTGGCACCTTCAGGAATGACACGAGGCGCAATCAGTTTGCTTTCCTGATTTTCCAGGAATTCTTCAACCGGTGGTTCCCAAAACATATAGTGCGGACCCTCCCAGTGATACTTGGCCGCCTTGTGATCATACATCTGTAGCGTGTTCGAATGCAGGTGGCTCAAGTGATAGACATCAATTTAGTTCTCAACGACGGCCTTCCAGTTCGCTTTGATCTCGTAGCTACTCTTTAGCTCGCCATATTCAATCAGTTCTTCCGGCACGTGCGGGCCAATGTGCGGTTCAACCGGACCAAACCAGTCAGCAATGGAAGGCGCATTCGGATCAGGATGCACAAAGATCATCGACTTCCAGATGTCGACCTTGGCTGGTTTCAGTCCAAGGCAGGATTCATCGATCTGTCCGAATTCCTCCTGTTCTTCAGGGACTGAAATCAGGTTGCCTTCTAGATCGTAGGTCCAGTCGTGATAGGGGCAGGTAAGTGCCTTTTGTGTTTTACCTACAGCACGGATGAGTTGCGTACCGCGATGGCGGCAAATGTTGTGAAACGCCCGCAGGCGACGGTCACGCCCCATGACAATAAAGATGTTGTTCAACCCGGCTTGCACGGTGATGTATTGACCCGGCTTACTAACGTCTTCCATGAACCCCGCGTAACGCCAGGTTTTTGAGAAGATGTCGCGCATTTCACGATGGAACCAATGCTGCGATGTATAGGCTTCTACGGGCAGCAGATGAAGCATGTTGGACATGTAGGCACCTCCTCAGGGCATGTGTCAGGATTGAACCGGAAAGAGATCAAGCGCCACGAGCATCAGTCCCAATACGATCCAGGCAATCTGGGTCAACCAGAACAGCACGGGTTCCTCGTCCCGGTTCACATCCGAAAGTAAAAAGGCGCGGCCCGAATAGAAATTTTGAATTGTCCAATAGACGAACAATAGCCCCCATGGGGATTGGTAGCCCATGACCGTTGAGACCATCAGGATTACAAAGGTGATATAGTTCAGAAGGCGCATACGGGTCATGAATAGTCCTCTAACTCTCGGACCAGCTTCACAGCGAGACCGCGTGCGGTCTCAGACCAGGTCGCAGGCATCTCCAATGGGCGTAATGACGACACGTTGTAGTAGAGCGCAATAACACCGTGGGCGCACGCGTCCACCGCACCCGCCCCGGCCTGTGGATAAGCACCTCTAAGAGCGCCAGCCACGGCGGCCTCAAAATTAAGCACTGAGGCCCGACAAGCATCGCGCAATTCGACTTCCTCACTAGCTTTTGCCGTTAGCGCCGCAAGAGCAAGGACCATGTCCGGTGACGTTCCACAGGTATCGTCAAAAAGTAATTCGACCAATGCTGTGCCGGGATCGGCTTTTGGCAGTGCCTCTACCAGCGCGTCGGTTTGACTATCGAAGCTGTCCAATACATAGGCCTGCAAGGCCAGGGTCATTTCGCTACGATTACCGAGATGGTAACGGACTAAGGGGCGAGTCAGACCAGCCTCGGTTGCGACTTGGGCGAGAGATGCGCCTTCTAGACCATAACGCGCCACGCAACGCACCAATGCCTGCATAACTTGCTCATAGCGCTCATCGCGGTTCGACGGACGGCCCATCACTAGGCGCCACCTGTCTCTACACTGGAAGGAAAGATCGCGCGCCCAGAGGGGTTAGCCGAATAAGTTTTGTCTGTACTCATCGCAGTTAATTTCCTGTCACTTTTGACAATCTATGAAGCAATGAACTTAACTTGTCAATACTGACAAGTTAAGTCACGTAACGGCCATCCACACACCAATCCCTGCGCCCCATTACAGTGAGACGAAATCGATCCTCTTATAGTTGACTGGTTAACTGCCCCAAGTGGCTGCTTCCTAGGCGTCCGGGCTGTCGCAACACCTACTGCTGTGAAGCTGTCTTGTGGCCTAGGATCCAACGGGTTTTCTAGTCACTTACGGAAGCCAAGAGGCCTGCGTACATAGCTCTACGGATGATCTGGTGACGATGACCCCAGGTGGCAGACTTATCTTTTACCCTTGAACAGCTGCCAGAATTCGAGCGCAAATTGGCAGAAGAAGAGACAAGGTCGCCTCGCAAACAGCAAGAGGTAGGAGATGGCCACGGATCTTCGGTAAACACGTTCGTTGTACAACAAGGTTGTGAACAACAGAGAAATTGCATCGGCGAGATCTGGTATTCAGCTCCCTCATTCACGTGGAGAACACTTAAGATCGCTTGCGGTGTGGTCGGCAAACCGCATATCATCAACGGAACGTCGAGTGGCACTATTATTGCCAGGCATCAGCTTAGCTAGAACCGTCGCTGAATGTGCCACCCTCTCAACCAACAGGCGGCGTTCGACAGGTCTTGGATCAGCTCGGGACTGACCGCCTATACCTCCACCACCCCGCTTAGTCGCTGGGTGATCTTATTAGTCGCTGGGTGATCTTAGAACATTCAGCCGGCCTGACTCCTGACTTGGTGGCCTTCGCCAGCCGTAAACGTAGTGAACGCAGGCTCGCTCAAGCACCCTTACTCACACTGCACGAACGGGCCATTGAGGGGTTGACCCTAATGGCCCGTTGATATCCATATCCTAGGCCGCTGCGGTTGCTTCGATTTCGAACAGCAGCCCTGGTATCGCCAGTCTGCTCACCCCTAGAAGCGTCATTGGCGGGGCATTTTGATGTATGCCAAAACGCATCCCCATGACATCAAAATTCTTCAGAGCCTCGTCTACATCCGTCGCGTAGACGCCAAGACGGATGATATTGCTGAGATCCATCCCCGCCTTCTCCAGCACCGCCTCAAGGTTGTCCAATGCCAAACCAATCTGGGCGCGCATGTCGTCGAGGTGCTGCGGATTGCCTTCGCCATCTACAGCCGTCTGGCCCGCGCAGATGACTTGCCGTGTTACGCCTTCGACCACTTCAGCTTGGTTATAGCCCAACTTCAGGGACCAATCCCATGGGTTCACAGCTGTACGTTCCATCTTTCGAATCTCCTCTCATGTTGCTGGAAACTTTGTAGGCTAAAATGGTGCCAAAATTTGTCACCAATTGTGGTAGGGTCGCAGTATGAGATTTCGACTCAGACATGATGCCATCGTCCGCACCCTTCGACGCAACGGCGCTACAACCGTTGACGAACTTGCTGATGAAGTGGGAGCGTCACGCCGCACGGTGTTACGCGACATCAGCGTTCTGCGCGATGAAGGTTATGTCATTCAGTCCGATGTTGGGCGCGGCGGTGGCTTGAGGCTTGATCCGCAATCCATGCAAACCACCGCTCGACTTTCCGTTCCTGAAGTCTTTGCGCTCCTGATAAGCGTTTCCGCAATGCGTGCAGCAGGCAATTTGCCGTTCTCTGACTTAGCCGATGTCGGCCTCGCCAAAATCGAAAAGGCACTGCCATCTGACAAGGTCAGAGATCTGCGCGCTTTTTTGGACTGCCTCCACATTGGTCAGCTGTCGCCGCTGCAGGATGTCTCGGACATTGGCAAAATGGATCCTGATCTCTTGGCAGCCTTCGAAACCGGGTTCCTTCAGCGACAGTCCCTGCGCTTCCACTATAGCGACGCGAAGGGCCGCAAGACCTTACGCGAGGTAGAGCCGCAGGCCATGCTCATCCTTCAGCCACTATGGTATCTGGTGGCTTGGGATCCGATGCGTGAGGATTTTCGGCACTTTCGCATGGACCGGATCAGCCATCCGGTTGCTGTAGAAGGCACGACTTTCCGTCGCCGCCGCGTACCATTTGAAGATGACATCTGCCCATTCAACGAGCTCACCCGCTGAGGATCTTCGAAACGGCTATCAGTACCAGCAGCGACATCGGTGTTTCTGATCGAGTGCCGTGCAGATGGCGAAGAACGGTTCTGTATTGACGAGCGCTGACGCTGCTTGCCAATAGCTATCAGGAGCCTCTGCCTCCCACGTTCGACAGAACGCTTCAAACTTTCGGTTCAGATTGCAATGGGTACTCCTCACCCCCCCCTCAAACCTTGGGCCACCCAAATCTTATTGAGGTGCTCGTCTTATTGAGGTGCTCGCACTGCGCAAACCGATCTTAAGGCCAGCCTGCACTCACTGATGAACTGAAGGCTGCTAAACATACTCGTCGGCTTGAGGAGCCGATGCCGCACCTAGAAGCGAACCGCACGGCGCAAATCGCTAAAGCCGAGCGCACAAACACCTGCCCTAGTGTCAGCCTGGCCGCCAGCTTGTCATAGTACAAAATTTCAGGTTCAGTACGAGCGGCCCAGTCTTTGGCCTCTTGCTTTGGCGGCCATACCTTTGACTTTCGGACACCATTGCGGGCAACCTCGGTCCGATATTCCGATTGCAGCTTACGAGTAGACCCCGTGCATAACGCGCCGTGCGGAAGATAGGCGTAAACGACTACACATTCCAGAACCTTACGGGCAGTCACGCAGTCCTTTGAAACCCGCAACTAACTTGTTTTGTAGGAATAATTATTCAAACGCGTTCGATCCGGCTTGAATGTTGGTGCGGTCGAGAAGACTCGAACTTCCACGGGTGTTACCCCACAGCGACCTCAACGCTGCGCGTCTACCAATTCCGCCACGACCGCACTGTCTTGACTTGGTGTAGCGGCGTATAGACGAGCATGGCGCAGTTGTGAAGATGCAAAATGATCATTTTGCAGGGTTTTCTATTGCCTCCAAAATGTAACGGGGGCGAATGTGTATCCCGCCCCCGACACGCGCGGTCCTAGCGCTAAAAAAACTCAGTCAGTTGAGAAGCTTGGCAGGGCAGCGGCGGCGCTGGAGGCCGGAACCGGCTGCGCCAGCCCACCGGTCAGCCCGGCTGACGCTGCCTTGATCAGCGCCAGACGTTCCGGCTGACCTGGAGCGAAAACAGGGTCGACCCCCGCCTCCAGGGCTGCAATGGCTGTCTGGTACCAGCCCTGTGCCTGTTCCGGTGATTTTGCCACACCGAAGCCCTGAGCCAGATGGTGACCGACCAACTCAGCGTAGGGACGTTGCCCGACACCCACCATGATCAAGGCCGCGCCGAGCGCCACCTCCATGTTGTCCCGGCGATACCCGGAGAATAGGCAGATACCCGCTGTATTGGAGAGCTGTTCGATCGACATATTCGACTGCAAGACGAATTTCTGCAGATCGGAGACCAGCGCGTCGCTGCCTGTGCTCCCCAGCTTGGCCAGATAGGGCTGCACCACCGGACCAAAGGCGTCGCATTGACTGTCGACTTGCGCCTGGCTCAAATCCTGCACCTTGGCAACGAGCGCTTCGCCGGAGTTGATCGCGTAAGAGCGTGTCAGGCAGAACTGCTCACCCAGCGCCAATTCGGGATCGCGCAGATTGGACACGGTCATGTAGCCGCCGTTGGAGCTGGTGAGCAGGCTGACTTTGCTGCAATGGCTGGTCAGCGAGGCCGTATTGGCCGCTGGTGCCGGTTGCTGGAACAGCTGAAGTGCCGCGAGACCACCACCGGCAGGAGCAGGAGCAGGAGCCACGGCTTGCGGTGCGGAGGCGAGCACCGTGCCGCCCACGCCACCACCTGGTGCAGGCGCAGGTGCTGGTGCAGGCGTCGGCGCCGCTGCTTGGACAGTGCCGGACCCTGGTTCATCACTCATCCGGCACACGCCCTGATGACAGGAGAAATTCGCGGTGGTGACCCCGCGCGCCATGAAGTCATTGCGCTGATACCCCTGCGGGGTTGAGGCGAACACCATGACAGAACAATGCGACGCCCCGCACCAGAAGGAACTGCCAGACACCGAAGTGTCGATCATATAGTCGTTCTTGCCGTCCCCATTCAGATCTGCCAACTGCATAAATCCGGATCGCTGCAGCAATTGCTCGGCGCTGGGATCAGCGCTGGCAGCGATTTCATCCACCGCCTCGCTAACCTCGAAGGGCAACCCCCCATAGCTGCCATAGCCGCCAGCGTTGGCACTGCGAGTGCCGGTGGCCTCATCTCGCCAGATGCGCAGAAGACCGCGCACACCATTCGGCCCCTGCATGGCCTTGATTACCTGCGGACCACCGATTTGCGCCCGACTGTAAGACGACACCAGAAAATCGCGTTCATACTGGGTCAACTGGCCCGTCGCAGGGAATCCCATATGTCCCTGATATTGGGCCACAGCGGCGCGGGATTTCCGCCCCATCACACCGTCAGGAGAGCCCGCCGGGAAGCCGAAATAATTGAGTGCAGTCTGCGTTTCACGGTTCTGCGCGCGCGCGGGCGAATAGGTGCGCTTACGTGTAACAGGTTGTTTGCGCGCTCGGTTTTTATGGGCCTCATTGACAATGACGCCACCAATGATGCTGCCGACCAGCGCCGCACCAAGATTATCCGCGACTGCGGGTGCTGCCCCTGAGGTTGCCAGAACTGATGCGACTAATGTGGTTTTAACTGATTTTGAGAACATATTACGCGCCCCCCTATTGATGAAAACATGCAATCAAGGTAGCGCACCACCCGCAGCGCAGGCCAGAAAATTCGGCGCACAGCCCTATACTGGTTACCAAAGTCGTAACAAAGGACACCTTCGATGGTTGAATGGATCACCACCTCAGGTCTGACCGGCTATGACGAAGCCGTCACCTTTATGGAAGACCGCGCCGCCGGGATCGCCGCTGGAACTCAGGAGGAATGCATCTGGCTGGTCGAGCACCCTCCGCTTTACACTGCAGGCACCTCAGCTCAGCCCGAAGATCTGACAGACCCTGATCGCTTTCCTGTCTATCCGAGCAAGCGCGGCGGGCAATATACCTATCACGGGCCGGGGCAGCGCGTGGTCTATGTCATGCTGGATGTCGCCAAGCGTGGCCGGGATGTGCGGTGCTTCGTGCGCCAGCTGGAACGCTGGGTGATCCTGGCGCTTGATCGCTTCAATGTGACCGGTCATATCCGCGATGGTCGGGTTGGTGTCTGGGTTGAACGTGATGACAAGCCGCTGCGGCCTAATGGTGAGAAGACCGAGGACAAAATCGCTGCTATCGGCATCCGCCTGCGCAAATGGGTCAGCTTCCACGGCATCTCGATCAACGTCGAACCGGATCTCAGCCATTTTGACGGTATTGTGCCCTGTGGCATCACAGAGTTTGGCGTTACCAGCCTGGTGGATCTGGGCCTGCCAGTGACCATGACCGACGTCGATGTTGCGCTGAAACAATGTTTCGATGTGGCATTCGCGACCACTGATACCTGCTCCAAGAGCTAAAGCAGCTTTCTGGGCCGCCAAGCTTTGAACACTCATAAGGTGATGCGCTGACGCAGCTCCTCGATCGCTGCAAATACCAGCTCAGGCTGTGTATAGAGAAGCATGGTCCCTGCCCGTTTGCAGACTCGAATCTGCAAGTCTTTGCTGCCGGGACCCAACGCTGCCTGCAATCGTCCCGCAGGAGTTACCGTATCCTCACCACCATGCAGATAGATGGTCGGCGCCGCCTTGGTACAGTGACGGGTGTCGCGTGGGCGCGCCACCAACCGCAGATCGGTCTCATATCCGCCGCGACCATGTTGCATCATCATCCTGTGGCTCTGCTCCAACACAGCGCTCAGCCGTGGGTCCGCCAGCAATCTCCGGTCAGCACTATCTTTTGCAATCTGCCGTGAAACCAGAACCTGGGATCCTTTTTGGCGTACCGACCGGGACCAGCTGCGCACGACCAGCGGCAGAACGGCACTGGCATGAACCGCACTCAGCGCCATGGCACGCTGATGTCCACGCAACGCGCCCGCCTGCCCCATACTCGGCAGGGGCAGCGTCGCGCCCACCCCAACAACTCCGCCCAGACGATCCCGCAGGCGGCGCCCCGCGGCGGCCGCAAACATGCACCCACTGCGATGTCCCAGAAGGATTGGCCGCTCCAGCCCCTCAGTATCAATCAATGCTTCTAGCTGCGTTACGAATAGATCGACAGGATCAGCCTGCCACGGCAATCGATCAGAGGCCCCATATCCGCAGCGCAATGGCGCAAGGACCCGTAAACCGCGTGCACGCAGCTCCGGTTGCAGTCGTTGCAACCCCGCGATACCGTCAAATATCCCGTGAACAAACACCACTGCCTGTCCACGGGCTGCACCAAAACACAGATAATGCGAGCTCAGTCCACAAGACAGGGAGAGGCGTTTCTGCGGCGGTGAAACACTGGCCGCCGCAATTTCATAGTCTTCTACTGTCTGAGAGATCAGATAAGCCAGAAATCGTAACATGTCCGGGCAATTCGGAGCGGCCGTTTTGGTCAGCATACCTGCCAGAACAGCCAACTCAGGACTACGCTGCCCACCCGTTCCGGTCCGCAGGTCAACCCAATCGTCACCGGTCAACAGGCGCCGCAACAGCAACATGTCTTCTCGACTGAAACCAAAGCGCTCTGCCACCAAAGTCGCAGCCGGTTCGGACCAGGCGGATTGCACCTGCTCCACCAAATATGCAGGAGCGGCCACATCATCCGCCTCAACAGGTCGAGAAGGCAGGTCCGCCGCCCCCGCTCCCATCCGACCAGAAACTGCAAAGCCCTCGCTCGCCTCAGCTACCGCTGTTCGTCCACTAAGGGATTGACACATCAGCAACTGCCCCCCCGTCGCCCGCACAAATACAAGTGAGGGGCGGCGCGCGCTGACTTCAAATAGGTCCTGCCACTTACGCAGGTCAACATCCGCGATTTGCAATTTCTGTGAAATCAGCGGATCGGTCACACGACCACTTTTGGGCCACCGCCCACCAGAAGCCAGAACTTCGGA
The DNA here is from genome assembly GCF_002407245.1 of Phaeobacter piscinae. Lineage (NCBI taxonomy): Bacteria > Pseudomonadati > Pseudomonadota > Alphaproteobacteria > Rhodobacterales > Roseobacteraceae > Phaeobacter > Phaeobacter piscinae. The sequence continues at coordinate 656,072 of NZ_CP010681.1, read as the reverse complement.
TTCGCATGACACCAGAGTCCAGTTGCGACCATTGCAAGGCAATACGGTCTGCAGCTCAGGCCAAAATCCATGATTCTGCGCCGCAGCAAGTCGACTTCTGAGATAAATCGCCCTATCGAAATGACGCCCAATCAGCATCGGGCCTGAGGCCCCCCCCTCTGAAGAGGGAACCGAGCAGAGATGAATATCGCTTTCGGATGTTGCCGGGCCGCTCCAAATCCCCGTGGCAGCATTAAACCTGCTGGCCTGGCCAGCGCCAGGAACTGCCCGGGCCGCCAATTCTGAAACACCATCATAGCTTGCCCGGTTCAATCGGTCACGCCAAGCCTCAGCATTGGCCGCGCCCAGAACCGAGGCGTACACTGCGGCCGCCACCGTTTCGTCTGACAGGCCGTTTGAAGCGCCACTACCCTCTGCCGTCCTACCCACGGCCCCTCCTCAGCAACATACACAGGCAAAAACGCCCGTCACTTTGCAATCCCGCGGCAATCAAATGCACGCGGTGCGAGCCCAATCAGCCCTTACACTTACGAGGGCAGTCACCCTGCCCAGGTTCTGTCTATTTTCTCCATCGGCCTGATACTCCGACAGTGACGAGAATGGTCACGCCGCATTATTGAACGCCACCGACTTCAGGCCGCACCAGTTATGCGCCGCGCCACTCCCCTGACGCGGCCAACCCAAGTTTTTTCAAGGACTGCGTGAAAATTTCGGCGACCCTAGGATAAACGGGTCACACATATCAATCCTTTTTTCGCCTCAGGGTAGAATAAGTCACCCAAGACAGACGCAGGTCGCGCAATAACACCCACAGTCGCAAGACCGCCCGCAATCGCCTTTTCCCTTAGATAGATGCCAACGCAGCCCGCATTTTCTCGGCATGGGCTGAGAGGACGCCCGGTTCAGCCATCTGCCCCGGCGGGCGCAGAGCGTCGCCACTTCGGCGCGGAAGGATGTGAAAATGGAGATGGAAAACCTCCTGTCCGCCTTCAGCCTCATTGAACTGCTGTACCGTGACCCCTTGCGCATCGAACGCGCGCATCGCGACGTGGCTCATCTTCTGCGCCGTGGCCATCACGGCGGCCAGCTGCTCAGCCGAGGCATCCAGAAGATTGCGGCACGGCGTCTTGGGGATGACCAGCATATGACCGTCAGATCGCGGCATGATATCCATGAAGACGAAGGTCGCCTCATCCTCATACACTTTGTAGGAGGGAAGCTCTCCGCGCAGAATTTTCGCGAAGATATTGTTTGGATCGTATTGCGCCACTATCTGCACTCCGTGAGGTCGTCGGACAGACTTTCGCGCCACCGGCGATCGGGGTCAAGCATGCCACGGCATCTTGATTGACAAAACAGTATCGCTTTGCGGTATTGGCGATGAATGCCGCGGGCGCCAAAACGAAGTCCCGCCCTCGACCGTGACACCCGCCGGGAGTCCGCGCAGCCCAAAACGGGACTGCCCGCGACAATTATTCTTGATCCATATCAAACTCCGCCATTGAAGGCCTGTTGCGGGCGAACTAAAACGCAAGATGAGTCTAGGCCCACCTATACGGTTTTTTGGGCCTATCGTTATGCAACAGGAGGCACCTTAATGGCAGATGCAGCCATTCATGGTCACGGCCACGAAGACGAGCGCGGTTTCTTTACCCGCTGGTTCATGAGCACGAACCATAAGGATATCGGCATTCTCTACCTGATCGTTTCGGCGATCGTTGGTTTCATCTCCGTCGCGTTCACCGTTTACATGCGGCTTGAACTGATGGATCCCGGCGTTCAGTACATGTGCCTTGAAGGCGCACGTCTTTTTGCAGATGCGTCTGCGGAATGTACCCCCAACGGGCACCTCTGGAACGTTCTGATCACTGGCCACGGCATCCTGATGATGTTCTTCGTGGTTATTCCTGCCCTGTTCGGCGGGTTCGGCAACTACTTCATGCCGCTGCAGATCGGCGCGCCGGACATGGCGTTCCCGCGGATGAACAACCTGTCGTTCTGGATGTATGTCGCAGGCACCTCGCTGGCGGTTGCGTCGGTTCTGGCACCCGGCGGCAATGATCAGGCTGGTTCCGGTGTTGGCTGGGTGCTCTACCCGCCGCTGTCCACCAACGAAGGCGGCTTCTCCATGGACCTGGCGATCTTCGCCGTTCACGTCTCTGGTGCGTCTTCGATTCTGGGTGCGATCAACATGATCACCACCTTCTTGAACATGCGCGCGCCGGGCATGACCCTGTTCAAGGTGCCGCTGTTCAGCTGGTCGATCTTCGTCACCTCCTGGCTGATCCTCTTGTCCCTGCCGGTTCTGGCGGGCGCGATCACCATGCTGCTGATGGACCGCAACTTCGGCTTCACCTTCTTTGATCCTGCCGGCGGCGGCGACCCGATCCTGTATCAGCACATCCTGTGGTTCTTTGGCCACCCGGAAGTGTACATCGTGATCCTGCCGGGCTTTGGCATCATCTCTCACGTGATCGCGACCTTCGCGCGCAAGCCTGTCTTTGGCTACCTGCCGATGGTCTGGGCGATCATTGCGATTGGTGTTCTGGGCTTCGTCGTATGGGCACACCACATGTACACCGTTGGCATGTCGCTGAACCAACAGGCCTACTTCATGCTGGCCACAATGGTCATCGCGGTTCCCACGGGCGTGAAGGTGTTCTCCTGGATCGCCACCATGTGGGGCGGCTCCATTGAATTCAAAGCACCGATGATGTTTGCCTTCGGCTTCCTGTTCCTGTTCACCGTTGGTGGTGTAACCGGTGTGGTTCTGTCGCAGGCCTCTGTGGACCGTGCGTATCACGACACCTACTATGTGGTTGCACACTTCCACTACGTGATGAGCTTGGGCGCAGTGTTCGCGATCTTCTCCGGCATCTATTTCTACTTCGGCAAGATGACCGGCCGCCAGTACAACGAGCTGGGCGCCCAGATCCACTTCTGGATGTTCTTCATCGGTGCGAACCTGACCTTCTTCCCGCAGCACTTCCTGGGCCGTCAGGGCATGCCGCGCCGCTACATCGACTATCCGGAAGGGTTCGCCTACTGGAACAAGATCTCGTCCTATGGCGCGTTCCTCTCCTTTGCCTCCTTCCTGCTGTTCTTCGGTGTTGTGATCTACTCGCTGCTGCGTGGCGCTCGTATCACCCAGAACAACTACTGGAACGAATATGCCGACACGCTGGAGTGGACCCTGCCCTCTCCACCGCCGGAGCACACCTTCGAAATCCTGCCCAAGCAGGAAGACTGGGATCGCTCCCATTCGCACTAAGGTGCAGATGAGTTGAAACACAGACAGGCCCCGAAGCACCCGCTTCGGGGCCTTCTTCTTTGTATCAGCACGCCTTGGCACATCTGTGAATTTGTCTGCCGCCAGAGTGCTGGACAGCCCTCACCGAGACGCTAAATTCACGCCATGCCCTACCAATGGATCACCACCCGGACCGACAGTTATCAGGAGCTGCATCTTTGGCCGCATCAATCGCTGCCACCGGAGGGGTATGTGCGTTTTCTCGGCGTACTCGCCGCGCTGATCACCATTCCAATGATCCCGCTTTTGGGCAGCGCTGCACTCTGGGGGGTACTGCCCTTTGTGACGGCCACGCTCTTTGCCGTCAAATGGGCGCTGGACCGCAGCCGCCGCGACCGCCACGTGCTGGAGGTGCTGACGCTGGACCCCAGCGAAGCGCATCTGGAGCGCATAAATCCAACAGGCGCGCGCCAGAATTGGAGTTGCAATCGTTATTGGACAGAGGTCGAGCTGCACACCGATGATGGCCCGGTGCCCAACTATGTCACCCTGCGCGGCAGCGGGCGCGAGGTCGAGATTGGTGCCTTCCTGTCAGAGGATGAGCGCAAGGCGCTCTATGACGAACTACAGACCGCCTTTCGCAAGCCATGACGCCCCCCTTGACGTACTGCCCTTTGACATAGACGCCCAGCCCGGCTATGGCTGCCTTATGACCAATGCGAGCCTGATCTTTTCGACCGTCTATTATCCGCTGTTTCCATAACGGCGGACGCATTCTCATTTCTTTGATGTTTACCCCGCCGCGATCCGGCGGTCTGAGACATCATCTCCCATCCTTTCCATCGGCATCGCGGCACAGACCGGAGCCCGATTTCGATGCCCCAACCTCCTCTATTCTCCCGTGTTGGCCTCATTGGCTTTGGCGCATTTGGGCAGTTAATCGCCCGTCAGCTGTCACCCCTGGTGCCAATCTGCGTCTATGATCCGGTACAGACCGATGAGAGGCCACGCCACCCATCTCTCCGGTTTGGCTCACTTGCGGAAACCGCCGCCCGCCCCCTGGTGATCCTGGCCGTACCTGTCAGCGCGATGGAGCCGCTGTGTCACGCGCTCGCGCCGCTGGTTCGGCCCGGCACATGGGTGCTGGATGTCGGATCAGTGAAAATGGCGCCGGCCGATGTGATGCAACGGATCTTGCCGCCAGAGGTCAATCTGCTTGGCACCCATCCACTCTTTGGTCCCGAAAGCACCCGGCAGGGACTCGCGGGTCAGAAAATCGCCCTTTGCCCCCTGCGCGGCGGTCGCCCATTACGCTTGGCAGCAATGTTGCGGCATATCTTTCGGCTTGAGGTGATCTGGACCACACCCGAAGCGCATGACCGTGAATTGGCGACGGTACAGGGGCTCACCCATCTGATCGCTCAGGCCCTCAATCAGGTCGCGCCGGAGACACTTCGGATGACCACCACCAGTTTCGAGCTGATGCAGCAGGCCAGCCGCATGGTGACCGGGGATGCCCCCGGCGTGCTGGAGGCGATCCTGCGCGACAATCCGTTTGCAGCAGACATACAGGACAGCTTCCTGAAGCAAGCCGCCGATCTGTGCCGAAACCCCGTTATGCCGCGCACACAAAAAAGCCCGCCAAACGCGGCGGGCTTCTGATCTCTGCAACGTTATCCGCCCGTCAGAGGCAGGTCAGCAATCGCCCCCTTGGCACAGCTGATCCTTGACCAGCGGGCCAACCTTGCCGAAATCCATCTGGCCGGTGTATTTGCCCTTCAGCGCGCCCATCACCTTACCCATATCCCGGATCGACTGGGCGCCAGTATCGGCAACGGCGGTCTTTACCGCTTCGGCGACTTCTTCGTCGCTCAGCTGCTTGGGCAGGAATTCTTCGATGATGGCAATCTCACCTAGCTCGCGCTCTGCCAGATCCAGCCGCCCACCCTCTTCATAGGCGCGCGCACTCTCCTTGCGCTGCTTGGTCATCTTACCAAGAATGGCGAGGATTTCAGCATCACCGATCCCCCCCGCTTCGCCATCCACCCGCTCGGCAATTTCGCGGTCCTTGATCGCGGCATTGATCAGACGCAGGGTTGCCAGTCGGGCTGCTGCGCGGTCCTTCATGGCCTGTTTCAGGGCCATATTGACCCGAGTTCGCGTATCCATTTATCTGTCCATTCCCACGGAGTCGGAAACCGGATCTTTACCTAAAGTGGTAGGGCAATTCAAGTTGCGGCCCTTCGAATGACGTTGGGGCACTCCCCAGCGGCCATCAAAGGCCTTAGCCAAGCAAGAAGACCAGCTGTACAGGGTCAGAACACGGCCGTAACACGCCTAGGCAGGCTTGACGCCTTGCGGCCCTCCCCTTAAAAGCCCATGAATTTTGCCCAGATTGGAGAGTCGCGCCATGGCCGATACCGTCACGCCCAAACCCACAGCATGTTTGGCGCTCGCAGATGGCACCATCTTTTACGGAAACGGCTTCGGAGCATATGGCGAAACAGTTGCAGAACTGTGCTTCAACACCGCCATGACCGGCTATCAGGAAATCATGACCGACCCCTCCTATGCGGGGCAGATCGTGACCTTCACCTTCCCCCATATCGGCAACACCGGCGTCACCCCGGAAGATGACGAAACCGCCGACCCGGTCGCCGCGGGCATGGTTGTGAAATGGGATCCGACCCTGGCCTCCAACTGGCGCGCCACCGAAGAGCTGAAGGACTGGCTGACCCGGACCAATCGCATTGCCATCGGCGGCGTTGATACCCGTCGTCTGACCCGTGCAATCCGCCAGCTCGGCGCGCCGCATGTGGCGCTGGCCCATGATCCTGACGGCAACTTCGACATCGAAGCCCTGGTCGCCAAGGCCCGCGAATGGTCCGGTCTGGAAGGTCTGGATCTGGCCAAGGACGTAACCTGCACCCAAAGCTACCGTTGGGACGAGATGCGGTGGGCCTGGCCTGAGGGCTACACCCGGCAGGAAGATCCCAAGCACAAAGTCGTCGCCATAGACTATGGCGCGAAACGCAACATTCTGCGGTGCCTCGCGTCTGCGGGCTGCGACGTCACCGTGCTGCCTGCCTCCGCCACCGCTGAAGACGTGCTGGCGCATAGCCCTGATGGCGTCTTCCTGTCCAACGGTCCGGGCGATCCAGCCGCCACCGGCGAATATGCCGTGCCAATGATCAAGGAAATCCTCGACACAACCGATCTGCCGATGTTCGGGATCTGCCTCGGCCATCAGATGCTGGCGCTGGCGCTCGGCGGTAAGACCGTTAAAATGAACCACGGCCACCACGGAGCCAACCACCCGGTGAAAGAGAACGCCACCGGCAAAGTCGAAATCACCTCGATGAACCATGGCTTCGCCGTAGATGGTCAGAGCCTGCCCGACGGCGTTGAGGAGACCCATGTCTCATTGTTTGACGGGTCCAACTGCGGCATTCGCATCTCGGATCGTCCGGTCTACTCCGTCCAGCATCACCCGGAGGCCAGCCCCGGCCCGCAAGACAGCTTCTATCTGTTTGAGCGTTTCGCCGAGGCAATGGCAGCGCGTAAATCCGCGTAAATCGGCACGGCTTTAGATAAGCCTGCGCAAAAAGCACCGATCCATGGCGAGCTTTTGCCATGGATAACAGGGATTTGGGCAATCGCCCTGCCAAGAAATCCCTTGTTCGAATCCATAACCGCATAAACTGTATGGTTATGGCTGAACACAACCTAAGACTGATTGAAGCTGCGCGACCCCTGATCCGGCGAGAACGCCAGACGTCGTTTGAGCGGCGTCTCGTTGAACATCACGCCGTCAGCAAGGACCACCTGATGCGGGCGCTGGTTCTGCGCCAGCATCAGCGTGTTCCGATTGATCACATCCTTGTATCGGAAGGATGGGCCAGTCGGGAGCAGGTTCTGGATGCGCTGTCGTCCGAGCATGGAATGCAACGGGTTGATCTGGGTGGTCACCGCCCCCAGGCGCGTCTGCTCGCGCGCAAACCCGCCCGGTTCTGGCTGCGTCGCTGTGCGCTGCCATATATGCAACTGGGGCAGACACTTGTGGTGGCGATTGCGCATCCGGCCGGTCTGGCTGAGCTACAGCGCGATCTTGCGGGTAGTTTTGGCGATATCCGACCCGTCATCGCCAGCGAGGCCCAGATCACCGAATTGCTGAGCGCTCATTTTCGCGACGATCTCGCCCGCGATGCCAGCGCCTGCGTGCCGCTGGCCTACAGCTGCCGCACCCTTGGCCAGCCGAACTGGCTCGGTCTGCCGCTCATCATCGGACTGGCGGCCCTCGCGCTTGTCACCATCATTCCGCGGGCGATTTTCACCCTGCTCTGCGGCCTAGCTCTTGGGACGCTACTGCTGTTTGTGCTGCTGAAATGCGCTGGTTTTCTGTCCCACCTTCAGGATCGACGCAGGCAGCGCCTGCATCAAAGGACCCGATCACAGCCCAAAACACCGCTCCTCTCCGTTCAGGCACTGGGGAGGGCGACGACGCAGCGACGCCTGCCGCGGATCTCCGTTCTGGTGCCCCTCTACAAGGAGGCGGAGATTGGTCGCGCCTTATTGCGACGCCTGTGTAAACTCACCTATCCGCGAAGTTTGCTGGAGATTCTGCTGGTACTGGAAGAGGATGACGAGGTTACACGCAATGCCATCCGCTGCGCCGATCTGCCGGATTGGTTCCGGGTGATCGAGGTACCCGCCCACGGCGGTCTCACCACCAAACCGCGGGCCATGAACTACGCCTTGAACTATTGCCGGGGTGAGATTATCGGCGTTTGGGACGCCGAGGATGCACCAGACCCTGACCAATTGGAGCAGGTTGCGCACGCCTTTGCACAAGGCGACAATGATCTGGCCTGCCTGCAGGGCGCGCTAGATTACTACAACCCCGGTCAGAACTGGATATCGCGCTGCTTCACGCTTGAATACGCCAGCTGGTTCCGCATCGTACTGCCGGGCATCGCGCGCCTCGGTCTGGTAGTGCCCTTGGGCGGCACCACACTTTTCATTCGCCGCGACATACTTGAGCAACTGGGCGGTTGGGACGCCCATAACGTGACCGAGGATGCTGATCTTGGCGTCCGACTCTGCCGTCTTGGCTATCGCACGGAGATGCTCCCCACCACCACCTATGAGGAGGCAAACTGCCGCCCCTGGCCATGGGTCAAGCAACGATCACGCTGGCTGAAGGGCTTCATGGTCACCTATCTGGTCCATATGCGCCGCCCCGCTGTCCTGGCGCGGCAACTGGGCTGGCGGCAATTTCTTGGCTTGCAGGCCTTCTTCCTCGGCACGGTCGGTCAGTTCCTGCTGGCCCCCTGCCTCTGGACCTTCTGGCTGATCACCCTGGGATTCGACCATCCCAGCACGCCACTGCTGCCTGCCGGGGCGCCCTACCTCGCTGCTGCCGTATTGGTGTTCTTTGAATTGCTGGGCATCACGATCGGGATCACCGCCGCCTTCGCCAGCGGACGGCGCTGGCTGGCGCTTTGGGCGCCCAGCATGATCCTGTATTTCCCGATGGGTGTGATCGCCGTTTACAAGGCGCTTTATGAGCTGATCTTCAAACCGTTTTTCTGGGATAAGACCGCGCATGGGCAGTCACGGAAATCCCGCAAAACACCGCTCCCCCGAACATAGAGTGAGGGCAGCGTGCACCCTACCCCTTGCTGCGATCGCCAGCGTCCTGTTTCAACCGTGTCATGAAGGCCACCGAAATATGATCCTTCAGCGCCCGGCCAGCAGCCTCTTCGTCGCGCCGCTCAATGGCGTTCACAATGCTCTTATGCTCCGCCTGCGCGATCCGGCCCCGCCCCTCCGCAGCGAGTGATGTGGTTGCCATCAGCGCCATGGTGCGATGCACGAGGTTCAGCTGCTGCACCAGATACCGATTGTGGGAGGCCAGATGGATCTGCTCATGAAAGCGACGGTTCGCCTTGGCCAGCTCCGTCGGATTGTCGACAAAGGCATCATCCGAGGCGACCATCTCCTGCAGCACCCGGATCTCTTCTTCGGTGGCATGCCGCGCCGCAAGGCTGGCGGCCAGCCCTTCCAGCTCACGCCGCACCACATAAAGTTCCGCCATCTGGTTATGGTCCAGCGAGGCAACAATCAGCGACCGCCCGTCACGTTCCAGCAGCGACTGCGTCTCCAATCGCTGCAAGGCCTCGCGGATCGGGGTGCGTGACACACCAAACCTGTCCGCAAGGTCGCTTTCGACCAGACGGTCACCGGGGCGATAGACCCCGACATCAATGGCTTCAAGGATCAGCGCATAAGCGTCGGTCTGGCTGGTACTGCGAGGAAGGCTCATGTCGATCCTTGGATTGTTGCTCCCCGATGTCTACAGGCCTCGCCGCCGTGCAATCAACCCCGCCCCGGCCAAGCGGTTAAGATCGCGCGGTGTATTCCGGTCAAGGATCGCGTTTCAGCCACATCTTTTCCATCGACTATTCCATCGGCGATGCTTGCAATCGCATAGGCCGCGGCCTAGGTCCCCCGCCATGGTATCGCAATCTTTCTCTCACGTCCGCCACTGGGTGTTCGACCTCGACAACACCCTCTATCATCCATCTGCCCGGCTGTTTGACCAGATTGAGGTCAAGATGACGGATTATGTCATGACTGCCCTTGGCGTTGACCAGCAAATAGCCAACAAGCTGCGCGACGACTATTGGCGCGAGCATGGCACCACCCTTGCGGGGTTGATGGCACATCATGATCTGGATCCAGATCCGTTCCTGCTGGAGGTCCACGATATCAATTTCGATCAGCTGGAGCCGGACGCTCTGCTGGCTGAGCGGATCAAGACCCTGCCCGGCAAACGGATCATCTATACCAATGGCACCGCGCCCTATGCCGAGCAGGTGCTGGCCGCGCGAGGGCTTGAGGGCTGTTTTGACGAAATCTACGGCGTTGAACACGCCAACTATCGTCCCAAGCCGGAGCGCCAGGCTTTTGACATCATCTTTGCCAAGGCCGGCATCGACACAGCAAAGGCCGCGATGTTTGAGGACGATCCGCGCAACCTGCAGGCCCCGCATGATCTGGGCATGCGGACCGTCCATGTCGCGCCCGAGGCAACACCCGGCGTGCATATCGACCATCATACTGATGACCTGACCGGGTTTCTCGGCCTGCTCTGAGCACCGGTGCCACCACACGCAGCCCCGGCTGCGCATCCTGTCGCACCCCTGTGGCGCGCCGCCGCACCGCTCTTTTGCCGGGGCTGATAAGGTATATATGGCTGGCATCTTTGATGCGCGTCCGTGGCGTCCCGCTGCCACGGTCCGCGCGGATTGCTCAGACTGAGGATGCCGCCCAATGAACGACATGACTTTTGACCGCGCCCAGCAGCAAACGGCCCCAACGGTGTCCGCCCCCGCTGCTCCATCCCCTGTGACGCACTCTGACAGCCGCGATCAGGCCAATGCGACAAAGGCCCTGCTGGCCATTCTGCTCTATGTGCTGCTCTGGGGGCTGGCCGTCGCCATCTGGGGCCTGCCGGCGCTGTTCCTGCCTGCGGTCGCCAAAACAGCGATCATGTTCGTGATCCTGGTAAGCATCACTCGCGGCTAGATCTGCGCAGACGCAGTCGACGGCGTCGCCAAAAAGGACAGTATGTCGCTTGTCATTCCGATCATCACCGGCCTATCTCAGAAGCAGAGACGAAAGGCAGGTTCCATGGCTGACAGTTGCGACATTCTGATTTCCGGTGGCGGTATCGCTGGGCTGACCGCTGCGGCGACACTGGGGGCTGCCGGGTTCAAGGTGATCTGCGTCGACCCGACGCCGCCCGTGACGCTGCGCGACGATGCCGGGGCCGATCTGCGCACCACCGCGATCCTGCAACCAGCCAAGGCACTGCTGCAAGAGGCGGGGATCTGGACACGGCTCGACAGCCACGCCGCCCCGCTGGAGATTATGCGGATCATTGATGCAGGCGGTGCTGAGCCCGTGGCCCGCGTCACCAAGGATTTCAAATCTGCCGACATCTCTGATCAACCGTTTGGCTGGAACCTGCCCAACTGGCTCCTGCGCCGCGAACTTCTGGCGCGTCTTGATGACCTCGATACCGTGGATTTCCGCCCCGGTCTTGGCACCAGTAACCTGTTCACGCGCACAAACGCCGCACAGATCACCCTGAGTGACGGCAGTTGCGTCACCGCCCGCCTGGTGCTGGCCTGTGATGGGCGCGACAGCCCGATGCGACGCGCGGCCGGGATTCCCGTACGAACAACCCGTTACGGGCAGAAAGCGCTGGCGTTTGCCGTTACACACGCGCAGCCACATCAGAACGTCTCGACCGAAATCCACCGCTCCGGCGGGCCGTTCACACTGGTGCCGCTGCCGGATCACAACGGCCAGCCCTCGTCCGCCATTGTCTGGATGGAACGCGGCCCACGGGCGCAGGCGCTGCAGCGCATGGATGTGGACGCTTTCGAGGCTGAAATGAACCGGCGCAGCTGCGGCGTCCTGGGACAGCTGCGGCTTGCCTCCCGCCGCAGCATCTGGCCCATCATCAGCCAATCAGCCGCCCGCATGAATGGCGAACGCCTGGCCCTGATGGCAGAAGCCGCCCATGTGGTGCCGCCCATCGGGGCGCAGGGTCTGAACATGTCGCTGGGCGATCTGCGCGTGCTGCTGGATTTGGCGCAGGCCCGTCCCGAAGGGCTGGGTGATGCTGCCATGCTCGACAGCTACCACAAGGCCCGCCACAGCGATATTCTGATGCGGGTGAAGGGGATCGACCTGTTGAACCGGACCTCCATGCTGACCCCGCGTCCGCTGCGTGATCTGCGCGCCTTTGGGCTCAATGCGCTCTACTCCATGGCACCGGTGCGCAAAACGCTCATGCAGATGGGGCTGGGTGTCAAATAGGATGCAGGTTCTTCGGCGTGTGATCACAGGACATTGGCAGCTGATGTGCCTATCGCTGGTGATCGTGCTGCTCTGGTCCACGCCAGCTGTGCTGCCACTGCGTATCCTGACCGTCTTCCTGCATGAAACATCTCATGCCATTGTCACCCTTGCCACCGGCGGTGAGGTTCTCAATCTCACCATGACCCCTATGAGGGCGGCAGCGTGACCGCGCGGGGTGGCAACCGCTTTCTGATGCTGTCAGCCGGGTATACCGGTTCGCTGCTCATTGGGGCTGCGTTGTTTGTCATCGCCCTGCGCACCGATTGGGATCGGAGAATCCTCGCCCTGTTTGGGGCACTCACGCTGCTTATTGCGGCCATCTATATCCGTGATCTCTTCGCGCTGGTCTTCACCCTGACGACAGGCGTGTTGATGTTGGCCACCGCGCGCTATCTCAGCCTTGCCGTCAATGACCTGGTCCTGCGGGTTATCGGCATCAGCAGCATGATCTATGCGCCGCTTGATGCCTGGGACGATACAATCGCGCGCTCTTACCTGCGCTCCGACGCCCGTATGATGGCGGAGGAAATTGGCGGGACGACCGTCATTTGGGGTGGTCTCTGGCTGGTGATCAGCCTCGCAGTGATCGGCCTGACGCTTCGATACGGGCTTGGTCGATCCAGCAATATCTCCCTGCCCCGCAGCCTCTAGGCTAGCCCAGCGGACCGGGCCTGCGTTCCTCGCTCAGCAGGACGTTTGCATCGACGCTGCCCACGCCGGGCAGGGTCATCACCCGCCGCCGCAGCACCCGCTCAAAATCGGCAATATCGCGGGCAGTGACCCGCAGGCGGTAATCATACATGCCCAGAATATGCTCCACCGTCTGCACCTCGGGAATGGCGGACACCGCGCGTTCGAAATCTTCCAGCGACACGCGCCCCTTGGTGGCCAGCTTGATGCCCAGAAAAACCGTCACACCAAACCCCAGCTTGCCTGCATCCAGTTCCAGTTTGCGCCCGGTGATGATGCCGGCCTCCTGCAAACGGCGAATGCGCCGCCACGTGGCTGGCTGGCTGAGCCCCAGCTCGCGCCCCAAAGCCCCCGCAGACTGCGTCGCATCCTGCCCAAGCGCGCGCAACAGCGCGTGATCAATCTCATCCAGCGCCATCATATCGGCAGCGCCTCGTCCGATTTGATCCGCGCCACATGCATCAGTGCCTCGATATCGGTGATATGCGGCAGGGTCAGGATCGCGGCGCGGTAAATCTGCTGGTAATGCGGCATGTCCCGCGCAATCACCGAAAGCCGCACATCCACCTGCCCCAAAAAGGTCTGGATCTCCAGCACCTCAGGAATCTCGCGTGCGGCGGGGATAAACTCGTCAAAGGCCCGTGAATTGGTCTTGTCCAGCGTGATCCGCAGGGAGACTTCGACCTCATAGCCCAAGGCACGCCAGTCAATCACTGCACGCTGCCCCAGCAGGATCCCATTCTCGCGCAGCTTCTCCAGCCGCCGGGACAGCCGCGACGCCGTAAGGCCGAGGCGGTCCCCCAAATCGGGCAGCGATTGTTCCGGGTCCGCCTGCAGGTGGCGAAGTATGCGTCGGTCGAGGTCATCAAGCATGAATCTTATGATATGTCACTCTTTGGCGAATAGCTATTGCACATTTTGAGTTATTTTCACTCGCATCAGGGCTACCTCGCCTGCCAACACGCCTTATGATGCCCTCAAACACGAAACAAAAGGACGATGATCATGCGTGTATACTATGACCGCGACTGCGACGTTAACCTGATCAAAGACAAGAAAGTGGCCATTCTGGGCTACGGCTCCCAAGGTCACGCCCACGCGCTGAACCTGCGCGACAGCGGTGCAAAAAACCTCGTCGTTGCTCTGCGCGAAGGCTCCCCCTCCGCCAAGAAAGCCGAAGGCGAAGGCCTGCAGGTCATGGGTATCGCCGAAGCGGCAGCTTGGTGTGACGTGATCATGTTCACCATGCCCGACGAACTGCAGGCAGAGACCTACAAGAAATACGTCCACGACAACATCAAGCCGGGTGCGGCCATCGCATTCGCCCACGGCCTGAACGTCCACTTCGGCCTGATTGAGCCGAAAGAAGGCGTCGACGTCATCATGATGGCCCCCAAAGGCCCCGGCCACACCGTGCGTGGCGAATACACCAAAGGCGGCGGCGTGCCCTGCCTCGTGGCTGTTGACACCGACGCCACCGGCAAGGCGCTGGAAATCGGTCTGTCCTACTGCTCCGCCATCGGCGGTGGCCGCTCCGGCGTCATCGAAACCAATTTCCGTGAAGAATGCGAAACCGACCTCTTCGGTGAGCAGGCCGTTCTCTGCGGCGGCCTGGTTGAGCTGATCCGCTGCGGTTTCGAGACACTGGTCGAAGCCGGCTATGCCCCGGAAATGGCCTATTTCGAGTGCCTGCACGAAGTGAAGCTGATCGTTGACCTGATCTATGAAGGCGGCATCGCCAACATGGACTACTCGATCTCCAACACTGCCGAGTACGGCCAGTACGTCACCGGTCCGCGCATCCTGAAGTATGACGAAACCAAAGCCCGCATGAAAGCGGTTCTGGACGACATCCAGCAGGGTAAATTCGTGCGCGACTTCATGCTGGAAAACCAGGTTGGTCAGCCCACCCTGAAAGCCTCCCGCCGTGCCAATGACGAGCACCTGATCGAAGAGACCGGCGCCAAGCTGCGCGGCATGATGCCCTGGATCTCGGCCGGCAAGATGGTCGACAAAGAAAAGAACTAAGGCGCCCGCGGAACCCTCCGCAGCCTTTTCCTCTGCTGGGCGCTCCGATTTGGGGCGCCCTTTTTATTCAGAAAATCATTTTCCAATCCTGCCGCCCGGCCGATAGGCCCGGCAGCGCCCGACCCTCCCCACGGGAGGGCGCTTCGCCCCTCCCAGGGTCAGGCGCCGCCCTCCCCGACTTGTCAGCAGCAGCGCAGTTTTCCGGCAAACCGGCAAGCTGCCAGTGATTGAGGTTTTGTGATGAGCGACTCCCCCGGCACTACCAATTGGGCCAAGCTTCTGTTTCTTGGCGTGATCTGGGGCGCCTCCTTCATGGCGGTGTCGCTGGCACTGCGCGGCTTCCCGCCCATGACCATCGCCGCGCTCAGAATCCTGATCGGCGCGCTGTGTCTGCTCGCTGTCATCAGGGCCATGGGCATCGCCCTGCCCTCGCTGCGCACGTCTGATGGCCGGATTATCTGGGCCTGCGCTTTCGGCATGGGGTTCTTCAGCAACGCCCTACCCTTCACCCTGCTCAGCTGGGGGCAAACTTACGTGGCCAGCGGCTTTGCCGGGGTGTGCATGGCTGTGGTGCCATTGTTTGTGCTGCCGCTGGCGCATCTTCTGGTGCCCGGCGAATATATGACCCTGCGTCGTACCATCAGCTTCCTGATCGGCTTTGCCGGCGTGGTGGTGCTGATTGGCCTTGATGCCTTTCGCTCTGCTGGCACAGATTTTGAATCCCTTGCCCGGCTGGCCTGCCTCGGCGCGTCGCTGTGCTACGCCATCGGCTCGATCATCACCCGGCTCTGTCCGCAGGTGAACATGCTGTCCCTCTCCGCTGCGGCTCTCCTGTGCGGTGCTGCAATGATGACCCCCGCCGCGCTCTGGGCCGAAGGTGTGCCAGAGCTGCCCGCCATGCAGCCGCTCGCCGCCGTGATCTACCTCGGCCTGCTGCCCACCGCCCTTGCTCAGGTGCTGCTGGTTCAGGTCGCCCGCAGCGCAGGTCCGGCCTTCCTCTCAACTGTGAACTACCAGGTGCCGGTCTGGTCGGTGATCTTCGGCGCGGCCCTCTTGGGTGAAACCCTACCGCCGCAACTCTTTGCCGCCTTGGCGCTGATCCTCGGAGGTCTTCTTCTCAGCCGCAACCGCCGTGCGCGCGGCCTGCCCGTGAAACCACTTCGATAGATAACAAAGCAATTGCCATTGACCCCACCTGCCCGGCGGGGTCTTGTCGCGCGGTGAACCGGCGGAGGACCCCATGCCCAACATCGCACCGCGCTATTGGCTGATGATCGCCGTCCTCGGCTTTGTCTGGGGCGGGACATTCCTGCTGATCAAGCTTGCGCTGGAAGGCACAACCCCATTTTGGCTGGCCGCCAGCCGTATCTGTTTTGCCGCCCTGTTGCTGACCGCGATCTGGGGTGTGCGCGGCTTCAAACTGTTCAAATCCGAAGCAAACTGGCCCTCGCTGACCCTCATCGGCATCCTCAGCACCGCCTTGCCCTTCATGCTCATCTCATGGGGGCAACAGCATGTCTCCTCTGGCTTCACTGGCGTCAGCATGGCCGCCATTCCGCTGATGGTGCTGCCGCTGGCGCATGTCTTCATCCCGGGTGAGCAAATGACCCTGCGCCGCGTGATCGGGTTTGCCATCGGCTTTGCCGGGGTGGCGGTCCTGCTGGGCAGTACTGCGTTTGAAAGCAGCGGCGCAGCACTTGAAGGCTATGGTCGCGCCGCCTGTCTTACGGCGGCCGCCTGCTACTCGGTCAGCTCCATCCTGACACGTCGGCTGCCGCCGGTGGATCCATTGGGGCTGGCGGCCATCCTGCTGCTCATCGGGTCCGCGCTCATTATCCCCGTCGCCTGGCTGGCTGAGGGGCCGCCGGTGATCCCTGACACCCGCACGCTGTTTATCGCAGCAGTCCTCGGCCTGATCCCAACCGCCGCCGCAAACCTCTTGCGCGTGATCGTGGTCCGCGAGGCGGGACCCACCTTCATGACACTGACGAATTATCAGGTGCCCGTCTGGGCCGTGGTGCTGGGCGCAGTCTTTCTGGGCGAAGAGTTGCCGCCCGCGATGCTGATCGCGCTGCTGCTGATCCTCAGCGGCCTGTGCATCAGCCAGTTTGGCGCCCTGACACGGCTATTCGGGCGCACAGGAAAATAGTCCACGAAATAGAAAACGCCCGCCAGCTGACATGTCAGCTGGCGGGCCATTCCTGTGTTTCATATCGCAATCCAGAGACCGCTTTAGGTCGCGACCGCTGCCTCAACCGCAGCAACCACACTATCCACCGTTGCCGTCAGCGTCTCGGCATCTTCGCACTCAGCCATGACCCTAACCAGCGGTTCAGTGCCTGATTTACGGATCAACAGACGCCCCTGTCCGGCCAGTGTTTCCTCTGCAACCTTGATCGCCGCCTGGACCTGATCGCTCTCCAGTGGCGTCTGGCCGGCAGCAAAGCGGACGTTTTTCAACAGCTGCGGCACCGGTGTAAATTGCTGCGCAAGCTGAGAGGCCGGTTTATCAGCGCGCACCATCTCCGCCAGGAAATGCAGCCCGGCCATCAACCCGTCACCGGTGGTGGCATAATCCGTCATCACGATATGGCCGGATTGCTCACCGCCAAGGTTGAACCCGCCCTCACGCATCCGCTCCACCACATAGCGGTCGCCGACTGCCGTGCGCTGAAGGTCGATGCCCCGCGCCGCAAGATGTCGCTCCAGCCCAAGGTTCGACATGACGGTCGACACCAGCGCATTCCCCGCCAGCACACCGTCCTCAGCCCAGCGTGTTGCCAACAGCGCCATCAACTGATCGCCGTCGGCCACCTTGCCGGTCTCATCGATCAGGATCACCCGGTCCGCATCACCATCCAGACAGATGCCAACATGGGCACCATGGGCCACTACGGTCTCCGCCGCCGTGCCCGGATGGGTCGATCCGCAATCGCGGTTGATATTGGTGCCATCCGGTGAAACCCCCACCGGGATCACCTCCGCGCCTAGCTCCCACAGGATCTCTGGCGCGGCCCGGTGCGCCGCCCCATTGGCGCAATCAATCACGACCTTCAGCCCATCAAGACGGATATCACGCGGCAGGGAGCTCTTGACCCTCTCACCATACCGAAACCGCGCATCATCAATCCGTTTGGCGCGCCCGATGTTCTGTGCCTGCGCAGGCTCAACACCCGCTTCAATCAGGGCTTCCAGCTCCATCTCGACGGTGTCGGACAGTTTGAACCCATCGGGGCCGAAAAACTTGATGCCATTGTCCGCCGCCGGATTGTGGCTGGCAGAAATCATCACGCCCAGATCAGCCCGCATCGACCGTGTCATCAGGCCAACGGCCGGGGTCGGCACCGGGCCAAGCAACAGCACATTCATCCCGGTCGAGGTCAGCCCTGCCGTCAACGCGCTTTCGAACATATAACCGGACAGGCGGGTATCCTTGCCAATCACGACCCGGTGCACACCGGAGGCATCGCGCCGGAAATACCGGCCCACGGCAGCGCCGATGCGCAGCGCCATATCTGCAGTCATCGGGTGGATATTGGCAGTGCCGCGCACGCCATCAGTGCCAAAGAATTTGCGCATATCAGCCCTTTCGGTCGGGGTCTTATCGGACGGCCTGCCACAGGCGAACCGCCTGCGCCGTCTCAGCAACATCATGCACCCGCAGGAATTGCACGCCTTGGGCCAGGGCTGCAAGCCCTACCGCGATGGAGCCAGGCGCACGGGCGGCGGCATCCGGCTCATGACCCAGTTTACCGATGAACCCCTTGCGAGAGACGCCCAGCAGGATCGGGCAGCCAAGGCTGTGAAACAGACTAAGGTTCCGCAACAGGGTCAGATTGTGCTCCAGCGTTTTGCCAAAGCCGATGCCGGGATCGATCACGATCTGCTCACGTACAACGCCGATATCCTCCAGCCGGTCAATCTGCGCCTTGAGGAAATCGTAAACGTCGAGCAACACGTTATCATAGGCGGGACTGTCCTGCATCGTCGCGGGATCGCCCTGCGCATGCATGATACAGGCGGGCACCCCGGCCTGCGCCGTCAATGGCGCCAGCGCCGGATCAAAGGTAAAGCCGGACACATCATTGGTGAGGCTCGCGCCAGCCTCCAGCGCCTCTGCCAGCACCACGGCCTTGCGGGTATCGATGGAAATCGGAACCTGCGACCCGGCACGGATCGCGGCAATCACCGGCGCGGTGCGGCGGATTTCCTCCTCCTCAGGCACCAGCTCGGCGCCGGGGCGGGTGGATTCGCCGCCAACATCGATAATACTGGCCCCATTCGCCACCATCTGAAGCGCAGCCGCGCAGGCCGTGCCGACCTCATCATGCTGGCCGCCGTCGGAAAAACTGTCTGGCGTTACATTCAGAATGCCCATGATCTGTGGCTGGGTCATATCCAGCCCGGCAATCGTCGCCCGCCGTGCCGTCAGCCGATGCCGCACATCCTCGGGCAGCAGACCCGCAGGCATCAGCCGTGGCGGTGCGCCGCGGTCCAGCACTTCGACTTGGGTAAACCAAAGAGCGCCACTGATCAGCGACAATGCTCCCTCGGGGCGGTTTTCCCCGTGCTGAACCAGCGGTCGGTAATAACTCACAGTTGGGTCTGCTCCACATCCACAGCGCGCAGTGGCACCCCCGGATTGTCAGGCAGTGCAGCGCCAATCACGATCATTTCGCCAGCCTCGAATGTGGCGGCGAACCACGCAGCCAACGCCACCGCTTCCGAAGGCGCAGCCGAAGGGCCATCTACCGCATCCAAAACGATTTTTGACGGTGCCCAGACGCAAATCTGCCCGTTTTTCATGGCCCAGTCCAGCTCTGTCCGCGTGGAAACCACAACGCAGCGGTCATCCTTTGCGGCCAGACGCCAGGCGTTCTGTTCAATGGCCAGCAGATCAATCCGCCGCTGGGTCCATTTGTGACCCGTTTGCGGTGTTGCCAGCTCATGCGCGCCGACACAGAGGATCAGCGGACGCTGGCGGCACTGCATCTGGTCAATCCAACCACTCAACCCGTCGCTGTCGATGGCGCTGTTGGACAGATACATCAGCCGTGGGTGCGGGCGCTCTTCGCTGTCCACCTCGCTGGCAACCTGATCGCGCGCGCGCACAATCTCGACGCCCAGCGCGCCGGGGCCGCGATCCAGCTTTTCGATCCGCACAAAGGCGCGCACCGCCTGCGGTTCCAGAAGGATCCGCTCCGCAACCCGCTCCGCCAGGGTCTCCAGCAGGTTCAACCGCTCTTCCGACAATTCATGCGCGATCGCCTCAGTCACACGATCATAGGACAGGATGCGGTCGACATCATCGTCCAGATCCGCAGGCAGCGGCGCAATTTCGACAACCACGTTGAAGCAGATCCGCTGGGTCGTGCCGCGCTCCGCCTGAAAGGCGCCGATCTCGACCTCTACCGTATGATCTCGAAGCGAAATCCGGTCCAACGGTCCACGCGAAGCCGTGGCCTCCGACCGTTCCGAAGGGTGCGCAAATGCGAGACGAATTTCTGACGACATGACGAACGGGCCCCTGAACTGGCTATCTGGCGGTGAGGTTCCAGCATAAACATGCGGCGCCCGCATAACAGGCCTTCATGCGCCATACCAGTGGCCGAAAGCGGCGCTGCCGAGGTTTCCACCTCGGCAGTCAAGCCGCAAAACACGCCTTAGTTGTTCAGCGCGGTCCGGAACCGGTCATCCCGGTAGAACAGATGAACGCCGATCCGCGCGGTCTTGGTGAAGCTTTTGCTCCAGCGCGGGCGCACAGCCGTGGTGTGATAATAGGTGGCGCCATCGGTGATCCCGGTGGTTGCCCCGTCCATTACCAGACGCGCCACTTTTGAGACCCGCTCAAACGCCGTCTTTTCGCGGATCACTTCCTTGTGGCCATCACAGGTGTAGGTAAACTGGCACTGGTATTTGCGACCTGTGCCCTGATTGATCACCGCGCAGAGACTATTGGGAAACTGCGAGGATTTGACTCGGTTCATGATCACTTCGGCAACGGCAAACTGCCCTTTCACAGTCTCGCCCCGCGCCTCAAAATAGAGCGCCTCAGCAAGACAGGCGAAATTATCGCCCCCTTTGGCGGCAGGAATGGTGTCCAACCAGGCCTTGGTGAATTTAACTTCGGTCGGCTTGGCCTTTTTGCCAGAGCGGTTGAAGTTGAAAAAATTGTTCAAACGCCCTGTTGGCACGGCGTTCAGGGTGGATTGCTCACGTTTGAACAGCGCGTCCAAACCGGAATCCGCATATACATCTTTGGCTGCTGCCAAGGCGGCAGCAAACACGGCAGCTACTGTCAGAATCTTCATCAGGGTATCCCCACTAGAAAGGTCGCGCACGGCCATCCCAACGTCACGCGATCGCACCTCCTAGTGGAAATCCCTGCAAACGTCCAGCGACGGGACAGCGCACCCCGCTGACCGCTGGGTAGGCGTCAATCCGCCCGCATATCCTGCGGCTGAGAAAGCCCCTTGTTTTCCTTAGGATTTTAAGGATTCGCGTGGAGATTTTCCGGTTTGGCTGGAAATCGCCAATTGCGCTGCAGCAAGCCGCGCCACAGGCACCCGGAACGGGGAACAGGAGACGTAATCGAACCCTGCTTCGCGGCAAAACGCAATCGATTCGGGGTTGCCGCCATGCTCCCCACAGATCGACAGCGTGATATCCGGGTTTTCCGCCCGCCCCCGCTGCACCCCCAGTTTCAGCAGCTCGCCCACACCATCGGTGTCCAGCACGTGAAACGGATCCTCAGGGAAGACCCCCTGATTGACATAGGCCGACATGAACCGCCCGGCGTCATCGCGCGACATGCCGTAGGTCATCTGTGTCAGATCGTTGGTTCCGAAGCTCAAAAACGCGGTATGCGGTGAAATTTCACCGGCCCGCAGCGCCGCCCGTGGGGTCTCCACCATCACGCCAAGACGATAGGTAAAATCCTCACCCCGTTCGGCCTTCACTGCCAACGCCACCGCATCAATGCGCGCCTTCACCAGCTCAACCTCGCGCTTGGCAGAAACCAGCGGGATCATGATCTCCGGCACCACCGGATCACCTTCCTTGGAGGCATCAAGCGTTGCCTCAAAGATGGCGCGCGCCTGCATGTCGTAAATCTCCGGCACCGTCACCCCCAGCCGTACGCCGCGCAGGCCCAACATGGGGTTGTATTCTTCCATCTCTTCAACCCGCCGGGTCACATCGCTCACCGGGATGCCCAGCGCCTCAGACAGTTCACGCTGCCCGGATTTGGAGGTCGGCAGGAATTCATGCAAGGGCGGATCAAACAGCCGGATACAGACCGGCAACCCTTCCATGATGCGAAACAGCGCAAAGAAATCCTCCCGCTGCATCGGCAACAGCCGCGCCAGCACCGCCGCGCGGCCCTCCGAGGTCTCGGCAAAGATCATCTCGCGCATCACCGTCAACCGACCGGGATCAAAGAACATATGCTCAGTGCGGCACAGGCCGATCCCCTGCGCATTGAACTTGCGCGCGGTTTCGGCATCTTCCGGCGTATCCGCATTGGCGCGGATGCCAATGTCGCGCACCTCATCTGCCCAGGTCAGCAATGTCTGGAACGCCCCATCTTCCGCCGCCTCCAGCATCTCTGGCTGCCCGGCCAGAACCTCGCCGCTGCTGCCATCAATCGTGATGGTATCGCCACGCGTCAATACACGCCCGTCCGTCGCAACCAACTGTTTGCGTTTGCTGTGAAATTTGAGGTTGGAGGCACCCACGATACAGGGCAGCCCCAGCCCCCGGCCAATCACCGCCGCATGGCTGGTGATGCCGCCCCGTTCCGTCAGCACCCCAATCGCGGCATGCATGCCGCGCACATCCTCGGGGGAGGTTTCGCGCCGCACCAGAATGCACGGCTCGCCCCGCGCCGCACTGGCCTGCGCCTCCGCCGCCGTAAACACCAGCCGCCCGGTGGCCGCACCGGGGCTAGCGGCAATGCCATGGCCAATCACGTCACGAGTCGCATCCGGAGCCACCTGCCGGTGCAGCAGCTCGGTCAAAATATGGGCATCCACCCGCATGATCGCTTCCGCACGCGGGATGATACCATCCTCCGCCAGCGCCACCGCGATCCGCACCGCCGCCTGCGCCGACCGGGTGACGCGCACCCCGTCAAGGATATGCACCGCGCCGCTGACGACCACAAATTCCACCTGCATTTCCTCACGCAGGCGCTGCCGCATCAGCCGCGCATGGGATTTAAGATCAGCAAAGGCTTCCGGCGCAGAGTCCTCCAGCGAGGGCCCGCGCGGATCCCGCTCCAGAAACAGCGCCTCGGCCCCAGCCCCCAGCGCATCGCGCCCTTGGCTCTGGCTCAGGTAGCGCCCGGTGATCTGCGGCTGGCCGGTCTTGGTATTGACCAGCTGCAACACGCCCGAGCCGCATTCGCCCTGACCAAACCCCGGCACCATTTCCTGCACCACCAGCCCCAGCCCCGCATCCGCAGGCGCGCCCTTGGCCTGTCGCAACAACCGCGCCGAGGTGCCCTCCCAGGCCCGCGCCATGGAGCGCAGCACCGCCGCCAGTTGCTCCGCCGGGTCCTGCGGAAACGGCTCATCGGTCTCCGCCTCATAGGCATGCAGCACCTCGCTCAACGCATCCGGCCCGCCGTCCTCGACATCGTCAAACACATCCGGATCCAGCCGCGCCACATGCACCGCATAAGACTGCACAAACCGCAGATAGAGCGCCGCCGCGCCGTCACGCCCCAGACTGTCACAGAGATCGACATAGCGCGCGTCATTCATGCCAATGTTCAGGATCGCGCCGGGTCCGCCCCAATCCGGGTCCTGTGACGAGGGCCGCACACAAAGCAGCGCATCCGCTGGAAACGCCTCAACAATCGCCGCCATATCGGGCATATCGCCCTGGGCAATGCCATGCACCGCCTGAAACGACAACGCCACGGTCCGCGGCACCGGAAGATCCAGCCGCACCAGGCGCTGCAGGCATTTCGCCCGCCCGCCATGGGTGGAATTGGCAATAGGCGCCACCGGGGTGATCAACACCGAATCCGGTGCCTCATTCTGTGGCGTCTGGGCCATGTCCTGATCATCTTTCTGCACTGCGGCGCCTTTCCTTTGCCATGCAGCATAGCCGCGTCCCCCGTTCCCGCAAGGAAAAGCACGGCCGCCACGCAGCAACCCCACGAAAAAGCAGAAAACCCGGCGCGCCCCTCAGGTCGCGCCGGGTTTTAAGACTGTCATTCATGCGACGGGTGCAGCCGCGCGGCCTGTTGCGGCGCCTTTAACCTTCGATGCGGCTGAGGTCGGCAACCTGCCCGCAGACTTTGCGGATCTGGCTGAGGAGGTTCAGACGATTGCGGCGCACCACCTCATTGTCCGAATTCACTTGCACCGCCTCAAAAAACGCATCCACCGGTGCGCGCAGCGCCGCCATGCTGCCCATGGCAGCCGCGAAATCTTCGGCTTCGATGGCCGAAGAGATCGCCCCCTCGCTGGTCGCCAGCGCATCAAACAGGGCAATCTCGCTGTCGTCCTCGGCGAATTTCTTATCCGCACCATAGGAATATTCGACGCCATCCTTCTCCTCGGCCTGCGCCAGAATATTGTTGGCCCGCTTGAAGCCCTGCAACAGGTTGGGGCCATCCTCGGAGGCCATGAAATCCTCCAGCGCCCGCGCCCGTTTCACCAGCAGCGTCAGATCGTCATTGCCCTCCATCGCGATACAGGCGTCGATCACATCATGGCGGATACCCTGATCGCGCAGGAAGACCTTCAGGCGGTCGTGGAAGAAGGAAAGGAGGTCGGAAACAATAGAAAATGCTCTTTTAAACGACGTGTCTGCCAACTTGTCGACAGCCTCTGGATCAAGAGGTTGTGCGGATTTCTTCGCGGCATCAATTGCGTCTTTGCTCCCTACTTTTAGCGCGGCATTAGCAAGCTCCTCAAGGGCATTTGTCCGGGCGCTTCCTGTCTGAGAACCGTCACGGCGTGCAAATGACTGCAGAGCTGGACCGTAAAGCCCCATCCGCACATCATTCTCCAGCACCAGCCGGATCACCCCCAGCGCGGCGCGGCGCAGGGCGAACGGGTCTTTTGACCCGGTCGGCTTTTCATCAATCGCCCAGAACCCAGTCAGCGTGTCCAGCTTGTCCGCCAATGCAACCGCAACAGACACCGGCTCTGTCGGCACATCATCAGACGGGCCAAGCGGCGAATAATGCGCCTCACAGGCATTGGCCACCTCTTGCGGCAGGCCAGCCGCCTCTGCGTAATAGCGGCCCATCAGGCCCTGCAGCTCCGGGAATTCATAGACCATTTCCGAGCTGAGATCCGCCTTCGCCACCCGCGCCGCCTGCTCTGCCAGATCGGCATCCGCGCCAACCACCGGCGCGATCTCCCGCGCCAGTGCAGCGATGCGGTCAATCCGCGCCGCCTGTGTGCCCAGTTTGTTGTGGAAGGTGACATTGCCCAGCTTCGCAACCCAAGGCTCAAACCCGTGTTCGGTCACCGTGCGCAGATCGTTCTCCCAGAAGAACTTCGCATCGGCCAGACGCGCCGACAGCACCTTTTGATTGCCCGCCAGAATGGTTGCGCCATTGTCTGCGGTCTCGCGGTTGGCAACGGTGATGAATTTCTCGATCCGCCCGGTCTTGGGATTGCGCACGGAGAAGAACTTCTGGTGCTCTTTCATCGAGGTCTGCAGGACCTCCGGCGGCAGGGCCAGAAATTCATCGTCAATGGCGCCCATCAGCACCACCGGCCATTCCACCAGACCAGCGACCTCCGCCAGTAGCCCCTTGTCCTCGACCACCTCCAGACCGCTGGCAAAGGCCTGATTGGTGGCCTCCTGCCAGATCGCCGCTTCCCGCTCCGCCGGATCCAGCACCACATGGGCGCGCTTCAGCTTGGCAGCATAGTCATCAAACCCGGTGACGGTGATCTGATCGGGCGCCATGAAACGGTGGCCGTAGGTGGTGTTTCCCGATGCAATGCCGTCGATATCCAGCGGCACCACCTCAGCGCCGTCTTCCTTCGACAGAATGCAGAGGATCGACTGCAGCGGGCGCACCCAGCGTAAAGTTCCGGTGCCCCAGCGCATCGATTTGGACCAGGGGAAATTGCGGATGGTGTCTTCCAGCACCTCGGCAATGATCTCTGCCGCCGGGCGGCCCGGCTTTTCGATCAGCGCGAAATAGACCGCACCCTTGGGGGTGTCGCGCTCCTCCAGCTGGTCACGGGTCAGACCCGCCCCGCGCAGGAAACCTTCGATGGCTTTGTCCGGTGCGCCCACTTTCGGCCCTTTGCGCTCTTCGCGCACGGTTGGGGAATGCTCCAGCAGACCTTCCATGGCCAGCGTCAGACGACGCGGCGTCGACAGCGCATGAGCGCCGGCATAGGTCAGACCCGCCTCAACCAGACCATCGGTCATACGCTTTTTCAGATCCTCCGCCGCACGCGCCTGCATACGGGCCGGGATTTCCTCGGAAAACAGTTCAATCAGAAGATCAGGCATCAGATGTCCTTACGGATGGCCGCGCATCCGGGCGCAGCAATAAGAAGAGAAAGGGCAGACAGGGCGCAGGTGGTCATCAGTTCCCCTCGCCAGCCTCGGGCCGGGGCGGGCATTCCTCACCCACAACGGTGCCGTCATAGGCTTTCTGGCCGCAGTCATTCAGCTCGTGCCAGACATAGCCGCGCCCGGCGTCGGTCACCGCCACGATCCGGTCCACGCCGTAGGAGATGTTCTTGACCGACAGGAAGCTCTCGGCGCGCCCCTCTGCCAGAGCTGCACCAATGGCTTCGGCATCGAAGCAGTCAAACCAACCCGGCGCATTGCGCGGCTCTTTTTGATCCGACAGCACAAACAGCTGCGCCAGCTCTTCGGGCTTCAGATCGGTGGCAAAACAGGCGCGGTAACGAATGGGAGAGCTTTCGGCGTCAATCGCCTCAAACCCGCTGTAACGGATCGGCAACGGCTCTCCATCGCCAAGCGGCATCAACATCACATCGCGGCCCGGCTGCAGCGCGACGTCCTCGTAGAACCCATAGACCTGAAGGTAATACATCGCCGCCCCGGCCACGAGACCAGAGAGGATCAGGATCAGCGAAAGGAACTTGCCCATATCCGTGGACTCCTCGTGAAAGCGCGGCGCGGCTTACGCCGCGTGGCCGCCGGCTTCGGTCTGCACAAAGGCGTCGGCGCATTGTTTGGCCAGCGCCCGCACCCGACCGATATAGGCCTGACGTTCGGTCACCGAAATCACCCCGCGCGCATCCAGCAGGTTGAAGACATGGCTGGCCTTGATGCATTGGTCATACGCGGGATGCGCCATGACGATGCGTTTGCCGGTCTTGGGGTCGATATGCTCCTGCGCCAGTATGGCGGCGCATTCGGCTTCGGCCTCCTCAAAATGGCGCAGCAGGACTTCGGTGTTGGCCACGTCAAAGTTCCAGCGCGCATATTCTTCCTCGGTCTGCTTGAACACATCGCCATAGGACAGCGGGATCATCGCATCCGGGTCGTTGAACGGCATGTCCATCACGTGATCAACGCCGAGGATATACATCGCCAGACGTTCCAGACCATAGGTCAGCTCACCCGATACAGGATGGCAGTCGTGGCCGCCAACCTGCTGGAAATACGTGAACTGCGAAACTTCCATACCGTCGCACCAGACTTCCCAGCCCAGACCCCAGGCGCCCAGCGTCGGGCTTTCCCAGTCGTCCTCGACAAAACGGATGTCGTGCATGTCCATATCGACACCGATCGCTTCCAGCGAGCCGAGATACAGCTCCTGCAGGTTCGGCGGCGACGGTTTGATCAGCACCTGATACTGGTAATAGTGCTGCAACCGGTTGGGGTTTTCACCATAGCGCCCGTCCGTCGGGCGGCGCGAGGGCTGCACATAGGCCGCGGCCCAGGCCTTGGTGCCAAGCGCGCGCAGCGTTGTCGCCGGGTGAAAGGTACCGGCACCCACCTCCATGTCGTAGGGCTGCAGAATGGCGCAGCCTTTGGAAGCCCAGTAGGTCTGAAGCCTCAGGATGATCTCTTGGAATGAGCGCGGCGCGCCTTTGGTGTCGGTCATGTTTCTTCCCTATGGGGGCAGCAAATCCGGGGTTCTTCCTATGCAAGCCCCGGCCTAGGGTCAACGGCGCATCGCGGCACAGGCCCGTGCAACCGCCCCGAAGCGCCCCCACTGGCCCGCTTACTCCCGTCAGCGGCCAGTCAGACCATCGGCAAACGCCCGTCAGGCCAACGTCAAAGCCCGAATTTGGCATCAGCGCCCCGGTTTTCCCCCTGCGAAGAGGAGTTCCCTTCGCGCCGCGAAAGTGGTTATGTGCGCGCCAACGACCGATCACCCGATAGAGGCCTTTTGATGAAGACTTTGATTGCTACGCTGGCACTGTCCCTGATGGCGCTGGCATCCGCCTTTTCAGGCGTTGCCACCGCCCAGACCAGCCCCCAACAATCCGCACAGGACACCGTCTGGATCCAAATCGCCGCCCGCGCCTCGCTGCGCGAAGCCCAGGCCGAGGCGCAGGAGTTTGCCGCCCGCCTGCCCGATGTCTCCGGTTTCGCACTCGGCGGTGGCTGGTACGGTATCGTGCTTGGCCCTTATGCGCGCAACGATGCGGATCGGGTGTTGCAGGTCTACCGCGCCGAACGTCAGATCCCGCGCGACAGTTTCATCGCTTTTGGCCGCAACCTTGGCAATCAGTTCTACCCGACAGCCGCCAGCGCAAACACCGAAACGCAGCCCACCGTCGAAAGCCCGGTTCTGGAACCCATCGACCCCGCAGTGGTGACCGAGGCGCCGGCAGACCCGGCAGCCTCCGCCCAGACACTGCTGCCTGATGAAACCCCCGCCGAGGCCCGCCGCAGCGAATCCCGCCTCACCCGCGAAGAACGCAAAGATCTGCAGATCGCGCTGAAGGCGGCCGGGTTCTACACCTCCACCATCGACGGGGCCTTTGGTCGTGGCACCCGTGGGTCCATGTCGGACTGGCAGTCGGCGCGTGGCTATGCGCCCACCGGTGTGCTGACCACCGCCCAGCGTCAGGCCCTGATGGATGAATACAACGCGCCGCTGATCTCCGTCGGTATGGCCCCGCTTACGGATACAAAGGCCGGGATCGCGCTAAACATCCCCGCTGGTGAGGTCACCTTTGACCGTTATGAATCACCCTTCGCCCTGTTCAAGAGCAGCGGTGATCTCGGCGCGCAGGTCCTCCTGATCAGCCAGCCCGGCGACAAACGCACGCTCTATGGTCTTTATGACATCATGCAGACGCTGAAGATCGTGCCGCTGGACGGCCCGCGCCAGCGCAGCGGCAACAGCTTCACCCTTGAAGGGCGTGGCAATGGTATCGTCTCCTACACCGAGGCCCGGCTCGCCAACGGCGAGATCAAAGGCTTCACGCTGGTCTGGCCGATGGGCGATGATGATCGCCGCGCCCGTGTCCTGGCCGAGATGCAAAACAGCTTCGAACGTATTGATGGCGTACTTGACCCCGCCGCCGGGGCCGATGCACCGCAGAATGTCGATCTGGTCTCCGGTCTCGACGTGCGCAAACCGCGCCTGTCGCGCTCGGGCTTCTATGTCGATGCCAAGGGCAGCGTTGTGACCACCTCTGATGTGGTTGCGGGCTGCGCCCGGGTTACGCTGGATCACGAATATCAGGCCGAGGTTGTCTTCAACGACAGTGCCGCGGGGATTGCCGTGTTGCGCCCGGTTGAGCCGCTCGCTCCGATGGCCGTTGCCGCTCTCGCCAGCGCCTCCGCGCGCCTCCAGTCCGATATCGCCGTGTCCGGTTTCTCCTATGAGGGCGTTCTGGGCGCTCCCAGCCTCAGCTGGGGCAGCCTGCAGGATGTGAAAGACCTCAGCGGCAACACAGGTGTCGCGCGTCTGCAACTAACCAGCCAGCCAGGCGATGCAGGCGGTCCGGTGCTGACCACTGATGGCGCCGTCCAAGGCATGTTGCTGAGCCAGAGCAAAGGCGCCACGCAGCTGCCCGACGGCGTCAGCTTCGCCGCCAACGCCGATAGTCTGCGCAGCGCGCTGAGCAGCGCCGGGGTGACCGTCACAGACGCCAGCGCCGGGGCCGCGGCCCTGCCCGTTGGCGCCCTCACCCGTCAGGCCAGCGGTATGACCGTATTGGTCAGCTGCTGGGAGTGATCAGCCGCTGCTATGGCACTCCAAAAAATCAACAAAGGCCGGAGCACATCTGCTCCGGCCTTTTTTCATATATCCAGATAGGCCTGCGCAACGGCGTGTGCGGCGCGGATCAATAGGCGTGGATACGCCCGTCCCAGGTGTGAAAACAGCCGGTGGTTTCCGTGCTCAGCACATCAAATTCATGCATCAGCCCAGCCACGGATTCCTGCACCGAGATATCGCCCTCATCGCCGCCCATATCGGTGCGCACCCAGCCGGGATGATAAATCCCGACGGCAATTCCTTCGGGCAGCAGATCAGTGGCCAGATTGCGCCCGATGTTCAGCGCCGCCGCCTTTGAGGCGCGATAGGCATAGCTGCCGCCGGGCGCGCGGGCGTGGCTCGCCATCTGCGAGGAAATGATCGCGATCTTCGGATCCGCCGCCAACCGCAGGTTCGGTAACAGCGCCTGCACCGTCAGGAAGACACCGGTGACATTGGCCGCCAGCGTCTTGCCCCAAACCTCAGCCGAGTAATCCTCCAGCGCCATCGATTTATCGAGGTAGACCCCGGCATTGCAGACCAGAAGATCCACCGGACGCCCCTTCAGCTGCGCGGCAAACCGCGCCTGCTGACCGGGATCAGTCACATCCAGTCGCACACCAGAGGAATGATCGCGCGAGGTGCCGGTCACCTCGTGCCCCTCCTCCCGCAGCTTGGCCACCAATTCACGGCCAATGCCCCGGCTGGTTCCTGTCACGACGACATGCATAAACGGTCTTCCTTCAATTGGTTTTTCTATTGGGCAGGAAAGGCAGCGGCAGCACCGGCACGCCCTCCTCGATCAGCGCCTTTGCCTCTTCCGGCTTGGCCTCACCGTGGATCGCCCGCTCTGGTGTGTCGCCCAAATGCATGGCGCGCGCCTCACTGGCAAAATCCTTACCGACGTAATCTGAATTTGTCTCGACCTTGCGCCGCAGCTCGGCCACCGCCGCCTCCAACTCTCCCGACGGGGTGCTCAGCGCGCCTGCTCCAGGTGCCACCGCCGCCGGTGGGCGTGACGGCGCCGCGGTGGCTGGCGCAGCTGGCGACGTCTTGGCGGGCGTAGCCGCATTGCTCGGCTCGGCCTCCCCGACCGGGGACACGGCCTTGCGGCCGGGGCGCACCCGCGGCGCCATGATCGCCTTTTCAACCTGACTGGAGCCGCAATGCGCGCAGGACACCATCCCTGCCGCTGCCAACTTGTCAAAAGCGGCAGCCGACTGGAACCAGCTGTCAAAACGATGCCCTTCGGCGCATTTCAGAGCGTATTGTATCATCACCATCACTCTTATCAGGAGGGGATGATTAAATCTTCAATCCCCCGAAGTGCAAGGGCAGAAGCGCCCGCGCCACAGTTCACGTCACATCGGTGCCGCAGGTTCGGGCCGCGATGGACGATCTAACGCGGCGCCAACAGCCGGTCCTGCAACCGCGCAACCAGAACCTCATGCGGCTGATCCGCCGCAACAGCAAGCCGGCGCAACCCGAAATGCACCCGCGCCATTTCCTGATAGTAGCCCGCGTAGACAAAATTGGTCGTGGCCCCGGCAACAGCCCCCAACACCGGCACGGTCTGTGCCGCCAGCTTCTGGCCCAGCACCACACTGAGCCGGGGCGCCACCTGGGCAATCAGCTTTTGCACCGCGCCGCCGGTCAGCCCCAGCCGCAGCGACAGAAACCCCAGATCAGCGCCGTCATCCGCCGCCAGCGGCCCCGCTGAGGCAAACACCCGGATACAGTCAAAGCGCACGCCATCTGCCTCGGGATCAAAACCTTCTTCGGCGGCCACCCCCTGTATGCTGCGCAACAGGAACGCCGTTGTCGCAGGCAGCTCCACCAGCGCGCCCGGCAGACCGCCCATCCCCCCCGCAGCGCCCATCGCAGCACTCACCGCGCGATTGACACCGGAGGGCTGGTCCGGCAGCACCCGCCGAGACCCGCTGGCCCCCTGCATCGCCAATTGCAGCGCTTGCTCGGTGGCGCCATCCAACCGGCTCCGCACCGGGGCGGGCAGTTTGTCCAAAAGCCCGTCAACAGAGCCGCCCAGAAGGTTCAGGATCTGGATCCCAAGCCCACCGGCCGCGCGATAACGCTCCGCCAACGCCGTCAGCTCCGCCTCCACGGCGGCAGCGTCCAGCGGCTTGGTCAGGTCTGTATTTAGGGCCGTATCAGGGGTCAGGATCTCACTCATAGCGCACCTCTTGTTGCAGAAAATGTTTGTATTCCCGCCCCGTATTTCAAGATAGCAGCCGTTCGCCGCCGCCACCAAACACCTCAGCCCGGCGTCTGCGGCCCGCTCCAGCGCAGCACCTGACCGTGCACATTCGCCCAGCTTTCAGGCACCAGTTCCAGCCCCAGCACCCGGTCCGGGTTTGTCGGCGGCGGCATGTCGACCCCGCACAATGGGGTGAAGCCGAAGCGGACATAATACGGCGCGTCCCCGACCAGCAAGACCCGGCTCCAGCCACGCTCTGCCGCCTTGGCAAGGCTGTCGCGGATCAACGCACCGCCCAGCCCCTCCCCCTGATGGGTCGGGTGAACGGCCACCGGCCCCAGCAGCAGCGCAGGCCATGCCGCATCGCCGATCCGCACTGGCCAGAACCGGATCGCCCCGGCCAGAATGCCGCCCTCGTCCCGCGCCACCTGGCTCAACCCGTTGACCGGCGGCACGGCTTCGCGCAGGCGATAAGACGACAGCGCCTCGCGCCCCGGCGCAAAGCACAGATCATAAAGCGCCTCGACCTCCCACCGGTCCTCGGGCTGCTCTGCCTTCAATTCAATCACGCCGCCCTGCCTCCACGCCCGTCGCCGTCCCTGCCGACACGGATCGTGACTGTCGCACCTGCGGGCTTTGTCCCACAGCGCGCGGCAATCTCTCCCGGCAGGCTGGTCATCGGCCTAACACGGGCGTAAGCCTTGGGCAAACCCCGGCGACCGGATCCGCGAGCAAAACCAGCGCGCTACCGCCTTCGCCCAGTCATTGGAGACCCGCAGATGTTCTACCGCCCAGAAGATGGCCACGGCCTGCCGCACAACCCTTTCAACGCCATTGTAACCCCACGCCCCATCGGCTGGATCTCGTCACGCGGAGCGGACGGCGGCAACAATCTCGCGCCCTATTCCTTTTTCAACGCGGTCGCCTATGAACCGCCGCAGGTGATGTTCGCCTCCACCTCCGCCAAGGCAGATCGCGACGGCACCAAGGACAGCGTCGCCAATATCGAGGAGACCGGCGTGTTCTGCGTCAATGTGGTGTCTTATGCGCTGCGGGATGCGATGAACGCCAGTTCCGCACCGCTGCCAAAGGACATCAATGAGTTCGAACATGCAGGGCTTAAGATGGCCGATTGCGAGACCATCAGCTGTGGCCGCGTCGCCGCCGCCCCCGCCGCGCTGGAATGCAAACTGACGCAGATCGTGACCCTGCCCGGCGCTGCCAACAAGGTGGTCTTCGGCGAGGTGGTCGGCGTCCATCTGGATGACAGCTGTCTGAACGACGGCACCTTTGATGTCACCCGGTTCCAGCCGCTGGCACGCCTTGGCTATCGCGACTACTCTGTTGTCCGAGATCTCTTTTCCCTCACCCGCCCCGACCAATGAGGCCCTGCAATGCCCCTTCCCGACCCAAGGCGCCGCAATCCCATCACTCTGCCCGACGGTACCGCGCACGCAGGCACCGTGATGCTGGCCGAGGCGATTGACCACCCGAATTTCACCATCGGTGCCTATAGCTATGCCTCCGCCTTTGAGCCGCCATCGGACTGGGCCAGCCGCTTGGCTCCCTATCTTTTTGCCGGATCCCGCGAACGGGTGGTGATTGGCAAGTTCTGCCAGATCGCAGACAGCGTGCGCTTCATCACCGCCTCCGCCAATCACGCGCAGGATGGCCTCAGCTGCTATCCCTTTCCGGTGTTTGACCAGACCCAGATGGCGGGGTTTCAACCCGATACCCGCGACACTATCGTGGGCAATGACGTCTGGATCGGCTATGGCGCGATGATCCTGCCCGGTGCAAAAATCGGCGATGGGGCGATCATTGGCGCAGGCGCGGTGGTGCGCGGCTCCATCCCGCCCTATGCCATCGCCACCGGAAATCCCGCCGCCACCGTGAGGCACCGGTTTTCCAAGCCGCAGATTGCTCGGCTTCTGGCTTTGAAGTGGTGGGATTGGCCAGCCGATCTGATCAGCCGCGCAGAACCGGCCCTGCTGGCCGGGGATCTCGACATGCTGGAGGCTCTGGCCCCGGATTGAACCGGGGCCGATCGCGGATCAGCCACCCAGCCGGAACACCCCCCGAAAACGACAAAACCCGCGCCCCCCTTGGGGCCGCGGGTTTTGTTTTTGCCAATCCGGCGCGCGTCAGTGGCCGCCTAGGATCCCGGTCTTGACCGAGTAATCGACCGCAACCTGATAGTCCGGGTCGTCATCGCTATCGACCATCAGATGGCCCGCCCTGGTCAACAACTGATGACAGTCGCGGCTCAGGTGGCGCAGCACCACAGCCTTGCCCTCGGCCTCATACTTACCCGCCAGCGTCTCGATCGCCTGCAAGGCGGATTGGTCCACCACACGGCTGCGGGCAAAATCCACGATCACGTGATCCGGGTCATTCGCCACGTCAAACAGCTCAATGAACCCATCGGTGGAGCCAAAGAACAGCGGCCCTTCGATCTCGTAAACCTTGGCGCCCTTGTCGCTTTCGGACTCGCGGGTATAGGCGTGGATGCGGCGCGCATTGTTCCAGGCATAGGCCAGCGCCGAGACGATCACACCGACAACCACCGCAATCGCAAGGTCGGTCATCACCGTCACCACGGTCACCAGCACGATGACAAAGGCATCCATCAAGGGCACTTTGGTCATCACTTTGAAGCTGTTCCAGGCAAAGGTGCCGATCACCACCATGAACATCACGCCCACCAGTGCGGCCAGCGGGATCTGTTCAATCAGCGGTGAGGCCACAACGATGAACGCCAGCAGGAACAGCGCCGCGGCAATGCCCGCAATCCGCGTCCGGCCACCGGATTTCACATTGATCATCGACTGGCCGATCATCGCACAGCCGCCCATGCCGCCAAAGAAGCCTGTGACCACATTGGACGCGCCCTGCGCAATGCACTCTTGACTTGCCCCGCCGCGCTTGCCGGTGATCTCGCCCACCAGGTTCAGCGTCAGCAGGCTTTCGATCAGACCAATCGCCGCCAGAATGACCGCATAGGGCAGGATGATCCACAGCGTCTCCAGCGTGAAGGGCGCAAGGGCGGTGCCATAAAGCCCCTCACCCGTGCCAAACGGATTGTGGAAAGACGGGAAACCACCTTTGATGGACGCCATGTCGCCAACGGTCGGCACATTGATCCCAAAAGCAATCACCAGCGCCGCCACAATGCCAATCCCCGCCAGCGGTGCCGGGATGATTGCGGTGATCTTGGGCGTGCCCCAGATGATCAGCATGGTCAGCCCCACCAGCCCCAGCATCATCATCAGCTGCGGACCCGCCAGCCAGGCCTCAGTGTTGCTCGGATCCTTGAACTGCGTCAGCTGCGCCAGGAAGATCACAATCGCCAGACCGTTCACAAAGCCCAGCATCACCGGATGCGGCACCAGCCGGATGAACTTGCCCCAATGCATTACACCGGCGATGATCTGCAGGATCCCCATCAGCACCACGGTGGCAAAGAGGTATTCAACCCCGTGCTGCGCGACCAGCGCCACCATCACCACCGCCAAGGCGCCCGTCGCGCCGGAGATCATGCCCGGTCGGCCGCCGAACACAGCCGTGATCAACCCCACCATAAAGGCCGCATAGAGCCCCACCAGCGGATGCACCCCGGCGACAAAGGCAAAGGCCACCGCCTCGGGCACCAGCGCCAGCGCCACGGTCAGGCCGGACAGCAGCTCCGTGCGCACGCGGGAGACGGTAAAGCCCTCATCCTGCATGATGGAAAGATTGGGCGGTGAAATCTGCTTGGCGAGTGTCGCCATAATGCCGCGTGTCATGGGGTCACCTGTGATCGGGAAAGGGTCATGTTAGCGCCGCCCCTAGCGGAATTCCGCCATTGGGGCAAGGGCACGGCCCTTTGCGCCGCTTTCCATGAGGCCCAACCGCTGATTGGGTCACCCCTCCTGCCCAATTGTTTCGCACGCGAAACATTGCGGCAGCGCTGCTGACATTAAACTTAAGCGGTTGGTAACACTTAGCCACTCGCCCCGCCTTGATTTGCCGGTGTTTTCACGAAACTGTCGCGTCATTGCACCCAAAGGATTTGACATGCAGCGATTTCAGAGCTGGGAAGAGATTGAAAAGACCATCGAAGGTGGACCGACAGAGGCGGAGAGGAGGCTGAAGGCAGCAGTGGAGACCGGTAAACCCTGTCAATGTGGTCCGGAGGGTCAAACCCCGCCTGAACCGGAAGATTGGTCATCGCTGCCCACTGATCGCCACATCCGCGCCGATGTGCTGCGTTTTTTTCTGCTCGGCGGGGGTCAAGACAGCCCGGCTACGGAATCTGGTGTTGGACTGGCAGGCGCGCTTATCAATGGAGATTTAAACCTGACGGACTGCGAAATCACCGGCAACATGTTGCTGCACAATTGCCGGTTCAAGAATGGCATCTATGCCGCCCGCTGCACCGCATTGAAAAACGTCTCGCTGGACTCCTGCAAACTGCCGTTTCTTGCAGCCCACGGCCTCAAAACCGGCGGCCAGCTCGACTTCGAGGGTGCCGAGTTCCAGAACAAGGACGAGATCGCACTAAACCTCCAAAACGCTGATATTGGCCAGAGCCTGTTTCTCTCGTCTGCGAAAATCTTCGGCGCAGCGGATCTGAAAAGCCTCAAAACCAGCGGCCAGCTGTCCTGCATCGGCACAGAGTTCCAGAACGAGGGCGGAAAAGCACTAAACCTCCAAAACGCGGATATTGGCCAGAGCCTGTTTCTCTCCTCTGCAAAAATCTTCGGCGAAGCGGATCTGAATGGCCTCAATACCGGTGGCCAGCTGTCCTGCATCGGCGCCGAGTTCCAGAACAAGGACGGAAGGGCGCTGAACCTCCAAAACGCCAATATTGCAAAAGACTTTTTCTTTCGTGACCAGATCGCTGTCCAAGGCGTCGTAGATCTCAACGCAGCAAGATGCGGCGACCTTGTTGATGATCCCGACTGCTGGCCAGACGATGCGCAAAACGGTGAAAACCTCATCCTAGACGGCTTCACCTATCACCGCATCTTCGGCCCCACCGATGCCCGTACCCGGCTCAACTGGCTCGCGCAAGGGGACCGCTGGAACGGTGAATTCTTCCCCCAACCCTACAAACAGCTCGCCAAGGTTCTGCACGATATGGGGCATGAGGCGGATGCAACCAAGGTCCGCGTCGCACTCGGAAAAAAGCTGCGACACCACGCCTGCGAAGAGCGCATTGCAAACGCCAAACACCCCATTCAACGCCTGTGGGCCAAAGCAACAACGCCCGCCCTTTGGATCTGGCACAGCCTCTCCCTGCTCCTGACGGGCCATGGTTTTCGCCCAGAACGCAGCCTGATCGCCTTGGTGCTCCTGTGGGGCCTCGCCACCATACCCGCCCACCTCGCCTGGGAGGAAGGCAGCTTTGCCCCCAATTCGGCAGTTGCGCTACAATCAGAGAGCTGGGCGACATACAGCGCAGATCATAGCTATCCGCCTCATCCCAACCCAGCCAAAGACTGGAGCCTGACCTCCACCATTGGCCGCGACTGGGAAAGCTTCAATCGCTATGCCTATGCGGCAGATCTTGTCGTCCCCATCATCGACCTAGGCCAGACCGACGCCTGGGCACCTTCGACCGAACGGGGCTGGTGGGGCTGGCATCTCTGGTGGGCGCGCTGGGTGTTCACGCTCGCAGGCTGGATCGTCACCGCTCTTGGCGCGGCGGCTTTGACGGGGGTCATCCGGCGCGAATAATCGCCCGCCCGTCATCTTTCCCCAAATACTCTCGCCGAAGGTCTTGATGCCGCCCAATGGGCGGTATCAATCACATCATCGCGGTGCCGCCCAAGGGGCGGGATCAATCAATTTCCCCCCGGACGCTTGTCAAACCAGCCCCGCCTCAGGCACAACCAAGTGAGCAGCACAAGGGACAGATCACGTGACACAGGATACAATGATTGCGGTTATCGGCGGCTCGGGCCTCTATGACATCGACGGTCTCAATAGCGCCGAGTGGGTCACGGTGGAAACCCCCTGGGGGGCGCCCTCGGATCAGATCCTGACCGGGACCTTGGACGGCGTAAAAATGGCGTTTCTGCCCCGTCACGGGCGCGGCCATGTGCATTCCCCGACCGAAGTCCCCTATCGCGCCAATATCGACGCGCTGAAGCGGCTTGGGGTGACGGATGTGTTCTCTATCTCCGCCTGCGGCTCCTTCCGCGAGGAGATGGCGCCGGGGGATTTCGTCATCGTTGATCAGTTCATCGACCGGACCTTCGCGCGCGAGAAGAGCTTCTTTGGCACCGGCTGTGTCGCCCATGTCAGCGTGGCACATCCAACGTGCGAACGGCTCTCGGACGCGGCGGAGGCAGCGGGCAACGATGCTGGCATCAAGATCCATCGCGGCGGCACCTATCTCTGTATGGAGGGGCCGCAGTTCTCCTCCATGGCGGAAAGCATGATGTATCGCAGCTGGGGCTGTGACGTGATCGGTATGACCAACATGCCCGAGGCAAAACTCGCCCGCGAGGCGGAACTCTGCTATGCCTCCATCGCCATGGTAACGGATTTCGACAGCTGGCACCCTGAACATGGTGCGGTGGAAATCACCGACATTATCGCCACCCTCACCGGCAACTCCGCCAAGGGCCGCGCGCTGGTGCAGCGCCTGCCTGCGCTCTTGGGCCAGACCCGCGCCGCCTGCCCGCATGGCTGCGATACCGCGCTGGAATACGCCATCATGACCGCGCCGGAGAAACGCGACCCCGCCCTGCTTGCAAAGCTGGATGCCGTTGCAGGCCGCGTTCTGGGCTAAAACCCGGTCCCTGCCCTGACCCTGATTGGTTCTGAAAGGTCACAGCCGCAAAAGACAACGGACACGGGCGGAGCCTGCCCTTGTCTGCACCGCGCCCATCAGCGAAATATCTTTGGCCGCGCCGCTGCCTATGGGCTGCCGTGGCAAAGACACCGCCCAAAAGGCGATCCATAGAGACGACCAAAAAGGGGACACCCCATGGCCCGCAAAACCGCAGTCAAAGACTACATCCGTACCATCGTCGATTTCCCTCACGAGGGCATCATGTTCCGCGATGTCACCACGCTCTTTGCCGACCCGCGCGGGTTTCGCATGGCCATTGACCAGATGCTGCACCCCTATGCGGGCGAGCAGATCGACAAGGTTGTGGGGCTAGAGGCGCGCGGCTTCATCCTCGGCGGCGCCATTGCGCATCAGCTGAGCGTTGGCTTCGTGCCGATCCGCAAGAAGGGCAAACTGCCCGGCACCACCATCAGCCAGGAATACAAACTGGAGTATGGCGAGGCGATCATGGAAGTGCATGACGACGCCATCCAGCCCGGCGAGAAGATCCTGGTCGTGGACGACCTACTCGCCACCGGCGGCACGGCGGCGGCAGGCATCAAATTGATTGAGCGTCTGGGCGGCGAAATCGTCTCCTGCGCCTTTGTCATTGATCTGCCGGAACTCGGCGGGCGCAAGGTGCTTGAAGATCTTGGCATGGATGTCACCGTGCTCTGCGAATTCGAGGGCGCCTGATACCGCGCCCGCCCGCAGCAAACTGGCTATGATCCGTCCCTGACCACATTGGAAACAGGGGTGGATCACCTGAAAATTGCAGGCAAACCTATCTTCTCAATCACATAAATGTGAGTGGAAATCATAAGGGCGCGTGGCTTAGGCGGCGCGCCTTTTTTGTCAACTTGCGCCCGGCGAAAACCCGCCAGATCCAAACCGCAATCCTCCCCGTAACACCGTCAATGCCAGCTTGGGCATGCAACCAAAACAGAGGAATGTACTCATGATCCGCAAGACACTTCTGACCGCCGCCGCAACCATGGCGCTCGCCACCTCCGCTTTCGCCGGTGGCCATGCCAAGGACATTGTCGACACTGCCGCGGGTGCTGGGGATTTCTCAACACTGGTTGCTGCGGTGCAGGCCGCTGGTCTGGTTGACACGCTGAAGGGCGACGGGCCTTTCACCGTCTTTGCCCCGACCGATGCCGCCTTTGCCGCCCTGCCCGCAGGCACTGTAGAGGAGCTGCTGAAGCCGGAAAACAAGGACAAGCTGGTCGAGATCCTGACCTATCACGTGGTCCCCGGCAAGGTGATGTCCGGTGATCTGGTTGATGACATGAAGGCCGCAACCGTCCAGGGCAGCGAAGTCACCATTGATCTGGACAGCGGCGTGATGGTGGATGAGGCAACGGTCACAACAGCAGATATCGAGGCTGAAAACGGCGTGATCCACGTCATCGACACCGTGATCATGCCCTAAAATTCAGGCGGGATGGCCAGCGAAGCGGTTCGCGCGGCCCCCATCCCTGAGTGGCGCGCCTGCTCCTGCGGTCTTTTTCCTTTCGGACCACGGGATAGGGGCGCGGCCACAGTCGGCGGCGACGGCCCGAGATACCGCCGCCGACATAATCTGCGGTGATTGACACCCCTGCTGTCCCTCTCCCCTCTTGGAAGGGGTGATAATCATTGCAGCATGTCGGCGCGTCTCATAGCGTGCCGACATGTCCACCTCTGCTATCCTCGACAGTCGCTATTCCTGGGCCAGACTTCTGGTCACGCTGGCCATTGCCACGGTCGCGAACGTCGGCATGTGGGCGGTGATCGTGGTCATGCCCGCGGTCGAGGTCGAATTCGGCGCCGATCGCGCTGCGGCCTCGCTGCCTTATACATTGACGATGATCGGCTTTGCCGTGGGCAATCTGGTGATTGGCCGACTGGTTGACCGGTTCGGCATTACGCTGGCCCTTTGCGCGGCGGCGCTGCTCAGTGCTGTCAGCTACGGGTTGGCGATGCTGGCGCCGGATATGATCTGGCTGTCGGCAGCGCATCTGTTTCTGGGGCTGGGCACGGCGGCGGGTTTTGGACCGCTGATTGCCGATATCTCCCATTGGTTTCAACGACGGCGCGGCATTGCGGTGGCACTGGTCGCCAGCGGCAATTACCTCTCCGGTG
This sequence comes from Phaeobacter piscinae, assembly GCF_002407245.1. Taxonomy (NCBI): domain Bacteria; kingdom Pseudomonadati; phylum Pseudomonadota; class Alphaproteobacteria; order Rhodobacterales; family Roseobacteraceae; genus Phaeobacter; species Phaeobacter piscinae. The sequence continues at coordinate 614,824 of NZ_CP010681.1, read as the reverse complement.
CGATCTGGCCCACTGCTCTGGCCGGAATGCTGGCCGAAAGCGGGTGGCGCAGCGTCTATGCCACCCTTGCCGGGGTCACGCTGCTGGTGGTGATCCCGCTGTCGGTGGTCTTGCGACGCCGCATCGCACTCAGCGCGCAGGGCGACAGTGCCGCGACTTCTGCCAGCAATGCCGCACGGGTGGGGCTCTCCCCGCGTCAGCTGCAATGGATATTGGGGCTGGCAGGCATCGGCTGCTGCGTCGCCATGTCGATGCCGCAGGTTCATATCGTCGCCTATTGCGTTGGTCTTGGCTATGGCCCGACGGTGGGGGCTGAGATGCTGTCGCTGATGTTGCTGGGCGGCGTGGTCAGCCGGGTGATTTCCGGTCTGGTGGCGGATCGGTTCGGCGGCGTGCGGACACTGCTGGTGGGGTCCATCCTGCAATGTATCGCGCTGTTTCTGTACCTGCCGTACGACGGTATGGTCTCGCTCTATCTGGTCAGCGCCATCTTCGGACTGGCACAGGGCGGTATCGTGCCGAGCTATGCGTTGGTGGTGCGGGAGTACATGCCCCCGCAGGAGGCAGGCACCCGCGTGGGGTTCGTGATGATGATGACCATCCTTGGCATGGCGCTGGGGGGCTGGATGTCGGGCTGGATCTACGACGTCAGCGGATCCTATCAGCTGGCCTTTGTGAACGGGATCTTTTGGAACGGGCTCAATATCGCGATCATGGTGCTACTGCTGATGCGCAGCCGACCCGCCCGCCCCCGGATGCAGCCAGCCTGAGCCACCTTACCTGGCCTACCTGTGCTTAGTCGGCGGGTGGCACCACGGCACCGGGGTTCATGATACCGTGCGGATCCAGCGCCTGTTTGATCGCCCGCATCGCCGCCAGTTTCACCGGATCACCATAGCGCTGCAGATCCGCCACCTTCAGCCGTCCGATGCCATGTTCAGCACTGACCGAGCCGCCGTACTCATGGGTCAGATCATGCACGCAGCGCTTCACATCGCTGCGCAGATGCTCATAGGCGCTGCGATCCTGCCCCTGCGCAGGAAAGACGTTGTAGTGCAGGTTGCCATCGCCCAGATGACCAAAGCAATTGATCCGCATATCCCCCAGCGCTGCCAGACGCTTGCCGCCCTCGGCAATGAAATCGGGAATACTCGAAATCGGGACCGAGATGTCGTGGCTGGAGACCGACCCGATGCGGCGATTGCCCTCGGGGATATGCTCGCGCACCGACCACAGCGCCTGCCGCTGCGCCTCTGACTGGGCAATAACGCCATCGGCGCAAAGACCGGCCTCAAATGCGCTCTCGAACACTGCCGCCAGCGCCTCCGCCGGGCTGCGCCCGCTGGGCAGACCAAGATCAATCAGCACACACCATTCTGGCAAATCGTCAAACGGCAGGCGCAGATCCGGCAGCGTTTGGCGCAGGAACTCAAGCCCCTGCCGGTGGATCAGTTCAAAGGCGCTGATCGTCTCGCCCAGTTGATCACGCGCCAGCGCCAGCAAGTCAATTGCTGCGGCGGGCGAAGCAACCGTCAGGATCGCGGTGCCCTCTTCCGCCGGGATCGGCGAAAGCTTCAGCGAGGCGGCGGTAATAATGCCCAGCGTGCCCTCGGCCCCGATCAGAAGGTTGCGCAGGTCATAACCGGTGTTGTCCTTGCGCAGGCGGCTGAGGCCCTGCCAGATCTCACCATTGGGCAGCACCGCCTCCAGCCCCAGGCAGAGATCGCGCGCATTGCCATAACGCAGAACATTGACCCCGCCGGCATTGGTCGCAAGCGTGCCGCCAATTCGCGCCGTACCCTCTGCCGCCAGTGACAGCGGGAACAACCGACCCGCCGCCTGCGCGGCGGCCTGCACATCGGCCAGCACCATGCCCGCCTCAACCGCGATCACGTTCTCCTGCGGATAAACCCCGCGCAGGGCGGTCATGCGCTCCAGCGAGATCACCAGCGGTGCCGGCCCCTCCGCGCCCATGATCTGCCCGCCGACAAGCCCGGTGCCGCCGCCATAGGGCACCACAGGCACACGGGCGGCATGGGCGGCCCGCAGAAGTGTCGCGACCTCCTCAGTCCTGCGCGGCAAGGCCACAACACCCGCCTGCCCGTGATAGCGGCCACGCGGCTCTTCCAGATACCGGGGGTCCGCCGCGCGCAGGGTGTCCTCGGGCAGCAAAGCGCGCAGATGGTCGATAAAACCGGTGTCCGCAGGGTTCAGGGTCATGCGCGTCTCTCCTATTGCCGTGCTATGGTCGACCGCGCCCATCAGGGCGTCAGGCTTGTCCGACCTGCGTGCGTCCGCGCCGATCATGGCGCAACGAAGCATATAGGACATGTGTCCGCCAGCGCCCGTTGATTTGCAGATAAGATTGCGCCACGCCTTCATATTTGAAGCCGGCACTCTCCAACAGCCCGCGGGAGGCGGCGTTTTCCGGCAAACACGCCGCCTCGATCCGGCTCAGATCCAGCTTGGTAAAGGCGTGATGCACCACCGCCCCGATCGCCTCGCGCATATAGCCGTGGCGGGCGAAGGGCTGGCCGGTCCAATACCCCAGCGTGCCCGCCTGTGCAGGCCCGCGCCGGATATTGTCCAGCGTGATCGCCCCGACCAGAAGCTGATCACTGCGTCGGATCAGAAACAGCGGCAGTGCCGAGCCAGAGCTGACCGCGCGGCGCGCCCAGTAAACCCGGTTGGTGAAGCTTTTACGGCTCAGATGATCTGTCGCCCAGCTGGGCTCCCACGGGGTGAGATAGCCCTGGCTGTGCTGGCGCAGCGCGGCCCAGTCGCGAAAATCCGCATGGATCGGCGGCCTGAGTGTTAGGCGTTCGGTCTCAATGCGCACCTTGCGTCCGGTCAGCAGCATCAGGCGGCGCGCCTCTCCTGCAGGGCGGTCAGCGGGGCGGCATCGCCCACCGGACCATAGAGCGCCAGCGCCATGGACGCGCGGTGGGCCATATCCTCGGCCATGGCGCGCACATCGGCGGTGGTCACCGCATCAATCCGCGCCACGGTGTCCTCCAGTGGCGGCACCTCGTCCCAGATCTGCACCAGACGGGCCAGCCGTTCGGCACGGTTGGTCGGGCTTTCCAGCCCCATCAGCATCCCCGCCTTCATCTGCGCCCGCGCACGATCCACCTCGGCGTCGCTCATGTCGCTGGCAGCGCGCTTCATCTCGTCGATGGTGATGCCAGCCAATTCATCCAGCTGATCCCCGGATGTGCCCGCATAAAGCGTCAGCGTGCCGGTGTCGGCATAGGCACCGGTCTGGGCAAAAATCGTGTAGCACAGCCCGCGTTTTTCGCGCACCTCCTGGAACAGGCGGCTCGACATGCCGCCGCCCAGGGCGCTGGAGTAGATCTGCGCGGTGTAGATCGCATCGTCGCGATACCCCGGCCCCTCAAAGGCCAGCGCGATATGGGCCTGCTCCAGCGCCTTCTCCTGCCGCGCCTCACCGCCGGTGAAGGTTGCCGCCGCAGGCATAACCAGCGTCTTGGCGGCCATGCTGCCGAACAGCTCTTCGGCCAGTTTCACGATTGTGTCATGGTCCACCGCACCAGAGGCGGCGAGGATCATCTGACCCGGTCCGTAGTGTTCACCGACAAACCGCTCCAGATCCTCACGGTCAAAGGCACGCACCCGCTCAGCCGGACCAAGGATGGTCCGCCCGATGGGTTGGTCATGATAGCTTTCTTCCTGAAGCCAGTCGAAAATCACATCATCGGGCGTGTCCAACGCCTGACCAATTTCCTGCAGGATCACGCCGCGCTCAATCTCAATCTCGCGCGGGTCGAACACCGGGTTCAGCACGATATCGGCCACGACATCCAAGGCCAACGGCACATCTTCCTGCAAGACACGGGCATAATAGGCCGTCACCTCGCGGCTGGTGTAGGCGTTGATATAGCCGCCCACATCCTCAATCGCCTCAGCAATTTCCAGCGCGCTGCGCCGCTTGGTGCCTTTGAACGCCATATGCTCAAGAAAATGAGCAATCCCGTTCTGCTCAATCCGCTCGTTCCGCCCGCCTGCGGTCACCCAGACGCCGATGGCAGCAGATTGCAGCCCCGGCATGGTTTCGGTGACGATTCTGAACCCGTTGGCGAGTTGGTGTTGTTGAACTGTCAATGCGCGATGTGCTTTCTGATATGTGTCTCAAGAGTGGTCAGATCATTGGCGATCCGTGTCACCCGTTCCGATCTGTCATACAGATCTGCCATGCGCGGGGGAAGAGGCGGATGAATGCCGCTGGCCTCTTCTACAGCCGCCGGGAATTTCGCCGGATGCGCAGTGGCCAGCGTCACCATCGGGACCGCAGGGTTGCGCTGTTCATTGGCAACCTTCACGCCGATGGCGCTATGCGGACACAGCAGCTCGCCGGAGGCCGCGCGTTCCGATGTGATGGTGGCGGAGGTTTCCGCTTCCGAGCAGCGCCCGGAGACATAATGCTCCTGCAAGGCCTGCATGGCGCCCTGGCTGACTTCGAAACCACCCGACTTCAGCTCGTCCATCAGCTGGGCCACGGCGGCGCCGTCCTGCCCGTAGGCATAGAACAGCGCGCGTTCAAAGTTCGACGACACCTGAATATCCATCGACGGCGAGATTGACGGGATGGTCTCGCCCTTATGATAGCCCTGCCCGCTCAGACAGCGGTGCAGAATGTCGTTCTGATTGGTCGCCACCACCAGCTGGTCAATCGGCAGCCCCATCTGCTTGGCGATGAAGCCGGCGAAAATGTCACCGAAGTTGCCAGTCGGCACGGTAAAGCTCACCTTGCGCTCTGGCGCGCCCAGCGACACGGCAGAGGTGAAGTAATAGACCACCTGCGCCAGCACCCGGGCAAAGTTGATGGAGTTCACACCGGCCAGGCGGACCTCATCTCGGAACTCAAAGTCGTTGAACATATCCTTCAGCGCGGCCTGGCAGTCGTCAAAATCGCCATCCACGGCCAGCGCATGCACATTGGCATCGGCGGGCGTGGTCATCTGACGGCGCTGCACCTCCGACACCCGGCCATGGGGGTAGAGGATGAAGACATTGACCGCATCCAAACCACCAAAGGCCTGAATCGCCGCAGAGCCAGTATCGCCGGAGGTGGCCCCCACGATGGTCACGCTTTCGCCGCGCCGCTTCAGCGCGGTTTCAAACAGCTGACCGATCAGCTGCATGGCAAAATCCTTGAACGCCAGCGTCGGGCCGTGGAACAGCTCCAGCAGGAAATGGTTCGGCGCCAACTGCACCAGCGGCGCGCGCGCGGCATGGCCAAAGCCGTCATAGGCCCGGGCGATGAGGCCGCGAAATTCCTCATCGGTGAAGCAGTCGCCAAGGAACGGGCGCATCACACGAAACGCGACCTCCTCATAGGAGAGACCGGCGAGGGCCGCGATCTCCGCCTTGGACATGGTCGGGATTTCGGCCGGAACATAAAGCCCGCCGTCACGGGCAAGCCCAGTCAGCATGGCATCTTCAAAGGTCAGCTCGGGCGCCTGGCCCCGGGTCGAGATATATTTCATCGCTTCAGCCTTCGGATTTTGGGCGCGAGCGCCACAGGAAATAGGTGGTCATGGCGGCCCAGATCAAGGCCAGCGAAAACCAGGTGATCGCGTATTGCAAGTGATTGTTCTGGATGCCTGCTGTGGTCACCGGCTGCGGTGTTACATCCGCGTCGGCAGAGGCACTGCGGGCGACGATCAGCACCGGTTCGGTGCCCAGCCGTTCGGCCATATAAGCCACATCGCGCGCATAGAGGATATTGGTATCGACCTCGGGAGCCGGAGTGGTCCAGTCGCCCTCATCCGGCCACAGGAGGTTGCCGGTGATCGCGGCGGCGCCGGTGGCACGCGCGCGCTCCTTCGCGGCGGCGGGAACAAAACCCCGGTCCAACAGCACCCGCCGGCCATCTTCGGTCAGAAAGGGGGCGATGATGCGGTAGCCGGTCTCAGCCGTCTTGGTGACCCAGAACACATGCAGTTCCGCCGCTTCAACCTCGCCAGTGACCGACACCGCGCGGTAGCGATCCTGCGCCTGCGTCGGGGTCTCTGGCAGGGCAACCGGGGCCGCCGCGATCCGGGCGTCGATGGTGCGCAGCAGGTCTTCTTTCCAGGCCAGTCGCTGGATCTGCCAGATCCCCAGTGCCATCAGCGCCGCAAGGCCCAGACCGCCAACAAGGGATAGAAAGATCAACCGTCGCATCACGCTGTCCTTGCGAATGAGAAAGCGCGCGGAGCATGGCTCCGCGCGCTGCATGTCTTACGGGGTCAGGTCGGGATTCGAAACCACAAACCTGTACCCGTTACAATTCGGGATGCCCTTAGTGGGCCAGACCTGCGGTGCCCCAGACGTAAACCGCCACGAAGAGGAACAGCCAGACCACGTCAACGAAGTGCCAGTACCAGGCAGCGGCCTCAAAACCGACGTGCTGCTCGGGGGTGAAATCGCCTTTCATCGCGCGGATCAGGCAGACGGTCAGGAAGATGGTCCCGATGATCACGTGAAAACCGTGGAAACCCGTGGCCATGAAGAAGTTCGAGTAGAACTCATCGCCGCCAAATTCCCAGCCTTCGTGCAGCAGGTGAACATATTCATAGCCCTGCAGGAAGGTGAAGAAGACACCCAGCAAGATACCGATGGACAGGCCCTGGATCAGCGCCTTGCGGTCATTGTTGTGGACCAGCGCGTGGTGCGCCCAGGTGACAGCACAGCCAGACAGCAGCAACACCAGCGTGTTGATCAGCGGCAGGTGGAAGGCATCAACCGGATAGATGCTCGGCGCCACATATTCGGTGCCGACATAGGTCTCCATCGGGTAGATCGCGTGTTTGAAGAACGACCAGAACCAAGCGAAGAAGAACATCACTTCGGACATCACAAAGAGGATGAACCCATAGCGCAGACCGATGCGAACAACCGGGGTGTGATCGCCCTGACGCGCCTCGGCAACAACCTCTGCCCACCAGGCATAGGCGCTGTAGACCACCATGATGAGGCCGCCCCAGAACGCATAGGCTGTAACGCCATGCATCCACAGAACCGCGCCAAACAACATGATGAAGGTCCCGAGCGAGCTGAGCAGCGGCCAGATCGACGGCGGAAGAATATGATAGTCGTGATTTTTAGCGTGCGCCATTTAAGTGTCCCTCACCAAAGCGGCCTAGTTCGTGTTTGTGCCTGCCCCGGCTGTATCACCGGTTTCAAGGGCGGCATACCCTTCTGGCAGATCGATTTCATAGAATGTGTACGACAGCGTGATCGTATGCACGTATTTTCCGTCCCGATCCTCGACAATTTCAGGATCGACAAAGAAGGTCACAGGCATTTCCACCCGTTCCCCCGGTTGCAGCACCTGCTCTTCAAAGCAGAAACAGGCGATTTTCTCAAAGAAAGCGCCGGCCGAATAGGGCGTCACATTGTAAGACGCCTGCCCGGCAACGGGGCGGTCGGTCGGGTTGTAGGCCTCATAGAAGGCCAGCCCGGTTTCCCCGATCTTGATCTCCATCTCACGCTCAACCGGGGTGAATTGCCACGGCATATCGCGTTCCTTGGAGGCGTCAAAACGCACGGTGATGGTCTGATCCAGCACCGTATCAGAAGCCTGATCCGCAACGCCAGTGACGCCGCCAAAGCCGGTGACCCGGCAGAACCAATCATAAAACGGCACCGATGCCCAGGCGAGCCCACCCATCAGGACAACAACACCAACCAGCTGTACGACGGTTTTCTGTGGTCCCTGCAATGCCATCAGTTCTGCTCCTCGGTCTGTTCCACAGCGGCGGCAGTATTGGGGAATTTGAACCCTGCCGATGTGACCTTGACGATGGTCAGGGCCAAAACCAGCACCACGAAGGATCCCAGCAGAACCCCAACGCCAATGTTGCGGCCTTTCCGTCTCTGGTGCAGCTCATGCTCTTTGCGCAGGCTCATCTTACCAGCCTCCCAATCCGTAGGGTTTCAGCACAGCCTCAGCGAGGATCGCGCCGAAGTGCAGGAAGAGGTACAGCAGCGACAGTTTGAAGAAGCTGCGCTCGACTTTGAAGTTGTCCGCCTCGCTGTCGTCTTCGTCACGACGCGAGATCTTCCAGGCGCCTTGCAGGAACAGCGCGTTCAGCACCAGCGCCACCCCCAGATAGATTGGGCCACCCACGCCGGAGAAGGCCGTGCCAACCGCCAGCAGGGCCAGCAGGGCCGTGTAGATCAGAATATGTTTGCGGGTGGAGCGGCGGCCATGGGTCACAGTCAGCATCGGCACGCCCGCATCGTCGTAATCCGAGCGCATGAACAGCGCCAGCGCCCAGAAATGCGGCGGCGTCCACATAAAGGTCAGGGCGAACATCAGCCAGGGCTCAACTGCCATGGAGCCTGTGGCCGCAATCCAGCCAATGACCGGCGGGAAGGCGCCCGCAGCGCCACCAATGACGATGTTCTGCGGCGTCGCGCGCTTCAGCCACATGGTGTAAATCACCACGTAAAAGAAGATGGTGAAGGCCAGAAACGCCCCGGCAAACACATTGGTTGCCAGTGCCAGCATGATCACCGACAGACCGGACAGCGCCAGCCCCAGCGACAGCGCCTCACCCGGCTCTACCTTGCCTGCGGGGATCGGGCGGCTCTTGGTGCGTTTCATCACCTGATCAATATCGGCGTCCCACCACATGTTCAGCGCCCCGGAGGCGCCACCGCCGATGGCAATGAACAGGATAGCGCTGAAGCCGATGACAGGGTGCACGCCAACGGGCGCAGCCAGAAGCCCTACCAGCGCCGTGAACACCACAAGGGACATCACGCGCGGTTTGAGCAGGGCAAAATAATCCCCGAACTCCGCGTCCCCTTGCTGGACGGTGCTGGCGTTGATGCTTGCGTCAGTCATGGTGCTCTCTTCTGTCGTGATCTGTCTTAGCGAAAGCGGGCGCGCAGCGACTGCGCGGCCCGATCCGTTTTCACGTGATAGCTAGGTGGCACCCGCCCGGAGGCAAGCGCCAATCGTATCGCTCAGTTGGAGGCGACCTGATAGGACTGGGGCAGACCGGCGTATTCTTCGATCGCGCCTTCCAGCCAGGCGTCATAGGCCTCTTGGCTCACCACTTTTACAGTGATCGGCATATAGGCGTGGTCCTTGCCGCAAAGCTCGGAACACTGACCGAAGTAGATGCCTTCCTTGTCAGCCTTGAACCACAGCTCCGCCAGACGACCGGGAACCGCATCCTGCTTCACGCCAAACGCCGGGATGGTCCAGGAATGGATCACGTCTGCACCGGTCACCTGCATCACGACGGTTTTACCGACAGGCACGACAACGGCAGTGTCGGTGGCCAGCAGATACTCATCTTCGGCGTAGCCGTTGTCAGCCAGTTCTTCTTTGGCCAGCATGAAGCTTTCGAAACCGAACTCGTGGTCAACATACTCATAGCCCCAGTACCACTGGTAGCCGGTCACCTTGATGGTGATGTCGCCCTCGGGGATTTCCTGCTGACGGAACAGCTCCGGCAGCGAGAAGGAGCCGATAAACACCAGGATCAGGATCGGCACAACGGTCCATGCGATTTCAACCGGCGTATTGTGGGTGAACTGGGCCGCATTCGGGTTGGCGCGACGGTTAAACCGCACGATTGCATAGAGCAGCAGCCCCCCGACAAACACACAAACAGCGGTGATGATCACCAAAATCATGTAGTCCAGAGAATGGATGCCTTCGGCAAGCTCGGTCGCTGCCGGCTGAAAGCCAAGGCCGCCGTCAACCGGCTTGCCAATGGTTTCCAGACCTTCTTGCGCCATAGCTGGAAGGCTCGAGAGGCCCGAGAAAAGGCCTGAAAGCATCAAAGCGTTCTTCATGTCATGTCCTGATCAGTTGATCGGTTGATCGAGTTGTTCCTGCGCCGACGTCCTATGTCGGAACTTTGATTCCACAAAACGCGCCGGACCCGTTGTCTTTGACGCTGCTAAAAATCATATTCCATCGTGCAGTTAAAGAGGAATGCTCGCGTCAAAGCGTCGCTTTCTTGATTTAGATCAAAAAAACCGAGGTCAAACCATGGATACCGCAGCCTTCCGCCCGTTTGAAACAACCCTGCCCGAAGACGAGGCCCTGGGGGTCCTGCGTTCGGCCCTTGCGGGGGCTGATGATGGGGAGATCTTTGTCGAGCGGCGCAAGTCGGAGGCGCTGGTTTTTGATGATGGCCGGTTGCGCAATGCCAGCTATGATGCCGCCGAAGGGTTCGGCCTGCGGGCGGTCAATGGCGAGGTCGCTGGCTATGCCCATTCCACCGATGTCTCCATTGCCGGGCTGAAGCGCGCCGCCGAAACCGCGCGTCTTGCCGTGGGCGATGGCGGCGGCACCATGGCCCCGCCACCGCCGCGCACCAACACCCGTCTTTATACTGAGAATGATCCGATTGGCGCGATGCCCTTTGCCGTGAAGGTGGAGACCCTGCGCGAGATCGACGCCTTTGCCCGCGCACAGGACTCGCGGGTGGTGCAGGTCTCAGCAATGCTGGCGGCCTCCCTGCAGGAGGTTGAGATCCTGCGCGCAGATGGCACCCGCGTGCGTGATGTGCGCCCGATGACCCGGCTCAATGTCTCGGTGATTGTCGAACAGGACGGCCGCCGCGAAAGCGGCTCTGCCGGCGGCGGTGGGCGCGTGGGGCTGGACGGTCTGGTGGATCCCGCCGATTGGCAGAGCAAAGTCCGCGAGGCGCTGCGCATCGCCTGCGTCAACCTTGAGGCCGTTCCCGCCCCCGCCGGTGAGATGGACGTGGTGCTTGGCCCGGGCTGGCCCGGCATCCTGCTGCACGAGGCGATCGGCCATGGGCTGGAAGGGGATTTTAACCGCAAGGGGTCGTCCGCCTTTGCAGGCCTTATGGGTCAGCAGATCGCCGCCAAGGGGGTGACGGTGCTGGATGATGGCACTATCGCCGACCGGCGCGGCTCCATCACCGTCGATGACGAAGGCACGCCCAGCCAGAAAACCACCCTGATCGAGGATGGCAAGCTGGTGGGCTTCATGCAGGACCGCCAGAACGCGCGCCTGATGGGCGTGGAGAGCACCGGCAATGGCCGCCGCCAAAGCTACGCCCACGCGCCAATGCCACGGATGACCAATACCTATATGCTGGGCGGCGATGCCAACCCCGACGATCTGGTCGCCTCCATCAAGGATGGCATCTGGGCCGTCGGTTTTGGCGGTGGTCAGGTCGACATCACCAACGGCAAATTTGTGTTCTCCTGCACCGAGGCCTACCGGGTGAAGGATGGCAAGGTCGGCGCCCCGGTCAAAGGCGCAACCCTGATCGGTGATGGCGCCACCGCTCTGAACAAGATCCGCGCGCTTGGCAATGACATGGCGCTCGACCCCGGCATGGGCAATTGCGGCAAACAGGGCCAATGGGTGCCGGTGGGGGTTGGCCAGCCCACGGTGCTGATGGGCGGTCTTACAGTTGGCGGCTCCGCCACCTAAGCCTCTGTCAACGACGGCGGCGGTATCGCCGCCCGACTCGCCACAAGAATCGCCGCCATGTCGCTAAACGGCCGACTCGGTGGCGGTTTTCGATGATTTAACGGCTCTGGCAGCATCATTGACGGACGCCTAACCGGTCGTTGTTTCGCCTGTACTTTTAGCGATGGCAGTTTTTTGCTTTTATCAGAATGAGTTAGAATTCAGTTTGTTAAAATATTTCCCTTAATTCTTCATGTTCACCACCTGTTAACCACTCAAGAGCTAATCATAGTCTTGCAACAAGGCGGAGCGCAGGATGACCGAAGAAGCACATTCTTCCACTCACCCCCCACTCCCACCCACCACGGAAGATACTCGGATTTCCTGGCTCCGTCTTTTGCGCTCAAGACGTGTTGGCGCGGTGACGTTTCACCGTCTCCTCGCGAAATATGGATCAGCGCAGAACGCGCTGTCCGCGTTGCCTGAAATGGCACGCGCCGCTGGCGTTAAAGGGTATAAAATATGCTCTGCTGAGGCGGCACTGGCCGAAATCACGGCCGCAGAAGCCGCCAATGCGCGGCTTTTGTGCTTTGGGGAGGCCGATTACCCATCCCATCTGGCCGCGCTGCGCGATGCCCCGCCCCTGCTGTGGGCCATGGGGGACCCGGCGCATCTGAACCAGCCCACCATCGCCATTGTCGGCGCGCGCAATGCCTCCTCACTTGGCGTTCGCATGGCCCGCGCCCTAGCCCGGGAGTTGGGCGAGGCCGGGTATTGCGTCATCTCAGGACTGGCGCGCGGCATTGATACCGCCGCCCATATGGCCGCCCTGCGCACCGGAACCTGCGCCGTGATGGCGGGCGGTGTCGATGTGATCTACCCAACTGAAAACACCCGGTTGGCCGGGGATATCGCCGAACAAGGCGTGATGATTTCCGAACACCCAATGGGCATGTCCCCCCGCGCGCGGCATTTTCCGGCCCGCAACCGCATCATTGCCGGCGCTGCTCAGGCTGTGGTGGTGGTGGAAGGTGCCGCCAAATCCGGTTCGCTGATCACCGCACGCGACGCGCTGGACCTGGGCCGCGACGTGCTGGCAGTGCCCGGCCACCCGTTTGATGCGCGGGCTGCGGGCTGCAATATTCTGATCCGCGACGGCGCCCAGCTGGTGCGCAACGCGCAGGACGTGATCGAGGCGCTGCCGCCGATGGATCTGTCGCACCGCGTGGTGGCCGAACTCTCCGACCGGCCGGTGCCCCCGCCGGAGGCCGCGGCCAGCGCCCGCCTCACGGATTTGCCCCCTCCCCCGCCGCCGCAGCGCGATCTGCGCGAGACCGCAGCGCTGCACCAGCGGATCCTCGACCGTCTTGGCCCTGTTCCCACGGCAGAAGATCAGCTGGTCCGCGACCTGGCAGTCACGTCACGCGATCTGGCCCCGGCGCTCACCGAACTGGAACTCTCCGGCGACGTCGCCCGTGCGGCTGGCGGCCTCCTGATCCGGGGGGATTTCGACCGGGAGCCACAGGGCGCACCGGCCCCCAAATCCCAGCGCTGATTGACGCAACAGCCCATTGTCATTCGAAGCCGGATTGACAATCTCCCCTTGCACCCCACATGTTGCCCCGCCATAGAGCGCCCGCAGCCCGTCCCATAGAGGTTTACGAATTTATGCCCGTTGTCGTTGTAGAATCCCCAGCTAAAGCCAAGACAATCAACAAATATCTTGGCTCCGACTACACGGTTCTGGCCTCTTACGGACATGTGCGCGACCTGCCTGCCAAAAACGGGTCCGTCGAACCCGACGATGATTTTGCAATGACCTGGGAGGTCGGCGCCGACAGCCGCAAACATGTCAAGGCCATCGCCGATGCGCTGAAAGACGACAACGCCCTGATCCTCGCAACTGACCCTGACCGCGAAGGCGAGGCGATCAGCTGGCACCTGCAGGAAGCGCTGACCAAACGCCGTTCGATCAAGAAAGATACCCCGGTGAGCCGGGTGACCTTCAACGCCATCACCAAGGAAGCGGTGACCGAGGCGATGAAGAACCCGCGACAGGTCGATATGCCGCTGGTGGAGGCCTATCTGGCTCGCCGAGCGCTGGACTATCTGGTCGGCTTCAACCTCTCGCCGGTGCTCTGGCGCAAGCTGCCCGGCGCCCGATCTGCCGGGCGGGTGCAGTCGGTCTGCCTGCGCCTGATTGTTGAGCGTGAGATGGAGATCGAGGCGTTCAACCCACAGGAATATTGGTCCGTGAAGGCAAGCCTCGCGACACCGCGCGGACAGGAGTTCGAGGCCCGTTTGACGGTTCTCGGCGGTGACAAGTTGGACAAATATGCGCTGGCCAATTCCACCGCGGCCGAGTTGGCGGTGCAAGCCGTTGCCAGCCGGTCCCTGACCGTGCAATCGGTCGAGGCGAAACCCGCCTCCCGCAATCCATCAGCGCCCTTCATGACCTCCACCCTGCAGCAGGAAGCCAGCCGCAAATTCGGCATGGGCGCGAAACAGTGCATGAACGCCGCGCAGCGCCTCTATGAGGCAGGCTACATCACCTATATGCGGACCGATGGCATCGACATGGCGCCAGAGGCAGTGCAAGAGGCGCGCGCCGAAATCGCCAAGCGCTACGGCGCCGAATATGTGCCGGGATCACCCCGGATCTACAAGAACAAGGCCAAGAATGCGCAAGAGGCGCATGAATGTATCCGCCCCACCGACATGAGCCGCGACGCCAAGAGCTTGAAAGTCTCCGAGGATGACCAGCGCAAGCTTTATGATCTGATCTGGAAACGGACCCTCGCCTGCCAGATGGAAGGCGCCCGTTTGGAGCGAACGACGGTTGATATCGGCTCTGACGACCGTCAGGTGGTGCTGCGCGCCACCGGTCAGGTGATGTTGTTCGACGGCTTCCTGCGTGTCTACGAAGAAGGCCGCGATGATGTTGTTGACGATGACGACAAGCGCCTGCCGCAGATCATGCAGGGCGAGTCGCTGAAATTCGCGGCATCCCTGGCCGCGCAGGCGGAGAAAGCCGACGCAGGTGGCGCCATCCTGTCAGACGACAAGGCGGTTCTGGGCCTGCAGCACCACACCCAGCCGCCGCCCCGCTTTACCGAGGCGACATTGGTCAAACGCATGGAAGAGCTGGGCATCGGTCGCCCCTCCACCTATGCCTCTGTGATCACCACGATTCAGGACCGCGAATATGTCCGCAAGGACAAGAACCGCCTGTTCCCCGAGGATAAGGGCCGGATCGTCACCATCTTCCTGCTGAACTTCTTTCGCACCTACGTGGGGTATGAATTCACCGCCAATCTGGAAGGTGAGCTGGACGACGTCAGCGCCGGGGACCGCGACTACAAGGATCTGTTGAGCCGGTTCTGGCGCGATTTCTCCGCCGCAATCTCTGAGACCTCCGACCTGCGCATCACCGAAGTGCTGGATGTGCTGGATGACGCGCTGGCGCCGCAGCTGTATCCGCCGCGCGAAGATGGCGTGGATCCTCGCATCTGCCCCAAATGCGGCGCCGGTCAGCTGCATCTGAAAACCTCGCGCACCGGCGGGTTTGTCGGCTGTGGCAACTACCCGGAATGCAACTACACCCGCCCCATTTCCGGGGAGGGCGCGGAAGGCTACGAGCGTGTTCTGGGCGAGGACGATGGGGATGAGATCCACCTGAAATCCGGTCGCTTCGGGCCTTACGTGCAGCGCGGTGAAGCCACGCCCGAGAACAAGAAACCGCCACGCTCCTCTCTGCCCAAACAAGGCAAGGATTTCCTGCCGGGCTGGGGTCCGAATGAGGTCACGCTGGAACAGGCGGTCACCCTGCTGACCCTGCCCCGCGAGATTGGCCAGCACCCTGAGGGCGGCGCGATTCAGGCCAATCTGGGGCGCTTTGGTCCCTATATTGCGCATCAGAAACCCGACGAGGAAAAGCCGGTTTACGTGAACCTCAAGGAAACGCTCGACGTCTTTGAGATCGGCATGAACCGCGCGGTGGAAATGCTGGCGGAGAAACGCGCCAACCCCGGTCGCGGACGCCGCGCCGCGGCCAAGGCGCTGAAAGAGCTGGGCGATCACCCCGAAAGCGGCGGTGCCATCAGCATCATGGACGGGCGTTACGGGCCTTATGTCAAATGGGAGAAGGTGAACGCCACCCTGCCCAAGGACGTCGAGCCGAAGGATGTCACAGTCGAGATGGCCGTGCAGCTGATCACCGAGAAAGCTGGCAAATCCGGCGCCAAGAAGAAGGCTCAGGCAAAGAAGGCAGCCCCGAAAAAGGCCACCGCCAAAAAGACAGCGGCGAAGAAACCCGCCGCGAAAAAGCCCGCAGCGAAAAAGAAGGCCGAGACCAGCAGCGACGAGGGGTAACCCGCCCGCCGCTGGCCGACTCTCCCAAACTGCGCCGGCCCAACCGCTCCTGCCTAGTAAACTCCCGCTTGGTCAGCCCCGTCTTGCGACGGGTCTCGACCCGTTGGGCATGGCGCCGCTGACGCGTCGCGCTGTGCCGCCCCATCCGATGCTCTGCACCGCTGTCCGTAGAAATACGTGTCTTTCTCCGTATCGTTGACTCTGTCCCCGGCGGGCGTCAGAACTTTGCCAACCTGGCTGATGATCATGGGAGATGGATATGAAAAAGGTTTATTCCAACGCTGCCGAGGCGCTGGACGGTGTGCTGCACGATGGCATGTTCATCGCCGCAGGCGGGTTCGGGCTCTGCGGTATTCCGGAACTGCTGCTTGATGCGATCAAGGACGCAGGCACCAAGGATCTGACCTTCGCCTCCAACAACGCGGGCGTTGATGATTTCGGCATCGGTATCCTGCTGCAGACCAAGCAGGTGAAGAAGATGATCTCCTCCTACGTCGGCGAAAACGCGGAATTCATGCGCCAGTATCTCTCCGGTGAGTTGGAGCTGGAGTTCAACCCGCAAGGCACATTGGCGGAACGTATGCGCGCTGGTGGCGCAGGCATTCCCGGCTTCTTCACCAAGACTGGCGTGGGCACCGTCATTGCCGAGGGCAAGATGGAGAAACAGTTCCCCACCGGCGAAAATGGCGCCATGGAAGACTACATCATGGAAGAAGGCATCTTTGCCGACCTCGCCATCGTCAAGGCCTGGAAGGCCGATGAGACCGGCAATCTGGTGTTCCGCAAGACCGCCCGCAATTTCAACGTGCCTGCCGCCACCTGCGGCAAGATCTGCGTTGCGGAAGTTGAGGAAATCGTCCCCGTCGGCAGTCTTGACCCCGATGCGATCCACCTGCCCGGCATCTATGTGCATCGCATCATCCAAGGCGATCACGAGAAACGCATCGAACAGCGCACCACGCGCCCCGCAGCACAGTAAGGAGACCGCGATATGGCATGGGACCGCAATCAAATGGCCGCCCGCGCGGCACAGGAACTGCAGGACGGCTGGTATGTGAACCTCGGCATCGGCATTCCGACGCTGGTCAGCAACCACATCCCCGACGGCGTCAACGTGACCTTGCAGTCCGAAAACGGCATGCTGGGCATGGGCCCTTTCCCGATTGAGGGCGAAGAGGATGCCGACCTGATCAACGCCGGCAAGCAGACCATCACCGAACTGCCCCAGACCGCCTATTTCGACAGCGCGCAATCCTTCGCGATGATCCGCGGCGGCAAGATCGCCATGGCGATCCTCGGCGCGATGGAAGTCGCCGAAAACGGTGATCTGGCGAACTGGATGATCCCCGGCAAGCTGGTGAAGGGCATGGGCGGCGCGATGGATCTGGTCGCAGGCGTCGGCCGCGTGGTGGTGGTCATGGACCACACCAACAAACACGGCGACAGCAAGGTGCTGAAAGACTGCACCCTGCCCCTGACCGGCAAAGGCGTGGTGGATCGCATCATCACCAACCTTGGCGTGCTGGATGTGGTCGAGGGCGGTTTGAAGATCGTTGAGACCGCCGAGGGCGTCAGCGAGGATGAGCTGCGCGCCGCAACTCAGGCGACCATCGTCAACTGATCGCCGCAAGGCACCCTCAAAACGACGCGGCCCGCCAGATCATCTGACGGGCCGTTTTTCTGTCACGCACCTGCAAACTTGGCCGGTGGCGTCGCAGTCGGCCGCCCCCGTGGCCGCCCCTGTGGCCGCAAGGAGGACCACAACGGCAACTCCGCCGCATTCAGCAACTCATACATATGGACGCGTTTGTCGTACCAGTTGACGCTCATCTCCCGGTCCTGCTCGAACACGATAACACAGTAGTCATCACCATTCTGATCGCAGCTGTCGCGTCCCA
The DNA here is from genome assembly GCF_002407245.1 of Phaeobacter piscinae. NCBI lineage: Bacteria > Pseudomonadati > Pseudomonadota > Alphaproteobacteria > Rhodobacterales > Roseobacteraceae > Phaeobacter > Phaeobacter piscinae. Next base: position 597,136 of record NZ_CP010681.1, on the reverse strand, counting down.
ACACGGTGACCAGTACCGGATCAACCAGATGGCGGTTGAACAGCACCTGCGCCTTCACCGTCTTGCCCGACAGATGCAGCGCACCGGCAAACAGCGCCACCGCCACCAGAATATGCCCATAGCCGGAAAAATTGCTGAGCGGGTTGGCACTCGCCAGCCCCGGCCCGAAGGCCACAAACAGCAAGCGCCCGAAAAAGCCAACAAATGCGATGGTGCCGAACATGATAATATTGTCAGTCGCCGCATGCGAACCTGCGGCCAAAGCCGACGGATCAATCCCTAAATCCAATGCCTGTCTCCACAATCACTTCAGGTAGAATATGTTCGCGATAAATCAGCCAAATCGGGCAGAAACATGATCCCGGCGGTGAAACCTTAACAATTTTTCGAAAAACAGCGGCGCCATGGGATTTGGCACCCTTCTGGTCTACTTCACCCGGCGAAACACACAACCATCGGTGATCAGCTCCGGCGGAGTCATACACAGGCTGCGCGCCACCTGAAACGCCGCCAGCACCTTGGGCACGTAATCACGCGTCTCGGCAAAGGGCGGCACGCCTGCATGGCTGCGCACAGAGCCCTCGCCAGCATTGTATCCCGCGAGCACCAGAACCGGATCACGGTTGAACTCTCCCATCAGCCAGTTGAGGTATTTCACCCCGCCCGCGATGTTCTCGCCACTGTCCAGGGCGTTACTGACCCCAAACCGCGCCGCAGTGTCCGGCATCAGCTGCATCAATCCTTGCGCGCCTGCACTGCTGACCGCCTCGGCCTTGCCTGCCGATTCCACGGCAATCACCGCCAGCACCAATGCCGGAGAGACATCAGTCCCCACACTGGCCGTCAGGATCTGCACGCCGCGTGCAGTGGCAATCTCCTGCATCAGTTGCAGCCGGGGCGCCGCCACCGGCGTGTCCCCATCCAGCGCCCGCAGCGCCTTGGCCAGGCGACCGGGACCGCCGTCTGCCAGACTGTCGGAGATCTCTGCCCAGAACCCGGTATAGCGCCCCTTATGCGGTGCGGCAGGCGCGACCGCCTCCGTGGCGGCGGGCGGCGCGGGGATATTGGCGGGCGTCTCGATCTGTATCTTGATCCGCTGTTTGGTGCCGGGCTTGGGCGGGCGTACGCGCTTCGCCTCAAACTTAGGGAAAGGCGCTGGTGCGGCTTTCTCAACCGTCTGCGCGCCGCTCTCGTCAGCGCTGGTGGTCGAGATCACAGCCGAGGCCGCAAGCGCTGCGGCAACCCTGCGCGACCAACAGTCCACATGCCCACCCGCGCAACCAACACTGGGAGGCTTGCGCCGACTCGCCGACGTAAAGGCCGCCAAACGGCCAGAAATGGATCGCCAAAGACTCATGGGGCTGCTCTGCCTCTGTTTTCGCCACCGAGACTCGCCGAAGCACCGGTAAAAATCCAGATTTGCGGCCCAGATTCTGGCGGATTTGCCATATTTACCAAGATCTGCCGCCCCAGAGCCACGGGTGTTGATAAGAAGTAAAAATAATAACGGTTCAAATTCAATGACTTAACTAGATCATTGGCAAAAAGTTAAAGTAGGGCAAATGAGTCCGCGTTTCAGCCCAAATCCTGCCACGCTCCGCTGGCTATATAGCTTCACACCAAGTCGAACAGAGCCGAGCAGGAGAGAGCAGGCTCACAAACGTACGGCAAGGTTGAAACACACTTTTAGATCCTTTGGAGGGACGAACCATGATCAAATTCATCAAAAACTTCCGTAAAGACGACTCTGGCGCCGTGACCGTTGACTGGGTTGTTCTGACCGCTGCTGTGGCCGCTCTGGCAGGTGTTGTTTACACCTCGATCGAAAACGGCGCGTCGAACCTGACATCCGCGACCGGCTCCTACCTGGGCACCAAAGGTCCGTCCGACTCCTAAGTCGCTTTTGACCTGACGAGTTTGAGGGCCGCGCCTTTTGCCTAAGGTGCGGCCCTTTGCCCAAGGAACCTTCGGTTAGCGAGGTCCAGTATGAACAGGTTCAAGCAATTCATTGCCAAAGACGACGGCGCAGTCACCGTTGACTGGGTGGTTCTGACCGCTGCGATCGTTGGGTTGGTTGTGCTCATCGCCGCCTCTATGGAGGATGGCGCATTGGGACTGGCCGACCTGTTGGCAGCCTATATGACCAATTGGTCGTTTAGCTGATCGGGGCGCGGCAACGCGTCCTGTCCGCCGGTGGCGAATGGCATCGGCGGCAGCACTGGGACAGAACGCCCGGTTCAGGCAACGGTTTGACCGACCCAGGCACCGGTGTTGCACCCGCAACGTCGGCAGCCCTTGATGAGAGGTACCACCATGCGTGCAGTATTCGGACTTGTCCTCATTGTCGGAGTCGCCCTTGCTGGGGGGGCTGTGATGATGGCCAAGAACTACATCACCGCTTACCAAAACGAACTCGCCCGCGAGCGCGCCTCACGGGGTGAGAGTATTCCGTTGGTCGATGTCTTTATCGCCAACACGCAACTGAAATACGGCGAACGGCTGACCAAAGAGCACATCCGCTCCGTCCGCTGGCCCGAGAATGCCATTCCCGAAGGCGCCTTCCTGACCATGGATGCGCTGTTCCCGCCGCAATACCCCGATGATCATCGCGTGGTGCTGCGCCGCATGGAAAAGGATGAGGCGATTCTGGCGGTCAAGGTCACCAAACCCGGTGAAGACGCGGGCATCACCTCCCGCCTGTCCAAAGGCATGCGCGCCTTTGCGATCCGGGTTGATGTCTCCTCCGGCGTGTCCGGTTTTCTGCGCCCCGGTGACCACGTAGACGTCTACTGGACCGGTTCGCTTAATGATCAGAACGGTGGCCGGAATGGCGAATTCACCCGTCTGATCCAGACCAATATCGAACTCATCGCCGTAGATCAGACCGCCGGCGGCGATCTGGATGGCGCCGTGATCGCGCGCACCGTGACTGCCGCCGTGCGCCCCGAACAGGTCGCCGCGCTGGCGCAGGCGCAATCCACCGGGCGGCTGTCACTGTCACTTGTGGGCGCGGGCGATGACACCGTGGCTTCGGTAATCGAGGTCGACCAGCGCAGCCTGCTGGGTCTCGGCGCGATCGAGACACCACAACAGGCCGAACAGGAAAAGGTCTGCACCATCCGCACCCGTCGGGGCGCTGAGGTGGTCGAGATCCCAATTCCCTGCACCAACTGAACCGCGACATCGCATTCTTGCAAAGGTTTCAGATGGATAACATATCAAACACCGCCCCTCCGTGGGCGGTGTTTTGTTGTGATTGTTGCTGCTTCCCCACAGGTGGACCCCAGTAGCTGCACCCCGGAAGTCATTGATTCTTGCAAAAATTCGCCGATGCGCGCAAAGTGGCGCGAACAATGGGCAAAAAGACCCTGTATCGAGGCGTGATCGGAAAGGCAGGTCACATGGCTTTTAGACGGTATATAGCGGCGGCCCTCACCGGGCTTTCGCTGGTGTGTTTCCCGGTTGCAGATGCGGCTTGGGCAAATGGGTTGCGGGTGGTCAAAAAGGGCACCGCTGCCAATCTTGATGTGCCAATGAACCGGGCGGTGGTTGTCGAAAGCGACGTGCCCTTCTCAGAACTCAGCATCGCCAATCCCAGCATCGCCGATATTTCTTCGCTGTCGGATCGCACGATCTACGTTCTGGGCAAGGCCCCGGGTCTCACCACGCTGACCCTGCTGGATGCCTCGGGTCGCCTGATCACCAACGTCGATGTCCGCGTGGCCGCCGATGTCAGCGAATTCAAGGAACGTCTGCGGCAGATCCTGCCCGGCGAGAAGATCGAAGTCCGCACTGCCAACGATGGCATCGTTCTCTCCGGTGTCGTGTCCAGCTCTGCCCGGTTGCAGCGGGCGCTGGATCTGGCCGAACGCTATGCGCCTGAGCGAGTTAGCAACCTGATGTCGGTCGGCGGCGTGCAGCAGGTCATGCTGAAAGTGCGTTTTGCCGAAATGCAGCGCACCGTCTCCAAATCCCTCAGCGCCTCGCTCGGCGTGAAGGGCGGCAACAGCGTTGGCGTCAACGGCGGTACCAGCACCCTCAACACCCAAGGCGCGCTGACCAACAGCCTGTCCGGCAATATTCCGGCCGCCAATGACAACACCGGCGCCTTTGTCTTCGGCTTCAATGCCGGTGCCTTCCAGGTCAATCTCCTGCTGGAGGCGCTGGAGCAGAAAGGCGTCGTCCGCACCCTGGCAGAGCCCAATCTCTCCGCCCTCTCGGGGCAGGAGGCCAAATTCCTCGCCGGCGGTGAATATCCCATTCCCGTCGCCCAGGAAGACGGCGTCATTACAATTGAGTTCAAACCCTTCGGGATTGAGCTGAACTTCATCCCTCGCGTGGTCGATGCGGATGTGATCAATCTGGAAATGAAGGCCGCTGTCTCCGCCATTGATCCGACCAATTCAATTGAACTGAACGGCCTCAGTATCGCAGCCTTCTCGCGCCGGGAAAGCGTGACGACGGTTGAAATGCGCGATGGTGAGAGCTTTGCCATTGCCGGTCTGATCCGCGATGAATTCCGCGACAACTCCTCGCAGCTGCCCTGGATCGGCGATGTGCCCGTCCTCGGCTCACTGTTCCGCAGCGCCAACTACCAGCGCGCGCAGACCGAACTGGTGATCATCGTCAGCGCCCATCTGGTAACCCCGACACGCGGCGAGGCGCTGAGCCTGCCGACCGATCGTATCCGCCCGCCAAGTGAGAGTGAATTGTTCCTGATGGGCCGGGTGGCCAAGGGCCAGAAAGGCCCCGCCAGCGAAGTGGCCAAGCAGGACTTCAATGGCTCTTACGGCTATGTGATGGATTAAGCAGAGGGATATGGGGCAGATGATCAGATATGCAGCACTCTTTGGCCTGTCCCTGACAGTGGCCGCCTGTGAATACGAGGCGGGCGAACCGCTGGACCGTTCGGTCTTTGGCAATGCCACCAATTCCAACGCCGCCGTGATGGCCGGAGAACGCGATTTCGCAATCCAGCTCGCCACCCGCTTTGCCGAAGAGGTGCCGACCACCATCACCTTCGCCTTTGACAGCGCCCAGCTTGATGGCAATGCCCGCGCGGTGCTGGATCAGCAGGCCCATTGGATCCGGCAATTCCCCGAGGTGCGATTCCGTGTCTTTGGTCATACCGATGCCGTCGGCTCCGCCAGCTACAACAAGGCCCTTGGCCTGCGTCGCGCGCGCGCAGCTGTGAACTACCTTGTCGGGCGCGGCATCAGCCGCAGCCGATTGCAGGCCGTGGTCTCCTTCGGCGAGACACAGCCTCTGATTCCGACCTCAGACCGCGAGCGTCGCAACCGCCGCACCGTCACTGAGGTCAGCGGTTTCCTGAAGCGCCATCCCACTGTTCTGGATGGGAAATACGCGCAGATTATCTACCGTGAGTACGTTGAAAGCGCGGTGCCACGGACCTCGCTCACCAGTGAGCGGTCGATCAAAACCACCCTGGAATAAACACGGCAAAACAGGGTTGCCTGCGGTTAACCCTGTTCAGGCTTTGTTAGGAATTCCCCACAAATGGGCGGCCTTGGCCCCAATCTCGCCCAGATCTTCCCCGACATTGTTCTCAAGAGGTAATGTGCGTCCATCAATCGGATGCACGTGCTAGCGTGCTCCGGCCAAGATGGCGCGACACGCCCCGAGAGAAGGATAACGGTGATGAGCAGCGGTATGCCGCAGACAGAATCGAATGCGATTGTTGCCTGTACGATCAGTCGGGACGTGCAGAACTTCGACCTGCTGATCGAAGACATGGAAGCAACCATGGGCGAATCCTGGGGCGACCTCGGCTTCACCGAGGCGCTGGCCTTCTTCAATCAAAGCGAAGCCGAAGCGCTGGAATTTGTCGCCCTTGCCCTGGACAGCGGCGACGAGGACAACCTGCCGCTGATGGGCACCATCATCACCGAGGCAAAGGCCCGCAATATCAAGGTGATCCTGATTGCCGAGGATGTGACCCCCGCCGCGCTGCACAACCTGCTGCGTCAGGGCGCCGATGAATTCATCCCCTACCCTCTGCCGGAAGGGGAGCTGCAAGCCGCGATTGAGCGCCTGCGCCTGGCCGATGCAGAGCGCACTGCCGAACCCCAGCACGTACTGAAGACCGGCAGTCAGCGCGATGGCGCCGTCATCGTCTGTCATGGTCTGGCCGGCGGCAGTGGCTCAACCACTTTGGCCGTCAACCTCGCCTGGGAGCTGGCGCAGCTGTCGACCAGCGAGACACCGCGCGTCTGCCTCCTCGACTTCGATCTTCAATATGGTTCAGTCGCGACCTACCTCGACCTGCCGCGCCGTGAAGTTGTGATGGAGATGCTCAGCGACACCGAAAACCTCGACGAAGATGTCTTTGGTCAGGCGCTGGTCACCTATGAGGACAAGCTGCAGGTGCTGACCGCACCGGTGGATATGATCCCGCTGGAATTCATCACCCCCGAAGATATCGAACGGGTGGTCACGCTGGCGCGCAGCCACTTCGATTTTGTGGTCATCGACATGCCCCACACGTTGGTGCAGTGGTCGGAGACCATACTCAATATGGCGCATGTCTATTTCTCCATGGTGGAGCTGGACATGCGGTCGGCGCAGAACGCGCTGCGCCTGAAACGGGCGCTGCAATCCGAGGACCTGCCGTTTGAAAAACTGCGGTTTGCGCTGAACCGGGCTCCGAAATTCACGGACCTGAGTGGCAAAAGCCGCGTGAAACGCATGGCGGAATCCTTGGGCATTTCCATCGACCTGCAACTGCCTGATGGCGGCAAGCAGGTGGCGCAGAGCTCTGATCATGGCAATCCGCTGGCCAGTTCAGCGGCCAAAAACCCACTGCGCAAGGAAATTCTGAAACTGGCCCAATCGCTGCATGACCTCGGTCAAAGCGACGCTGCGGCGGCCTGAACCCAGATTTAACCAGGGGCGTTCTTTCCATGTTCTCCAAGTACAAAAAACAGTCTGCCACGCCGCGCGCTGCCGCGCAGCCGGCCCCTGCGGCCGCACCCGCGCCGCAAAAGGCCCCCGCCCCGGCCGCCAACATGCGCAAACCCATGGCCCGCAAGGCGGCTGAGGCAACCCCGGCGGACAAGGAACGTAAACGCAAGGAGCGGATGGGCGAGATCAAGATCCAGCTGCACCGCGAACTGCTGGACAACCTCAACCTCGCCGCGCTGGAACGTGCCAGCGAGGCTGAGCTGCGCGCCGAAATCTCCTCTATCGCCACCGAGATCCTTGAGGAAAAAGGCATCGTTCTCAACCGTGAGGACCGCCAGACCCTGACCAAGGAACTCTATGACGAGGTCACCGGCCTTGGCCCACTGGAAACCCTGCTTCAGGACGACACCGTCAACGATATTCTGGTCAACGGCCCGCAGCAGGTCTTTGTCGAACGCGATGGCAAACTCCAGCTCAGCGATGTGACCTTCAAAGATGAAAAGCACCTGATGCGGATCATCGACAAGATCGTCTCCGCCGTGGGTCGCCGTGTCGATGAAAGCAACCCTTACGTGGACGCCCGTCTTGCCGACGGCTCGCGTTTCAACGCGATGGTGCCGCCGGTGGCCGTGGATGGCTCACTGGTCTCGATCCGTAAATTCAAGAAGGACAAGCTGGGCATTGACGATCTGGTCAACTTCGGCGCCTTCACCGAGGAAATGGCCGCCTATCTTCAGGCTGCGGTCTCCACCCGTCTGAATGTCATCGTCTCCGGCGGTACCGGCTCCGGTAAAACCACAACACTCAACGCGCTGTCATCCTTCATCGACAATGCCGAACGTATCCTCACCATCGAGGATACCGCGGAACTTCAGCTGCAACAGACCCATGTGGGCCGGATGGAAAGCCGCCCGCCCAACGTCGAGGGTCGCGGTGAGGTCTCGCCCCGCGACTGTCTCAAAAACGCCCTGCGGATGCGCCCGGACCGGATCATTGTGGGCGAAACCCGCGGCGAGGAAGTCATCGACATGTTGCAGGCGATGAACACCGGCCACGACGGGTCCATGACCACGATCCACGCCAACTCTGCCCGCGACGGCATCTCGCGTCTGGAAAACATGATCGCCATGGCCGGCATCGAAATGCCGATCAAGGCGGTGCGCAGCCAGATCGCCTCAGCGGTTAACATCATCGTGCAGGCCTCGCGTCTGCAGGACGGCTCCCGCCGCATGACCTCCATCACCGAAATCACAGGTATGGAAGGCGATGTGATCTCCATGCAGGAAATCTTCCGCTTCCAGCGCGTCGGCCTCACGCCGGAGAACAAGATCATCGGCCATTTCACCGCCACCGGCGTGCGCAGCCACTACTCCGAGCGGTTCCGCCTCTGGGGTTACGACCTGCCGTCGGCGATCTATGAACCCACCGTGATGGAGGCCCGCTGATGCAACTGAGTGCAGAACCAATCATCTATGGTCTGATCTTCATCGGCGTTCTGGTGCTGGTCGAAGGTCTCTATCTGGTGACATTTGGCAAATCCATCAGCCTCAACAGCCGCGTCAACCGCCGCCTGGAGATGATGGACAAGGGCGGCAACCGCGAACAGGTGCTGGAACAGCTGCGCAAGGAAATGCGCCAGCATATGAGCGCCAAGTCGATCCCGCTCTATTCGCTGCTGGCCGAACGCGCACAGAAGGCAGCCATCGCCTTCTCACCGCGCCAACTGATCCTGATCATGGGCGGCGTCGCGGCCATCGCCTTCGTTGGCCTCAGCGTCGGCACCAGCGCCGAACTGCCGCTGCGCCTGCTGGCCTCGGTCATCATCGGCGTCGGCGCCGTGTTCTTCTGGGTCAACAAAAAAGCTGCCAAACGCATGGCCATGATCGAAGAGCAGCTGCCCGATGCCGTCGAACTGATGGTGCGCTCCCTGCGCGTTGGTCATCCGTTTTCCTCCGCCGTGCAGATCGTCGCCAATGAGGTCGAGGACCCGCTGGCCACCGAATTTGGCGTCATCGCCGACGAAAGCGCCTATGGCCGCGATGTCGGCGAAGCGCTGAAGGAAATGGCCGAACGGTTGGACATGCAGGACATGCGCTTCCTCGCCGTGGCCGTGACCATCCAGCAGCAATCGGGCGGTAACCTCGCCGAGGTGCTGGCCGGTCTGGCCAAGGTGATCCGCGCCCGCTTCCGCCTGTTCCGCCGTGTAAAAGCCATCACCGCCGAGGCGCAGTGGTCCGGCAAATTCCTCTCTGGCTTCCCGCTGTTCTGTCTGGGCGGCATTCTGGCCAAGGATCCCGGGTACTACGACAGCGTGATCGACCATCCCTGGTTTATCCCCGCCTGTTTCGTCGTTGGCGCCATGCTGACCGTCAATCTCTTCGTTATGCGCATGCTGACGAACATCAAGGTGTGAGGCGAAATCCATGACATCTCTGAGCGATATCAACGACCTGCTGGTGACACACCTTGGCCCCTTCGGCCCGCTTCTGGTGGTTGGGCTGATCGGCCTTTTCATGATCCTGCTGGCGATCCCGCTGCTGCTGAACCAGCCCGAGGATCCGCTGAAAAAGCTGCAGAAAAGCATGTCGGCCAGCACCCAGACCAAACCCAAGAAGGAACGTCTGCGGCAGGCCGATCGCAACGAACAGTTGCAGAAATTCGCCTCCTTTCTGGAACCACAGGACGCCGCCGAACTCTCCAAGATGGAGCTGAAGCTGCGGCAGGCCGGTTACCAGTCCAAGGATTCGGTGCGTTTCTTCCACTTTGCGCAATTCGCCCTGGGGCTGATCGGCCTCGCGTTGGGCCTGTTCTATGTCTACGTGCTGAACGCCGATATGGAGTATGACAGCCAGCAGATGGTGATCCGCATCATCGGCCCCGGTGCTGCCGCCTATATGCTGCCGAAATACTGGATCACCCGCCGCATCGAAGAGCGCAAGCAGGAGATCACCTCCGGTTTCCCCGACGCGCTCGACATGATGCTGGTCTGTGTTGAGGCCGGCCAGTCGCTGGATCAGGCCATCGTGCGCGTCGCCAAGGAACTCCATGCCTCCTACCCTGCTCTGGCGGAGGAATTCGACGTCGTCGCCCAGGAGATGAAAGCCGGCAAGGACAAAGACAAGGTCATGCGCGACATGGGCACCCGTTGCGGCGTGCAGGATGTCTCCTCCTTTGTCACCGTGATGATCCAATCGGCCACCTTCGGCACCTCGATTGCCGAGGCACTGCGGGTCTATGCCGGGGAAATGCGGGACAAACGGGTGATGCGCGCCGAAGAGGCCGCAAACAAGTTGCCAACCAAAATGACCCTTGCCACAATGACCCTCACGGTGCCGCCGCTGCTGATCATTCTGGTCGGACCTTCGGCGCAGGGCATCGCCAATCTGGGCAATATGAGCAAGTAACACATGATGACACTGGGTTGGGCCACCCCCTCCCGTCTCTGTCGACTGATCCCCGCCACCCTCGCGCTTGCGTTGGTGGCGGCGTGCATGTCACCGGGCGGCAAATCGGATCCCGACGATCCCCTTGGCGCCCCGGCCCTGCCCGGCATTGATCCGCGTGGCACATCCGAAAGCGGCCTTATTGTCGGCCACCGGCTGATGGCGGCCGCGGAATATGAGCTGGCGTTGGACGCTTTCACCCGCGCTGCACTGGAGGACGGGCTGAGCGCTGAGGTGCTCTCCGGCCTTGGCACCGCCAATCTGGGACTGGGGCGTCTTGGGCAGGCCGAAACCCATCTGCGCCGCGCGGTGGAGCGTGATCCCGACTGGCCCGCCGCCATGAACAACCTCGGCGTGGTGCTGATGGAACGGCAAAAATATCCCGAGGCCGAGCAGATCCTGCGCCGCGCCTTCGCGCTTGATCATGGCGAAAGTGACGCAATCCGCGAAAATTTCCGCCTTGCCCTCGCAAAACTTGACCAGAGCACGCATAGTGATCCGCAACAAAAAGGCTACGCATTGGTGCAACGCGGCGGGGGCAGTTACCTGATTCGCACATCCCAGTGACGCAAGGCCTAGAGGCAGAGCAGCACAGAGGACGCAAAAAATGCGCCAGCAGATTTTCGTATCCGTATGTCTGGTCGGTGGGCTTGCCCTGTCGGCCTGCGCCAAGGACGACACCGAAGCCGTGGACCGCGCCTTTCAGGAGGTGAATGTGGTCGATGAAAGCAACCTCAACGATGTGATGTTGACGGTTGCCGACCCGAATGAGGCCGTCACATATTTTCAGCGCACCGTGAAATCCGCCCCCGAGCGGATCGACCTCAACCGGGGACTGGCGCTCTCGCTGATCCGCGCCAAGCGCAACACCGAGGCCGTCACCGCCTGGAAAAAAGTCGTCTCTCTCCCCGAGGCCACCGATGAGGACCGCGTCGAACTGGCCGACGCGCTGATCCGCACCAGCAATTGGGCCGAGGCCCGCACCACGCTCGACAAGGTGCCGCCCACCCATGAGACCTTCAAACGCTACCGGTTGGAGGCGATGGTGGCCGACTCCGAGCAGAACTGGAAACGCTCCGACAGTTTTTACCAGACCGCCGTTGGCCTCACCACGCAGCCCGCCCGCGTGATGAACAACTGGGGCTACTCCAAATTGACCCGTGGCGATTATGCCGAGGCCGAGCGCCTGTTTGGCGATGCCATCCGTCAGGATCAGTCGCTGTTCACCGCCAAGAACAATCTGGTGCTGGCCCGTGGCGCACAGCGCAACTACACCCTGCCGGTGATCCCGATGGATCAGACCGAACGCGCCCAGCTGCTGCACACGCTGGCGCTGTCGGCTGTGAAACAGGGCGACGTCCAGACCGGCGAAAGCCTGCTGCGTCAGGCGATCTCGACCCACCCGCAGCATTTCGACGCTGCCGCCCGCGCACTTGCTGCGCTGGAAAACGGCTAACCACCGGAGCCTGCGCCCCATGCTGATCTCGGCCCATGTCGCCCTATGGTTCCTGCCTTTTGTCGTGCCGCTCTGCTGCGTGGTCGCACTCAATGACCTGCGCCACATGCGGATCCCCAACTGGACGGTGGATCTTCTGGCCGCAATCTTTGTCATTGTCGGCCCCTTCCTGATGAGCTGGACAGACTATGGCTGGCAGCTTTTGCATCTGCCCATCGGCATCGGCCTGGGCTTCCTGTGCTACAGCGCCGGCATGGTCGGGGCGGGTGATGCCAAATTCGCCGGTGCCGCAGCCCCCTTTGTGGTCTTTGGTGATCTCTCCGTGGTGGTGATCATCTTCTCCGCCATGCTGCTGGCCGGGTTCCTGACGCATCGGATTGCCAAATACACCCCCCTGCGCCGTCTCGCGCCGGAGTGGAAAAGCTGGGATGTTGGCAGCAAATTCCCGATGGGCCTCTGCCTTGGCGGCACCTTGGTGTTCTATCTGGTCTTGGGCAGCCAGCTGGGCCAGAGCGCCCCCGTCTAGGCCCCTCCGGGTCTCCCCGCAGCTTTCCTAAAATGCGCCGCATCCTTGCCGCCGCTTCGCGGAAATGCACCAGCTTTGCCCCGCTTGTGCCACAGTGCTGAATAAACTCTTGTCTGGAACACCCGCGCGCCATCCGGCGTGCCCTTGTGCAACCGAAACAGGCAGACCGCAGCATGAATATGGAAACCTCCGCCGTCATGGCGCCCCCCTCCCCGCGTGGTCTGGAGCAGATGCAGCTCCCCATGGTGATGATGCGGGACATCCTGCTGAAGACGATCTTCCGCAAGACCTGCGAAAACGTCAGCGAAATCGCCGCCGCAATCTGCCTGCCAATCCCGGTGACACAGGAACTGGTGGATATTGCCCGCGAACAGAAACTGCTGGAGGCCACCGGCACGCTGAATGCGAACTCCGGCAACGAAATGGGGTATCAGCTGACCGAGGCAGGCAAGGCCCGCGCGCTGGATGCCCTCAGCCAGTCGGAATACTACGGCGCCATGCCGGTGCCGCTGGACATCTACCGCGAGCAGGTCAAACGCCAGTCGATCCGCAATATTCTGGTCACCCGTCAGCAGCTTCTAGGGGCGATGGGCCATCTGGTGCTGCCCGACAGCCTGCTGGACCACCTTGGCCCCGCCGTCAGCGCCGGCCGCTCCATCCTGATGTATGGCCCTCCCGGCAATGGCAAATCCTCCATCTCCAACGGGATCCGCGATGCCCTTGGCGACAATGTCTATGTGCCCCGCGCCATCGAATACGCCGGTCAGGTGATCACCGTTTATGACCCGATCGTACACACCGCCGTCCCCCTGCCGGAGGATGACCCCAACAGCCTGCGCCGCGCGCGCCGCTTTGACAGCCGCTATGTGATGTGTGAACGCCCCACGGTTGTTACCGGGGGTGAGCTGTCCCTGTCGATGCTGGATCTGGTCTACAACCCCACTGCGCGCACCTATCAGGCTCCGCTGCAGCTGAAATCCACCGGCGGCATTTTCATCGTCGATGACCTTGGCCGACAGGCGGAATCACCGCAGGCGCTGGTCAACCGCTGGATCGTGCCGCTGGAAGAGGGCCGCGATATCCTCTCCCTGCAATCAGGCGAAAAATTCGAGGTGCCGTTTGACACGCTGGTGATCTTCTCCACCAACTTTCACCCCAATGAGATCTTCGATCAGGCCGCCTTGCGCCGGATCTTCTTCAAGATCAAAATCGACGGCCCGGATCAGGAAAACTTCCTCAAGATCTTTGCCATGGTGGCGCAGAAAAAAGGCATCCCGCTGGATGAGGCCGCGCTGGTCCACCTGCTCAAGCACAAATACCCGACCATCGACAATATCTACGCCAACTACCAACCGGTGTTCCTGATCGACCAGATGAAGGCGATCTGCGATTTCGAAGGCATCCCCTATCAGATGTCTCCCGACCTCATCGACCGCGCCTGGGCCAATATGTTCGTGAAGGACGAACACATCGTCAAATAAGCCACCCCAAAGTTTTTTGAAAAACTTTGGCCAGAAGGTTTAGAAAAGTTCTGCCGACGCGCCTACATAAGTCGGATGAGCAGGCTTCCCGATGTTGTCACAGATTGGTTCAGCACCCGTGGCTGGACCATTCATCCCCATCAGCAGGAGATGCTGGACCGTGCCGAGGATCCGGCCACCCTGCTGATTGCCCCCACCGGCGGCGGCAAGACGATGGCCGGCTTCCTGCCGACGCTGGCTGATCTGGCAACCGGCGACCATCAGGGGCTCCACACGCTCTATGTCTCACCGCTGAAGGCGCTGGCGGCAGATATCAAACGCAACCTGCGCACCCCGGTTGACGACATCGGCCTGCCCATCCGCATTGATGATCGCACGGGTGACACGCCCGCCAGCCGCAAGCGCAGCCAGCGCGCCGATCCCCCCCATATCCTGCTCACCACACCGGAAAGCCTCGCCCTGCTCACCTCTTACGAGGACGCGCCGCGCATGTTTGCCGGGCTGAAACGGGTGGTGCTGGATGAAATCCACGCCCTCGCCGACAGCAAACGCGGTGACCAGCTGATGCTCGCCCTGACCCGGCTGCAAGCGATCTGCCCCGACATGCGCCGGGTCGGCCTTTCCGCCACCGTCGATGATCCCGCCGCCATCGCGCAGTACCTCGCGCGCCATCCCGACCCCTGTGATATCGTGCTGGCCGATCCCGGCCCCGCCCCCGACATCCGGATGCTGCACACAGACGCGGCCCCACCCTGGGCCGGTGGCGGTGCTGCCCATGCCATCCCCGCCGTGCTGGAGCAGATCAAGGCCCATAAGACCACGCTCATCTTCCACAACACCCGCGCCCAGGCCGAGATCTTCTTTCGCAACCTCTGGCTCGCCAATGACGACGGCCTGCCGATTGGTATCCACCACGGTTCGCTTGATCGGGTGCAACGCGACCGGGTGGAGGCGGCGATGGTCCGGGGAGAGCTGCGCGCCGTGGTCTGCACCGGCTCGCTTGATCTGGGCATCGACTGGGGCGACGTGGATCTGGTGATCCAGATCGGCGCGCCCAAAAACGTCAAGCGACTGGTGCAGCGCATCGGCCGCGCCAACCACCGCTACAACGCGCCGTCCAAGGCGCTACTGGTGCCCGCCAACCGGTTTGAGGTGGTGGAATGCCGTGCCGCCCTTGAGGCGGTTGAGGCTGGCACGCTGGACGGCACGCCACGCCATCCCGGCCCCCGCGACGTCCTCTGCCAACACATCCTGATCCGCGCCTGCGCCGGTCCCTTTGCTGCCGATGATCTGTTTGCTGAGGTCACCGGCGCTGGCGCCTATGCCAGCCTCACCCGCGCAGAGTTTGACGCCTGCCTCGACTTCTGCGCCACCGGCGGCTACGCGCTTCGGGTCTATGACCAATGGCAGCGGCTGCTGCAGCGCCCCGACGGGCTGTGGCAGCTGCGGGACCCCCGCGCCGCCCGTCGCATCCGCATGAATATCGGCACCATTCAGGACGCGGACCTCCTGAAGGTCAGGCTCAAACGCAGCCGTGGCGGCAAACCTCTGGGGGAGATTGAAGAAGCCTTTGCCGCGACCCTCACCCCCGGAGATACCTTTCTCATTGGCGGACAGGTTGTGCGCTATGAGGGGTTGCGCGAAATGACGGTTGAGGTCAGCCGCAACGCCAGCAAGACGCCCAAGGTCGCTGTCTTCTCCGGCACCAAATTTGCCACCTCAACCCAGCTCAGCACCCGCATTCTGGATATCCTGCAACGCGACAGCTGGCCGGATCTGCCGTCCCATACCGCCGACTGGCTGGCGTTGCAGCGTCAGGTCTCTGAGATGCCGCGCCGGGGCCAGCTGCTGCTGGAGAGTTTTCCCTTCCGGGGCCGCGAATATCTCTGCGTCTATGGCTTTGCCGGGCGCAACGCGATGCAGACCCTCGGTCTGTTGCTGACCAAGCGCATGGAAGAGCTGTCGCTTGATCCGCTGGGCTTTGTCGCCACGGATTATGCCACGCTGATCTGGGGTCTCAGCCCGGTTGACGACCCCGCCCCGCTGTTCGACCCGGACAAACTGCGCGCCGGTCTCGATGGCTGGCTGGCGGACAACGCGGTGATGAAACGCAGCTTTCGCGCGGTGGCCAATATCGCAGGCCTCATCGAACGCAACACCCCCGGCCAGCGCAAAAACGGCCGTCAGGCGACATTTTCCTCCGACATCCTCTACGACACCCTGCGCAAATATGATCCCGATCACCTGCTTCTGGACATCACACGGCAGGAGGCGCTTGGCGGTCTGGTGGACTTCGGCCGCATTGAGGAGATGCTGGCGCGCACCAAGGGCCGTATCACCCTCAACCGCCTGTCGCGGATCTCCCCCCTCGCAGCCCCCCTGTTGCTTGAGGTCGGCAAAGTCCCGGTAAAAGGCGCGGCACAGGAAAAACTACTGCAGCGCGAGACCGAGGAGCTGATGCGGAGTGCCGGGCTGGCCGAGCTGACGCCGCCGCAGGAACCAGGCCTCTGACAGCGGCAGGCGGGACTTGCACCCGCCCGCAAAACCAGCGATCAGACGCCTAATGACCGGCTATGATTTCTCCCTCGCAGGCGAGCGCCTGACAGCACTCGGATCCGGCGCGCTCTGGTGGCAGGCGCGCGGTCTGCTTTGCGTCGCCGATCTGCACCTGGGGAAATCCGAACGCCAGCTCAGGCGCGGTGGCACCGCCCTGCCCCCCTATGAGACCCGCGATACGCTGGACCGCCTTGCAGCGGTGATCGAGCAGACGCAGCCGGAGATGGTCGTCTGTCTGGGCGACAGTTTTGACGATGATGCCGCCGCTGCCGTGCTGTCGCCGACGGATCGCACGCACCTTGAACAGCTGATTGCCGCCACCCGCTGGGTCTGGATCACCGGCAATCATGATCCCGCCCCGACCGGGCTGGCAGGGGCCGCGCTGGACAGCCTGACCCTTGATCCGCTGCTGTTTCGCCATATCGCCGACCCGGCATTTACCAGCCAGCCCGATACCGGGATCGCCGCCGAACTCTCCGGCCACTACCACCCGAAGGCCCGCCTGCGCGGCAGCGCCCGACCGGCGTTTCTGGCCGATCACCAGCGGCTGATCCTGCCCGCCTTCGGCACCTATACCGGCGGCCTTTGCACCACCCATAGCGCGCTGCGGGATCTGATGTCACCGCGCGCCCTCGCGATCCTCACCGGGCCACGCGCCCTGCCGTGCCCGATGCCGCGCTGACCCTTTTCCTAGATCTGCGCGTAGCGTCACATCCCCAACCCAATACGCGTGGTCTATGCTGGCTGCACATGTGAAAGGGACCGCCATGATCAAACAGCGCATCCGCGACAGTTTTGCCAAACAGACCATGATGCAGACGCTGGGCGCGGAAATCGCAGAGGTCGGCGAAGGCACCGTCACCCTCACCGCGCCGATCCTGCCGGGCAGTCGCCAGCAGCACGGCGTCGCCCATGCCGCCCTCAGCTTTGCCACTGGGGACAGCGCCGCAGGTTATGCCGCCCTCACCCTGATGCCCGAAGACAGCGAAGTGATGACCGCCGAGATGAAGATCAACCTTCTGGCACCGGGCGCAGGTGACATGCTGCGCGCCACGGGCAAGGTGATCAAACCCGGCCGCCGTCTGGTGATTGTCACCGCCGAGGTCCATGCCATAACCGGCGATGAGGAAAAACTGATCGCCCTTCTGCAGGGCACAATGGTGCCGGTCGCTGCGGGCTGATCCGCGGGCGGTTCCCGCCTGTCACCTTTCCAAAAAACACTCCCGCCCAATGCCCGGCAGGCGGCTTTGCCGCTGAAAGGGGGGCACTCGACGGGAGTATCAAACGTTATCGTCGTGGTTTTACGCGGGATTTAAGCCGTCAGCCCTTCCGGCTCTGCCAGCCCATTGGCGCGGCAGCAGGCGGTCACGGTGTTGGCCAGAAGGCAGGCAATGGTCATCGGACCAACGCCGCCCGGCACCGGGGTGATCGCGCCTGCGCGCTCGGCGCAGCTGGCGTAGTCCACATCGCCCACCAGACGGGTCTTACCTTCGCCTTTTTCCGGGGCGTCGATCCGGTTGATGCCCACGTCGATCACGGTGGCGCCTTCCTTGATCCAGTCACCGGGTACCATTTCCGGGCGGCCAACGGCAGCAACCACGATATCGGCGCGGCGGACAACATCCGGCAGATCCTTGGTGCGGGAATGCGCGATGGTCACGGTGCAGCTGTCGCCCAAGAGCAGCTGCGCCATCGGCTTACCAACGATGTTCGACCGGCCAATCACAACCGCGTCCATGCCCGACAGCGAGCCGTGATAGTCGCGCAGCATCATCAGGCAGCCCAGCGGCGTGCAGGGCACCATCGACTTCTGACCGGTGCCCAACAGGCCCACATTGGAGATGTGGAACCCGTCCACGTCTTTCTCAGGCGCGATGGAGTTGATGATCAGATCTTCGTTCAGATGGCCGGGCAGCGGCAGCTGCACCAGAATACCATGCACAGCCGGGTCCTTGTTCAGCTGATCGACCACCGCCAGCAGATCTGCCTCAGACGTATCGGCATCCAGCTTATGCTCAAAGGAGTTCATGCCCGTTTCAACGGTCTGTTTGCCCTTGGAGCGCACATAGACTTGGCTTGCGGGATCTTCCCCCACCAGAACCACCGCCAGACCAGGGGTGATGTCATGCTCTTCCTTCAGCCGGGCCACGTGGCCTGCCACTTTCTCCCGTACGGTGGCGGCAAAGGCCTTCCCGTCGATGATATTCGCTGCCATTGCTTCTGTCCTCTTGCTGCGCGCCACATGCGGCTGCGCGTTACTCCTCGCGGATCACCCGTGCCTCACGGGCAATCGACCAGTCCACCAGCTGCCGCCACAGTGCTTCGATCAGATCCGGGTCGAGCCCCGTGGCCTCTGCCGTGGTCCGGGCATTCATGACCACCTCTTCGACACGGGCCGGAATACGCGCTGGCCAGCCGTTTTCCGTCTTCAGCTCGATCGCGCGGTCGATATAGCTGGCCCGCTCTGCCAGACGCGCGATCAAGTCACGATCCAGCCGGTCGATCTGCTGCCGCAGCATGGCCATATCGGCACAGTCCTGCGGCGGGTGTCGTTCAGTCATCGCTTCAAACTCCTGCGGCCCGGGGAGGCTCCCCGGGCCGCAGATTGCCTATTTCAGGCCTTAGAACAAGCCTTCGATCTGGCCTGCGTCATTCAGGCGGATCGATTCCGACGCGGGTTTGCGCGGCAGACCCGGCATGGTCATGATCTCACCGCAGACAACCACGATGAAACCAGCCCCCGCCGACAGGCGTACTTCGCGAACCGGGACCGAATGGCCGGTGGGCGCGCCGCGCAGGTTCGGATCGGTGGAGAAGGAATACTGGGTTTTCGCCATGCAGACCGGCAGGGTGCCATAACCCGCATCTTCCCATTCTTTCAGCTGGTTGCGGATCTTCTTGTCGGCCAGAACCTCGTCGGCGCGGTAGATGCGCTTGGCGATGGTTTCGATCTTCTCAAAGAGCGGCATCTCATCGGGGTAGATCGGCGAGAAGTTCGCAGAAGCGGCATCGACGATTTCGACAACTTTCTCAGCCAGCGGTGCGGAGCCCTCGGAGCCCAGCTCCCAGTGGCGCGACAGAACCGCTTCGACACCGTGGGTGGCGCAATAGGCTTTGACCGCGTCCACTTCGGCATCGGTGTCGGTGACAAAATGGTTGATCGCAACCACAACCGGCACGCCAAAGGATTTGACGTTCTCGATGTGACGGCCAAGGTTGGCACAGCCGGAGTTGACTGCATCGACGTTCTCAGCGCCCAGATCCGCCTTGGCCACGCCGCCGTTCATCTTCATCGCGCGCACGGTGGCAACCAGCACCACTGCGGACGGCGCAATGCCCGCCTTGCGGCATTTGATGTTCATGAACTTCTCGGCACCGAGGTCCGCACCAAAGCCTGCTTCGGTGACAACATAGTCAGCCACTTTCAGCGCGGTCTTGGTTGCGATGACGGAGTTACAGCCGTGTGCGATGTTCGCAAACGGGCCACCGTGGACAAACGCCGGGTTGTTTTCTAGGGTCTGCACCAGGTTCGGCTGCATCGCGTCTTTCAGCAGCACGGTCATTGCGCCTTCGGCCTTGATGTCGCGGCAGTAAACCGGGGTCTTGTCGCGGCGATAGGCCACGATGATGTCGCCCAGACGCTTTTCCAGATCCTTCAGGTCGTTGGCGAGGCAGAGGATCGCCATCACTTCCGACGCCACGGTGATGTCAAAACCGGTTTCACGCGGGAAACCGTTGGACACGCCACCCAGGGACGCCGTGATCTGACGCAGGGCGCGGTCGTTCATGTCGACCACACGACGCCATGCAACGCGACGGATGTCGATTTCGCACTCATTGCCCCAGTAGATGTGGTTGTCGATCATCGCCGACAGCAGCGAGTGGGCAGAGGTGATCGCGTGGAAGTCACCGGTGAAGTGGAGGTTCATTTCCTCCATCGGCACCACTTGCGCGTAACCACCACCTGCGGCGCCACCCTTCATGCCGAAGTTCGGGCCGAGGCTCGCTTCGCGGATACAGATCATCGCGTTTTTGCCGATGCGGTTCAGACCGTCACCCAGACCCACGGTGGTGGTGGTCTTACCTTCACCCGCAGGGGTCGGGTTGATCGCGGTCACCAGAATCAGCTTGCCGTCTTCTTTCGACTGCACCGAGTTGATGAAGTCCTGGCTCACCTTCGCCTTGTCGTGGCCATAGGGCAGCAGATCGTCGCTGGAGATGCCGATCTTTTCACCGATTTCCTGGATCGGACGCTTCTGCGCCTCGCGGGCGATTTCGATGTCACTCTTGTAGCTCATGGCCGGGTTCCTGAATTGTGAGGTCGCGAATGTACAGGCACAGCCGTGCCGGTTTCCCGCAAGACTTAGCCCTTCTGCGACATTCGATGCGCGTGATTTCCGACATGATCAGGCATTGAAACGGCGTTCACTCACCCTAGGGCAGCCAAAGATTGCCAATTGTGTCAGGCCGACGCCTATACGCAACCGCGAGGGGGAGATTGGCCCGACTCAAAGCCGGGCCTCAGGTGTGCCTCAGCCGGACTTCAAGCGAGTCTCAGTCAAGTTTCAGGGCGCCCAGGCTGGTTGATCCGGCACAAACAGGCGCAGGGGTTCGCCCGCTTTCAGCACGCCGGGCCGCTCCACCCAGGCCATCACCCCACGCCGCCCGGTGGCCGCCGGTTTGAACTTCGGACCAAAGCCTGCGTGATCCTTCTCGATCTCCTTGGCCGGGAAAATGCAGGGCCGGTTTTCGATATCCACCGTCAGCGTCACCCCGTCTGGCCCTTGCAAGCGGCTGGAGGGCGGCAGATGGCTGAGGTCGGGAATACCGCGCAGCACCAGTGTCGCCCCAAGGTGAACCGGGTCGATCCGCTCCATCCCCATATCCGCAGCGATCAGCGCCAGTTCTTCCTCCGAAAGGATGCTGATCTGGCGCAGATTGCGGATTTCCGTGCCCTCGGGATGCAGGTTGCGCACCCGCACACAGGACGCCCGCAAGGCGCCCTCGTGGCGCTCCCCCGCGATCCCGTCAAAGCTCAGCGTCAACTGATCCTGCTGCTCTGATCGCAGCCCCCCGGTGGCCGCCGGAACATAGCCGATCCAGGTCACCTCTCCCTGAAACTCGGTTTCGCGCATCACTGGCATGGGGCATCTCCACTGCAAAATAACCTGACAAATCAGCGTCACCATAGGCACGCGCCCGGTGTCTGACCAGCCCTGCAACAGCCCCTATGGCTCGCCGTCGGTGCATCACACCCAGCGCATCAAAAAACCCGGCCACCTGTTGGGGACCGGGTTTGGTTTTGCAGTATTCTGAATGCCTTACCGTCAGGAAGACGGCTCCGGCGCCAGGCCATCATCCGATGCGGACTTCTTCGGCTTGGCCTTCGGGATCGCGGTGACCGAGGCGCCGCCGGTGTCGGCATCGTCGCCCTCATCTTCGCCCGCCTGTGGCGGGTCGCCCTTCATCACGCGTTTGATCTCGTCACCGGTGAGGGTCTCATATTCCAAGAGCCCCTGCGCCAGCCGTTCCCATTCCTCATTCTTGTCTTTGAGGATCTGCAACGCCTGATCATAACCCTGCTGGATAAAGCGTTTCACCTCATCCTCGATCAGTTCCTTGGTGTTGGCAGAGACCGAGAAGCCAGCGGTGTTGCCGGAATAACCCTCATGCGCTTCGGCGTAGTCGATATTGCCGACCTTGTCCGACATACCCCAGCGCAGCACCATGGCCCGCGCCAGCTGGCTGGCCTGCTGGATGTCGCCCGCCGGACCGTTAGAGACATGATCCTCGCCGTATTTGATCACCTCAGCCGCCTTGCCGGCCATGGTCATCGCCAGTTTCTGCTGACATTCATCCCGGTGATAGTTCAGCCGGTCCATTTCGGGCAGCGACACCACCATCCCCAGCGCACCACCGCGCGGAATGATCGTTGCCTTATAGACCGGATCACACAGCGGCAATTCCAAACCGACAACCGCGTGGCCCGCTTCGTGGTAGGCGGTTTTTTCCTTCTGATCCTGCGTCAGCACCATGGACCGACGCTCCGCCCCCATCATCACCTTGTCCTTGGCCGATTCGAAATCTTCCATGGTGACAAAACGGCGTCCGACGCGGGCGGCCATCAGCGCGGCCTCATTCACCAGATTGGCCAGATCCGCGCCCGAGAAACCGGGGGTGCCGCGCGCGATGATGCGCAGATCCACATCCGGGCCCAGAGGCGTCTTGCGCGCATGCACGCCAAGGATTTTCTCACGGCCCTTGATGTCGGGGTTGCCGACGGTGACGTTGCGGTCAAACCGGCCCGGACGCAGCAGCGCAGGGTCCAGCACGTCCTTACGGTTGGTCGCGGCCAGGATGATCACGCCTTCGTTGGCTTCAAAGCCATCCATCTCAACCAGCAGCTGGTTCAGCGTCTGCTCGCGCTCATCATTGCCACCGCCGTAGCCGGCACCACGATGGCGACCCACAGCGTCGATTTCATCGATGAAAACAATACAGGGCGCGTTCTTCTTCGCCTGCTCGAACATGTCGCGCACACGGGAGGCACCGACGCCGACAAACATCTCGACGAAATCAGAGCCAGAGATGGTGAAGAACGGCACACCGGCCTCGCCGGCAATGGCCCGCGCCAGCAGCGTCTTACCAGTCCCCGGAGGGCCCACCAGCAGCGCGCCTTTGGGGATTTTGCCGCCCAGACGGGAGAATTTCTGCGGGTTGCGCAGGAATTCAACGATCTCTTCCAGCTCTTCCTTAGCCTCATCAATGCCCGCGACATCGTCAAAGGTCACGCGGCCATGCTTCTCGGTCAGCATCTTGGCTTTGGATTTGCCAAAGCCCATGGCGCCCCCTTTGCCGCCGCCCTGCATCCGGTTCATGAAATAGATCCAGACACCAATCAGCAGCAGGAAGGGCAACAGCGTCAGCAGGAACGACTGGAACCCGGACTGCTGCTGCTTTTCAGCGCGCACCGGGATGTTGTTGTCGATCAACAGCGTGGTCACCTCGGCATCGCCGGGTTTGATGGTCATGAAGTTCTGGCCGTCCGACGTGGTGTAGCGAACCTGTTCGCCATCCAGCGTCACAGTGCTGACATTGCCGTTTTCAACCGCGCTGACAAAGTCAGAAAAAGTCTTCTCTCGGCTCTGCATGGTGCTGCCGGAACCACTGAACAAGTTGAACAGCGCCAAGACGAGCACAAACAGAACAACCCAAAAGGCGATATTGCGTACGTTGCCCAAGGAAAGTCTCCCAATATGCGAGGCGCACCTGGCAGGCCGCCTTCGTTGCCTCTAAAATAGGGATACTTCACTGAGGTTCAATGCGATAAAAGAGCTGTGAAGAACTCTTCGCTGTTCTGGACCAGTTCTGCGGACCATCCGTTGCCATTTCCCGCCAATGGGGCGGCAATCAACTGATCCTGTTTCCACACCGCCGGCGTCGCCTGCAAAACCGCGCCCGGCACATCGGCCCGGCGCCAGTCAGGGCAATGCAGCAACCCCTCCGGCCCCAGCGCGCGCACCTCGTGATCCGTCACCTCTCCGCCAAAAACCCGCCAGCGCTGGTCCCAGATTTTGCCCGGCAGCGCCACCTCTTCGGCGACCGGTTTATATTCGCGGCAAATCCAGGTGCGCTGCCTGCGGGTGATCATCCGGCACCCCCCAAGGGTGAAGGACCCCCCGTGGCGCACCGCATCGCGCGCCTTGACCATAGGTTCCCGGCGTGGCGGATGCACCGCCCCGCTGACCCATTGCACCGACCGCACCAACAGCCGATGGGCGATTTCGTCCGGCAGGGTGCGAAACTGGCGCTGGTCGATCACAATCGCGCCATCGCGCACCTCCGCCATGTCCCGGGCAGCCAAAAACGTATACCAATCCAGCGCTTCACGGGCGGTGCCCATATTGCGCGCCACGGCGGCAAGCCGCTCCACCGTCAACCCCAGCGGTGCCAGCGCGTCCATTGCCTGACGCACCCTGACCCGTTCGAACCGGGCATCTTCATTGCTCGGATCCTCGACCCAGTGGCAATCACGGGCGCGCAGATATTCGCGCAGCTCTTCGCGTGTGACCTCCAGCAGCGGGCGCAGCAGCGTCACCCCCTCCATGGCCCGGCTGCGCGACATCGCCGACAGGCCAGAGACGCCCGACGACCGGCCCAGCCGCATCAGCAGCGTTTCGGCCTGATCATCCGCCGTATGCCCCAGCGCAACAGTGGAGATGTCATTCAACTGCGCCCAGGAGGTCAGCAGCGCATAGCGCGCAGTGCGGGCCTGTTCCTGCAGATTGCCCGCCTGCCCTGCCGTCGGGCGGTCACACCATTGCAGGATGTCATGAGCCATGCCCAGTTTGGCAGCGGCGCCCGCTACCATCTGCGCCTCCGCGCCGGAGGTCGGGCGCAACCCGTGGTCCACGGTCGCGACACAAATCTCAACACCAACATCGGAAAAACACTCATGCAGCAAATGCATGAGCGCCATCGAATCACCCCCTCCCGAAACCGCGACCCCCAACCTTGCGGGCAGGGCAGATCGGAACTGCTCCTGCACGATGGCCAGGATATCCCGGTCGGGGCGGGTCAATTGCAGGCCAGTTTGGCGCGCTCGGCCTCCGCTGCCGCGGTCTCAGCGGCGCCGGGGAACCGGCTGCCAACCTCAGCGAGGGTCACGCAGGCCTGGCTGGTCTGCCCCAGCCGCCCCAGTGCTGCCCCCAGTTCAAACAGGGCTTTTGGCGCGGTCTCGCCCGTCGCATTGCCAGAGAAGGACGCCAGATAGGCCCGTGCGGCCTCGCGGGTGTCGCCCAGGCCGTCCAGCGCCTTGCCACGGTTATATTCCACCGCAGCTGCCAGAGGGCTGCCGGGATATGCCTGTGTGAAGGCTGCGAATTTCTCTGCCGCCTCCTGATAGGCACCGCTGTCCAGCGCGGCCTTGGCGGCATCGAAATCCGCCTGTTCGCCAACCGCCAGCTCAGAGGTGGTATCAACTGCGGTGCCCGGCGTCGCGGGCAGGGCCGGTGCGCCACCTTCGGGCAAGTCCCCACCGCCAAGCGTGGTGGTCTCCCCCAGCTGCGAGATATCGCCGCCTTCCAGCTCCACCAGCCGGAACTCAAGATCACCGATCCGGTTGGTGCCATCCTGCACCACGCGATCCACCCGGTAAGACAGTTGTTCGGTCTGCGCGGTCAGCCGCTGCAGCTCCGCCTCAATGGCGCTGACACGGTCCAGCACGCTGTCCCCTGCGACATTGGTCTGCGGGCTGCCGGTGGTCGACATTTCTCGCTTCAATCGCTGAATCTCCACGTGCAGAACCGTCAGCTCCTGACGGATATCAGCAAGCGTTTGGTCATCCTGTGCCCGCGCCATCAACGGCGGCATGGCCAGCACCAGCGCAAGGGCGGCAATCGCTAAAGGACGCAGTTGCATGATCGTTTACCCCGTCAGGCCACCCGCCAGCACGGTGACCGCGCGACGGTTCTTGGTGTAGCAGGCCTCGTTCGAGCAGATCTCCAGCGGGCGTTCCTTGCCAAAGCTGACGACCTGCAGACGGTTGCCCGCCACCCCCTGCGACAGCAGATATTCCCGCGCGGCATTGGCGCGGCGCGCGCCGAGGGCGAGGTTATATTCCCGCGTGCCCTGCTCATCCGCGTGGCCTTCGATGGTGACCACATAATCCGGGTTCGCAGTGAGCCAGCGCGCCTGCCCCTGCAGGACGCTTTGTGCGGCGGGCGACAGCGTCGATTGGTCCACGGCAAACAACACCCGGTCGCCAACGGTTTGCTGGAAATAGGCCGGGCTCCTGGGGTCAAGCTGTCCCGCGGCGCCTGCCCCCGCTCCCGCAGCGGAGCCATTGCCCCCAGCCGTGTCGTCCCAGGGATTGCCTGCACAGGCACTCAGTCCCAATGCCGCTGCCACCAGCATTGCTTTTGTCAAACCACTCATGATGTCCGCCTCGTCCCGTTTCCATATCTTGCACCAGATTTATCACAGCGCTGATGCCGCTGCCACTTTGGTCTTTGGTTCTGGCGCGCGCGCCGGGCCGGCATGGCAGGCGCGCGACACCTCAGTTCTGTAGCGGTGACCATGCCGGGTCCGACGCGCCATCCGGCGTGCGCACCGGTTTCAGATTGCGCCCTGACACATCCACCGAGTAAAGCAGCGCCCGACCGCTGGCGCCCTGGGTCTCGCGGGTGAACATGATCACCCGACCGTTGGGCGACCAGGTTGGCCCCTCATCCAGGAAGGACGCCGTCAACAGACGTTCCTCGCTGCCATCCGTGCGCATGACACCAATGTGGAACCGCCCCTTGTTCTGTTTGGTAAAGGCAATCATGTCGCCGCGCGGCGACCACACCGGCGTTCCATAGCGCCCCGCGCCAAAGCTGATCCGCCGGGCCTCACCGCCGGTGGCCGCCATCACATAAAGCTGCGGCGCGCCGGAACGGTCGCTTTCAAAAACAATCTGACTGCCATCCGGCGAAAACGACGGGGCCGTTTCAATCGACGGCGCACTGGTCAGGCGGGTGCGGGCGCCGGTGTCGATATTCATGGTGAAGATATCAGTATTGCCGCCCTGTGACTGCGAATAGACCACCGTGCGCCCATCCGGGGCAAAGCGCGGCGCAAAACTCATGATGCCATTGTCCGCCGACAGAACCCGGCGTTGAACGCTGCCCACATCCAGCACGTGGATCTGGGGGAAGCCGCTCTCATAGCTGGTATAAAGCACCCGGTCACCGGTGGGGGAGAATCGCGGCGCCAGCACGATGGAGGCGCTGTTGGTCAGATACTGCACATTGGCGCCATCGTAATCCATGATCGCCAGCCGCTTGCGCCGGTCATTCTTCGGACCGCTTTCGGAGACAAACACCACACGGCTGTCGAAATAGCCGCTCTCGCCGGTGATGCGGCTGTAGATCACATCCGCCACCTTATGCGCCATGCGCCGCCAGCCATCGGTGGTGCCGGAGAATTGCAGCCCGGTGCCCAGTTCCTTCTCCGCAAAGACATCATAGCCCCGGAACCGCACTGTCAGACGGTTGCCATTGACGCTGAGCGCGCCGGTGATCAGCGCCTGCGCATTCACCGCCTTCCAGTCGGCATAGGACACGGCGGCGTCAAAATCGGTGACTTTGGAGATATGGGCCGAGGCCGGCACCTCGCGAAACAGGCCGGTGCCGCTCAGGTCCGCTGCAATCACCCGCGAGATATCGCGCGCCAGTTCCGCCGCAGCAGGGGTTTCGGGCACAAAGCCGGGCACCGCATAGGGCAAGGGTTCGATCACCCCGTCGGTGATTTCGATCCGCAAGGGGCCATCCTGTGCCTGCGCAGGCAGAGCAGACGTCATCACCGCCGCTCCCAGCAGGGTCGCGCCCATCACGAGCGTTGCCAGATATGTCCTCATTTGATCCGCATCCTTTCGGGATTGAAGGTCATTTCGATATTACGCCATTGCGCATATTTGTCAGACGGAAGTTGGAAGCCGCGCGCACCGCAGCGCAAAATCGCCCGTCGCGCCGCGCCGAAGGCCTGATTGGCCGCCGATCCTGATCCCCCGGTACTGGACAACATCCGAATGCTGCCCTCCTCAGGACGGCCATCCTGTGTCAGTGCGACGGAGACCACAACGGTGGTGCGCAGCGCCTCCGACGAGAGCGAGCCAACGTTCCAGCATTGCTGCACCGCAACCCGCAGCGCGTCCTTCTCGCCACTGGTCAGCGGCGGGCCAGAGGGTTCCGGCGCGTCTACTTCGCCGCCACCGGCGAGGGCGGCCGCGAGAGCATCCTCCACCGCATCAGAGCGATCCGGGGTTGGATCTGTTGCGGGGTCAGCAGGTTCCGGCTCTTGCCCAGTTTCAGGCTCAGATGCGGGCTCAGGTTCGGGCTGGGCCGCTGGCGTGGGCCGATCCGGGCGCCGCCGCGGGCGCAGGGACTGCGCGGGGGCGGCGCTGGCCACCTGCTCGGTCTCGGCCTCAACTTCCTCGGTCACGATCCGGTCGTTGGCCGCCGCCTCGGCGGTGGCCTGCTGGGCCTCCTGTGCCGGCTCGGTCCCGACCTCATCGGACACTTCGGGTTGTGCCACATCAGCAATCTGGGTGTCCGGTTCCGGTGGTGCTACAGGTGTTGGCGCAACCCGATCAACCGGGCGCAGCTGCGGGCGTTCGGTCAGCTGGGGCGTCACGCTGGTGCTATCCGGCACATCCGGTGGCGATGGCGCGGCCACCGGCGGCGTCGGCTCGACCGGCTGCGGTTCGGGTCGCTCCGTCAGTTCAGGATCTGGATCAGGCACAGTCACCGGTTCGGGCTGGGTGATCTGCGGCTCTGGCGCGGGCGGGGTTGGCGGGGTCACCTCCGGCGCGGGATCCGGGTCTGGCTGGCTCAGATCCCCTGCGGTATCCGTAACCACCGGTGCCGCGCGCTGCTGGCTCAGACGCGCGAACTCCTCGGTCGAGATGATCGCGACATCCTGCACCGCCAATGGCAGGGGTTCAGACGGAAACCAGGCGCCGAACACAACCCAGCCCGCCAGCAATCCGTGGCCTGCAAGAGAGATCTTGGTTCCGGTCTGCACACCCGTGCCCCGCCTATTGCCCGGTATCGTCGACGGCCCGCCCGTCAAGGCTCGGACCACCCACATCGGTCACCAGCCCAACGCTGGAGAACCCACCGGCGTTCAGCGCGCCCATCACCTGCATCACCGCCTCATAAGGGATTGCCCCGTCGGCACGCAGGAACACCTGATCGGAGGACCGCTCCGCCGCGATGGCGCGCAGTTTGGCGATCAACTCATCCGGGGCCACAGGCGTGGTCTGGATCTGGATTTCACCACCGGCGGTCATGGTCACGGTCAGCGGCTCTTCCTCATCCCCGGGCAAGGCCCCGGCGGCGGTTTTCGGCAACTCCACCGGCACACCCACGGTCATCAAAGGGGCGGCCACCATGAAGATGATCAGCAATACCAGCATCACATCAACAAAGGGCGTGACGTTGATTTCCGCCATCGGCCGCGCACGGCTGCGCCGCCGTCCCCGGCGTCGCCCGTTGGCGGCGGAAGGTTGAACCGAGGCCCCCATGGATCAGGAATCCAGCTGACGGCTGAGGATGGTGGCAAACTCATCAGCAAAGGCCTCATAGCTGCCGATGATCCGGTCGCTGTCCGCGCTCAGCTTGTTGTAGAAAATCACCGCCGGAATCGCCGCCAGCAGCCCCAGACCGGTCGCCATCAGCGCCTCGGCAATGCCCGGCGCCACAACGGCGAGGTTGGTGTTCTGCTGCTCCGCAATCTCGATAAAGGCGGTCATGATGCCCCAGACGGTGCCGAACAGCCCAACAAAAGGCGCGGTAGAGCCAACAGTGGCCAGGATCGACAGACCGCTCTGGACGTGTTCGCTTTCCTTGGCGATGGCGACATCCATCGACCGTTCGATCCGCGCCTGCGCGCCGGCAATCAACGCCCCGTCGGTGCGGTGACTGCGCCGCCATTCGGTCATGCCAGCGGCAAAGATCCGTTGCGACTGCCCCTTGGGCTGCGGACCGATCTGATCGAACAGACCATCCAGCGGCTCTCCCGACCAGAAGGCGCGATCAAACTCCGCCGCCTCGCGCCGGGCAAGGCGATAATTGATCAGTTTCTGCAGGATAATGGCCCAGGACCAGATCGACGAGCCAACCAGCATCAGCATCACCAGTTTGACCGTCAGGGTCGCCCGTTCAAATAGCCCCCACATGGAGAAATCAATCTCCTGCGCCAACGCCAGAGTTTCTGCTTCCATGGACCTGCTCTATGTTTTTGGCCGTCTTTCAGCCGTTTTCCGGCTTTCATTTGGCAAAAGGCTATCGCAGTTCAAGGCCAAAAGCCAATGAAACAGCTGTGAGAGCAGCAATTGTTACAGCAATGCGCGAATCTCTGCCGGAAGGCGGATCGGCGCACCGCTCTCGGCATTGACGCAAACCACGGTGACAATCGCGCGAAACAGCTCGGTCTCACCACGGAACACCTGCTGCGACATGGTGAGCCGCGCTGGTGTCACCTTCTGCACTTCGGTCTCGATCCGCAGCGCCTCGTCGAATTTAGCAGGTGCTAGGTAATCCGCCTCAATCCGGCGCACCACCCAGATAAGCCCGGCGTCGCGCATGGCATTCTGATCATTGCCAAGGTTGCGCACCCAATCGCTGCGCGCTCGTTCTATGAAGCGCAGATAATTGGCGTGATAGACGATCCCGCCCATGTCGGTGTCTTCGTAATATACCCGAACCGGGAAGCGGTGGATCATCTGTCTGGGCCTCTCTGGCGACGGCTCAGTGCCGGGTCGGGTTGGCGTCATCTGCGGGCGGCGTTACCGGCGCTTGCAGCCGCGCAAACAGGCGCAGCGCATGGGAGCGGTCGGCGGCAGCAACCGGCATCATCCGATCATAGGCAGCCGCAATCACCCCGGCAATCTCGGGCCGCAGAATGGTGGCGCCGGTGTCCGGCAGCACCGCCAGCGGCGAGGTCTCGGCAAAGGCGCTGTCACCCCAGGTCAGCATCATCTGCACCGCCTGCGTCAGCGCCAGGGTTTCGGCCGGCAGTTTTGCCATAGCACCGGCCATGCGCAGGAACACGAAACAGGCCTGAATGCCGCCCTGATCGTCAAACCGAAACGCGCGGTACTGGCTGGCATCTGCCTGTTTCAGACGCGCCACCAGCGGGGCCAGATCCGGGATCAGCCGGTCCAGATCCGGCACGCCTGTCAACTCGTCCCAGTCGCGGAAGAAAAACACCATCAGGTTCGATCCCAGCTCGGGATCAGTCTCCGCCATCTGATGCCCGGCAAGGGTCACCACCGCCTCGATCGCGCCCTTGACGGTGGCCAGCGTGCTGTCCTCCACCCCAAAGACAATCGGTGCAATCGGTCGCCCCCAGCGGGCAAAGGCATAAGCGCCATCGGTGCGGGTAAACAGGGCTTCGATCTCGGCTGGGGTCATTATACGGCTCTCCACTCGGACTGCGGTCTTATGGGGGCTTAATGCCCGCTTGCGAGATCAACGACAAGGGTTGCGACCGGCCCCTGCCCTGCATCTGCTGGCCTGAAATATCCCCGCCGGAGGCCGCGACGCGTGGGGCGCGGCGCGTCCATCAGGGTTTGCCACGTAGGTCAGCAGCCGTGACCAAATGTTTCGCGTGCGAAACATACGCTAAAATTGAATCCAATTCTTCAAAGCCACCTTAACCCTTTGCGGCGGATTTGACGCCAACCCGCGCGCATGCTGACGCTGGGCCACATCAGGTGGCGCCCTATAGCAACAGGTCGCCCTGCCCCCGCGGTGGCGTCAATCCAAGGTGGGTCCAGGCCTTATGCGCCAGCATTCGGCCGCGCGGCGTGCGCTGAATCAGCCCCTGTTGCAGCAGGTAAGGTTCGATCACCTCCTCCAGCGCGTCGCGGCTTTCGCTCAGCGCAGCGGACATGGTTTCGATCCCGACAGGTCCACCGCCATAGTTCTCTGCCACCATCCGCAGATAGCGCCGGTCGGCGCCGTCCAGACCCAGCTGATCCACCCCGAGCCGCGTCAGAGCGCCATCGGCCAGCTCCCGGGTGATGGTGCCATCGCCCTCGACAACCGCGAAGTCCACGACGCGGCGCAGGAGCCGTCCGGCGATCCTGGGTGTGCCGCGGGCGCGCCGCGCGATCTCGCGGGCGCCGTCATCATCGGCGGGGGCCCCCAGCTTACGGGCATTGCGGCTGACAATCTCAAACAGCTCATCAATGGTGTAGAACTGCAGCCGCGTCGGGATGCCGAAACGGTCGCGCAGCGGTGTTGTCAAAAGACCCATGCGGGTGGTGGCTCCCACCAGCGTGAAGGGCTGCAACTCGATCCGCACAGTGCGCGCGGCCGGCCCCTCGCCGATCACCAGATCCAGCTCAAAATCCTCCATCGCCGGATAGAGCACCTCCTCCACCGCCGGGTTCAGCCGGTGGATTTCGTCGATGAACAACACATCACGCGCCTCAAGATTGGTGAGGATCGCCGCCAGATCGCCGGCCTTGGCCAGCACAGGGCCGGAGGTCATGCGGAAGTTCACGCCGAGTTCACGGGCGACGATCTGCGCCAGCGTGGTTTTGCCCAAACCGGGGGGACCATGAAACAGCGTGTGGTCCATCGCCTCGCCCCGGCGGCGGGCGGATTCGATAAAGACGCGCAGATTGGCACGAGCCTCGGCCTGACCAATGAACTCGCCCAGCCCCTGCGGACGCAAAGCGCGGTCGGTGTCGCCTGCGCTGTCTTCCGGCAGCGGTGTGGGGCGCAGGGTGGGGTCGGCGTCAATCATGGTCCCGCTTTCTGGCATATGCTTTGTCCGGCTGAAGGCCGGGCAGCGCCCGACCCTCCCCACGGGAGGGCGCTTCGCACCGACCCAGGCTCAGGCGCTGCTCTTTCCGTGTCATCATCACCCTTTCGGCGCCAGAAGACGCAAGGCGGCGCGGATCAGCTCGGCCTCATTGGCGTCGGGATAGGTTGCAGCGGCTTCGGCTACGGCGGCGGCGGCATCCGATGGGCCATAGCCCAGATTGCCAAGCGCGGAGAGCGCCCCCGCAGAGGCGGCAGCGGCACCGGAGGGGGCCTTTGGCGGTGCCTTGCGGGGCGTCTTGCCGGTCTCCACCGGCGCGACGGATTCAACGACATCCAGACCGGGACCGTCCATGGCATCGGCGATGGTGCCGCCCATGGCCATCACACCCGGCGCCTTGTCCTTCAGATCCAACACGATGCGCTGCGCCGTTTTTGGACCAACGCCCTTGGCCGCCTTCACCGCTGCCCAGTCGCCCAGAGCAATGGCGCGGCTGACGCCATCGGGGCCAAGCGCGCCCAAGATCGCCAGCGAGACCTTGGCCCCCACCCCCTGCACCGAGGTCAGCAGGCGGTGCCATTCTTTTTCAACCAGCGAGGGGAAGCCGTAGAGCTGCATCAGATCCTCGCGCACCACCATATCGGTATAAAGCGCCACCGCCTCTCCCGCGCCGGGAAGCGTGGCGAGAGTGCGGTCAGAGCAAAAGACGATGTAGCCGACACCGCGCACGTCGATCAGCACATGGTCAGTGCCGCGGTATTCCAGTCGTCCAGTCAGTTTTCCGATCACGCGCGCTTCTCCTTCAGCTGGCGGGCCTGCGTACCCCCATAAAACGCATGACAGATGGCAATGGCCAGAGCATCTGCCGCATCGGCGTTTTTGGGCAGGCATCCGGGCAGCTGCAGTTTCACCATGTGCAGGATCTGTTCCTTGGCCGCGTGGCCGACGCCGACGACGGTTTTCTTCACTCGGTTCGGGGCGTATTCGCCCACTGGCAGACCGGCCTGTGCCAGCGTCATCAGCGCGACACCGCGGGCCTGACCCAGTTTCAGCGTGCCGGCGCCGTCTTTGTTCACGAAGGTCTGTTCAATGGCCGCCTGATCGGGGCGGTAGGCCGCGATCACCTCGATCACCTGATTGTGGAGGGACAGCAGCCGCTCCCCCAGATCATCGCCATCGGAGGTGCAGACGCCGTTTGCGACATGGCTCAGACGGGTGCCCTGTGATTCGATCACACCCCAACCGAGGTTCCGCAACCCCGGGTCGATGCCCAGTATCCGCATGTCTGCCCTATCCCTGCCTGCCCCGGCAGATGGCCGAGTGGTCATTATTGTCGCAGGATTAGCACAAAACGCGAACATATCCAACCGCTTTCCCCTTGGATCAGGCACCAAATATCCGGCTTGAGACCGCGTGCGGATTGCCGGTTTTCGGCGGAATGCCTCAATCCTGTTCTGAAAACGACCACCCATATTATTGAAACCGACATTCCCGCTCTGCGCATGAAAAATCCGCAGAATTCCCTTGTTTTTATAGGCAATAAGCCATGCGTTTTGCGCATGGGACACATGCAATTTCGGCGATTGTCAGCGGCTTTTCTCCTCACTAAGTGCCGTCCATCGCCCCATGGCGAAGAGATTCATTCAACCTCCGAAAGGACGAGGACATGGCTGCATTTGACACCACCCGCACCACCTATGGCACCAGCAGCCTGTTTGGCCGCTTGAGCGCCAAGACCGCCAGCCTGCTGGCAGCGTTTGTCGACTGGAACGACGCCCGCACCACCCGCCAGACTCTGGGTCAGCTGAACGACCGCGAACTGGCCGACATCGGTCTGTGCCGCGCCGACATCGACCGCATTGCCGAGGGCAAGCCGGTCTTCTGAGGTCTGATCCCGCTCCGGTGCTGCCGAGCGGTCGATCATTCGGAATATGAAAAACGCCGCCTCCTGACGGAGCGCGGCGTTTTCTATAGGTCTGGTTTGCAGATCTGCGCCTCGGCGACACCCTGCTGCGTCGGACATGACTGCGCGACCGTTTTATGTCGGATGCCCCCCAGCGCCCGACACTTGGCCCGCCAGCCTGCCCCTCTACCGCAGCACAGGCCCGATCTTCTCGGCCAGGAACTGCGACACGGGATCCCGCTGCATAACAAATGCACCGGCTTTCTCCAGCCCGGTTCCTGCCCGCAGCTGATCGACACGGTGGTCGTAGCTGCCAAATCCCAGCGCTGCCATCAAGAACCCCTTGAACAGCAGAAACGCCGCGACAAACAAGATCACCGACCGGCCGGAAATCCGCGACTGTACCCGTCGCGGCGCCACCACGATCAACCCATCCGCGCGCACCTTAGCGGTGTAGCCGCGCGCCATGGCCCCGTGTTTGCGCTCCAGTCGGTCAAGCCGAGCGTAGAAATTGTTACTCTGTTCACCCATAACCAAAACCCTGCAATGGCTCCCACCATCCACATGTTAATGCCTAGGTAGGTAATGAGACCATTTTGGGGCGGGTCGTTAAAATGCTCAACAAACTTGAATGATTCAGCCTGTTTTCTGCAAAAGCAGCGTCGTCCAGTCACCAATCTCACTGCGCTGGACCAGATTGATGCCATTTTGTGCATAAACGCCCTGCACCTCATCTGCCTGCTCATTAAGAAGACCGGAGAGAATCGCATAGCCATCGCTGCGCAGATGCGCCGCCACATCCGGTGCCAATGCAACCAGAGGGCCCTTCAGGATATTGGCGAAGATCAGATCGAAGGGCGCGGCATCAGCCAGGGCCGGAGCGTCAAAGCCCGCGGCCTCAAGACAGTGAACACGGCCTTCCATGTCGTTGGCCTTCAGATTGGCCTCAGCCACATCCACAGCGACCTGATCAATATCGCTGGCCAGAATCTGCCCGTCCCAGACACGCGCGGCCGCCATCGCCAGCACAGCTGTGCCACAGCCGATATCAGCCACTTTGTCACCGACGAAGCCATCCTCGATCAGCGTGTCCAGCGCCTTCAGACAGCCCAATGTGGTGCCGTGGTGGCCGGTGCCGAAGGCCATCGCCGCCTCAATCAGCAGCGGGATGCGATCAGTCGGCACCTTATCGGCATCGTGGCTGCCGTAGACAAAGAACCGGCCCGCCTCAACCGGGGCCAGTTCGCGGCGCACATGGGCCACCCAGTCGGTTTCCGGCAGTTCGGAGATCACAAAAGGCTGGGCGTCGAACATGGTCGCCAGCAGCGCCAGACCGGCCTCATCCGGGGTCTCGGTGAAATAGCCGCCAACCTCCCAAAGGCCGGAGCCATCCTCAACCTCAAACACGCCAAGGCCGGTGGGCTCAGGCGTCAGACGCTCCATCGCCTCGCCGAGCGCTTCGGCGGGGGCTTTTCCGGTCAGGGTGGTGAGGGCGGTGAAGGTGGGCATGGCGGTCTCCGGGCAATGGTTGCACAGCGCCTAGGCCCGTCGGCGGCGCAGGTCAAGAGCTGGCGGCGCAGGTCTGCCGGGGCCAACCGGGGGCAGCGCCCGCGATGATGCAGGGTCAGATCTGGCGCGCGTCGGATTACTCCGCCGGGGCGGCGCTGCGCCATTTCACAAAGATCGTCTCATTGCCCGGCTCCGGATGGCGCGGGATCAGCAGCGATAGGGTGAGCGAGATCAGCGCCATACAGGCCGCCAGCGCAAAGACCGCAGCCGGAGAAACCACCCACAGCAGACCCAGCGTGACAGGCAAAACCACCGCAGCGATATGGTTGATGGTAAAGGCCACGGCAGCTGTCGGCGCAATATCAGACGGGTCGGCGATTTTCTGGAAATAGGTCTTCAGCGCCAGCGCCAGCCCAAACAAGATATGGTCCACCACATAAAGCACCCCGGCCAGCACCACGCCCCAGCTGAACCAGTAGAGCCCGCCATAAGCGGCAAAGACCAGCGCCAGCCCGGTGTATTCAAAAATCAGCGTCCGGCGTTCACCAAAGCGGGCGACGGCACGGCCCAACAGTGGTGCCGCGATCATATTGATCATCAGGTTGATCAGATAGAGGCTGGTCAGCTCATGCACCGCAAAGCCGAATTTCTCCACCATCATAAAGCCGGCAAAGACAACAAAGATCTGCCGCCGCGCGCCGGCCATGAACTGCAGCG
Source organism: Phaeobacter piscinae (assembly GCF_002407245.1). Classification (NCBI taxonomy): domain Bacteria; kingdom Pseudomonadati; phylum Pseudomonadota; class Alphaproteobacteria; order Rhodobacterales; family Roseobacteraceae; genus Phaeobacter; species Phaeobacter piscinae. The sequence continues at coordinate 560,307 of NZ_CP010681.1, read as the reverse complement.
CATAATAGAGCCAGTAGCGGCGCCGCAGGATCAGGCGTTTGGTCTGCGGATGCGGGGCGTCGAATTGCGGATAGGCCAGCAGGCAGAAGATCGCCAGAACCGTGGTGGTGCCTCCGGCCAGCAGAAAGACGATATTATAGGTGAGGCCCAGCGGTTCCCACAGCAGCGCGATCAGGCTGTAGACCACCAGCGTCGCCGCCGATCCCGCCGCCACCAGCCAGCCCAGGATCTGCGGCGCGCGGGTCTTTGGCAGCCATTGCAGCTGCAGCGACTGGTTCACCGTTTCATAGTAATGAAACCCGATGGAGCTGAGCAGCGTGATCGTGAGCAGCCCGCCAAGGCTGGGAAACCAGGCGGTGACTGCCGTCGCCACGCCCAGCATCATCAAGGAAACCAGCCCCAGCACCTGTTCCCGCACAAACAGGATCACCGCGATGACGCCAATGGCGAGAAAACCCGGAATCTCCCGCACCGTATGCAGCAGGCCAATGTCTGCCCCGTCGAAATTCGCAGCCTCAATGACGAAGTTGTTGAGCAGCGCGCTCCAGGTGTTGAAGGCAATCGGCATGGTCAGCGCCATCACAAACAGCAGAGTTGTGGGGCGGCGCCAGAGCGGCATGGATGCGGCAGCTTCGGTGGGGACAGGTTTGAACATGCTCCAGCAGATACGCCTATCCGCCCCATCAGGCGAGGGAAAAAGCGCCGTGCACATCTGATCTGCATCAATGCACGGAGTAGCTCGGCCTCATATTCAGGTTTTCGAATAGTAATGAGAGGCTGATGTGATGCCAGAACTGGTTGAGATCATGGACTGGGCAGGCGAGCCGGTGACAGCGGCGCTGCTAGGCCTGCTGACCGGGGGGATCTTCGGCATCGCGGCGCAGCGGTCGCGGTTTTGTCTGCGCGCGGCCACCGTGGAATTTGCCCGCGGCCGTCTGGGGGACCGGGTGGCGGTCTGGCTCCTGACCTTCTCCACCGCGCTGGTCTGGGTCCAGGCTGGGCACTTGCTGGGCTGGATCGATACCGATGAGGCGCGGATGATGGCAGTGCCCGGCAGCTGGTCCGGGGCCATCTTCGGCGGGGTGATCTTTGGCATTGGCATGGTACTGGCGCGGGGCTGTTCCGGGCGGCTGTTGGTGCTGGCGGCGACCGGCAATCTGCGCAGTGTGGTCTCCGGGCTGATTTTTGCGGTGGTCGCACAGATGAGCCTCGCCGGGTATCTGGCACCGCTGCGGGACTATCTGGCCGGTCTCTGGATCACCTCGGGCGGGCGCAATCTGGATCTGCTGGCGGCCTTTGGCCTGCCGGATTGGTCCGGGTTGGCGTTGGGGCTGGGCATGGCGGCTCTCGCCCTTGGGGTCGCGTTGCAAAACCGCATCGGCGCGGCGCGTCTGATCTTTGCCTCTGGCGTTGGCTTTTCGGTGGCGCTTGGCTGGGGGCTGACATCGGGGTTGGCGCAGGTGGCGTTTGATCCGGTGCAGATCGAAAGCGTGACCTTTACTGGCCCATCGGCACGGATGCTGATGTTCTTTCTGGATCGCGCCTCGGTGCTGGAATTTGATATCGGGCTGGTCGCCGGGGTGTTTGGTGGCGCGATGCTCGCAGCCGCATTGGCGGGCGAGATGCGAATTCAGGCCTTTGATGGGGCGGTCACCATGCGCAAGGCCATGATTGGCGCGGCGCTGATGGGGTTTGGCGGCATGCTGGCCGGGGGCTGCGCAATCGGCGCCGGTGTCACCGGTGGGTCGATCTTTGCGGGCACCGCCTGGCTGGCGCTGTTTTCGATGTGGGTCGGGGCCGTGCTGACGGATCTGCTGGTGGATCAGCGCGGCGTGGCGGCCTCCGCCTAGACAGGGTACGAGGCGCGGCCCTGATTCATCTGCCCTGTTTTTCGACCGGACTTCAGAAGAAATTCTGCGGATCAATATCGACCGACAGACGCAGATCCCCCTTGAGGCGCGCCGGTTTGATCCAGCGGGCGATGGCGTCCTGCAGGGGGGTGCCCTTGCTGGCCTTGATCAGCAGGCGCACTCGGTGGCGACCGCGAATGCGGGCAATTGGCGCCGGGGCCGGGCCAAAGACCTGCGCGCCGATCTGGCGCAGCGGCCCATCATTGCGCGCGAGGGCCATCCCCAGATCCATAACGGCAGGCAGCTCCGGCCCGGAAAGGACGATGCCGGCCATGCGGCCATAGGGCGGCACGCCTGCGGCCTGGCGTTCGGCGGCTTCGGCTTTCCAGAAGGCTTCTTCATCACCGGAGAGGATCGCCCGGATCACCGGGTGTTCGGGTTGGAAGGTCTGCAACAGGGCTTCGCCCGGTTTGTCGGCGCGCCCGGCCCGGCCTGCAACCTGCCGCATCAACTGAAAAGTGCGCTCCGCCGCGCGCAGGTCAGAGCCTTGCAGGCCCAGATCGGCATCAATCACGCCAACCAATGTGAGCAGCGGGAAGTTATGCCCCTTGGCCACCAGCTGGGTGCCGAGGATGATGTCGGCCTCGCCTGCGGCGATCTCCTCGATCCGTTGTTTCAGGGCGCGGGCAGACCCAAAGAGGTCAGACGACAGCACCGCAATTCGCGCCTCCGGGAACAGCGCGGCGGTTTCCTCACCCAACCGCTCGATGCCGGGGCCGACAGGGGCCATCTTGCCCTCGACCTGACAGGTCGGGCAGGCGTCCGGTACCGGTTTGGTCTCACCGCATTGGTGGCACATCAGGCGCTTCATGAAGCGGTGTTCGACCATGCGGGAATCACAGTGGTCGCAGGTCACATGGCCGCCGCAGGCGCGGCAGATGGTGACGGGCGCAAAGCCCCGGCGATTGAGAAACAGCAGCGATTGCTCACCCCGTTCGATCCGCGCAGTCATCGCCTGCTTCAGCGTCGGTGAGATCCAGGTCGAGGCGGGAAGTTTTTCCGCCCGCATATCAATCGCGCGCATCTCTGGCAGAACGGCTGAGCCAAAGCGCGCCGCGAGATCAAGCCTTTTGTATTTGCCCGCCTCGGCGTTGGCCCAGGTTTCCAAGCTGGGCGTGGCGGAGGCCAGCACCACCTGCGCCGAACACATGGCCGCACGCAGCACCGCCATGTCGCGGGCATTATAACAGACGCCTTCGTCCTGTTTGTAAGAGGTGTCATGTTCCTCATCCACGATGATGAGGCCGAGATTCTGGTAGGGCAAAAACAGGGCCGAGCGTGCGCCGATTACCAGCTGCGCCTTGCCCTGCCCCACCATGCGCCAGACCCGGCGGCGTTCGGTCATCGTCGCGCCGGAGTGCCATTCCGCGGGCGTCGCGCCAAAACGCTGTTCCACCCGCTTGAGAAATTCTGCCGTCAGCGCGATTTCCGGCAACAGCACCAGCGCTTGGCGGCCTGCACGCAGGGTGGCGGCGACCGCCTCCAGATAGACCTCGGTCTTACCCGACCCCGTGACGCCCTTCAGGAGGGTGGTGCCGTAGCGGCCACTGGCAACGCCCTCGCCCAGGGTGGTGGCGGCGGCAGCCTGATCTTCGGTCAGGGTCTTGCCGGGTAGATCCGGGTCCAGACGGGGATAGGGCAGATCGCGGGGCGCGTCCTCCTCGCGCAGGGCGCCCTGTTTCACCAGCCCTTTGATCACCGAGGTTGTGACCCCGGCCAGATCCGCAAGTTCTTTCGCCGTGAACGCCAGCCCGCGATATTCATCCGCCGCCGCAAGCACCCGTTCGCGGGGGTCTGTCATGCGGTCGGGCATCTGGCCTGTCGGACGCAGTACCTTGCGCATGGACACAGGGTCAGAAAGGCCGGGCGCACGGGTGGCCAGCCGCAGCATCGCCGGCAAAGGGGTCAGTGTGTAGTCGGCGGATTTGCTCAGGAACTGGCGCATCTCGTCGCGCATCGGGGCCACGTCCAGCACCCGGTTCACCGGGCGCAGCTTGGCCGAATCGAAATCCCCGGCCCCCGGCCCCCAGATCACCCCAAGAACGCGGCGCGGGCCCAGCGGCACCTCGACATAGGCGCCCAGATGGCAGCCGCCTTCGGGGGCGCGGTAGTCAAGAACGCGGTCCAACGGCTGTGTTGTCAGCACGCCAACCCGCTCGCCCTCGTTGAAAAATGCCTGCTCCTGCACGCTGCTTGCCTCTTTTGCCCGGTGGGGATGATGACCCCAAAGCGATGCCCGGCAATCGACGCCGGGCGCACGGGGGGTTTTTAAAGCCTCCGCCATCAGGTAAAGGCTAGCGCAATCAAGGCCAACCCATCCAGAGGACCCTAGCCGATGAAATTCTTCGTAGACACCGCTGAAATCGACGCCATTGCCGAGCTGAACGCATTGGGCATGGTGGACGGCGTGACCACCAACCCGTCGCTGATCAAGAAGTCCGGCCGCGACATCATCGAAGTCACCAAGGAGATCTGTGATCTGGTGGATGGTCCGGTGTCTGCCGAAGTGACCGCAACCGATGCTGACACGATGATTGCCGAAGGCCGCAAGCTGGTCGAGATCGCCGAAAACATCGCCGTCAAAGTGCCGCTGACCTGGGACGGTCTGAAGGCCTGCAAGACCCTGACCGACGATGGTCATATGGTGAATGTGACGCTGTGCTTCTCTGCCAATCAGGCGCTGTTGGCGGCCAAGGCCGGCGCGACCTTCATCTCGCCCTTCATCGGTCGTCTGGACGATATCAACCTCGATGGTATGGATCTGATCGAAGACATCCGCACTGTCTATGACAACTACGGGTTCGGCACCGAGATCCTTGCCGCCTCCATCCGCAGCGCCAACCACGTGCTGGAAAGCGCGCGCATCGGTGCCGACGTGATCACCGCGCCGCCCGCCGTGATCAAGGGCATGATCAACCACCCGCTGACCGACAAGGGTCTGGATGCCTTCCTCGCCGACATCAAGGCCGCGAACATCAAGATCCTGTAAGCCGCAGGGCACCGGACAGGTTTCAGGAGGGGCGGCCCGGTGGGCGGCCCTTTTTCATTGGCGGATGCCCCTCCCCCGGTGCCGGCGGCGGTGCGCCGGTGGCAGGGAATTTTTTACCACGCTTGCGCGAAACCCGTGTTATAACTCCGGCAAAACCCATCAGAGGTCACAAAGAGCAGAACATGAGCACGACGGCAGAACTGGAAGACACTCTGCGCCAGGCGATCCTGGCCAAACCCGACGCCCTGTTGGAAGATCAAAGCGTGATGAACGCGCTGGTCAGCGCCAATGAGCGCGCAATGGGGTCCAATATCGTGGACCTGCGCGGCATCGCGATGGAGCGGATGGAGGCCCGGCTGGATCGGCTGGAGGACACCCATCGGTCCGTGATTGCGGCGGCTTATGAGAACCTTGCCGGGACCAACCAGATCCACCGCGCGGTGCTGCGGCTGCTGGATCCGATGGATTTTGAGAGCTATCTTGGCAATCTTGGCGGTGAGCTGGCGGAAATCCTGCGGGTGGACGCGGTGACGCTGGTGCTGGAAACCGCCCATCCCGAACAGGACGCCGCCGTGCAGCGCATGGATCAGGTGCTGAAAGTGGTCGAGCCGGGATTCGTGGATCAATACATCAATCCCCAGCGCAATGGCCCCGACCGTCAGGTCACCCTGCGCCAGATGCAGTCCGGCCACGCCCGCACACATGGCGCCAAGGCGGATTTCATCCGCTCCGAGGCCTGTCTGAAACTGGAATTGGGCGAAGGCCGCCTGCCCGGTCTGTTGGTTCTGGGATCCGAGGATCCGCATCAGTTCACCCCGCAACATGGCACCGATCTGCTGGCGTTTTTTGCCGGCGTTTTTGAACGGTCGATGCGCCACTGGCTGTCGTGACGCCGCCGTCACCTCTGTTGATCTCCACGGCCTGCCGGGACGCGCTGGAGCAGTGGCTGGCCGGGCTGGCCGCGCTTCAGGGGGCGGCTGAGAACACCGTCACCGCCTATCGCGGCGATGTGGTGGAGTTTCTCGCATTTATGACCCAACATTTTGGCGGCCCGCAGGGGCTGGGGGCGCTGGCGGAGATTTCCACCGGTGATATGCGCGCCTGGATGGCAGCCACCCGCGCCACAGGCACCGGGGCGCGCTCATTGGCGCGCAAGCTGTCGGCGGTCAAAAGCTTCTACACCTGGCTGGCCGAGCGGCAGGGGTTTGAGCCCACCGCCGTCTTGTCGGCGCGCAGTCCCAAGTTCCAGAAAAAACTCCCTCGCCCGCTGGCCGAGGATGCGGCACGGGCGGTGATCGAAACGGTGGAGTTTCAGTCCACCACCGATTGGGTGGCGGCGCGTGATGTGGCGGTGGTGACGCTGCTTTATGGCTGTGGGCTGCGGATCTCCGAGGCCCTGGGGCTGACCGGAGCAGACGCGCCACTGCCGGCGGTTCTGCGGATCACAGGTAAGGGCGGCAAAGAACGGGTCGTGCCGGTGCTGCCTGCCGCGCGTCAGGCGGTGGACCGGTATCTGCGGCTCTGCCCGCATCCGCAGGAGCGAGACGCACCGTTGTTTCGCGGTGTTCGTGGCGGGGCGCTGAATGCGCGGCTTATTCGCAGCGCCATGGCGCAGGCGCGCGCGCAGCTGGGCCTGCCTACCAGCGCCACGCCACATGCGCTGCGGCACAGCTTTGCCACCCATTTGTTGGAGGCCGGCGGCGACCTGCGCGCCATTCAGGAGCTGTTGGGTCATGCCTCGCTGTCGACAACGCAGGCCTATACCGCGGTCGATACGGCGCATCTGATGGATGTCTACAACCGCGCCCATCCAAAAGCGTAAGGCCTGCGCAAAACATGCCATTAAAGGGCTGGATTTAACCCGGCAGTAAGGGGGCTGCGCCAGATTGCTGGCGTCAAATCCAGAAGGAGCCCCCGTGATGAGTATCGTTGCCCAAAGCCAGACCACCGACACCGCGCCGCTTGGCGCGCCGTATAATCCCGCCAATCGCAGTGCTGCAAATGCCAGCACATCCGATATCGGCGATGTGGATTTCAGCCAGTTTTATGAGCAACTTCTGGCGGATCTGGACAGCGATGGCGACCGTGAGATTTCTGATCAGGAATGGGCGGCCTATCGCGCGGGCAAGGCCGCACGCGGTGAATTTGTCGCCGCACAAGGGCCATCTGAAACCGGTGAGGCGCCGCAGATCGTGGACAGCCGCAGCCTGACCGAGACGCTGTTTCGCAAGGCGCTGATGGAGGATCCTGCCAACCCGTAGAATGGTGACCCGATGTCGCTGTGGCAGGTGATCCGCGACCAAGCGTGTGCTTTCACGCCGGTGACGTGACCACCCCCAAAGACCCAAATTTCCGCGCATGGGCGAGACGTTTTTCCATTGACCACTTGCGAGGGTGCGGGAAATTCGCCATCAGGGGCGTATGACACCTCAGTATCGTGCCCTCTCCGTTCATCTGCTGACCGCCACCGGCGCGGTTTTTGCAATCCTTGCCATGTTGGCTGCGGCTGATGCCAAGTGGAGCCTGATGTTTGTCTGGCTTGTCGTGGCCTTTGCCGTGGATGGGGTGGATGGGCCGCTGGCGCGGCATTATGAGGTGAAGCGCTACGCACCGGAGTTCGACGGTGTGCTGCTGGATCTGATCATTGATTACCTCACCTATGTGTTCATCCCGGCCTTTGCGCTGTTCAAATCCGGGTTGATGGCAGGGTGGACCGGTTGGGTGGCGCTGATTGTGATCACCTTTGCCAGTGCCTTGTATTTTGCCGACACGCGGATGAAGACGAAGGATAATTCCTTCTCCGGGTTTCCCGGATGCTGGAATATGCTGGTTCTGGTGATCTTTGCGCTGGAGCCGAGCCATTGGACCAGTCTGACGCTGGTCACCCTGCTGGCGATTGCGATGTTCCTGCCGCTGAAGTTCATTCACCCGGTGCGTACCGAACGCTGGCGCAAGGTGTCGCTGCCAATGGCGCTGGCCTGGACATTTTTTGCCGGCTGGGCAGCCTGGGTCGATTTCCACCCGGCAAGCTGGGCGCATTGGGGGCTGGTGCTGACCTCGGTCTATCTGATTTTTGTCGGCATCGCGCAGCAGATCATCCCCGAGAGCAAGGGCTGAGCGGGCCGTCTCAGGCCGATATCGCCAGACTGCGGGTCTCTCTGTGAGACCCGAAACCGGGCTGCGGGCCTGTCGCGTGATGGCGCGATATGCCGCCACCTAAAGTGACCGTTTCCAATGGCGGGCCTGCTCAGGCGGACCGGTTGAGACCGCGCTGTGGCAGCCTGCGACGGATCAGCGGCTTAACCGGGTGAGGACAGCCACCCGCACGGTCGGATCAGACAGATCTCATGCGGCGGACCCCGTGGTCCACCTTCCCCCAACAAGATACCCCCTTCGCAAGACGCCGATCAGATCAACAGTCCCGCTGCCCCTTCGTGACGCAAAAGAGCGACCTTGGTCTCAACCCCGCCCGCGCCGGAAAATCCCCCAAGACCTGAGGCGCCAAGCACCCGGTGGCAGGGGATGATCACCGGGATCGGATTGGCGCCGCAGGCATTGCCAACGGGCTGGGCTGCCGCGCCCAGATCCTTTGCGATCTCGCCATAGGTGCGGGTTTCGCCCAGCGGGATCGCCGACATGGCGGCACAGACCGCACGCTGAAAATCGCTGCCTGCCACCGCCAGCGGCAGGTCGAATGCGGTCAGTTCATGGGCGAAATAGGCGCGCAGCTGGGCCAGAGCCTCAGCCGTCAGGGCCGAGCCTGCGACACCCGCGGGCGCTGCTTGCCACGTCAGGCGAACGATCGCGCCATCCTGCTCCCCCACGCACAGCGTGCCGACAGGTGTTTCAAGGCTGGCCTCTGCCATCTGCTGGGTCGCGGTTTCAGGGGGCTGCACGGGTCCGGTGGTCCTTACGCTTGATGCTTGCACACCTTTGGCAGCGTCTGCGGGATCCTGCTCAGCGTCAAGGCGGAACCTCAATCCCGCCGCTGGACCTAACCTTTGGGATAGGAGGCTATGCCTTCGGCAGGGTCGGCTAACCTCAGGTGCCCATGCAATTGCACTCAATTTTAGTAAAACTGGGTCTCAAGTTATGAAGAAGGTCAGTCGCCATGCATATCACCACCCAAGGAAATATCAGCGTTTACCGCATGCTGAATGGCCACATGAGTGGGCAGGCGGCGACGAAACAGGCGCAGGCCCAGCAGACCGGACAACTGCCGGGCGGGCTGGAAACTGCCGCCTCCCTGGCGAAGACGGCCAATGCCGTGTCCCAGCAGGCAGCCCTGACCGGACCCAGCGAAGGCGGAAGCCTGATGGCCGTCGGCACCCAGCATCTGCGCACTGTGGTGCAACAGACTCTGCAGGATCTGCAATCGGGTTGCCACGCCGGGCCACTTCCGACCAGCGAAGTGATCGCCCAGAACAAATATCGCGCGGCGCTGCGGGCGATGGGCTGATCCGGCCCGGATTGCCTGCCTTGCGCTGACGAGAAAACCCCCGGCGTTCTTTGACACCATACCCCCGTCAAAGACGTCAAAAGAAGCGCGCCGCCCGCCCCATCGAGGGGTGGGCGGCGCGCAGATCCCGTTGGGGATCTGAGATCACCGCTGTCTGGGGCAGCACCGGCTACCCACCTGGACGGATCGCTCTCTTAGCTCAGCGCCGCATCGCAGCGCCCGCAGACGCCCGCGTGGCTGTGGTTGCCAACATCGGGCAGGATCTTCCAGCAGCGCTGACATTTGTCGCCATCGGCCTTCTCAAACACCACCGACACGCCGTCCACCTCGGGCATGCGGAAGGCTTCTGCCGGGGCCGGATCGCCGCTGAGGGCGATATCGGAGGTGATGCAGACATCGGCAAAATTCACCGATTTCAGCGCCTCCAGCACCTCCGGATCGCGCACATGCACCACCGGCGCGGCCTCCAGCGAGGCACCGATCACCTTGTCCACGCGCTGCACCTCAAGGGCGGCGGTGACCACACGGCGGGCCTGACGGACCTTGGCCCATTTCGCGGCCAGCGGCTCATTCAGCCAATCCGCCGGGGTCTCGGGAATGTCCTGCAAATGCAGCGAGCTATCCTCACCGGGGAAGCGTTCCAGCCAGACCTCTTCCATGGTGAAGACCAGGATCGGCGCCAGCCAGGTTGTCAGGCGGTGGAACAGAATGTCCAGCACGGTGCGGGCCGCACGCGCGTTCAGCGTATCGCCATCGCAGTAGAGCGCATCCTTGCGGACATCGAAATAGAAGGCCGACAGATCCACGGTGGCAAAGTTGAACACCGCCGAGAAGACGCCCTGGAAATCAAAGGCCTGATAGCCGGTGCGGACCTTGTGATCCAGCTCCGCCAGACGGTGCAGGACCCATTGTTCCAGCTCCGGCATATCCGCAGGCGCGACCCGCTGATCTTCGGAGAAATCCGCCAGGCTGCCGAGCATATAGCGCATGGTATTGCGCAGGCGGCGGTAGCCATCGGCGACGCCTTTCAGGATCTCCGGCCCGATGCGCTGGTCGGCGGTGTAATCGGTCTGCGCCACCCAGAGACGCAGGATATCCGCGCCATACTGCTGGACGATTTTCTCGGGCACGATGGTGTTGCCGAGCGATTTGGACATCTTGTTGCCCTTCTCGTCCAGCGTGAAGCCATGGGTGACCACATTGCGATAGGGCGCGCGCCCCTTGGTGCCACAGGCCTGCAACAGCGAGGAGTGGAACCAGCCGCGGTGCTGGTCGGTGCCTTCCATATAGACGTCGGCGATGCCGTCCTCGGTCCCGTCTTCGCGGTCGCGCAGCACAAAGGCGTGGGTGGAGCCACTATCGAACCACACGTCGAGCACGTCGAACACCTGATCGTACTCCTCAGGGTTCACGATGCCGTCCAGCATCTTGTCCTTGAAGCCATCGGTGTACCAGACATCGGCGCCGTGCTCCTCGAACTCAGCCACGATGCGGGCGTTCAACTCCTCGTTGCGCAGGAGGAAATCGGGATCAGTCGGCAGCACACCCTTCTTGGTGAAGCAGGTGAGCGGCACGCCCCAGGCGCGCTGGCGCGACAGCACCCAGTCCGGGCGGCTTTCGATCATGGAATAGAGACGGTTCCGACCGGTCTGCGGGGTCCACTGCACCAGCTGATCGATGGAATTGAGCGCGCGGGTGCGGATGGTGTCGCCCATCTCGCCCATGCCGTCGTCCAACTCGCGGTCGACGGAGGCAAACCACTGCGGCGTGTTGCGGAACACGATTGGCGCCTTGGAGCGCCAGGAATGCGGGTAGCTGTGGGTGACGCGGCCCCGGGCGATGATGCCACCGGCCTCAACCAGCTTGGCAATCACGGCGGTGTTGGCTTTGCCTTCCTTGCCCTTCTTGTCAAAGACCTGAAGCCCGGCAAAGAACGGCACATGCGGCAGAAACTCGGATTCTTCGCCCACATTGTGGGTCATGCGGTCAATCCAGTTGCGCGCCACGAAACACTCGTAGTCATCGGCACCATGGCTGGGCGCGGTGTGCACAAAACCGGTGCCCGCATCATCGGTGACATGATCGCCATCGATCATCGGCACGTCATAATCCCAGAAGCCCGGACTATCGGAAACCCCTTCTTCGCGCATGTAGGGGTTCAGCGCGAGGAATACTTCTTTGGAGATCTCGGAACCCTCAAGGCCTGCGAGGGGATGCTTCAGGGTCAGGCCATCGAGTTCGGAGGCCTCGACATCGCGAACCTTGGTGAATTCGGTGACGCGGGACTTCGCCAGCGCGTCTGCGGCCAGCGCATCGGCAAAGAGATACAGCTCACCCGGTTTGGTCCAGCTCTCTTCCTGCGTGGCGTCGACGCGGTAGAGGCCATAGGCGACCTTCGGGTTATAGGCGACAGCCTTGTTCGAGGGGATGGTCCAGGGGGTGGTGGTCCAGATGACAACGCGGGCTTTCGCAAGTTCTGCAAACGATTTCTGCTGTTGTTCGCTCTCGACCAAGCTGTTCGCGCCAAACGATCCCTTATGGATGCCAAACGGCACCCAGATGGTGTGGGATTTGTGGTCGTGATATTCGATCTCGGCCTCAGCCAGGGCGGTTTTCTCAACCGGGGACCACATCACGGGTTTGGAGCCCTGATAGAGCGTGCCGTTCATCAGGAATTTCTGGAATTCCCCCGCGATCACCGCCTCGGCGTGGTAGTTCATGGTCAGATAGGGATCATCCCAATTGCCGGTGATGCCGAGACGCTTGAACTCCTCGCGCTGGATACCGACCCATTCATCGGCAAAGGCGCGGCATTCCTGACGGAAGTCGACAACCGGCACCTCGTCCTTGTTCTTGCCCTTCTTGCGGTACTGCTCTTCGATTTTCCATTCGATCGGCAGGCCATGGCAGTCCCAACCCGGCACGTAGCGCGCATCAAAGCCCATCATCTGGTGCGAACGCACGATCATGTCCTTGATCGTTTTGTTCAGCGCGTGGCCGATGTGCAGGTGACCGTTGGCGTAAGGAGGGCCATCGTGCAAGGTGAAGGGCTTGCGTTCCGCGTCCGTGCCCTTGGCGGCGGCGGCCTTTTCGCGGAGTTTGTCATAGACGCCAATCTGGGCCCAACGCTCCAGCCAGCCCGGCTCCCGCTTGGGCAGGCCCGCGCGCATCGGGAAATCGGTTTTGGGCAGATTGAGGGTGTCTTTGTACTCAGGCGTCTGAGGCGTGTCGGCACACATGTGCAGCGTCCTTTGGATGATCTGGTCGTGTTTTGGGATATTCGGTTCGGTGCGATGGCTCAAGCACCTTTGCCCGGCGGCTCACGTGGTCAGAGCGCCGGGGATATAATTCGAATAATGATGGCCGCAACATGGGACATGGAGGCCTTATAGGGCGGCACGGCAGGAGGGTAAAGCGGCAGATGTGCTACGGTGGGCAGAACCACGGCTGCGGCCAACCTCACAATAATCGGCGTTGCGCGTCATCCAAGCCATTTGATCGTCAGGTCAGGCCGGGCCAGCATCAACCAGACAATGGTCAAAACGGCGGCAAAGGCCGGGATCCCGCAGGCAAACCAGATTGCGAAGAGGCGATGATACCGCGCCGGTAATTCTGTGCTATTGGTAACGGCCTCGCGTGCGAGATTGCGCAGTCGCAATTGGATCCAGACCACAGGCAGCCAGAACGCGCCGGTGACGATATAAAGCGCGAGCGAGAGAGCTATCCACCCCTCGCTCAGCGGCCAGCCCAACCGCCAAGCCAGCAGCCCGCCCGTGATGGGCTGTATCACCACTGCGCTGGTTGTGAACAGCAGGTCAGCAAGTACGACCACACCGGCAGTATGCGCAATGAGCCGCGCATCACTCGTTCGATGGGCCATCAGCATGAAAAACGCGATGCCCGCACCTGTCCCCAGCAGAACACAAGCGCCAAGCACATGCAGCCAGCGCAGGATCAGATCCGGATCCATATCACCGTGCCTCCAGCATCTGATGCGCAATCAAGGCAAGCGTTACTCCCGGTATCACCTTCACCATCGGCCCAAGCGGATCCGCCCAAAGCCCCGGCGTTACGATGGTTGCTGAAATCAGATAGATCAGTGACACTGCAACCATGGCCAGACACGCCCGCCCTGCCCAAGGCCGGTAGAGGATTGCAACTGCAAGTGCGATATCAACAAAGGACCAGAACACCACAGTGGCCTTTGACAACGGCGCGCTCCACCCTGCAACCTGTAGGAGTTTTGCAGCGCTTTCGACCTGCCACACCCCAATAAGACCTGATGCCAACCAGAAAAGGCAAAGCGTCGCGATGACAACCGGCATCATCAGGGCCATCCTCGCATCAAGCCGGTGTTCCCGCCCGACCGAGATGCTACGCAATGCCTGATCCAAGGGCGGAATGCTCCGCCCGGTGGCGGTTCGGTAAGCCAACGGGTTGCCCGTCACACCATCCTTCAAAACGGCGATTGCAGTGCTGCGCAGCGGGGAGCGCCAGCCAAGATGCCCTGCCACATCGGCCAGTCGGGCCGCGACAGGCAGGATCCAGTCCGGCACTCTCAAGATCAGGCGCGGCGGCCGAAAGCCGAGCCAGCGCCGTGTCGCCGACACCACATCTTCCAGCGAGTGGGGCGTGTCTTCGACCAGATCATAAACACCCGTCGGCAGTCTGCCGATCGCCGCAGCAACTACTGCATCTGTCACATCGTCAATCATCACCGACTGCACCGGTGTTTTTGGCAGTGCGACTGGTTGAATGACCGGTACCGCAGCCAGCATGCGAAGCAAAAGCGTGCCGCCAAATGCTCCCTGCCCAATCACCAGCCCCGGTCGTAGAATGGTGACACGCGCGCCACTCGCAAGAAGGGCAGCATCGCCGCGCGCCTTGCTCCGCATGAACTCCGTTGACGCCTCCTGCCGCAGCGCCCGGACCACCTGGGCGCCGATAAAGCCGTAAGCCCCCAAGACAAGCACATGCCTCGCTTGCTGTGACATTGCCCTACCCTCATTCCATTATGGGGCGACCCTACCGTGTCCAAGATCGAGATCCAGTCAAAAGCGCCGCACAATTGGTCGCAGGGATTGCCCCGCACGGCGGGTGTACCGGCGGGGCGCTCTGGTGTAGCGACGGGGTGGAAAGGTGGAGTTCACATGGTCCAGACGTCCCTCGCGCGGTTTGACATTACGGCAGAGCAGATCGCCTATGTGGTGGATATATTCTATGCGCGGGTGCGCGGCGATGCGGTGCTGGGGCCGGTGTTTTCGGCGCATGTGGAGGATTGGCCGGAGCATGAGGCGCTGATCACCCGGTTCTGGCGCAATGCCATCCTGCGGGAGAAATGTTACAGCGGCAATCCGATGCGGGTGCATGTCAGTAGACCCGATGTAAAGCCCGAGCATTTTGCGATCTGGTTGGGCCTGTTTCACGAGGTCTTGCAGGCGGAGCTGCCGGAACGAACCGCGCTGCAATGGGGCGCTCTGGCGGACCGGATCGGCGAAGGGTTCCGCACCGGAATCGTCGCCATGCGCCAGCCAAAAGACGCACCGCCAAAGCTGTTCTGATCGTCTGATCCGCGCGGGCACAGGAGTTTCCGCGGCCGCAGATGCCTGGCAGGGCCAGCGCTTCCTCGCGGCCTTGGGCGTGGCTCATGCGGGTGGCTAGGTGTCTTTGGTGAAGAGGCCAGTGAGGGCGCGCTGGATAACCTTGCGGGTCCGGGGTTTCTGCGCCTTGGAGAAGGTCATCGGACGGCAGACTTCCATGGCGGCGATGCCAACGCGGGCGGAGAGCGCACCATTCACCAGACCTTCGCCGAAACGGCGGGAGAGTTTGGACAGGATCGATCCGCCCAGCACCGGTTCCAGCAGGTCATCGCCAACAGCGACAGCGCCAGTGGTCACCAGATGGGCGAGCACCGCGCGGGTAAGCCGCCAGGAGCTGAAGAAGCCGGAGCGCCCGCCGTAGATATCGGCGATGCGGCGGATCATCCGCAGCGAGGTCACCAGCGCCGTCACCACATCGGCCAACGCCAAGGGCACCAGCGCGGTAACGGTTGCGACCTGTCGGGCGCCGCCCTCAACCACGCGCAGGGCGCGGGCATCCAGCGGCGCGAGCAGCTCTGCCTCGGCGAGATGCAGCAGCGCGTCGGCGTCCATGATGTCGCTCTTGCGCTCGTCCAGTCGGGCCAACCCCCATGTGAGATCCTTGCGCCCGCGGTAAAACCGTTCCAGTCCCGCGACATAGCTGCGGGCGGCCTTCAGATCAGCGGTGGCATCAGCGGCCTGACCCCCGGCGGGGTCGGTCGGGTCCGCTGAAAGCAGCGGTTGCGCGTTGCGCAGGCTCTCGACCCGGCGCAGGCGGGAGAGGGCTGCGAGTTCACGCAGGCCCATCAGGAGGGCCAGAAGGACGGCCACGGCAAAGCCTGCGGTGATCGCCCAGCCCAGGAGCGGCACGCGGTCAATCAGCCCGGTGACAAACTCCCAGGCCGCGACCGAGATGACCGCCCCGATCAGCGCCGTCAGACAGGCCCAGAACCAGCGCGCCAGACGCGAGGGGCGACGGCTGGCCAGTACGGCGGCCTGCGCCAGCGCGGGCTGCGGCAGGTCGCTGCTGGCGCCGTCCAAATCCGGGACCGGCGGCGCGCTGGCCACATCCGGGGTTTCGTCTGCGGTGGCGCTGTCTGTGAGGTCGAAGAGGACGGCATCCTTGCGGCTCATGGCGTGTCCTTCTTCGGGCGATCCGGTTTGCCGGCTGAGGGCTTTGTCACTGCGGCGGCGCGGGGTTTGAGTTCAGGCTTCGACGAGGGTGCGGGCCAGATGTATTGAATATCCGGCAACCCTTCGTCGTTGCGCGCGCCATCGGTGCGGGTCTGTTCGACGAAGCCTTCGCGCAGGTAGAACCGCTGCGCGCCTTCGTTGGCCTGAAACGTCCAGAGCTGGAGCGGCGACTGCACCGATTTGGCATAATCCAGCAGCAAGCGGCCAAGCCCCTGCCCGCGCGCCGTGTCGCGCACATAAAGCGCGCAGATCTCCGCACCGTCGCGGGCCAGAAACCCCTCTACCCGTCCGTCGATCTGCGCGATGGTGACCCAGCCGCGATCAATCATGGTGCCGCAAAAGCTAATCGCCTCGGCCCCGGTGTGCTGCTTGGGCATCCAGGGGGTATCAACCTCGAAGCGGTGCAGGATCTCGGCGATCTTGCCGGCATCGGTGCTGCGCGCAACACGCAGGATGGGCGGGGATGAGGCTGTCATAGGCGATCTCCAATCAGGAATTCCGCCGCCCGGTCCAGGCGGATGTGGGGCGGGCCATCGCCGGGGCGCAGGGTGAGTGGGGCCGGTGCAAAGGCCATGGCCTGATAATCCCCATCGAGCCAGCTTTCGGCGCCCTGACGGGCCGGGGTCAGCAGGTGCGAGGGATCTTGCGGCAGGGCACCGGGATAAAACGCGGCCGGTTTGCCGCTGTCCAGAAGGGTGCCGCGCACACAAGGCAGATCGCTGCCATTGTGGCTGCGCAGCTCCTCCGTCGTGGCGCGCAGCGCGGCGAGCGACAGGGCCGCCGTCTCCGCCCCGGCAAAGCGGGCGCGATCCCGCGCGTCGCGGGTCAGCGCCTCGATGATGGCGGTCAGCTGGGGGTGCTGCTGGTGATGCAGGTGATCAGCCTTGGTCGCCGCAAACAGGATTTTCTCCACCCGTTTGCCGCGCAGGATCTGGCGCAGAAAGCCGTTTCGGCCCGGACGGAAGGCCGCAAGAATATCGGTCATCGCGTGGCGCAGATCCTCCACAGCGCGGGGGCCGGAATGGATGGCGCTCAGGGCATCAACCAGCACCACCTGCCGGTCAATGCGGGCAAAGTGATCGCGAAAGAAGGGTTTGACGACCTTGGATTTATAGGCCTCAAATCGGCGCTCCATCTCGCGGTGCAGGGACCGGCGGGGGGCGGTATCCGACAGCGGGATTGGCGCGAAGGTCAGCACCGGGGAGCCCGCCAGATCGCCGGGCAGCAGGAAGCGCCCCGGTGTGCAATCATAGTAGCCAGCGGCTCGGGCGGCCTGCAGATAGGCCGCAAATGCCCCGGCCAAATCTTGCGCCAGCGGCTCATCATGCGGAGCGGTGGCGTCGGCCTTTTGCGCCAGATCCAGAAACGTCTGCGCCTGCGCGCGACCGCGGATACGGGTCAGCACCTCATCGCACCATTGAGTATAGGATTTGTCGAGAAGCGCCAGATCCAGCAGCCATTCGCCGGGGTAATCCACGATATCCAGATGCAGCGTGCGCGGCCCCTGCAAGCCCGACAGCAGCCCGTTGGGCTGGACCCTGAGGCTGAGCCGCAGCTCAGACACGGCCCGAGTGCTGTCGGGCCAATAGGGACGCGGCCCCGTGAGGGCGCCAAGGTGATTTTCATAGTCAAAGCGGGGCACGGTGTCGTCCGGCTGGGGTTGCAGAAACGCCGTCTCAATCCGTCCTTCGCGCGCGGCAGACAGCTGCACCATACGGCCCCGGTTCATCAGATTGGCCACCAGCGAGGTGATGAACACCGTTTTGCCCGCGCGGGCCAGACCGGTGACGCCAAGGCGGATCGAGGGTTCAAACAGGCTCTCCGATAGGGAGGCGCCCGCCCCCTCGACGCTGCGCAAAACCCCGTCTGCCAGTGATGATAGTCCCAAAGGTTTGCCCCGCCTTGCGGCCCCTGCGTTGGACCGGATCCTTGTTCAATCCGACCAAGATAGGCGTTGGCGGGGCGTGATACCACCCCGGCGCAGTAGTGGCAGGGACTTGTGCCGCAGCTCCGGCCGCGTTACTTGCCCGCCCATGCCGCGTTTTGCTCTGAAAGTCGAATATCACGGCGCGCCCTTCGCCGGGTGGCAGCGCCAGAAGGATCAGCCCTCCGTACAGGGGGCGATCGAGGATGCGCTTGCGCGGCTGGAACCCGGCCCGCATACGATTGCAGCGGCGGGGCGCACGGACACCGGCGTGCATGGTCTGGGTCAAGTTGCGCATTGCGACATGGTGAAGGATTGGGATCCGTTCCGCCTGTCCGAGGCGCTGAATTTCCACCTGAAGCCAGCGCCCGTGGCGATTGTCGATTGCGCCCGTGTGGAGGGAGACTGGCACGCGCGATTTTCTGCGGTTGAGCGGCAGTATCTGTTTCGCATCCTGATCCGGCGCGCCCCGGCAACCCATGAGGCCGGACAGGTCTGGCAGCTCAATCACGATCTGGACGCCGACGCGATGCAGGAGGCGGCCAATCATCTGATTGGTCAGCATGATTTCACCACCTTCCGGTCGTCGATCTGTCAGGCGGCAAGCCCGCTGAAGACACTGGACGAATTGCGGGTTGAGCGGGTTCAGGGTTTTTCAGGGCCGGAGATTCATTTTCATGTGCGCGCGCGGTCCTTCCTGCACAATCAGGTGCGCAGCTTTGTCGGCACGCTGGAGCGGGTCGGCGCGGGAGCCTGGGCGCCCGAGGATGTGAAAACCGCGCTAGAGGCCGAGGATCGCGCCGCCTGCGGGCCGGTCTGCCCCGGTCACGGGCTCTATCTGGCGCGCGTCGGATACCCTGACGATCCCTTTGAGATTGCGGAATAGTTTTCCAAGTGAGCCGTATCCGACTGCGCGGTTCATCGCAGAAAAGCGTGCCAAGATTTGCGCCTAGAACTGAGAGATGGCGGCAGAGCCGGGGTCGTGATGGGCAGCCGTGGCCGTCGTCTCTAACGACCAGCTGCCGGGCGCAGGGCCAGCAGCAAAAGACGTTACACGGAATTACCACTGGATGTGCCGTCCACCCCTGCCGGCTTTGATGTCTACGGTCACCCGATCAAACGACAATCAGCGTCGGCCAGATTGTCGCCACTTCGGGCTGAAACGCATTGCGGAGCAGATACGCACCCCTCTTCCCGGCGCTGCCATCACACCACCGTAGAGCCCCTCACAACTTGGGTCCGCTGCGGTTGGATGAACGCCAAGAGGTTTGGAAGTTTACGAG
The DNA here is from genome assembly GCF_002407245.1 of Phaeobacter piscinae. Taxonomy (NCBI): domain Bacteria; kingdom Pseudomonadati; phylum Pseudomonadota; class Alphaproteobacteria; order Rhodobacterales; family Roseobacteraceae; genus Phaeobacter; species Phaeobacter piscinae. The sequence continues at coordinate 540,969 of NZ_CP010681.1, read as the reverse complement.
CCGGAGCGCGCTGCAGAAATACGTGACCAAGAGCGCCAGAAGGATGCGTAGCGGAGTTCCGATGGCACCGGGTCAGCCGCGACCGCGGTATGGGGGCACCCCTTGGTCTGGGATCCATACCCCTTCGGGCAGCGGGCCGGTCTGCCAGAACACATCAATCGGGATGCCACCACGCGGGTACCAATAGCCGCCGATGCGCAACCACTGTGGTGCAAGAAAATCGGCCAGACGGCGCGCAATCGACACCGTGCAATCCTCGTGGAATGCTCCGTGGTTGCGGAATGACCCCAGGAACAGCTTCAGCGATTTGCTCTCCACCAGCCATTTGCCCGGCACGTAGTCGATCACCAGATGGGCAAAATCGGGCTGGCCCGTCATCGGGCAGAGCGATGTGAACTCCGGCGCCGTGAAGCGTATGTTGTAAGCCACATCAGCCTGCGGATTGGGCACCCGCTCCAGCTCGGCGTCTTCGGGGCTTGCGGGCATCACCGTGGCCCCACCCAGTTGTTTCAGGTCTTTGTAGATATCATCAGTCATTTTGTTGTCTCCTCACTCCACGCGTTCAGACGCCACGTTTGTTGCCCCAGACCAGCACATGCAGCTGCGGCAGCACACGGGGGGCGAACCAGCGGTCGGCGGTTACTTTTTCAATCAGCCAATGCAGCCGTTCGGTGGCAGCGGTCAGATCCACCGGTGTTTCGGGATCAACCTCCGGGTTGCCCGGCTGCAGGTAAAGCGGCAGGTCAGGTCGGCGATGAGCCACCGCCTTGGCCCAATCGTAATCGCAGTCATCGAAGATCACGATTTTCAGCACGATCTGAGCGCAGCCCCTGGCAGCCAACAGACAGTGGTCGAATTTCTGCCAGTCCACGCGGTGACCGCTGGAGGGGGGTTTTGGGCTGAGCACAAGGGTATCGAGGGCCGCAAACCAAGGCTGGCTGATCGAGCCTTGTGTCTCGCAGGCGAAGCGATAGCCTGCCTCCTTGCCCATAGCGATCAGCGGCGCGAAGTTCTGGATTGCCGGGTTGCCACCTGAGAGCGAGACCGTCAGTGGCTGGCCACCGCTGAGGCGGGTCACCTCCTGCCAGACCTCATCTGTGGCCATCGGTGCCCAGGTGTCGCGGAAGCGGCTGTCCACCGCATGCAGGCTGTCGCACCAGCTGCAGCGATAGTCACAGCCCCCCGCGCGGACAAATACGGTGGGTTCACCGATCAGCGCCCCTTCGCCCTGGATTGTCGGACCAAAGATCTCCGCGATACGCAGCGTCGTCGGCGCCGAACGGCTGGCCCCTTGCCTATGCGCAGGGGAGGGTGTGTCACCGGTCGCGCGCACGGCGCGCGGTATCAGAACCTCGGTCATGGTCGGTATTCCGCCCAGGTCTTGGGCGTCTCAGATACCCGCACCGCGGCGGTTTCCGGCCAGCGGGCAGCACACCAGTCATAGAAATGGCGCGCCATGTTTTCTGCGGTGGAGGGGCCCTCCATCACATCATTCAGATGGCGGTGATCAAAGCTGCCGTCGATGTAAGTCTTCAGCGGTGCCAGCTCGTGATAATCCCGCACAAACCCATCGCTGTTCAGTTCAGCGCCCGCCAGTTCGACCACCACGATGTAGTTGTGCCCATGCAGCCGGGCACATTGGTGATCTGCTGGCAGATGCGTCAGCTGATGCGATGCGGAGAAGTGAAATTCCTTGGTGATCCGGAACATTATGCGCCCCCCTCTTTGATGGCGGTGCGCCAGAAATCCGGGTCAGCGTAGACTGTGGGATCCACGACCCCCGCCAGATCGAAGGCCTCACGGCGTTCGACGCAGGTGCCACAGCGCCCGCAGTGATGTTCACCGCCTTTGTAGCAGGACCATGTCTCGGCAAAGGGGGTGTTCACCGCCGCGCCTTCGGCAACGATATCCCCTTTGGAGCGATGCACAAAAGGCGTCACCAGCGACACATCGGCATAGCCATCCAGCGCCATGCGTTGCATCGCGTCGAAGGCATCGGTGAACGCCGGGCGACAGTCCGGGTAGATAAAGTGATCGCCGCCATGCACCGCCGTTGCCACGGCCGTATCGCCCTTGGCGGCGGCAATCCCATAGGCAATGGTCAGCATGATGGCATTGCGGTTTGGCACAACCGTGACCTTCATGGTCTCTTCGGCGTAATGCCCGTCCGGCACATCGATATCATCGGTCAATGCAGAACCGCTGAGCGCGGCGCCGATCGAACGCATGTCGATGATCTCATGCGGAACCCCAAGCCGTTGCCCACAGGCGGCGGCGTAATCGAGTTCCTTGCGATGACGCTGTCCATAGTCGAACGACACCAAACGCGAGAGCTGCCCTTGGGCAGCAAGAATATGGGCAAGGGACACGGAATCGAGCCCGCCCGAGCAGATGACAAGTGTTTTCAAGTTTTCAGTCCTTGTTTTGATATCCGGGTAGGCTGCGACCGGAAGGCGTGCGTATAGCGACTGCCGTTAACCACGGCAAGATATCCACAGAAAATTTCCGCCACGTCAGGATCTGCGGTGATCGACTTTGGCGTGACGTATTTTTTGGTTTCTTTTCAGATCATTAGCCCAAACACAAAAAGCGCCCTCCTAGTGGAGAGCGCCTGAGAGTGGTTTTTGGACGTCCGTTTTCCCAGCACTCCGCAAGGGGCCGGGGCAGACCGTTAACCGAGATTTTCCTGACTGTAGGCTTTCAACTCAGCCCGCGCGACCTGCCTGCGGTGGACGGCGTCCGGACCATCGGCAAGGCGCAGGGTCCGCACATGGGTCCAGGCCTGGGCCAGCGGCGTGTCCTGGCTGATGCCCTGCCCGCCGTGCATCTGCACCGCCTCGTCGATCACCTTCAGCGCGACGCGGGGGGCGACCACCTTGATCTGGCTGATCCAGGGGGCAGCAGCGCGGGCGTCCCCCTGATCCATGTACCACGCCGCCTTGAGGCAGAGGAGACGGGCCATTTCGATCTCCATCCGGCATTCGGCGATGATATCGTAGTTGGCGCCCAGCTGGGCCAGCGGCTTGCCGAAGGCCTCGCGGCGCAGTGAGCGGCGGCAGAGCTGCTCCAGCGCGCTTTCGGCCTGACCAATGGCGCGCATACAGTGGTGAATGCGGCCCGGCCCAAGGCGGCCCTGCGCGATCTCGAACCCGCGCCCCTCCCCCAGCAGCATGTGATCTGCCGGAATGCGCACGTCCGAAAAGCGGATATGCATATGCCCGTGGGGAGCGTCATCATGGCCGTAGACCTCCATCGGGCGCAGCACCTCGATCCCCGGCGCATCCGCAGGCACCACAACCATCGACTGGCGCTTATGTTTGGGCAGGTCGTCGCCGCCAGTACGCACCATGACGATATAGACCTTGCAGCGCGGATCCCCAGCGCCAGAGGCCCACCATTTTTCGCCATTCAGCACATAATCATCACCGTCACGTACGCAGGACATGGAGATATTGGTGGCGTCAGAGCTGGCGACATCCGGCTCCGTCATCAGATAGGCCGAGCGGATCTCTCCCTGCAGGAGCGGCGCCAGCCATTGCTGTTTCATCGCCTCGGTGCCGTAACGCTCAAACACCTCCATATTGCCGGTATCCGGCGCGGAGCAGTTGAAGACCTCTGCCCCCAGCGGCGTTTTACCCATTTCCTCAGCGAAATAGGCGTATTCCACGGTGGAGAGGCCAAAGCCCTTGTCGCTGTCGGTGAGCCAGAAATTCCACAGACCCTGCGCCTTCGCCTTGGCTTTCAGGCCTTCAAGGATTTCGGCCTGCCGGTCAGTGTATTGCCAGCGGTCGCCCTTGCCGATTTCGGCGTGATACGCGGCCTCCATCGGCATGATCTCGTCGCGGATCATCGCCGCCACCCGGTCCAGAAGCGCGCGGTTTTCGCTCCGCATTCCCAAGTTCATATCCATCCCGGCGCCTCATTTGATTGTTTCGTTTGACTGCAGCATGGCGCGCGGATTGCGGCGCTGTCCAGCCGCGTGACGGGACGTCACGGGCGGATCACCGCAGCTAGGCAAAAGAAAACGGGCCCCGAAGGGCCCGTCTGCAAGCGGTTTATTCTGCCGCCTCTGCGTAGTCCTCCATGGGGGGGCAGGTGCAGACCAGATGGCGGTCGCCGTAGGCGTTGTCGACACGGTTCACCGGCGGCCAGTATTTGTCGACCCGGAACGCCCCCGGAGGGAAGCAGCCCTGTTCGCGGGAATAGGGGCGATCCCAGTCTTTCACGAGGTCTTCCATCGTGTGGGGGGCGTTTTTCAGCGCGTTATTGTCCGCATCCAACTCGCCCGCCTCTACTGCGCGGATTTCCTCGCGGATCGACAGCATGGCCTCACAAAACCGGTCCAACTCGGCCTTGGTTTCGGACTCGGTGGGTTCCACCATCAGGGTACCAGCAACGGGCCAGGACATGGTTGGTGCGTGAAAACCGCTGTCGATCAGACGTTTGGCCACATCATCCACGGTGACATTGGCGCTGGCCTCAAACGGGCGCGTGTCCAAGATGCACTCATGCGCGACGCGGCCCGTGGGCCCCTTATAGAGCACATCATATGCCCCTTCGAGACGCTTGGCGATGTAGTTGGCATTGAGGATCGCCACCTTCGTCGCCTGGGTCAGACCCGCACCGCCCATCATCAGGCAATAGGCCCAGCTGATGGTCAGGATGGAGGCAGAGCCGAAGGGCGCGGCCGAGACCGGGCCTTCCTCCCCGCCGGTTTCGGGGTGACCGGGCAGATGTGGCTGCAAATGCGCCTTCACCCCAATCGGACCCATGCCGGGGCCGCCACCACCATGCGGGATGGCAAAGGTTTTATGCAGGTTCAGGTGGCTCACATCGCCGCCCAGATCACCGGGACGCGACAGGCCCACCATCGCGTTCATATTGGCCCCGTCGATGTAGACCTGACCGCCGTGATCATGGGTGATCTGGCAGACCTCATGCACGGTTTCCTCAAACACGCCATGGGTCGAGGGGTAGGTGATCATGCAGCCTGCGAGGTTTTCGGCGTGTTTCTCCGCCTTTTCACGAAAATCATCGAGGTCGATATCGCCGTTTTCGGCGGATTTCACCACCACAACTTTCCACCCCACCATCTGGGCAGAGGCCGGGTTAGTACCATGAGCGGACATCGGGATCAGACAGATGTTGCGATGGCCCTGCCCGTTGGCGCGGTGATAGGCCGCGATGGACAGAAGGCCCGCATATTCGCCCTGCGCGCCAGAGTTCGGCTGCATGGAAATCGCGTCATAGCCGGTGATCTGGCACAGTTTCTCTGACAGGTCGCTGACCATCTCGGCGTAGCCCTGCATCTGATCAGCAGGCGCAAAGGGGTGGATATTGGCAAATTCCGGCCAGCTGAGCGGCATCATTTCTGCCGCGGCGTTGAGCTTCATCGTGCAGGAGCCCAGCGGGATCATCGCGCGGTCCAGCGCCAGATCGCGGTCGGCCAGACGGCGCATATAGCGCATCATCTCGGTCTCGGCCCGGTTCATGTGGAAAATCGGATGCGTCAGGTAATCGGATGTGCGGTGCATGTTCTCTGGCACGCGATACTCAGGCGTGAAATCATCGTCGCCGCGGCGGATGCCGAAGGCGCGCCAGACCGCTTCGATGGTCTCTGAGCGAGTCACCTCATCCAGGGTGATACCAACGCGGGTTTCGCCAACCCGGCGCAGGTTCAGCCCTTCGTCCACGGCGGATTTCAACACCGCCTTCTGCAAGGGGCCAACATCCACGGTGATCGTATCGAAGAAGGATCTGGGATCCACCCTGAAGCCTGCCTCCTCCAGCCCCTTGGCCAGACGGACAGTTTTGCGGTGGATGCGCTGCGCGATGGCTTTCAGACCTTTGGGGCCATGGAAGACCGCATACATAGAGGCCATCACCGCCAGCAGGGCCTGCGCGGTACAGACGTTGGAGGTCGCCTTCTCGCGGCGGATGTGCTGTTCGCGGGTTTGCAGCGACAGGCGATAGGCGCGGTTGCCATGGGCATCGACCGACACGCCGACGATGCGGCCCGGGATCGCGCGTTTATAGGCATCCTTGGTGGCCATATAGGCCGCATGCGGACCACCGGCGCCAACCGGCACGCCAAAGCGCTGGGTCGAGCCGACAGCGATGTCGGCGCCCATCGCGCCCGGCTCCTTCAGCAGGGTCAGCGACAGCGGATCTGCCGCGACAACGCCGATGGCCTTATGCGCGTGCAGCTGGGCGATGTGATCGGTGAAATCGCGCACATGGCCATAGGTGCCGGGATATTGGAACAGCGCGCCAAAGACCGCCGAGGCATCCAGCCTATCCGGGTTGCCGACAATCACCTCAATCCCCAGCGGCGCGGCGCGGGTCTGGATCACCGCGATGTTCTGCGGGTGGCAGTCGCGATCGACAAAAAACGCCTTGGCCTTTGATTTGGAGACCCGCTGCGCCACAGTCATCGCCTCGGCGCAGGCGGTCGCCTCATCCAGAAGCGAGGCATTGGCGATTTCCAGACCGGTGAGGTCTGAAATCATGGTCTGGAAATTCAGCAGCGCCTCAAGACGGCCCTGCGAGATTTCGGGCTGATAGGGCGTGTAGGCCGTGTACCATGCCGGGTTTTCCAGAATGTTGCGCTGGATCGCGGGCGGGGTCACGGTGCCATGGTAGCCCTGACCAATAAGCGAGGTCTTCAGAACGTTCTTGCCCGCGACCTCACGCATGTGATGCAGCAGCTCACGTTCGGACAACGGGCGGCCAAACTCCAGCGCGGCGGCCTGACGGATGGTGGCGGGCACGGTGTCGTCGATCAGCGCGTCCAGGCTCTTGGCGCCGACCACGGCAAGCATGTCATCCATTTCCTCGGGTGACGGGCCGATGTGGCGGCGGTTGGCAAAGTCGTAAGGCAGATAATCCGTGGGTTCAAAAGACATATGTCGCCCTCTTCAGTAACAGGAGGTTAAGGCAGCAGGAGGCTGCGGGCAGGCCCGATCTTGCGGCTGGTTGCCGCGATCTATGCGGGAACAGCGATCAAAAAACCCCGCCGCGCAAGAGGCGCAGGCGGGGTGGAAGGATCAACCGATGAAGTCCTTATACCCGGCTTCATCCATGTAATCGTCCATCGGCGACAGATCGGAGGGTTTGATCTTGAAGAACCAGGCATCGCCCTGCGGATCCTCATTGATCTTGCCGGGATTGTCGGCCAGCGCCTCATTCACCTCGACGATCTCACCGTCCAGCGGCGCCAGAATATCGGAGGCGGCTTTGACGGATTCGATCACGACGATCTCATCATCTTTGGACACTTCGGTGCCGACCTCGGGCAGTTCCACAAACACGACATCACCCAGCTGCTCGGCCGCGTGGCTGGTGATGCCCACTGTGATCAGATCGTCGCCTTCCGGCAGCAGCCATTCGTGTTCTTCGGTAAATTTCATCGGTCTCTTCCTTTGGAGGTGGCGCTGGCGTCAGCGTCTGCGGCGGCCCGCCCGGTTGGACGGTCGTGGTTTGGTGGTGGTGATCTGCGACATCATGGGGGTGATAACGGCGGCCTCTGCCCGGTCCCGACCGAACAGGTCGACGCAGGGTAGGTCGACGCAAGGCTGGCCAGCGCCGGGGACCCCGCGCACATCGGCGCGGGAGAAGTCTGGTTGTCCCGAAGTCTCAGCAGCCATGCCGATCCATCCCATGTGTTTCAGGGCCGGTCCGATCCGCTGTGGTGGCATGGTCCCGGCATCAAATCGTACGCGCAGGCCATGCCTGCACGATGTGATGCCCCCTCTGTCCCTTTGCCTGAGATCGTTATCCCTTCGGCGCCCCGATTTGATCAGGGTCTCTCCAGAGTGTGTTGCGCCTGCGGTCCCTGTGGCCTGAGAGTTTCCGGGGCGGTTGCTCCTTCGGCACCAAAGTCGGCGGTCAATTGCCACCGCGCTGGTTCTCCCGCATACGCCTGTATACGCTAGCAATAATATCGTTTCTCTTCAAGCTGCAATGCCGCCGTCTGGTGGCATTTCCGACAGGTGGCATCGCCGAATCCGACAGCCGTCAAGTGATGGGCTGTGATGGCGCATAACCATCAGTAAAGATTAAAATATTCGGCCTGCTCCCATTCGCTGACAGTATCCAGATAGCGGGACCACTCGACCTCCTTCAGATGGGTGAGATAGTCGACCACATCCTCCCCCAGCGCGCTGCGAAACAGCTCCGATGAGGAGAAGGCCTGCAAGGCCTGACCCAGCGAGCGCGGCAGCTTCTCCGCGTCATCAGAATAGGGCGACGCAGTCGGGGCCGGCGCCTGCCTTCCCGCCATCAGCCCCTCACTGCCCGCGATAATCTGGGCAGCCAGTGCAAAATACGGGTTGGCGGTGCTGTCTGGCGCGCGGTTTTCGATCCGGCTGGTGGGATCACCGGGCCGCATAAGTCCCCGCAGCATCGCGCCACGGTTGTCTTCCCCCCATTGCACCCGATTGGGGGCCAATTGATAGGGCAGATAGCGTTTGTAGCTGTTCACGGTTGGCGCCACCAGAACCGAGGCGGCCTCCGCATGGGTGAGCAAACCCGCAATCCAACCGCTGGCTTCAGCGGTCAGCGTGCCCGCGACCTCCGGCATGAAGAGGTTACGCCCGCTCTGGGTGTCGATCAGCGATTGATGGATATGCCAGCCATTGGCCATGGCATGATCCTGCCGGGGCTTGGCCATGAAACTGGCGTGCAACCCGTTGGCAGCGCAGACCTCCTTGGCCATGGTGCGAAACATCACCATGGCGTCGGCCTGCGTCATCGGGTCAGCGGGGTCAAAAGTGAACTCGAACTGGCTCGGCCCCATCTCGATTTCCACGGTGCGCACCGGCAGGCCCAGCGCCTGCGCATGACGCCGCAGGGCATCCAGAATGCCCTCGGCCTCAGCGTAGCGGGTTTCGGTCAGATACTGATACCCCTGGATGAGGTTGCGCGTCTCAACAGGTGCCCCTGGCATGCCCTGCTGGGCGTGGCCCAGCGCAGGGTCGACCCGCTCAAAAATCTGAAACTCAACCTCCAGCCCGACCACCGTCTGAAGCCCCTGCTCCGCCAGCGTTGCCACCGCATGCTCCAACACATGGGCTGAGCCGAAGGGCACGGTTGCGCCGTCGTGAAAGGCCACATGACAGAAGATCCAGGCCGAATGCGGCGACCAGGGCAGCACCCTAAAGGTCTCAGGACGCGGCACCAGCAGAACGTCACTGGCACCCTGCATTGGTGTGACCACCTCCTCCGGGTTTTCGCTCCACACCGGGAAGACAGTGCGATGCGCGGTGTCTTTCAGCAGCAGCGTTGAGGGCACCGCGATCCCCTGCTCGAACAGCGACCGCAGACCGGCAGCAACCAAGGTCTTGCCACGCAGAATGCCATGTTGATCGGCAAACAGCACCCGCACAGTTTCCACCCGCGCGGCCTCGCATTGCGCCAGCACCGCCTCTGCGTTGTGACAAGCCTGCTCCGAAAGCAGCCCCTTGCGCGCCAGCGCGCCCTTGTTGAGCGATGTTGTCATCTTGTGATCCGGCCTTCTTCCTGTACGCACCCCCGGACACCGTCACGTAACCGCCCCCAATTTGTGACGTTGCGTCCGGTAACCTCTATGCCCACCTGCTGCACCGCTTTTGTTATGCAACTGGATAATTTAAGCTTGAACTAAAAAACTAGTTCAGGTCCAGTCTCTTATCAGGAGCCAAACGGAAAAACTGCAAATTTGGCAAGGATTTCCGCATCTAGCTGAAGACCGAAAACAACATACCACTCAAGGTGGCAAAATGGGGACATCTAGGAACTCGCCAATCATGAACCAGGTCCATGGAAGTCGCACCATGGAGCCACAGACAGGATGGTAAGCCTGATTGATTGCATGTTTCGGTGACCGGAGGGACGCTGACGCGTATTTGTGGATTAGACAATGAGTGAACAAGACCGAAATATTTCCTCCAGCTTTGCCAAGGGGCTGGCTGTTCTCGCTGCATTTGATGCTGCAACCCCGACACTGACGCTGGCCGATATTGCCCGGCGCACCGGCCAGGACCGCGCCACCGCGCGGCGCGGGGCGCTGACGCTTGTGCAGGCGGGGTATCTGCGCCAGCAGGGCCGTGTCCTGTCGCTGACGCCACAGGTGCTGGCGCTGTCGGGCGGGTTTCTTCAGGCCAATCAATTTGGCCGCAAGGTACAGCCGGTGCTCAACCGTCATGCGCGCAGTCTGGGTGCGGAGATTACCCTTGCAACGCTGGATCAAGGGCGTGTGCTGCTGCTGGCGCAGTCCACAGTTGAACATGCGCCGGTCACTTACGGATTCACGGCCGGGGCCCATATCCCGCTGGTTCACACCAGTCTGGGCCGGATGCTGCTGGGCTGTTTGTCGGCAGACGCCGCCGCTGAAACACTGGCAACAGCGGATATGCCCCGCCACACCGAACAATCGCTGACCGAACCGGGGCAGATCCTTGAGCGGGTCACGACGGCGCGACAGCGGGGCTATGCGGTGACTGACAGCGAGTTTGAGACCGGCATTATCGGCTATGCGGTGCCGGTGTCGCGCCCGGAGCAGCGGCCGATTGTTGTTGGCAGCTCCTCCCCGCGCGGGGTGAACCCGGCGCAGGATACAGAACTGTCGTTGCGGGCATTGCAACTTTGCGCCGCTGAACTGCGCCAGAGCCAAGCCTTGGCTGATCTCTAAGCAGATATGCGGCGGATGGGGGCAGATGCCCCCCTGCCCTATATGCGCCATCACTGCTACCGGCCGCCGCCTCGCCGCCCGATATTCAAAATTTCGCGAAGGATGTTATCCGCAGCGCCCCCCTTGGAGCGCCGCCTGCGAGTCCGCATAAATGCAGCAAGCATCACGAAAGGACCGCCGATGACCGCGCCGCACTATTACACCCCTCAGGGAGGCCATCCCGGTCAGGAACAGTTGCTGACCGACCGCGCCATGTTCACCGATGCCTATGCAGTCATCCCCAAGGGCACGATGCGCGATATCACCACCTCCTATCTGCCGGGTTGGCAGGGCATGCGGATGTGGGTCATTGCCCGCCCGCTGAGCGGCTTTGCCGAGACGTTCTCGCAATATATTGTCGAACTGCAACCCGGTGGCGGCTCCGACGCGCCCGAACATGACAGCGCCGCACAATCCGTGCTGTTCGTGACGGAGGGCGAGGTTTGTCTGACCCTTGACGGGGCGCAGCATATTCTGACGCCGGGCGGCTATGCCTATATTCCGGCGGGTGCGGGCTGGACCCTGCACAACAGCAGCAACAGCGTGGCCGGGTTTCACTGGATCCGCAAACGCTGGGAGGCGGCGCCGGGGCTCGAGAAGCCCGCACCACTGATCACCAATGAGCGCGACATTGCCCCAACAGTGATGCCGGACACCGAAGGCCGCTGGGCCACCACCCGCTTTGTCGATCCGGCAGACATGTCCCATGATATGCATGTCACCATCGTCACCTTCGAACCCGGTGGCGTCATTCCGTTCCCAGAGACCCATGTGATGGAACACGGGCTGTATGTGCTGGAGGGCAAGGCTGTCTATCGCCTTAACCAAGATTGGGTCGAGGTGGAGGCCGGTGACTTCATGTGGCTGCGCGCCTTCTGCCCGCAAGCCTGCTATGCGGGTGGGCCGGGGCGCTTCCGCTATCTGCTCTACAAAGACGTCAACCGGCATATGCCACTGAGCCCCCCGCGCTAACCAAGGGCACGCGTGGCCATTGCCAGAACGCGCAGCACCGTTAAGGTGTCAGGAGTAGCCAACCCCCTGCACGCGGGCCGACCTCGGCCCGCCCGCCCTGACGGAGCCTGCGCCCATGTCAATCATATCTGCCGCGTTCACAGTTGCGTTCACTACCTTGGCTCTGGGGTTAATGACCCTGCTGGCGTATTCGGGCAGTCATCGCAGAGCATCGGTGCCGCGTGTCGCGCCTGCCCAAACAAGGCCCGGATGCCTGCGCACACATACCGCCCGGCGCGTGTGTGGTCTCGCGCTGGCAGCCGCCCTTGGCCCTGCCTTGCTGACCCTGCCGACCGCAGCCGGTGCCGGATCAGACCCCGCGGCGCAGGTAAGCGTGGTTCAGGTTCTGGGCCGCAGCTGGCATGTTGCCCCGGTGGCTGAACGGCAAAGCGAAAGCGGTCGTCTCAGCTCTGGGCGTTACATGGCGCAGCGCCAGAATGCAGAGCTTGACCCGTTGCGCCCACCTGCGGTTCTGAGCGCCAAACAAGCCGTCCGTGCGTTTTACGCAGCCACCGGATGCCGCGCGCGGATCGACAGCATGGTGCGTTCGATCAACGGAGCATATTTCGCGGATCTGGTCTGTCGTTAAGCCGCGATCAGACAGACAGCAGCCCATTGAAACACCGCGCGGGAAAATGTGACCGAAACGGAGGGCCGATTGCCGCTGTTGCGGATTGAGCCGGATGCCGCGCCCTGTCATAGCTTGGCCATGAAACTTGCAATCAACGGATTCGGCCGTATCGGCCGCGCTATTCTGCGCCAGATCCTGACCACGCCGCGCGGCGCCGGGATTGAGCTGGTTTGCATTAACGATATCGCGCCTTTGGACATGTGCGCCTATCTGTTTCAATACGACAGCACCTTTGGGCCCTACCCCGATCCGGTGGTGATCGACGGCGACAGTCTGCGCATCGCCGACCGCGTGATCCGCTTTCACCAGAGCGCGGATCTCAGCACGCTGGACCTGTCGGGTGTTGATGTGGTGCTGGAATGCACCGGCATCGCACGGACCTCGGATGTGGCGGGGCGTGGCCTGTCTGCCGGGGGGCGCAAGGTGCTGATCTCCGGCCCCTCCCCCGCAGCTGAACGCACGGTTGTTCTGGGCGCAAATGAGGCGGAGCTGGGGGATGGAAGGATCATCTCCAACGCCTCCTGCACCACCAATGGACTGGCCCCGCTGGTCAAACTGCTGGACGCGGAGCTGGGCATCAACAGCGCCCATATGACCACGATCCACTGCTATACGAATTCCCAACCGATGGTCGATGCGCCGCGAGGGGATTTTGCCCGCTCGCGAGGTGGCGCGCTCTCGATGGTGCCGACCACGACCTCCGCGACCCATCTGATTGACGAGGTTCTGCCGCATCTGGCGGGGCGGATCAGCGGCGCTGCGGTACGGGTCCCGACCGCCAGCGTCTCCGCCGTGGATCTGGTGGTGCAGACAGAGCGCCCGATGCAGGGCGATCAGATTGCCGACATGTTGCGCGCCGCCGTCGAGGCCGCGCCAGTGCTGGGCTGGACCGATCAACCGTTGGTCTCCTCCGATCTGCGGGCGCGCCCGGAATCGCTGGTCATCGCCGGACCGGAAACACGGGTGACGGGCGCCCATCAGCTGCGAATGTTTGGCTGGTACGACAATGAATGGGGCTTTTCCGCGCGAATGCTGGATATGGCGCGCCTGATGGCCGAGGGCGCATAACACGCCAAGCCTCCCCCGACCGGATTTGGCATATTCTTCGCAAAAATGGGGGCCGCGCAAATCTGCTGCGGCCCCTATTTTCTGTTCTGACTTAGGCCGGTAGCGTTATTCCCCCGGCAGGCTGCCCCGGCCCTGACCGGAAAGGCCGCCGGAAACCTCTTCCGTGGATTCGCTGGCAAGCTCATGTGGCAGCACCAGGTTCAGGACAATGGCGATCAGCGCCGCTGGCAGCAGGCCAGAGGTCATCAGGATCCGCAGCGTGTCCGGCAGATGCTGCACCGCGCCCGGCTCCAGCTGCAGCCCCAGCCCGATGGAGAGTGAGATCGCAAAGATCACCATGTTGCGGCGGTTCCAGTCCACATCCGACAGCATCGAAATCCCGGCGGCCACCACCATGCCGAACATGACAATGACGCCGCCGCCCAGCACCTCAATCGGAATGGTGCGAATGATCGCGCCGACTTTGGGCACCAGCCCGCAGAGGATCAGGAACAGCGCGCCAATTGTCACGACATGGCGGCTCATCACGCCGGTCATGGCGATCAGGCCAACGTTCTGGCTGAAGGAGGTATTGGGCAGGCCGCCAAACACACCCGCCAGCGCAGAGCCGAAACCATCGGCATAGGTCGCCCCGGCGATTTCCTTATCCGTGGCTTCCCGGCCTGCACCCCCACGGGCGATGCCGCTGACGTCCCCGACGGTTTCCACCGCCGAGACCAGCGCCATGAGACAAAAGCCGAGGATCGCCGCTGCGGAGAACTCGATCCCGTATTTGAATGGCACCGGCAGGGCAAAGGCACTGGCGCGCGACCAGCTGTTACCGATCGCCTCAACCGTGACCATCCCCATCATCATCGCATAGAGGTAGCCCACGATCAGCCCCAGCAACACCGCCGAGATCGACAGCATCCCACGGGCGAAGAATTTCAGCCCCAAGGTGACGATGATCACCACCAGCGCCGCTGACCAGTTGAGCAGAGATCCATATTCCGGGGTGCCAATCGCAGGCACGCCGCCGGCCGCGTATTGGATACCCACCTTGACCAGCGCGAGACCGATCATCGTGACCACCAGCCCGGTGACCAGCGGCGGCAGGGCAAAGCGGATGCGCCCGATGAAAAGGCCCAATACCGCATGGAACAGCCCCCCGATCAGCACGCCGCCAAACAGGGCGGCCAGCGCGTCAACTCCCTTGCCCGCAACCAGCGGGATCATGATCGGCAGAAAGGCAAAGCTGGTGCCCTGCACAATTGGCAGCGCCGCGCCAACCGGCCCGAGGGTCAGCGTCTGCAGCAGCGTCGCCACCCCGGCAAACAGCATCGACATCTGGATCAAATACAACAGCTCGGGAAAATCCGGAGAGTTCGAGCCAAATCCAAATCCCGCCGCACCGGCGACGATAATGGCAGGGGTCACGTTTGATACGAACATTGCCAGCACGTGCTGGATGCCCAGAGGCACCGCCTTTGCCAGCGGTGGAGTGTAGTTGGGATCGCGCAGCTGGGCTGGCGTTCCGATTGAGCCGTCGGCCATGGATTTGTCCCTCTCTGTTGATATGCGGTCTGTTGGTCCGTCTTGGTTTGCGGTGTGTCAGCACTCTCGTTCGGCGGAGTGCTTTATGGGAAAGAAAAAGGCGCAAGACCCGGTGGGGCGCTGCGCCTTTGTTTGTGCGGTTACGGTCGGATCACCTGATAGGGGGTGTCGAACCAATGCTCTTCCAGATTGGCCCCGTCGCCGATCCGGTCCACCACGGCAAACAGCCCCGGTGCGGTCAGCGGCGTCAACACCCCGTGCCAAGTGCCCCGATGGAAGTTGATGACCTGGCCAGGCCGCGTTTCAAAGGCCAGCGGCTCCCCCGGTGCGCCGGCTGTGTCCGGCGCGACGATGACCAGAAATCCGGTCTCGCTCATCGGAATGAAGGCCTGACTGCCCTCCGGGTGACGTTCTACCATCAACAAAGGCATCGGCAGCGCGCGCGGTTCAGCGTTGAACAGGCTCAGCCCCGCGCGGCCAGTGCTGAAGTCCAGTTGTGCGCGGTCGTGGTATCGCCCACAGAGCCCCTGATTGATGATCTTGTCCGGTGCTCCGCTGCTATCGACAAGATCCCCGAAGGGGGCAAACCCCTCAGCGCTGATGGGTTGTATTGCAACGGTTTTCATCGCGGGTCCCCGTATATTGGGCACCCAAAGGACGATGGGCGGGTCATGGCAGCAGATCCTTCAGCCGGAATTCCGCGATACGTTCGACCTGTCGGCAGGCTTCGGCAAATTCGCAGGCCCTATCATGGCTGATACGCCGCTCAAAGGCGGCCAAAATCGACGCCTTATCATGGTCGCGCACTGCAATAATGAAGGGAAAGCCGTGTTTTTCCACATAGGCCGTGTTCAGTTGCGTAAACCGTGTGCGCTCCGCGTCCGTCAGCGCATCCAGCCCGGCGGAGGCCTGTTCATTCGTGCTTTCGGCGGTGAGGCGCTTGGCAGCGGCCAGTTTGCCCGCCAGATCCGGGTGCGCGGTCAGCACGCCCAGCCGCTCCTCCTCGCTGGCGGAGCGGAACATCCGACAGAGCGCATTATGCAGCCCTATCGCACGATCATGCGCGGGCCCCAGCTCCAGATCATGGGCCCGTTCGGCAATCCACGGCGAATGTTCGAAAATACCGCCATACGCCTCGACAAATCGTGCGCGGGTCATCTGGCTGGGTCGCTCGCGACGCTGATGCGGATGGGTTTTGGCCCAGTGGTCGGCGATATCGATGCGGCGCGGACACCACACGCCGTCAAATCCCTGGATATAGTCGATAAACCGCTTCAGCCCCGCCGCTTTGCCCGGGCGGCCGATGAGACGGCAATGCAGCCCGACCGACATCATCTTGGGCGCGCCCGCTTCGCCCTCGGCGTAGAGCAGGTCAAAGGCGTCCTTCAGATACTGATAGAACTGCTCCCCCGTGATGTAACCCGGCGCCGTGGCGAAGCGCATATCGTTGGCTTCCAGCGTGTAGGGGATGATCAGCTGATCCCGCGCGCCCACTTCCAGCCAGTAAGGCAGATCGTCGTCATAGGTGTCGGACACGTAGTCAAAGCCACCCTCTTCAGCCACCAGACGCACGGTATTTTCACTGCAGCGCCCGGTGTACCAGCCGCGCGGGCGCGTGCCGACAACCTCCGTATGCAGGCGGATTGCCTCGGCGATGGCGGCGCGCTCCTCCTCTTCGGCCATGTCCTTGTGTTCGACCCATTTCAACCCGTGGGAGGCGATTTCCCAATCGGCGGCCTTCATCGCGGCGACCTGTTCAGGTGCCCGCGCCAGGGCGCTGGCCACGCCGTAGATGGTGACGGGAATATCCGCAGCAGTGAACATGCGGTGCAGCCGCCAGAACCCGGCCCGCGCACCATAGTCGTAGATCGATTCCATGTTCCAGTGTCGTTGTCCCGGCCAGGGCGCCACGCCGGCGATATCGGACAGAAACGCTTCTGATCCCGCATCGCCGTGCAGGATATTGTTCTCGCCGCCCTCCTCAAAGTTCAGCACGAACTGCACCGCGACCTTGGCCTTACCCGGCCAGGCTGCATCGGGCGGCGTCGCACCATAACCGATCATGTTGCGGGGATATCTGTTCATTGCCGGGGGCCTCTTTGCAAACGACTGTCAGTCATTACTATGGCAGAAGATCTACGCGATTTTTCAAATATTCCCGAATACACTATCAGATCTCACAGGTTTGCGGCCTCTGGCCCTATCGGGCAGAGGTAGCGCGACAGCAGGAGGATACAGAATGACCACACGGACCGAGCCCGGCTATCTCACCACACATGTGCTGGACACCGCCCGGGGCTGCCCGGCGGCGCGGCTGCCGATCCGGCTCTATCGGCTGGACGGGCGCGGACGCGCGGAGATAGCCAGCATGTCAACCAATGCTGACGGGCGTACCGACAGTCCGATCTTGCCAAAGGAAGATTTTGTGACCGGCAGCTATGAGCTGGTGTTTGAGGCCGGCGAGTATTTGCGGGCCAGCGGGCAGGCCTCAGGTGAGGTGCTGTTTCTGGATGAAGTTCCCATTCGTTTTGGCATCACGGATGACAGCGCGCATTACCACGTGCCTCTGCTGCTGTCGCCATTTGGATATTCCACATACCGCGGAAGCTGAACGCCGCCGCGCCCTTGCGCGGCCATGCCCAACGGCAGCGGCCCTCCGGCAGGAGGGTTGCAGCGGGCGGGAGGGGCTGTTGCCCTAGGCGGATGGCGTCTCCGCCTGATCAGCCCCGGAACCGTCATCCAGGTTGCGATCCGACTGAGCCCCATCGGCGCGCAGTGCCGCAGCCAGCCGCGCGGTCATATACTCCATGAACAGGCGCGTCTTGGGGTCCTGATGGCGGCGGTGCGTATAAAGACAGGCCAACTGCACCGGCACCGGCGGTGTTGCCTCGGCAACCGGAACCAACCGCCCAGCCGCCAGATGTTCGGCCACCTCGAACAGCGGTTTCAGCACCACGCCCTCCCCTGCCAGCGCCCAATCGGTCAACACATCGCCGTCGTCGCATTCATAGCGACCGCTCACCGCAAAGCGGCGCGGACCCTCGCTGGTCTGCAGCAGCCATTGAAACTCACTCGCCCCCGGATAGCGCAGGTTCAGACAGTCGTGGCCATCGCGCAACAAGGCTGTCCCATCGGCAGGCAGCCCCCGTCGCGCCACATAGGCAGGCGACGCGCACAGCACCCGTTGGCAGTCTGCAATCTTGCGGATACGCAGGTTGCTGTCCTCTGGCTGACCAAGGAAAAACGCCAGATCCAGCCCCTCGCTGGTCAGATCCACGGCCCGATCAGACAGGCGCAGGCGCAGGTTGATTTCGGGATATGTCGCCAGAAACTCCGGCGTCTGTGGCGCCAGCAGCCGTCGCCCAAGCCCCAGAGGCGCCGCCACAAACAGGGTGCCACGTGGCGTATCGGTCAGGTGCATCACCTTGGCCTCAGCCACATCCACCGCATCCAGCACCGCAACCGCCCCGTCATAAAACGCGCGCCCCTGCTCGGTTGCGGTCAGATTGCGGGTGGTGCGCTGAAACAGGCGCACGCCGAGATACTCCTCCAGCTGCGAGATCCGCGCTGAGGTCACAGCCGGCGACACCCTGAGGTCACGCCCTGCGGCTGACATCGACCCCAGTTCATAGACCCGGACAAAGGTGCGGATATTGTCGAGATAAGACATGACAGAGGCCTGCGATTGTTCCAGAATTTTTGATACAGTTTGGCAGTATATGGGAATACCGAAGAAACCCGGCTTTGCCTAGGGTGACTGAGCTGCGTTACGGGGCTGTCCCGCCGCGCAGGATGAGATGTAACCAAGCCTGCGGTCACGGACCCCAAGGGCGACAAAGGACCGGATTTGAATGTTTGAGCTGTTGATGATGTGGGATTGGCTGGGCTTTGCCATCCGTTGGCTGCATGTGATCACCGCCATCGCCTGGATCGGATCCTCGTTCTATTTCATCGCGCTCGATTTGGGGCTGCGCAAAGCGCCGGACCTGCCGGTGGGCGCCCATGGCGAGGAATGGCAGGTCCATGGCGGCGGCTTTTACCACATCCGCAAGTATCTGGTGGCCCCTGCCGAGATGCCCGATCACCTGACCTGGTTCAAATGGGAGAGCTATATGACATGGCTCTCGGGGTTTGCCCTGTTGATGGTGGTCTATTGGGTCGGTGGCGAGCTGTATCTGATTGATCAGTCCAAGGCAGATCTCGCGCTGTGGCAGGGGATCCTGATTTCGGCGGCGACGCTGTCTGTGGGCTGGCTGGTCTATGACCGGCTGTGCAAATCGGGCCTTGCTGAGCGTCCTACCCTGTTGATGGTGCTGCTGTTCCTGATGCTGGTGGCCATGGGCTGGGGGCTCAATCAGGTGTTCACAGGCCGTGCCATGATGCTGCATCTCGGCGCTTTCACCGCCACCATCATGACCGCAAATGTATTCTTCATCATCATGCCGAACCAGCGCATTGTGGTGAAGGATCTGCAGGAGGGCCGCGCGCCGGATGCCAAATATGGCAAGATTGCCAAGCTGCGCTCAACCCACAACAACTATCTGACGCTGCCGGTTGTTTTCCTGATGCTGTCGAACCACTACCCGCTGGCGTTTGCCAGTGAATACAACTGGCTGATTGCGGCGCTGGTGTTTTTGATGGGCGTGACCATCCGGCATTACTTCAACACGCGCCATGCTCGCGCCGGGAACCCCACCTGGACCTGGCTGGCGACAGCGCTGTTGTTCCTTGGCGTGATCATCCTCTCCTCACTCGGGCTTGAGCATGAGGGAGACGATGCGCGGGAAGAAGCGGCGCTGAGCGGCACCGCGCTGGCCATGGCCAACACCGAGGGCTTTGAGCAGGTGCATGAGATCGTGATGGGGCGGTGCAGCATGTGCCACGCGCGAGAGCCATTTTGGGACGGCATCCGCACCGCACCCAAGGGTGTACTGCTGGAAACCGAAGCGGATGTGGCGCGCCGTGCGGGCGAGATCTACCTACAGGCCGGGGTGACCCACGCGATGCCGCCGGCCAATATCACCTATATGGAACCAGAAGACCGCGCCGCAATCCGGGCCTGGTTCCGCGCAGCACAGATGTAAACTGCGCCTTGGCAGCGCCTGATCCGGATCGGTGATCCGGGCCATTGATCCTGCGCTCACATCCACAGGCCGGAACACATTGCCCGCTTTCAGAGAGTTGAACGGAAAATAACCGGGAACTCTTCATGCTCCATTGACGTTACACTCCGGGTTTGCCCTATGCTAAGTGTGATCCCGGTCCCCATGCTTGCCAACGGCACCAGTTATCCGGCGGTGGCTCAGGGCCGATTTTGTCTGTTCGGAGCCTTTATGTTCTACTGCCGCGCCCTCCTCCGCTCCGTTCTTGATATACCCCGCCGTGGCCATTTGGGCCGGTTTGGTCGCGGCGTGATCTGCGCTGCGAGCCTGAGCCTTGGCAGCGCTGCGGCACTGTCGGCAGCGGAGACGCGGCTGGTGGCCCCCGGATCAGACGGTGATTTGCGTGATCTTTTGCAGGATGCCTCCGCGACGCTGGCCACCAGCGCCCGGGGAGAGACCGGCGTTCAACCCTTGATGGCCGCAGCGCTGTCGGATTACCGGACGCTGGTTCAGGTGCTTTACGATCAGGGGTACTTCTCGCCGGTGGTGCAGATCCGCGTCGACGGACGCGAGGCGGCAAGGATCCAGCCGCTGAACCTGCCGCGCGAGATCAAATCCATTGAGATCACAGTGAAAGCAGGGCAGAAATTTACCTTCGGCACCGCCGAGATCACCCCCCTGCCGCAAAAACGCACTGTCGATATTCCCAAAGATTTTGCCACCGGGCGCACCGCAACCACTGCAGTGCTGCGCGATGCGGCCAACGCAGGGGTTGAGAACTGGCGCTACGCCGGGCACCCGCAGGCAGAGATCGGCGGCCAATCAATCACCGCCAACCATGTTGCGGCGCGGCTTGACGCCCGTTTGCGACTGGCGCCGGGACCGCAACTGCGCTTTGGCCGCTTGCAACTGGCCAACCCCTCCGCCGTGCAGGCTGAAGCGATCCAGCGGATCGCTGGCTTCCCGACCGGTGAGGTGTTTCACCCCAATCTTCTGTCCAGATCCGCTACCCGGCTGCGCCGCACGGGCGCGTTTTCCGCTGTCACCATTCGCCCTGCTGAACGCGCCAATCCTGACGGCACCCTCGACTACGTCGCCCGGATCGAAGATCAACCGCCTCGGCGCTTCACCTTCGGCGCGGAGCTGAGTTCCTCCGACGGGCTGGAGGTGAGCGGCTCCTGGATGCACCGCAATCTCTTTGGTGGCGCAGAGCGGCTGAGGTTTGAAGCCCGGCTGTCCGGGATTGGCAGCGCCAATGACCTCGACGGGCGTGTCGCGGTGCGCCTGGATCGGCCTGCCGCCTTTGGTCCCGATGACAGCCAGTTCTACCTGCTTGAGGCGGAGAAGCTGGACGAAGAGCATTACACCGCCACGCGTGGGCTGGGCGCCGTGGGGGTCCGGCGGGTCTATTCCGATCAACTCTTTGCCGAGGCGGCCCTGGGGTTTGAGAGCGTCCTGGCCGAAGATGTCTTTGGCAAGCGCCGGTTCAAATATCTGGTCGGGCAGTTACGAGCAGAATATGACGGGCGCGACAGCAGCCTGAGCGCCACCAGCGGCTATTATCTTGATGCCCGCGCCGTCCCCTTCATCGGGATTGATGGCAGCAAGTCCGGCCTGCAGCTGAAATTCGACGCCCGCGCCTACAAGGGGTTTGGCAGTGATGACCGTATCGTGCTGGCGGGACGGCTGCAGATGGGATCGGTGATCGGCCCGTCGCTCTCCGAGGTGTCGCCCACCCTGCTATTTTACTCAGGCGGTGCGGGCTCCGTGCGCGGGCAGGAGTTCCAATCACTGGGTGTGCCTGCGGGGGGCGGCACCTCAGGCGGGCGCGGGTATCTGGCCCTGTCAGGCGAAATACGGGGCCGTATCGGTGAGAAATTCACTCTTGTGGGGTTCTATGACGTCGGCTTGGTGGACGCGGATAGTTTTGTCTCCTCGGACTCGGCCCGCCATGCCGGGGCCGGTGTTGGCTTGCGCTACGACGTGGCCGGGATTGGCGCCATTCGTCTGGACCTTGCCTATCCGGTGGACGGTGGCAGCGACGACGGTTTGCAATTCTATATCGGCATAGGACAGGCATTTTGAAACATCTCCTCGCAGCCCTTCGCCCTGCCGTCCTGCTGTCGCCACTGCTGTTTGCGACCACGCTGACCCTCGCCCCGACGCCGCCCCTGGCGCAGGAGCGTGAAGACTCCGGCGGCTTGCTGGTCGATTTTCTGGAAGACACGCTCTCTGGTGAGAGCCGCGCCATCCGCGTTACCGGACTGGAGGGGGCGCTGTCCTCACAGGCCACGCTCGAAAAGCTGACGGTGGCTGATAGTGAAGGCATCTGGCTGACCATCGAAGGCGCTGAGCTGGATTGGAACCGGCTGGGCCTGCTGCGCGGTGATTTCTCCGTCAATACGCTGAAGGCGGATCGCATCCATGTTGCGCGCGCCCCGGCGGCACCGCTGGAAGACCCCGATCTGCCAACCCCCGAAGCGGCGCCATTCCAACTGCCCGAGCTGCCGGTGTCGATCAATATCGGCGAAATCAAGGTGGGGCGTCTCACCCTTGGGCAGGATCTGATCGGGGTGGCAGCTGTGCTGAGCCTTGATGGATCCATGAGCCTGGCCGATGGCACGCTCGACAGCGCCTTGCAGATTGCCCGCCTTGATCGTGACAGCGACCGGCTCGACCTCAAGGCGGGGTTTGCCAATGAGACCGGCACCATCACCGTTGATATGATCCTGGAGGAGGACGATGGCGGGCTGGTCTCCACCGCATTGGCCCTGCCCGGCGGCCCCGACATCCGTCTTGCCCTGCAAGGCAGCGGCCCGGTTGAGGATTTCAGCGCCGATCTGACGCTGGACACCGATGGGACACGCCGCATCGGCGGCACAGTGGTGCTTGCGGCGGCGGGCGATGCCCCTGCGGACCCAACCCAAGGCAGCCGCCCGATCGGATTTCGCGCCGACCTGAGCGGCGATATCACAGAACTGGTTGATCCGGTTTATCAACCCTTTTTCGGCCCCGATATGCGGGCCCGGCTGCGCGGTCAGACCCGTGCCATGGGCGGTGTCATGATCGATGATCTGGCCCTCACGACGCAGGCACTGGACATCTCAGGCTTTGTAGAGGTTGCCGCCGGCGGGGCGTTGGAAAGCGCCGATTTGCGCGCCGATGTGACCCCACCGCCCGGACAGGAAGCCGTAGTATTGCCGGTGGCGGGCGGCTCCACCACCGTCACGGACCTGTCCCTGCGCGCGGAAAAACCGGCGGGGCGCGATTGGACCGTGGCCGCACAAATGGAACGGCTCAACAATCCGAGCCTACGTCTTGCCCGCGCTGAACTGGAGATGACCGGCACTCTGGATCAAAGTCAGGGCCTGTCACTGGATGGGCAGATCGCAGCTGCCCTGACCGGACTGGTGCCCACAGATCCCGCGCTGGCTGAGGCTCTTGGCAGCGCGCTGACCTTTGACGGGCGGGTGACCACGGATGGCCCGGGGGCGCTGCGCATCACCGATATGCTGCTTTTGGGCACAGACTATGGTGCCACCGGCGCGGTGACCCTCGACGGGCTGGAAAGCGGGCTGCGGATTGCGGCCGATATCGAAGCCAACGCTCAGAACCTCGCCCGGTTCTCAGACCTCGCTGGGCAATCGCTGAACGGGCGGATGACAGCCAAAGCTGTTGGCTCTGCCACCCCGCTGTCAGGCGCGTTTGACATTGATCTGTCGGTGCTGGGGCAGGATCTCTCCGCCGGGCTGAAACCGGTTGACGACCTGATCGGCGGCACCACCACAATCGCCCTGAAGGCTGCGCGCGATGAGGCTGGGCTGCGGATTGATCGGTTTGATCTAGACGCAAAGGCGCTGACCGCACAAGCCAACGGGCAATTGGGCAGTACTTCTGGCCAGCTCTCCCTGGGGGCAACGTTGAAACAGCTGGAGAAACTCCTGCCACAGGCCCCCGGCCCCTTAGCGTTCAGCGCCGAGATTACCCGTGACAACAAGACATTTTCTGGCGTTGCAGAGCTGCGGGGGCCCAAATCCTCCCGGGCAGAACTAACCGGTCAGATGACGACCAACGGCGATGGCGATCTTCAGTTCGATGCGGCAATCAATGCGCTGGAACGCTTTGTGCCCACCCTTGCAGGCACCCTCAGCGCCAAGGGCACCGCCAGCCGTCGCGCCGGGGTCTGGACATTTGACGGCGCCGCTGAGGGGCCGGCGGGTTTATCTGCGGATCTTGATGGCACGGTCTCCGAGAACAAGGGCGACGCCGATATCACATTTGACGCGCTGGTGGCCGAAGTGCAGCGGTTTGTGCCCGGACTGCCGGGACGGTTGACCGCCGAGGGCACCGCGCGCCGCCGAGACGGGGTCTGGCAGATCAATAGCCGCGCCATTGGCCCTGCAGGTGTCACCAGCACCGTCGCAGGCAGCTGGGACGAGGTGCAAGGTCGCGCTGATATCGATGCCAAGGGGCAGTTGCGCTTGGAAGGGTTGAACCCGTTCATTTCCCCCAATCTGATCCGTGGCCCGGCACAATTTGATCTGTCGCTGAAGGGCGAGCCATCGCTGGCAAATCTGAGAGGTCAGATCCGCACCAGCGGTACCTCACTGGCCATTCCAGCCGCGGCGCAGCGGATCGATGCCATCAACGCAACAGTCTCTATCGCGCGGTCCAGAGCCAATATTCAGCTGACAGCTGCGCCCCGTGATGGTGGCCAGCTGCGTGTTAGCGGACCGGTCGGATTGATCGCGCCCTTTGATGCGCAGTTGCAGATCGCCCTGGCCAATATCGGGCTGAGCGATCAACTCTCCTATGAAACCGAGCTGTCCGGTGCGCTGACGCTCTCCGGTGGTCTGATCGGCACCAACCGCCTGTCCGGGCGGATCGATGTGGGCGAGACCAATATCAACCTGGCCACCGCTGGCGGGTCTGTGACCGCCGCCCCAATCCCCGACATACGGCATCAGGGCGAACCCGCCGAGGTGCGCCGCACCCGTGCCCGGGCCGGTCTGATCGACAGCGGCAGTGGTGGCAGCGGCGGGTCCGGCCGCACTTTGCTGGATGTGCTAATCAGCGCGCCAAATCGCATCAATGCCCGTGGGCGCGGTGTGCGCGCCGAACTGGGTGGCCAGATCCAGCTGCGTGGCAGCACCGCCAATCTGGCGCCCGCTGGCCAGATCAGCCTGATCCGGGGCACCTTCGATATTCTGGGACGGCGGTTGGCGCTGGATGAGGGGCAAATCACTCTGCAGGGCGATTTGCGCCCCTATCTGCTGCTGCGCTCCTCCGCCGCGACCTCCGAGGGCATCGCAACGCTGGAACTTTCCGGCCTGATTGACAGCCCCTCGATCAAGGTGACCTCTGACCCGGAACGTCCCAGCGAGGAGGCGTTGGCGCTGTTGCTGTTCGGGGATAATATTCAGGATCTGTCCCCCTTGGCCTTGGCCCGTCTGGCCGGATCGGTCGCCACTCTCAGCGGACGAGGTGGCAGCAACCGCGCCGAGGGCAAGCTGCGGGACGAGACCGGGGCCAGCAATGTGGAACTCGGGCTCGACAACCTTGGCGCGGGACTTCTAGATATCGGCGGCTACGTGTCCGAGAACGTCTACACCGATTTCAACGTTAACACCCGTGGCGACAGCGAGCTGAGCATCAACCTGGATGTCAGCAAAAGCCTGACCGTCACAGGCAAGGTTGATGGCGAGGGCGAAACCGGCGTTGGTCTGTTCTTCAAGCGCGATTACTGACGCGCGCCCTCACCCGCTGAGGTGCGTCAGCTGCCGCGACCGGCTCTTTCAATCGCGAAACGTGCTGCACCGCTAACCCCGGCGGCATCATCGGTGATCAACCAGAGCGGCGTGGTTTCACAGCGGCTCTGCACGCCGGTGGCAGGTTGCAGGAAACTGTTGAGGAACACCTCACAGGCAGGGGTGCCAAGAATGCCGCGCGCCACGCTGCCCGCAAAGAAGATCCCCTGCCCCGGCATATAAGTCGGCACCAGCTCGCGGGCAAAATCCCCCAAGAGCCGCGCCCAACTGGTGACTGTTTTGGCCGCCGGGCCGTCACCATCGGCGAGATAATCCGCAACGATCTGCGCGCCACCTTCAGCGGCAACACCGTGCAAGGCCTGATGATACCGCACCAGACCCCGCCCCGAGAACAGGTCTTCGTTGGTGGCAAATTCACCTGCCCGAGCGCCGAGCAGATCCGTCAGCCCACGGGCAACGGGGGCCGACAGGCTGGTGTGGCCCATCTCCGCCTCTGCAGTGTGGCCATCCACGGAAAGCGACACGTTGAAGCCGGTGCCGATGCCCGCCACCAGCGCCTGTGTGCCCCGCTGATGCCCCGCCCGCAGCGACGACAGCTGGCCCGGGATCAGTGCAGGCAGCGAATGGCCAAGCGCGGCCAGATCGTTGATCACATCCACCCGCGCGCCCGCACCCAGCTGCAACTGCTGCGCAAGATCCGCGGCGGTACCCTGCCAGTTGCGGTTGGTCAGCTGATATTCATTGCCGTAAACCGGCCCTGCCACGGCAATACAAGCGCCAGCCAGCGGTGGCAGATCCGGCTGGGCACAATAGGCCGCCAGAACATCATCCAGACTGGAAAAGCTGTCATTGGCAAAGCTTTGCAGGGCAGTGACCCCGATTTCAGGCCCGGCAAGGGCCAGCCGGGTATTGCTGCCGCCCACGTCGCCAACCAGCACTGTCATATCCGAGCCCATGTGCTCTGCCTTTCTGAATGTCCGAATTTTGCGAGACACTGCCGTATTCAGAGCCGAAATGCAATTCTGCGACAGTCATAATTTTAGCGCTAACATTGCAAGCGCCTCCCCGCAATGTGCTTGCCACAGATGGTTGTTTTGCACAGTTTGGAGTTGTCAGACAGGAGCTCCGATGACCGGCACGACAGATCCCTCCCGCACAGCGGCCCCGGTCCCGTCCGGCCCCATGACTGGCCGGATGCTGTCGCGCCTTCTGGGTTGGTTCGACAGCAAGATCGGCCTGCCGTTTGACCGGTTGCGCTTTCGCATCTCACTCCGGCATCTGTCGGGACCCCGGAAAATTGACCTGCCGCGTGAGGCTGTGACCGTGGTCGCGCTGGTCCGAGATGGCGCCTATTACCTTGATGTGTTCCTGGCCCACTACCGCGCGCTTGGGGTGTCGCATTTTGTCTTCTGCGACACCGGATCAACCGATGACACGCTGGCGCAACTGGCGCAGGAGTCAGATGTGACCGTGTTGCAATGCCGCCTCCCCTGGGGGCGGTTCGAGAATATCTTTCGCGGCTATGCAGCGCGCAGATTCTCTGCGGATCGCTGGTGCCTTTTTGCCGATATGGACGAAATCCTTGACTTCGAGGGACAGGCCCAGCTCGGTCTGAGCGGGCTTCTGCGCTATCTCAACCGGCATGGGTACAGCGCGATGATGGCCCAGATGCTGGAGATGTTCCCGCAGGCACCGCTGCGGTCGGTGGCGCAGCAATCCTACCCTGAGGTACAGCGATGTTTTTGCCATTACGATATCAGCGCCGTCCGCGCGCTGCCCTATCACGATCCGGCCAGTGGGCTGGGTTTTTTCCTGTCCCGGAACCAGATCCCCGATGCGCCCCCGCCCAAGATGCAGTTTGGCGGCATACGCGGTGCTGTCTTCGGGGAGCGCTGCTGCCTGAGCAAACACCCGCTGGTGTTTATCGGCACGGACGTCGACCCGGCGGTGCATCCGCATGTGTCGGCCGGCGTCCGCGTGGCCGACACAATGGCAGTGCTGAAACATTATAAATTTGCCAATGATCCGATGGCGCGGGATCAGGCCTCGCTCGCGGCGGACGCCATCCCCCATGGCGAGGATGCGCTGCGGGTTGCGGGCTTTGCCAAGAGGCCTGATCTGACATTGTGGTCGCAAACTGCGCAGAAATACGATGGCCCCGAAACCGGACCTGCAGCGCTGCGCAAGGCCGGGTTTTTGCAGGTTTCGGCGCGCTATCTGGCGGAGATCGCAGACTGATGCCCGATTTGTCCTCTCCCGCGCCCCCGGCTCCCACGTCCCCCATCGTTGACGCGGTGGTGATTGGCCGCAACGAGGGCGCACGGCTGGTTGCGTGCCTGAACAGCCTGCAAGGGCAGGTCCGCCAGGTGATTTATGTCGACAGCGGATCAACTGATGGATCGGTTGCCGCCGCCGAGGCGATGGGGATCAAGGTGATCAGCCTCGACATGAGCCAACGGTTTACAGCTGCCCGCGCCCGCAACGCAGGTCTGGCCCATCTGGATGGCGACTGTGACTACGTGCAACTGGTGGACGGCGACTGCGAGGTGGTACCCGGGTGGATCGTCGCCGCAACCGCACGGCTGGAGGCTGACCCGCAGCTGGCGGTCGTATGTGGGCGACGGCGGGAACGCCAGCCCGAGGCCTCAATCTACAATCAACTGTGCGACGATGAGTGGAACACGCCTATCGGCCCGGCCAAGGCCTGTGGCGGGGATGCGCTGATGCGGCTGCGCGCCCTGCAGGAGGTCGGCGGCTATCGCAACGATCTGATTGCGGGTGAGGAACCGGAGCTGTGTCTGCGTCTGGCGCGGGTCGGCTGGAGCATCTGGCGGCTGGATGCGGAGATGACGTTGCATGACGCGCAGATGCACCGATTTTCGCAATGGTGGCAACGCAGCCGTCGTGCTGGTTTTGCCTTTGCCGAAGGTGCCGCGCTGCATGGCGCGGGTCCCGAACGCCATTGGGTTGCTGAAACACGGCGTGCGTTGCTGTGGGGGGCCGGGATCCCGCTGCTGATCCTGATACTCCTGCCGTTTTCAGGCTGGGCGCTGCTGCTTCTGCTGATCTATCCCGCGCAGGGTCTGCGCCTCTCGCGCAGGATGGGCCGCACCCGTGCCCTCTATTCCGTGCTTGGCAAATTTGCCGAAGCACAGGGCGCGCTGGAATATCATTGGCTGCGGCTGCGCGGACGCAATCGCGGGCTGCTGGAATATAAGTAACCTCTGAACGCCGACCTGATCAGGGGTGGCGCAGCCGCAACGCATGCAGCAGCTGGCCCGGAAGGATCGCCATGCAGCGCAAATACCGCGGCCCCAGACGGCGCGGGCTGCTTAGGGCGCGCCACAACCACTCCAGTGCCAGTGCGCGCACCCAGGCGGGCGCGCGTTTTTGGTGCCCACCGAGGAAATCCAATCCCGCCCCAATCGAGGCAAAGCCGACCTCCGGCGCCAGGGCGCGGCCACGGGCAGCCATGATTTCCTGCTTCGGCGCGCCAAGGGCCAAAAAACACAAACCAATCTGTTTGCGCGCCAGTTCAGACAGAATTTTCTCCGCCTCCGCGCTGCTGGGATCAAACACACCCGAGGGCGCGTGACACCACGCCACCTCAAGCCCGGGCACCTCAGCCTGCAAGGCGCGCGAAGCATCCTGAAGTGCCACGTCGGTGCTGCCCAGCAAGGCGATTGGCACCCCGGCGCGGGCCGCCCAGCGACACAGGGGCACCACCATGTCAGAGCCGGGCATCAATGCCACAGGCCGCTGTGCCAGCTGCGACAACCAGACAATGGGGCGGCCATCCGCAACCACGAAATCCTGCGCGGCATAGGCTTTCAGAAACGCAGGCGAGCTGCGCATTTTCACCAGATGATCGAGGTTGACCGTCGCCAATGCAAAGCCGCGGCGGGTTTGGAAATGCCCCATCACCGCCTGTTCGAGCCGCGCCGGATCGGCAATATTCACATCGATCCGCGTGTCCTTTATGTCAAAATACACCTGCTTCCCCCCAATGCATAAGAACCAGCCTCCTCCTCGATCACATGGCCCCGCCTTTGTTTCAAGAGTTTACCTCAGAATACGAATGCGGGCGACAGCACAGACATCTGGGGCTAAAGTTATGATCAAGGGGGCAAATAGGAGCGTAGGGTCCGCACGCAATGCCAAATGCACTGGCCTATCTGATGCTGATCGCCTGGCCGGTGATCGCTCATAAGATGTTTCAGCGCCTGTCGTTGCAGCAGGCGATTTTGTGGTGCGTGATTGGCGGCTATCTGTTCCTGCCGCCCCTTGCCGTGTTCGACCTGCCATTGGTGCCAGATATGGACAAGGATTCCATTCCGGCTGTCGTTGCCTTTGTGATCTGCGCCTATATCTTGCGCAAACGGGTTGAGATCTGGCCACGCCATCCGGTGATGCGTGCGCTTGTGGCGATTTTTCTGGGATCGGTGATTGCCACCGTGCTGACCAATGGCGACCCGATTGTGTTCCGGGTGATTGAAAACGCCGAGCCCATCGTCTTTCCGACCTACGCCCTGCCCGGCCTGCGCTGGCGCGATCTCGGCTCGGTGATGATCAACCAGATGATTGTGCTGCTGCCGTTCTTTCTGGCGCGGCGCTATCTGTCGCATCCAGACCAGCAACGCCAATTGGTGATCGTGCTGATGGTGGCAGGGCTGGTCTACTCCATCCCCTCGTTGTTTGAGATCCGCTTCAGCCCGCAGCTGAACACCTGGATCTATGGTTTTTTCCAGCATGACTTCAGCCAGACGATGCGCCAGGGCGGGTTCCGCCCCATCGTGTTCCTGCCGCACAGTCTGTGGCTGGCGTTGTTCATGCTGATGTCGGTTCTGGCCGCCACAGCACTGGCCCGCAGCGCAAAGGATCCGGACAAGCGCCGATACACCCTTGCAGCGGTCTATCTCTTTGGGGTGCTGGTGCTTTGCAAGAGCATTGCATCGCTGGTCTATGGTCTTGTCTTCACCCCCTTTGTCGCCATGGCGTCTTACCGGATGCAAATGCGGCTTGCCCTGGCACTGGGCGTGGTGGCGATTGTCTACCCGATGCTGCGCAATCTCGGGCTGGTGCCAGTGGAGGCGATTCTGGCTCAGGCGCAGGCCTTCAGCCCCGAACGCGCGCAATCCTTGGGTTTTCGGTTCACCAATGAAGCGCTGATGCTGGATCGCGCAGCTGACAAACCCTGGTTCGGCTGGGGTGGCTGGGGGCGCAATCTGGTGCGAAATCTGGAGACAGGCGAGATCGAGTCGATCCCTGATGGCCGCTGGATTCTGGTTTTTGGCACCTTCGGCTGGGTCGGCTATATCGCTGAGATGGGATTATTGGCAGGGCCGTTGGTTCTGCTGTGGCAACAGATGCGTCGCCATGCGGCGTCTACGCTGTCGCCTTTTGCAGCCCCTCTGGCCCTGATGCTGGCCGCAACATTGGTGGACATGTTGCTGAACGCAACACTGACACCGGTGACATGGCTATGTGCCGGGTCTGTTCTGGGCTATGCTGAGCGGCTGCGATATCCAGGTCTCTTTACGCCCAAACGGCAGCTGTTCGATGGCTATCAGGCGCTGGCAACAGCGCCACCAGCGCGCAAACGGCGCAGTGTTCTGTAGTGCCGCATTCTCTTCGCAATTTTGGCGGGATTGGACACAATCCGTCCCTAACGATACCGTATATATTTTGCAGGGTTCTCGCGGAGCACAGGGTTTTCCGTCGGCTTGGGGGCCAGCGGGCGAACGCCCTGTTCGAAGATTGGGGGCCAATTCGTACCACTGTGCAGGACCACCCGAATTGGGCGGTCGGTGTTGTTAATTGGTTGGGGCTTTGTCCGGTACTGCATTTAGGGTCGGGCACATGATTTGAGGACGATTGGGGCAATTGAAGACATCAGGGAAAACCACGGATCGCACTCCGTTTGATGCCTCGCGTTACAGCGGGGATATTGCCATTGTGGGCATGTCACTTTGCGTGCCGGGCGCCCAGTCCCCCGGCGCATTCTGGCAAAATCTGCGCGACGGCGTGGAATCGATCCGCCCTGTCAGCGAAGACGACCTCTTAGCCGCAGGCGAAGACCCTGAGACACTGTCCGACCCCAATTATGTTGCCGCCACCGCAGCGCTGGAGGGCTATGCTGAGTTTGATGCCGACTTCTTCGGTTTCAGCCCGAAAGAAGCCGCGATCCTTGACCCGCAACACCGCAAATTCCTGGAGGTTGCCTGGAGCGCGATGGAGGATGCCGGTCATCCACCTGAGAGCCTTGATGGTCCGATTGGGGTCTATGCCGGCTGCGGCATGGGCAGCTATTTTTACTTCAACATCTGCTCCAACAGGCCGCTGGTCGATGATGTCGGTATGTTCCTGCTGCGCCACACCGGCAACGACAAGGATTTCCTATCCACGCGCGTCAGCCATGTGTTTGATCTCAAAGGCCCGTCCGTCAACATCCAGACCGCCTGCTCGACCTCGCTGGTGGCAGTGCATTACGCCAGTAAGGCCCTGCGCGAGGGCGAGTGTGAGATGGCTCTTGCCGGTGGCGTTACGATTGAGCTGCCACAGGGCCGCGGCTACCTG
Organism: Phaeobacter piscinae; assembly: GCF_002407245.1. NCBI lineage: Bacteria > Pseudomonadati > Pseudomonadota > Alphaproteobacteria > Rhodobacterales > Roseobacteraceae > Phaeobacter > Phaeobacter piscinae. Next base: position 508,572 of record NZ_CP010681.1, on the reverse strand, counting down.
TTCAAAGAGAACGAGATCCTGTCGCCGGACGGCCACTGCCATGCGTTTGACCACCGCGCACAGGGGACCGTTTTTGGCTCCGGCGCGGGGGCGGTTGCGCTGCGCCGCCTGGAGGACGCGCTGGCGGATGGCGATCACATCTGGGCCGTCATCAAGGGCTCGGCGATCAACAATGACGGTGCGGATAAGGCAGGCTATCTCGCCCCCTCGGTCGAGGGGCAGGCCAGCGCCGTGCGGCAGGCGCTGCGCGCGGCAGAGACGCCGCCGGATACCATCGACTATGTCGAATGCCATGGCACTGGAACCTATCTGGGCGACCCGATTGAGGTCACGGCCCTGACCGAAGCCTACCGCGAGACCACGCCTGCGGTCGGCTATTGCCGTATCGGCTCGGTGAAGACCAATATCGGGCATCTGGATACGGCCGCCGGTGTGGCCGGGCTGATCAAGACAACGCTGGCGCTGCATCATGGCCAGATCCCGCCAAGCCTGGGGTATGAGGCGCCCAACCCGGCCATTGATTTTGAAACCTCACCCTTTGTGGTCAACGACCGCTTGCGCGACTGGACCTCTGCCAAAGGCCCCCGCCGTGCTGCGATCAACGCGCTGGGGGTTGGCGGCACCAACGCCCATGCGGTGCTGGAACAAGCCGCCCCCCGCCCCGCCTCGGATGAAAGCGATTTCCCGTTTCAGGTGCTTTGCTTGTCTGGCCATTCTAAAGCAGCACTCAATGCCAATGCTTCGGCCCTGGCCGCCCATCTGCGCGCCAATCCCGATCTGCCACTGGCAGATGTGGCCTACACGCTGAAGGAAGGCCGCCGCGGCTTTGCCAAGCGTCGGACGTTGGTCGCCGAAACCCCTGAGGAAGCCGCCGCCCTGCTGGACGCGGGCGATCCAAGGCGGGTGTTTGACCATGATTGCGCCGAAAGCACCCCTGAGGTGGTCTTCATGTTCCCTGGTGGCGGCGCGCAATATGCGGGCATGGCGCGGGATCTCTATGAAACCGAACCGGTTTTTGCCGATTGGATGGACCGGGGTCTGGATCACCTTGAGGGCCAGCTGGACTATGACATTCGCGCGCTCTGGCTGCCGGATCCGGGGCAGGGAGACACCGCAAATGCGCGCCTGCAACAGCCATCCGCGCAGCTGCCGCTGATCATGATCGTGGAATTCGCGCTGGCGCAACTGTGGATCAGCTGGGGCGTGCGCCCCGCCGCTCTGGTGGGCCATTCCATGGGGGAGAACACCGCAGCCTGTCTGGCCGGGGTGCTGTCGTTTGAGGATTGCATTGATCTGGTGCTGCTGCGTGGGCGGCTGTTCGACAAGGTACCCGCCGGCGGCATGCTGTCGATCTCGCTGCCGCTGGAGGAGGTTGAGGCCAGATTGTCGCCGGATCTGGACATTGCCAGCGTCAATGCCCCCCGCCTCACAGCTGTCTCTGGACCGCAGGCCGCACTAGATGCGCTGGCAGCGCAGTTGACCGCGGATGAAGTCGATCACCAACGCATCCAGATCGACATAGCTGCCCACAGCCGTATGCTGGAAGGCATTTTGGACGAGTACCGCAAGTTCCTGCGCGGGTTGACCTTAACCGCCCCCGGTCGCCCAATCCTGTCCAACCGTAGCGGCCAGATCCTGAGTGACGCGGAGGCTACCGACCCCGAGTATTGGGTCGGTCAGCTGCGCAATACGGTGATGTTTTCCGCCTGCCTCGACACGCTCGCCGAGCAACCCAACCGGCTTTATCTCGAGGTTGGCCCCGGCAAGGCCTTGTCCTCGCTGGCGCAGATGGCCCCGGCGATCAAGCCCGGTCAGGTGCTCAGCTCATTGCGTCACCCCGACCAGATGATGGCCGATGATGCCTATTTCTTTGGCGTGATCGGACGGCTCTGGGCCGCAGGGCTGGAGGCGGACTGGGATCAGATCTGGGGAGATGCCCGCCGCCAGCGTCTGCCGTTGCCGACCTACGCGTTTCAGCGCAGCCGCTATTTCATCGAACCCGCTGCCCCGGCCACTGCGGACACAGCAATCAGCGCGCCCCAGCGCCATGACGACATGTCACAATGGGGATCGCGCCCCAGCTGGCGACCAGCGCTGGCCAGCTGCGATCTTGATGTTACCACCGAACTGGATCAGCAACCTGAAACCTGGCTGCTGTTTGAGGATGACACCGGGCTGTGTGCCGATCTGGCGCCGCGCCTGGAACAGGCAGGGCACAGGGTGGTGCGGGTCACCCCCGGCGACACCTATGCCCAGCTGAGCGAGAGCCGCTATATGTTGGCCCCGGAACAGGGGCGCGCGGGCTATGATGCGCTGTTTGCCGATCTCGCGCTGGCGGATTTGCTGCCAAGTCGCATTGGCCATTTCTGGCTGGTCACTGAGGGCGAGAGCTTCCGCCCCGGCGCCTCCTTTTTTGATCGTAATCTGGAGATGGGGTTTTATGCGCTGACCGCGCTGGGGCAGGCGTTGGCCCAGATTGACCTTCCGCATCCCCTGCATATGACGGTCTTTACCACCGGGGCGGCACAGCTGCGCAATGAGCCGCTGCCCTACCCGGAAAAGGCGATGATTGCCGGCCCTGCCGGCGTGCTGCCGCGCGAGATCCCCGGCCTGACCTGCGCCACGGTCGATATCGAACTGCCAACCCGCCCCAATGGCCTGCGTCGCTGGCTTTCGGATCAGGCTCCGATGTCAATCACTGACCGCCTGCTGGAGGACTTGCTCTCGGAACCTGCGAATGACACGGCGCTCTGGCGCGGTGACAAGCGTTATGCCTTGCGGTGGCGCCCAGTGGCACTGCCAGACAGTGCGCCTGCATCGTCGCATTCTGGCTTCCGTGAAGGTGGCACCTATCTGATCACCGGTGGCTATGGCGGCATCGGACGCACGATCGCGGCGGACCTGATGCAAAGCTTTGACGCCAATGTGGTGCTGATCTCGCGCGGCGGGTTGCCGCCGCGCGACACCTGGGACAGCTATCTCAATCGTCACAGCCCAGCCAATACAACCGCGCAACGCATCCGCGCCGTGAAGGCGCTGGACGCACTTGGAAAAGGCCGCGTCTTGCCGCTGGCCGCAGATGTCTGCAACAGCGAGCAAATGCGCACCGCTGTTGCAACAGCCGAGGAGATCTTTGGCCCGATCACCGGCGTCATCCACGGCGCCGGCCAGATCAACGATGCGCCGGTTCTGGCCAAAACAGAAGAGGATATCGCTCAGGTTCTGGCTCCCAAAGTCAGCGGGCTCAGAGTGCTCGACGCCATCTTCGGCGCAGATCAGCTGGAGTTGATGGTGCTGTTTTCCTCCTCCTCTGCGGTAACGCGCCCGATTGGTCAGGTCGATTATGTGGCTGCCAATGAATACCTCAATGCCTTTGCCAAACATCGCAGCGCCCGTGCCTCCCCGGATCAGAGAACGCATGTGGTATCTGTCGATTGGGGTGTCTGGGCGGACGTCGGGATGGCGGCGGAGGCCCTCGGCGCACACAAGCCCGAGGCGGGCAGCGACCCCATCCCCTGCGATCAACCGCTGTTTGACAGCCGCCAGTTTGCCCATGACGGCAGTTTGCTGTTCCACCGCCGATTGAGCAGTGATCAGTGGATATTGGATGAACATCGCACCAAGGATGGCACCGCGCTGATCCCCGGCACCGGATATATCGAATATGCCGCTGAGGCGCTGGCGGAGCTGGGCCATGACACGCCTTTTGCGCTGCGCGATCTCTATTTCCTGCGGCCTCTGGTGGTGGCAGGAACGCCCTGCGATATGATCGTCCGGCTGACTCCGGTGGAGCGGGGCTATGATTTTGCGGTCTACAGCCGTACGGCGGAGGGCTATGCACTGCATGTACAGGCGCTGCTGGACACCGATCTTGACCGGGACACGCAAGCCCCGGTCGATATCCCTAAACTGAGGCTTCGCATGCCGGAGGTATCGGAGAGCCCCACGGCGGAACGACTGAAAACACCGCAGGAAGCACATCTTAAATTCGGTCCACGCTGGCATGTTCTGGAAGAGATACGCCATGGAACCGCAGAAGGTCTTGCCCGACTGAAGCTACCGCAGATTGCCGAAAAAGATGGCACCCTTCTGCCCCCCGGACTGATGGATCTGGCCACCGGCTGGGCCATTGATCTGGTCCCCACCTATCGGGGCAGCGCGCTTTGGGTGCCGGTGTCCTATGACAGCATCCAGATCTTTGCGCCGCTGCCGATTGACCTGCTGAGCCATATGCGGCTGGTCGACAGCTCTGCAAATAGCGCGCAGTTCGACATCACGCTGGCCGCTACGGATGGCACTGTGGTCGCAGAAATGCGTGGGTTTCAAATGCAGCAGCTGCCCGGTGCGACCAATCTGGCCCCGGCAGAGGGCGCAGACGCCAGCGCTGAGGATCTGGGACTGACGGCATCCGGCAGCGCGCAGCCCTTGTCGCTGGAGGAACGGCGCCTTCACCGCAATATCGCGCAAGGAATCCGTGCCGAGGACGGTCCCGAGGCCTTGCGCCGGGCGCTCGCCACCGGGCTGTCGCAGGTGGTGGTCTCGTCGCTGGCGCTGCCGGATCTGATTGCGCAAGCCGATCAGCCGCCGCCGCAGAATGCCGACACCAACCAGAGCTTTGAGCGACCACAGCTGGACACCGAGTACCTTGCCCCGCGCAATGCCGTGGAGGAAGATATAGCCGCTCAGTTCGCGCGTCTCCTTGGCGTGACGCAGGTCGGGGTTGAGGACAGTTTCTTTGACCTTGGCGGCCATTCTCTGATCGCGGTTCGGCTGTTTGCGCAGATCAAGCGCAGCTTTGGTGTGGATCTGGCGATCTCCACCCTGTTTGAGGCCCCTTCTGTTGCCAAGCTGGCAGAGCTGGTGATTGCGCGCACCGGTGGCGGTCTCACCACCGAGACCCCGGTTGAGAGTGCAGGTGACACCGCCGCCGAGACCCCCAGCTACACCCATCTGGTCCAGCTACACCCCGGTGATGGCACCGGGCGGCGACCGTTCTTCCTGGTGGCGGGCATGTTTGGCAACGTGCTGAACCTGCGTCATCTGGCCCTGATGGTTGGCAAGGACCGTCCCGTTTACGGGCTGCAGGCCCGAGGGTTGATCGGCGAGGATGCGCCGCACGATCGTCTGGATGCAGCGGCCCGTGATTATCTGTCGGAGATCCGCAGTGTCCAGCCAGAGGGGCCGTATCTGCTGGGCGGGTTCTCCGGCGGCGGGCTGACCGCCTATGAGATGGCCCAGCAACTGCAGGCTGAGGGTGAAGAGACTTCCGCGCTGATCCTCTTGGACACGCCGCTCCCGCTGCGTCCAGAGCTGACGCGCCGCGACAAGGCGCTGATCAAATGGGCCGAACTGCGCAGCAAGGGGATCGCCTATCTGGGCGAATGGATCACCAATCGCATCGCCTGGGAGATCGAGAAACGCCGTTATGCTGTCAGCGGCGACAGCGCAGCGCCAGTGTTCAACAACCGCAAGGTCGAACTGGCCTTCCGCGCCGCCCTGCCCGCTTATGATCTGCGCCCGTGGTCCGGGCCCATGACGCTGTTCCGCCCGCCACTTGACCGGCACTGGCAGGTCTCTGCCGGGAATTGGGTCAGCCGCGAGCGGGAATATGTCTTTGATGACAACGAATGGACCCGTTGGGCCCCCGCCGTTGAGGTGGTCGAGGTGCCCGGCGATCACGACAGTATGGTTCTGGTGCCAAATGTCAGTGTGCTGGCTGGAGAGGTGAAGGCGCGACTGGATGCCGCCGACGCCGTAGCGCTGGCCCGCAGCACCGCGGAGGCGGCAGAATGACCAACGCCACCGCCCCCTCCGCCGCGCCGCTTGTAGACGCCGCCCCCGGCGGTACAAATGCGCGCATTCTGACCATCATCCTGAACTATAAGACGCCGCAGATGACGCTGGACTGCGCCGCTGCCGCGCTGGAGCAGATGGAAGAGCTGCCCGGCGAAGTGGTGATCATCGACAATGGCTCCGCCGATGGCTCTTATGAGCAGCTGCTCACGGCGGTGCAGGCGCGCGGCTGGATCGACAGCGGCCGCCTGCGTCTGATCGCCAGCGACCGCAACGGCGGGTTTGGCGCGGGCATGAATATCGGCTTTCGCCTTGGCCTATCCGATGGCAGCGCCCCGGAGTTCTATTATCTGCTGAACTCAGATGCCTTTGTGCAGCCGGGCGCGATCCGCGCGTTGCGAGATTTTCTGCAAGCGACCCCCAGCGCCGGTCTGGTCGGCTCTTATGTGCGCGGCACCGATGGGACGCCTCATTGCACCGCCTTTCGCTTTCCCACCATCGCGGGCGAGTTTGAATCCTCGGTGCGAACCGGCATCGTGACGCGCTTGCTGAAAGATGCCGTGGTGCCGATGGAAATCCCCACCACCCCGACACAGTTGGATTGGACCGCTGGTGCCAGTCTGATGATCCGCCGGGAGGTGATTGATGCGGTGGGCGGGTTTGACGAGACGTTCTTTCTCTACTTTGAGGAGACTGAACTTTGCCACCGTGCCGCCCGCGCTGGCTGGAGCACGCACTTCCTGCCGGAAAGCGAGGTGGCCCATGTCGGATCCGCCTCGACCGGGATGAAAGACTGGCAGCGCACCCCGCAATACTGGTTCGACAGCCGGTTGCATTACTTTCTCAGCACCCATGGGCGCGCCTACACGGTTGGGGCCACATTGGCGCTGATCAGCGGCAGCCTGCTCTACGGGCTGCGGCGGCTGGTGTCGGACAAACCGGCCTCCGATCCACCCTATTTTCTGCGGGATCTGATCGTTCATCACAGCCGCGCGATCTTTCGCCGCCGAAAAAACCAACCTATGGAACCGCGCCAGACCCCGTCTCAACCGGAGGAGCAGAAATGACCCCATTCTCCTGTATCGTTCTTGGCAATGAATCACTGCTTGTTGCCTGCGCGGACACATTGCTGGCCCGCAGCCACAGCATCGCCGCTGTTGTCACAAAAGACGCCGAAATCCGCCAGTGGGCCGCTGACAAGGGCCTGACTGTACTTGAAGACGCACGCGATTTTGACGGGTCTGTGGACTGGCTGCTGTCCATCGCGAACCTTGAGATCATCCCCGACAGCGTGCTGGCCCGCGCAGCGAATGGCGGCGTTAATTTTCATGATGGCCCGCTACCGCGTTATGCCGGTCTCAACACCCCGAACTGGGCCCTGATCGAAGGGGCTGAGGGTTACGGGATCACCTGGCACCTGATCGAGGGCGGCGTGGATGAGGGTGATATCCTCGCCCAGCGCCTGTTTGCAATTGCCGGGGATGAGACGGCCTATAGTCTCAACGCCAAATGCTATGCCGCTGCAATGGACAGTTTTGGCGATGTGCTGGGGCAGCTGGAAACCGGCACGCTGGCGCGGCAGGCGCAGGATTTCAGCACCCGCACGCTCTATACACGCGCTGACCGGCCCGAAGCGGGTGCACTGCTGGATCTGTCGCAGCCCGCCGCGGACCTGCACCGGTTGGTGCGCGCCCTTGATTTCAACGGGTACTGGAACCCGCTTTGTGCTGCCAAGGTCCAACTACCTGCAACCAGCGATGCGCCAGTAGCGTTGATCAGCACCGCAGAGATCGCAGAGGGATCCGGCGCGCCGGGCACAGTACTGAGCGTGGATGACACGACGATGACCTTGGCCTGCGGCGATGGCGCGCTGCGGATTGGCGGATTGCACCACTGCGACGGGCGCCCGATCCGCGCCGTCGACCATGTCAAAACCGGGGATAGTCTTCCGTCTCTTGATGCAGCGGCCCGCAGCGATTTGACCCGGCAAATGGCCGCGACGCAGGCCAGCGAGGGTAAATGGCGCAAGGCGCTGGCGGCCCTGCCCGCTGTGGATCTGCCCTTGGCAGGTCCGGCAGCTGATGGTGCTGCCGAAATCAACCATCTCATGCTGTCCCACAATGCGCCACTGACAGAGGTCGATGTACTGAGCGTCGCCCTCTCTCTCATGCTATCCAGCTCCGGTGCGGAGGCTGCTGGCATCGCGCTCGGCACGGACGCGCTGCAGGAGACTGCCATCGCGGGGCTGATCTCTGACTGGGTGCCGGTGCAGGCCCGCCGCGATGCGCCCCTGGACGATCTGCGGTCCGAATTGGCTGCAGAGCTGGGCAGCACCCGCAGCAGCGGCGGTTTTGCCGCTGATCTCATTGCCCGTGCGCCGGAGTTGCGACAGACCGGGGGCAGCGGTTTCTGTCCGGATATTGGCTGCATGCTGGGGCGTGCGCAGCATATCGACGGTTGTGCAGCGACCCTGTCCCTGTCGGAGGGCGCTTTGGCCCTGCACATTGATATTGCGCGGCTGGATGCGCAAGCGACCGAGCTGCTGGTGGGGCGGGCCGAACTGCTGATCGACGCGCTGACCTCGGCCGCCGGTGGCACCATCGCCGATTTGCCGATCCTGCCGGAGGCCGAAAGACGCCAGATGTTGGTGGACTGGAACAGCACCGCCCGTTCCGACATCGGGCAAAGCACCATACCGGCGGAGTTTGCAGCCCAGGTTGCACGAACCCCGGAGGCTACGGCGCTGGTCTATGAGGATCAGAGCCTGACCTATGCCGAGCTCTCTGCTCGCGTTGATCATCTGGCAGCCCTCCTGCGTGACCGTGGAGTGAAGCCGGGCAGCCATGTCGGTATTTACCTGGGGCGCGGGCCTGATCTGGTGATTGCTGCCCTTGCCACGATGGCGGCAGGCGGGGCTTATGTGCCGCTGGATCCGGCCTATCCGGCAGATCGCATCGCGCATTTCATCACCGACAGCGCCGCAAGCGTGATCCTGACCGACACCGGACACCGCGACCAGCTGCCCGGCAACCTGTCGGCCGATATCCTGTGCCTTGACGCCCTGCCCGAGATCTCCGCCGTGGCCGAAACTGTGGCCGAAACGCCTGCCACAGCGCCCGCACCAGAGGATCTGGCCTATCTGATCTATACGTCCGGCTCCACCGGCACGCCCAAGGGCGTGATGGTCCGCCATGGCAATGTTGCGAATTTCTTTGCCGCCATGGACGACCGCATCCCGCATCGGCCGGGGGACTGCTGGCTGGCGGTGACCAGCCTGTCGTTCGACATCTCGGTGCTGGAACTGTTCTGGACCTTGTCACGCGGCTTCAAACTGGTGCTGTCCAGTGATGAGGCGCGGTTGCAGCTGTCCAATGGCCCGGTCGCCACCAGTGATCGCGGCATGGATTTCAACCTGTTTTACTGGGGCAATGACGATGGTCCCGGCCCGCGCAAATATGAACTGCTGCTGGAAGGCGCGAAATTCGCCGATCAGCACGGGTTCAACGCGGTCTGGACACCAGAGCGACATTTCCACGCCTTCGGCGGGCCCTATCCGAACCCGGCAGTGACCGGCGCGGCGGTGGCTGCAGTGACGAAAAATATCGGCGTGCGCGCGGGGTCCTGCGTGGCGCCGCTGCATCACCCGGCCCGCATTGCCGAAGAATGGTCGGTGATCGACAATCTGACCGGCGGACGCGCAGGTATAGGCTTCGCCTCTGGCTGGCAGCCGGATGACTTCATCCTGCGCCCCGAAAATACGCCCCCCGCCAATAAGCCTGCGCTGTTCGAGGCTATTGAGACGGTGCGGAAACTCTGGCGCGGAGAGGAGGTCGCCTTCCCGCGCAAGGATGGTGGCGAACACGCGGTTCTGACCCAGCCGCGCCCTGTGTCAAAGGAGCTGCCGGTCTGGGTCACCACGGCAGGCAACCCCGAAACCTGGCGTGAGGCGGGCAGTATCGGGGCTAATGTGCTGACCCATCTGCTGGGACAAAGCATTGAGGAGGTCGCGGGCAAAATCACCATCTATCATGATGCCCTGCGCGCCGCCGGTCACGACCCGCGCGATCACAAGGTCACGCTGATGCTGCACAGCTATCTCGCGGACACCCGCGAAGACGCCCGCGCCACAGCCCGAGAACCGATGAAGGATTACCTGCGCGCGGCGGCTGGTCTGATCAAACAATACGCCTGGGCTTTTCCTGCGTTCAAAAAACCAGAAGGGGTGAAAAACCCGTTTGAAATGGACCTCGGCATGCTTTCGGCAGAGGAGCTGGAGGCCATTCTCGATTTTGCTTTTGAACGGTATTTTGAGGATTCCGGCCTGTTTGGCACCATTGCCGATGCCCTGCAGCGGGTGGAGCAGCTCAAGCAGATCGGCGTTGATGAGATCGCCTGCCTGATCGACTACGGCATTGCACCGGAGATTGTGCTGGAGGGGCTGAAACCCCTTGCGGAGGTGCTGCGCCTTGCCAACGCCCCGCAACAGCTGGCCGCGGAGGATGTCTCGCTTGCGGCGCAGATCCTGCGCCACGGCGTCACCCATATGCAATGCACCCCGTCGATGGCCCGGATGATCACCGCAGACGCCGATGCGCGCCCTGTGCTGGGGAGGCTCTCGCATATGTTCATCGGGGGGGAGGCGCTGCCGGGCGACTTGGTGGCCAGCCTGCGCGCGACAACCGATGCCGACATCCACAATATGTATGGCCCGACAGAGACCACCATCTGGTCGACCATGCAGAGCCTTGCGGAAGTGCCAACTGGCACGGCGCAGATCGGTGCGCCGATTGCCAATACCACTGTTTATGTCGTCAATGACAGCCTGTCTCTTCAGCCGATTGGGGTACCCGGCGAATTGCTGATCGGCGGTGCCGGTGTGACCGCCGGTTACTGGCAGCGCCCAGATCTCACGACGGAGCGTTTTGTTCCTGATCCCTTTGCCGATGCGGGGACGCATGTCCCCTCAACCCACCTTTATCGCACCGGGGATCTGGTGCGCTGGCGCAGCGACGGTCAGCTGGAATTCCTGGGCCGCAGCGATCATCAGGTCAAAATCCGCGGCCAGCGGATCGAACTGGGCGAAATCGAGGCCGCGCTGGCGGCGATGGATGGCATTACCGGGGCCGTTGTTATCGCCCGCGAAACCGCTGGCGACACCCGGCTGATCGCCTATGTAACCGGACCTGTGGCACCGGATCAGGCGGCGCTGAAGGCCGCACTCACGCAGCAACTGGCTGCGGTCATGGTGCCGAGCCATATCGAACATCTCGACGCCTTCCCGCTGACCCCAAACAAGAAGATCGACCGCAAGGCGCTGCCCGATCCAAAACCGGTACAGATTTCCGTGCCCACCTCCGACGCGCCGCTCAGCGCCGGGGCACAGAGCAAGATTGCCGAAATCTGGAGCGGTATCCTTGGCGTCAGCGGCATCGGGGCAGAGGATAATTTTTTCACCCTGGGTGGCCATTCCCTGCTCGCGGTACAGGCCCACCGCGACATTCGTGGCGCGCTGGATGTGCCAAAGCTGTCGATCACCGATATCTTCCGCTTCCCGACCCTGTCGGGATTGGCAGGCCACATTGACGCGCTGACCGGCGCTGGTCCCGCTGAGGAGCACGTGGCCGAACCCGCCGTCGACGCCGCAGCGAAATCCGACATGATGTCCAAGCGCCGCGCAATGCGCGCCAACCGCAAGGCCCGCAGCGGATGACCCTGGTTGAGCCATCCTTGCGCAGCGCGCGGCACCGGGCGCTGATCCGCCCGTTGTTTGAAGATGGTGTTGCAGTGGAGGTCTGCGATCCGCAGGGAGATCCACCCGTGCCCTTCCCTGAGGAGGCCGCCTGCCTGTCGCCAAACGCGGTGGCGAAGCGGCGGCGAGAGTTCGCAGCAGGCCGTGCCGCGGCGCATCAGGCAATGGCAACGCTGGGCCTGACACCCAGCGCAATTCCCGTCGGGCCAAAACGCGCGCCGATCTGGCCGCCCGAGCTGGTTGGGTCGATCAGCCATTGCCGCAGCACCGCCGTTGCCGTCGCCGCCCGACCGCAGCAGATGCGCGGACTGGGCGTTGACGTCGAGGAGGACACGCCGCTCGCCGATGATCTGATCCCGCAGATCTGCCGCCCGGCGGAACGTCTCTGGCTGGCACAGCAGACCAACCCCGGCCAACTGGCCAAAGTGATATTTTCTGCCAAAGAAGCCGCGTATAAATGCCAATATCGCCTGAGCGAGCGGTTTTTCGGCTTTGACGGGATGGAACTGGAGATGCGTATGGCAAACGACACCGATCAGATCAGCGGGCAGTTTTCTGCGCGGTTTACGGCTGATCAACTGCCCTTCCTGACGGGGGACAGGATTGAGGGGCGATTTGTCATCGGGGAGGGGCTGATCGCGACCGCCGCACAGCTGCCGCAGGTGCGATGATCGGACGGCGTGGTTTTCTGGCACTCCTCTCCCTGTTGCCAATCGGCGCGCAGGCGACCCCCTTCGCGCTGCCACCTTTGACCGCGCCGGAGGGGCCGATGCGGGTGTTCCACCTTGGCCACTCACTGGTTGGGCCGGATATGCCGCATATGGTACAACAACTGGCGCCGGAGGGGCATCGGTATAACAGCCAGCTTGGCTCCGGCACGCCCTTACAGGATCATTGGGAGCCGGATCTGGAGATCCTGCATTTCGATCAGGTGAACACGCCTCCGGTCTGGCGTGACGCGCGCGAGGCGATTGGATCGGGCGACTATGACGCCGTTGTACTGACCGAAATGGTCGAGCTGCGCGATGCATTGCGTTATTTCAAAGGAGCGCGGTATTTTCGCCAGTGGGCAGATCTGGCGCGCGCTGGTGCCGCGCAGACGCGGATCTATCTCTATGAAACCTGGCACCCGCTGGATACCGCTGATGGCTGGCTGGCGCGGATTGACGGCGATCTGGATCAGCTGTGGCTTGGCGGGCTGGCTGGATCGGACAGCCGTCGCAACCCGAAGCGCCCTGCCTATCTGATCCCTGCGGGCCAGGCGATGGCAGCGGTTGTCCGCGCTGCTGAGGCCGGACAGATCGACGGGCTGACCCGCCGCGAAGACCTTTTTGCCCGCACCGAGGAGGGGGCGCTGGATCAGATCCATATCAATGATCTGGGGGCCTATATTGTTGCCCTCACCCATGTCAGCACACTTTATCAGCGCTCCCCGGTTGGCCTGCCCCATCAGTTGCAACGCGCCGATGGCACCCCGGCCGATGCCTTAAGTGCTGAAGCCGCGCGGCAAGCGCAGAACATCGTCTGGCAGGTGATCACCAGCCACCCACGCACCGGCGTGTCCTCATGACACTGGCGGATCTGGTCGCCAGCGTGGTCATGGTCGGCCATTCCCTGTTCGGCCCCGACAATCCAGTGATGCTGGAGCAGCTGCTGACGCAGCAACCCGCCCTTGCCGCCGGGCAGACAGGCGACACCATCACGGTCGAGGCGCAGATCATCAACGGCGCCCCGCTCAGCTATAATTGGGCCCATGCGGATCAGGCCGAGGGGATTAACGCCCGCACACGGCTGGTCGACGGCATAGATGTTCTGATCGTGACCGAAGCGATCCCGCTCGCCAACCATCTGAAATGGAGCGATACCGAGGGGGCGCTGACAGAGTTCTACACCCTCGCCCATAGTGCCAATCCCGAGGTCGAGGTCTATCTGCAGGAGACCTGGCACAGTCTGAGCAGCGGCACCGGGGTTGAGGTGCCATTTGACGCGGGTGCTGCGATGCCATGGCGCGACCGTTTGTCGGCGGATCTGCCGCGCTGGCAGAGCGTTGTCGATACGGTCAATCGCAAAACCGGCGGCAAGATCAAGCTGCTGAAGGCGGGCCAGGCGATGGCCCGGCTGGATGACGCCATTCAGGCCGGAACCGTGCCGGGCCTGAGCCGGATCGAGGAGGTCTTCGCCGACGACATTCACCCCAATGATCTGGGGTTCTATTTCCTCTCTGCCCTGCAATATGCGGTGCTGACCGGCCAGTCGCCCGTCGGCCTGCCGCATCAGCTGCGCTCATCATGGGGCGGTCGCTATAAGGCGCCCGCGCCCGCACTGGCGCGACGGCTGCAGGAGATCGCCTGGGATGCAGCACGGGAGCGGGTGCAACGGGCCTCCCTGCCCTTGGATCCGCCGCCCCTGCCCTCGGATCCGGTGTTGCCCACCTTGAACCAGCCGGTGCAAGCCAGCCAGAGCGTTGCGTCTGACGCTGTCACGTCGCGGGCAGAACCTGCTTTGATCGACGTGCCCAAGCAGCCGATTGCAATGAACCTTGCCTCTATCGCTGATTGGAGTCCGCAGGCGCCCTTCCTCGACCATTTCAAGACCGCGCGCCCCTGGATTGGACATATCGCAGGCCAGTGGGGGGGCGCGGATTATTCGGATCTGGCGGCAGCGGGATACCTGGATCCGGACGGCTGGCCCACTGCCATCCCGCCGGAACTGGGCTCGGTCGGCACCCTGATCCTCACGGATCTGCCGGAAGAGGCCAGCAGCCTTGCGGGGCGGTATGTGCTGCAATTCGAAGGCGACGGGATTGTTGAGGTTACGGGTCGGGCAAGGAACATCCGCTACAGCAAAAGCGAAATCCGCTTTGACTATACCCCGGGGGCCGGCGCGGTTGAAATCCGCATTCAGCGCAGTGACCGGCAAGGGGTCGGCGACTACGTGCGCAACATTACTGTGGTGATGGAAAAACACCTGCCCGACTGGCAGGCGGGGGCGCTGTTCAACCCGGATTGGATCGCCCGGTTGCGCGGGTTTGCGGCGTTGCGATTCATGGACTGGATGGCCACCAACGACAGCACTCAGGTCGGATGGGAAGATCGCCCGCGGGTGCAGGACTACAGTTGGACGGCGCAGGGTGCCCCGGCGGAGGTGCTGGTGGCACTTGCCAATCACCTGCAAGCTGATCCGTGGTTCACGCTGCCGCATATGGCCGATGATATCTATGTTCGCAACTATGCGCGACTGGTCCGCGACCAGCTGGACCCCGGACTGACCACCTATGTGGAATACTCCAACGAGGTCTGGAACTGGCAGTTTGAACAGGCGGTCTGGGCCGATGATCAGGCGCGTGCGCGTTGGGGTGGGCAGGATCTGTGGATGCAATTCTACGGGGGCCGCGCCGCCGAAGTTGCGATGATCTGGACGGATGTCTTCGGCGACGCGGCAGAGGATCATCTGGTGCGTGTGGTCTCCACCCAGACCGGCTGGTTGGGGCTGGAAGAGCAGATATTGGCGGCGCCCCTTTGGGTGGCCGAAGACCCAGCACGGCGCCCGCCCGCGCGCCTCTTTGATGCCTATGCGGTGACCGGCTATTTTGGTGGCATTCTTGGCCTGCCCGACCGTGCAGCCACCCTGCGCGCCTGGATCGCGCAAAGCCGGGAACAGGCTGCAGCGGCCGCTGAGGCCAAGGGGCTGCGCGGGGCCGCAGCTGGGGAATTTGTTGAGGCCCACCAATATGATGCCGCCAGCGCCCTGGCCGCCGCAGAACTGCGCGACGGGCTTGTCTCCGGCAGTTCCGAGGATACTGTCAGCGATCTTTTGGGGCGGGTCCTGCCCTATCATGCCAAGGTCGCTGAGGCGCATGGGCTTGACCTGATCATGTATGAGGGCGGCAGCCATGTGGTGGGTCTTGGCGCGATGGTGGATGATGAAATGCTGACCGGGTTCTTCAGCCATTTCAATTACACCGAAGAGATGGGCGCGCTGTACCGCAGTCTTCTGGCAGGCTGGCCGGAGATAGGCGGCCACCTGTTCACCGCCTATTCGGATGTTTCATCCCCCGGCAAATGGGGCAGCTGGGGCAGCCTGCGCTATGTGAGCGATGACAATCCGCGCTGGCGCGCGCTGGAGGCGGCAAAATGACACCGCTCATTAGCGTGCTGATCCCGGCCCACAATGAGGCGGGCTATATCGGGGCCTGCCTGTCGGCGCTCTTTGCGAGCGATCCCTTGCCCAAGGGCGCAGGGGCAGAAGTGCTGGTGATCGCCAATGGCTGCACCGACAGCACCGTCGCAGAGGCGCGTGCAGTGGCGGTGCCGCAGGGGTGGACCTGTGCGGTGATCGACCGACCCGAGGGCGGAAAAATCGGCGCACTTGCAGAGGGTGAATTGCGCGCCGCTGGCTCTATTCTGGTCTATCTGGATGCAGATGTGATCGTATCCCCCCCGTTGATGGCGCAGATCTGCGCCGCGTTGACCGGGGATCAGCCACGCTATGCCAGTGGAACGCCGCAGCTATTCCCTGCCCGCAGCCGGGTCAGCCGTCTATATGGGCGGTTCTGGGCAAAGCTGCCCTTTGTACGCGAAGGGGTGCCGGGGTTCGGCCTCTTTGCGATGAACCGCGCCGGGCGGGCGCGCTGGGGGCAATGGCCGGATGTCATTGCTGACGATATCTTTGCCCGGCTTAGCTTTGCTCCGGCGGAGCGGGTCCGGGTGCAGGCCAGTTACCAATGGCCGCTGATCGAGGGGTTTCGCAATCTGGTGCGGGTGCGGAGGCGCCAGAATGCCGGAGTGGCGGAGATTGCCGAACGGTTTCCCGCTCTGCTGACCAATGAGGATGTCCACCGCCCTGACCCAGCTGCGATCCTGCGGTTGGCGCTACGTGATCCGGCGGGGTTCATGACCTATGCTGCCGTGGCGCTGGCTGTGAAATCACCGCTGTTTCGCACCCGAAACGAGGCGCGCTGGACCCGTGGGCGATAGGTATATCAGGTCGAGGGCCTAGCCCGAGTCCCGTGGCAGGGCGGCTTGGACATGCTGCGCCAGTTTCGCTGCCTCGACATCGCTGTCGTGACGTAGCAGCACACGGGCGCGCCCGGCCTGTCCCATGGCAACCCGCTCAGCATGGGGCGTGGCGGCGAGGTCCCGGATGGCCTGCGCCAGAACGCCCGGATCCCCCGCTGGCACCAGCCAGCCGGTTTCCCCCGCCAGAATAAGTTCAGGGGTTCCGGCAATATAGGTTGCAATCACCGGGCGCGCGGCGGCCATAGCTTCCATCACCACCATCGGCAGGCCTTCGGCGAAAGACGGCATTACCAGCGCCTGCGCGCGCGCCAGCTCGCCTCTCACCTCGGCTTCAGAAAGCCAGCCGGTCAGCGTCACGTGATTGCCCAGCCCATGACGGTCAATCGCCGCCTCAAGATCGGGGCGCATGTCTCCATCACCGATCAACGCCAGATGCAGGTCAGGGTAATCCGCGACCAGCTGCGCCATCGCCTCAATCAGCACCATCTGGCCCTTCTGTTCCACGAACCGACCAATCGCAGCAAGCCGGAGCGGCCCCTCAGGCAGAGGCGTGGGATCGGCAAAGCGCGCAGGCTCAATCCCGCAATGGACCACCTTCAGTCGCTCCCAGCTGCCAAAGGCGGCCCAGCGGCTCAGCTGACTGCGGCCAAAGCTGCTGATGGCGACGGCAAATCTGGCGCGGTCGACTTTCTCCCCCAGCGACAACGACTCAGGCGCGTCGAATTCCTCCGGCCCATGGGTGGTGAAACTGTAACCCGGCGCACCCAGAGCCTCTGCCAGCATGGCCACTGTTGTGGCGTTGGTGCCGAAATGTGCATGTAGGTGGGCGATTTGATGCTGGGCGGCATACTCGGCGACATAGGCCGCCTCTGCCAGATAGATCAGGTGACGCAATCGACCAACCTGCGAGGCAGCGCCCAGCCGCCAGGCCATACGCAATGCAGATATCACGGATCCGGGCGCCCGGATGATGGACCGCAGCAGGGCTGCGGTCAATTTCAGCGCTCCGGCCTCAAGCACATAAGTGGTGCGGCCCTGCTCAGCCTGATCACCGGGATCAACCAAAGGCGCGCCGGACCGGCGCATGGCAATCCGGTGGATCATATGGCCCTGACGCTCCAACGCCTGCACCTCACGCCGAATGAAACTATGCGACGGCTGCGGATAGGTGTTCAGGATATACGCTATTTTCACGAGGACGACGGCCCATTTTATGCAAGAGTTATCGCAGGGTATCGTCAGTTGCCGCGCTTGCCCAGCATTGCCGCGAAGGCGCCGCGGAATTGACGCCTTTGAGGATCAGTGTCGCAAGTGTATCGCAGAACTTCGAGGATATTGATGCAGCAAGTCCTGTCGCTCTTCCAAGGTGAAAGCCTCGCAGCGCGCGTGCTGCGTTCGGCCTCGTGGCTGATGATGGGCTATGGCGGCAGTCAGGCCTTGCGGTTGGCGGCCAATCTGGTGATGACACGCCTGCTGTTTCCCGAAGCATTTGGCCTGATGGCGCTGGTCAGCGTGGTGATCACCGGGCTGGCGCTGTTTTCGGACATGGGGATTGGGCCGTCCATCGCCCAGAGCAAACGCGGTGACCATCCGGATTTCCTCGACACGGCATGGAGCGTTCAGGTGGTGCGCGGCTTCGCGCTCTGGGGGATGACTTTGCTTCTGGCCTGGCCGGTGTCGCAATTCTATGAGGCGCCCGAACTGCTGTGGTATTTGCCGATCGCCGGAATGGCGCTGGTGATCAACGGGTTCGATCCGATCCGGGTTGAGACTGCGCATCGACATCTTCTGGTCGGGCGGCTGACCGCGCTGGAGCTGCTCAGCCAAGCCATTGGCATTGGCGCCATGGTCCTACTGGCCTGGTGGACGCAGTCGGTTCTGGCGCTGGTGCTTGGCAGCGTTCTGCAGGCGGCAGCGTTTCTGCTGGCTGTGCATCTGGGACTGCCGGGGCGGCGCAGCCAGTTCCGTTGGGAGGCCAAGGCGCTGAAGGAGTTGCTGCATTTTGGCAAATGGATCTTCTTGTCCACCGCCTTCTGGTTTCTGACCTCTCAAGGAGATCGGGCTATTCTGGGCAAATTTGTCCCGCTGGATGTGCTGGGCATTTATAATATCGGGTTTTTCCTGGCGAGTTTCCCGATGGCACTGGGCCATGCGGTGAACCAGCGGCTGATGATCCCGGTCTATCGCGACAAGCCTGCGCATGCGGCGCCTGAGTATCGTCGCAAACAACGACAGCTGCGGGCCGGGCTTAGCGCGATGATCCTGACTATCCTGCTGGCTATGGCCTGGCTGGGGCCTTGGCTTGTCGATCTGCTCTACGATGCGCGCTATAGCTATGCAGGCCCGATGGTGGTGCTGATTGCGCTGGCGATGGTGCCTGCGGTTATCACCATGACCTATGATCAGGCCGCGCTGGCTGCTGGGGACAGCCGATCGTTCTTTGTCTTTACCGCTGCGCGGGCGCTGGCGCAGACGGGGCTGTTTCTGGCCGGGGTGATCCTGTTTGGCCTAACCGGTGGGATCGCCGCACTCGCGCTGGCGATGGTGCTGGCCTATCCCGTGATGATCTGGTTGGCGACCAAGCATCATGTCTGGGACCCGCTTCATGATCTATTGTTCACCGGTCTGGCAGCGGCTGTTGGGCTGTCGGCGATCTGGTGGCACTGGGGACGGCTGGCGGAGATGATCAGCGCGGTCGGGTGACGCCTGCTTGCTGTCGGCGGTGCGTGGCTGAGTTCAACCGCTTGGCTCCGTTCCGGTACGCCGCCGCCCACCCAAAGCCATGCGCAGCCGCGCAAAGACGCCGCGGCGTTTCGAGGACGTGTCGAGAAAGGGGATGGCGACAACAGGTGTCAGACCGGTTTCCCGCTCCATCTGTGCCACGCTGCGCAACACCGGGCGCCGCAGTTCCAGCAGGAACGCGATGCCCAACGCCAATCCGATGCTGGCAACCCCGCCCATCAGCGCCTTTTTCTTACGCCCGCCGGTGGCCGGATAATCCGGCAGCGGTGCAGATTCGATCACCGTCAGGCGCTCCGACTGGCGCGATGCCTCCAGACGGAAGCCGACCTCTGCCTCGGTCCGGCGCTGGGAGATCAATTCAAGCTCGGTCTGCAACTGCCCCATCCGGCGCTCATACACACCCAGCTGGCGCTCCACTTCCGGGGTGGTTTCCAGCGAACGCTCCAGAGCGCTGCGACGGTTCAACAGCAACTCCCGCTGTGCATCAAGCGTGGCCAGTTTCTCCTCAAAAACCTCGAGCATCCGCTGTGCAGTTGCCTGTCGCTGGTTCGAGGTGGTCTGATCCGCCTGTCTGCGCAATTCGATCTGCTCGCGCTCGATCTCCAGCAGGCCGGTATTCAGGGTCGAAATCTCTTCCCGCCGCATCTCAATCCCGCCGGGCAGGGCGACGTTATTGGCATTGCGATAAGCGGTGATTTCATTCTCAAGCTCAGCCACCTCGCTGATGAGGGCAGTTTCCTTGTCCACGAAGAAGGTCAGGGTTTCGCGGGCCTGCTCAATCCGGGAGCTTTGGCTGAGTTCGATCGTGCGTGTGGCAAATTCGCTGGCAACCGCCTGTGCCTGCTCCGGCGTCGGCATCAGGGCGGAGATGGTCAGCACTGATATCGTGCCATCATCGGCAAAGCCCTCCCGCGCGGCGGCCACCCCGGTGAGCGACACGGATTCGCGCAGCAGGGCCACCTTCTCCGATGGGACCAAACCCGGCAGGTCCTGATAAAGGCCAAATTTCTCAATAATATCCAGAACCGACCCGCGGGCCATCAGGCGCTGTTCGATCAGCTGCAAGCGACGTGCGGACGAGCCGTCGACGGTGGATTTAGCCAAATCATCAGCTATCTTCGGTCGGGTGATCTGCAGAACCGCCGAGCTTTCGTAGAAATGCTGCTGCTTGGCCGCCACCCACAGCGAGACCATGGCGCCAAGGAGGATGACCCAGAAGATCACCGACGCGCGCCGACGTAGCATGTCCAATATGTCATCCAGAGTGCGGATCGGTCCCATGTCTTGGCTCGTCGTTGGTTACGGTTGTGTGGATGTCAGGTTACAGGGTGGCAACGGGGCGCGTGGCGGCATCTACTGGCCATATTGCAGCAGGCCAGCACCGCGGGCCCGGTTCAGGCTGACGCCAAGCAGCTGGGTCTGGCCGTCGATCAGTTTTTCACAGGCCGCAAGGTGTTTGGCGGTGGTGCGGGTGCCGTCGGCGATCAGCAGAACCCCGTCCACCTGCGGCAGGAAGGCTGCGGCATCATCATGTTCGAGAACCGGCGGCAGATCGAACAATGCGACATCGGCGCCAGTGCTCAGCACCATGTCATCAATCACGCTGGCGCAACGCCCGTCATGGAGGATTTCAGCCGCGTTGCGGTCTGGCGCCGCCGTTAGCCCGACCGCAAGAGAGGCGGTCGGCCGGATCAGGTGTTCAGGCAGCGTCAGCTCCCCAGCCAAAAAACCCGGCATATCCCCCGATGGGGGCAGTTTCAGTGCCGAGGCAACACCGGGTCGGCGAAAATTGAGATCCATCAGCACCGTGCGGTTTCCGGGTACTCGCGCCATGCTGAGGGCGAGATTAACGGCAGAAAACGTTGCACCGCAACCTGTCGTAGGGGCCGCAATGGCGACGCGTTTCCAACCCTGCACCTTGAGACTGTGCAGCAACCGCGTGCGCAGCAGATCAAAGGCATTTGCTGTCGGAGAGTTGCGGAAGAAATTGACCAGCGGGGAGCGGGCGAGCTGATGCCCGCGAATGTCCAGTGGCACCCGGTGCAGCCGCTCCCAGACCTCGGGTAAGGTCGCTGGCAGGTGTTGTGATTGTGGGTCGGTATCCGCAAGCCCCTCAATCGGCTGGCTCTTGCCAGTTTTGGGGCGACGCGCGAAGCGGTTACGTTCCCCATCCTGCGACAGGCGCGCGGTTGCTTTGGCGGATGAAGCCGCCATATCGCGGGCGCTGGTTCCGCTGCTGTGCGATGTCGACAATCCAGAGTCGGCCCGCTCGGACAGAGCGGGGTCATGCTCTGGTGCCGAGGTGTCGCGCCCCTTGCGGCGGCGAAATCTCTTGAAGCCTTGTTGCGTCATCGCGAAGGGATCGTCCCATTCCAGTTTCTGTGCACAGCTGCCAGGGGTCTCCGGTCCGGTCATCACATCTTTCATGAAACCCCCTTGACGTTCTATCACGTTCGGCAGAACCCGCCTATAGCCCGGCCATCACAGTTAGCCCAGGACGGTTAATATCCGGTACCTCGCAGCACGACACCAACGGTGCGCCAGATGAGATCAACATCGGTGCGCAGGCAAAGATCGCCATGATAGTCGGCATCCGCGCGGGCACGCACAGCAAAACCACTCTCGTTGCGAACGGAAACCTGCCACAATCCGGTAATTCCGGGCTTCAGTTCGAAATAGGCGGTGGCATCGCCATAGAGCGGCAGCTGATCCGGCATCATTGGACGCGGGCCAACAAGGCTCATCTCGCCGATCAGGACGTTCCAAAGTTGCGGCAATTCATCCAGCGAGGTAGTGCGCAGAAAGCGACCAACCGGGGTGATGCGCGGGTCCTCTTTCAGTTTCTGCGTCTCGTCCCATTCGCGCCGCATCGCCGGGTCGCTGGCCAGATGACGCTCCAGCAGCTGTTCTGCGTCGCGAACCATGGTGCGCAGTTTCAGGATTGAGAAGACCCGACCGCGCTGGCCAAGACGGTCCTGCGTGTAAAACGGATTGCCCCCCTCAAGCCACAGCGCAAGTGCGGCCATCAGGATCAGAGGCAGGCTGATCGGCAACGTCAGAAGGACCAAGGCAATGTCCAGGCAACGCTTTCCAAAAGTGGCATAGCCACCCAGTGATCCAGCCCCCGTCCCCGCGCCGATTGCGCCAGCCACAGCGGGCGACATTTTCAGAGAACCGGATGCGCTCCGCTTCGACGAAGATGGCGGCGCAGAAACCGCTGCGTTCATATTGGCAACACCCATCCCGACGAGGGGGGCGTCACCCACGAGAGCGACCAGACAGCCGTTGCCGAGTGACGGCCAGCGGGACCAATTGGCCCGACCGGTCACAGCACCGGACGGGCGTGCAGCCCCCTCTTGCACGAAATCCTTCATCTCCAACCCCAATCTAGAGCCGCCCCCGCGGCCCTTACCTCTGCGCTGAAACAACAGCGTCTTTGCCCCCGCGAACGGCGGGTGCACTCGCACCAATTTGAGTATCCCGACACGGCAGCGCCCCGGGTCCCAAGTCCAATAAGATCGATGGTTTTCCTCCAGCCACACCCCCATGCAGCTGGAACCTTCGTCCCAATCAGGCGGCCCTTTTAGGTCGCCATCCAAGCCGCAGTTGCGGCAATTTCTTAATAAAGCAATTTTAGACAAATCTCAGTAAAAACCGAGAGAGGGCGCTATTTGCTCAAATTTAAGTAAATCAGGGCGCCAGCTGAGAAACAATTCCTCAAAAGGATAGGAACTATCCGCGCAGCCTACCCAAAAGTATAAGGAATCAACCGAGACTCAGCGATAAATTCGAGTCAAACAAGAACACAGCCCAAAGGCGATGTTAATCATATCTTCCGCACCATAGGTTTTGTTAACCTATTTTGGCGCATCAAACGGGCTATTCCACGAGCACATCTGAGGGCGTCAGGACCAGCGTTGATCATCGGCCCTAAAATTGGCAAGGAGAGCGGGACTGCCCCCGCCATCTGGTGCCGCCGTGTTCCCGAAATACCGCGGGCACCCCATCTAGCAATCAGACCCAAAGGACGAGACCATGTGCGCCGCATCTGCCGACCCATCCTCCGCATCTCCCGCCGGACACTCCGCGATCAAATCTGCCAGCTGGATCGCAGCGGATCATGCAGACGGGCGGATCACGGCCTGGCTGATGCACGAGGGCGAAGCGCGACAGCAGGTCTCCATTGGCTCAAGCGGCGAGTTGATGGCGGATGTCACTGCCTTGATCAGCCAGCTGCACGATTGCGCGGTTGATACGCCGATCCTGCTCAGCGACGACAGTCTGCGCGGTGGCGATACCGGGACCATCACGGTGCCGGCAAAAGTCGCCGAGCGGCCCATGGGCGATGCGACACTGGGAGGCCATCCGCTGCGGGTGCTGGGCGGGCTGTCGCAGGCCACCCCACCCGCCGTGATGCGCGGCGCCTGCAATCGCATTGCCGGGTTTCTCAGTCTCAATCCGGATTGGGACGGCGTGATCTGTGTTGCTGGGGCGACAACCCATTGGGCGCTGATCAGTGCGAATGAGGTGGTCAGTTTTCAAAGCTTCATGACGGCGCAGCTCTGGCAAGGTCTGGCGGCGAGGCTCAGTCTCAGCGAAACGCCTGCATATGATGGCGCACAGCGCGCTGAGCTGACCGCAGCTATTGACACCATCCAATCAAAGCCAGAAGCGCTGGCGGCGCGGTTGGCGGAGCTGCAAGCCACACAGGGGGCGCACGGCAACACCGGTGCCGCCTGTTTGTGGGGGATGCTTCTTGGCGCTGAGCTGTCGGCAGCGCGCGCCTATTGGCTGGGGCAGAATATTGCACTGATTGCGCCCCCACCGCTCGACACACTCTATCAGGCGGCACTTGACCACCAAGGGGTGCCGGTGACGCAGACAGATGCCGACCGCATGGCCCTGGCGGGCCTCGTCAGTGCCTGGCGCGCAATGACCGCCTGACACGACCCCCTCACTGCGTGCTTTGCTCCTAGGGCAGTGGACCTGTTTGGAACAGGCGGATTTTCAACCCACCGTGGGCCACCGGAGGGCCAAAGGGTTTGAACGGCAACTGAGTGGCCTTGGCCAATGAGGTTTCGCTGGTAACAATCCCAACCCGCCAGCCGCTGAAACCGGCCATCAGCGTTTCCCCCAGGGCGGCATAGAGCGCGTAGAGCAACTTCTTGTTGCCGATGCGTGCGCCATAGGGCGGATTCACGATCACCAGTCCCGGCGTATCATTCGGGCCGAGATCCGGCGGCGTCAGATCGCTGACTGCCTGCTGAGTGATCTGGACCAGATCCGCTACACCTGCGCGCTCTGCGTTGGCGGCGGCCATCTCCACGGCGCCGGCGTTGCGGTCTGAGCCATAGCATCGGGCGCGGGTGTAGCGCGGAGTTTCCTTAGCCCGCAACTCTGCCCAGCCTTCGGGGTCGAAGCTGGCCATCTGCTCAAAGGCAAAACTGCGGCTGCGCCCCGGCAGCAGGCCAAGCGCGATCTCCGCGGCCTCAATCACAAAGGTACCGGAGCCGCACATCGGATCCACCACCGGCTCCTCGCCATCATAGCCGCAATCACGCAGGAACAGCGCGGCGAGGTTTTCGCGCATCGGCGCCTTGCCGACTGCTGTTTTGTGGCCGCGTTTATGCAGCCCCTCGCCCGAGGTATCGACGCTGAAGGTACAGAGGTTATCCTCGATCCGCAGCTTCACCGTGATTGGGGCATCAGCGCTGATCGGCGCCCCGAGCTCTTCAGTTATCGCCCGTTCGATACGCTGGGTGGCAGCGCCGGCATGGTAGATCTTCGACTTCTTGTTGGTGGTGGTTTCAACCCGCACCGGGACATCGGGGCGGAGCACATCGGCCCAGGGGAATTTGCGCGCCCGTTTGTCCAGTTGGGCAAGGTGGAAGGCCCGGAATGACCCAATCCGCGCCAAAACCCGCGCCGCGCCCCGCAGGTGCAGGTTGGCACGCCAGACATCCGGCCAAGCGCCCTCAAATGTGACACCGCCGGGCACGGTTTTTGTACCTGTAAACCCGGCCTCCACCGCTTCGCGCTGCAGGGTCTGCTCCATCCCCGGCGGGGCGGTCAGGAAGATTTCGAATGTATCGCTTATGTCCATGACCTCTCCTTAGCGATAAAAACCATTGTCAGCGACGCCAAAGTGTACCCGCTGCGCTGCGCTCCCCTGCCATTAGCATCCGCCTGCAACTTGGTTCGGATCCCGCACAACGGGATTCCTGCGGCATTTGCCGCGATGCAGCACAGGGGACCACTGCGAGACGATCAAGAAACTCTCCCTTAAGATGAATTCATTGTACTTTAAAATCATATCGTTACGTCAAACTAAAAAATTAGTTTGACAAGGCAGACCCCGGTGTGGAACCTGTTTGTCAGCCGGGTGCAACGAGGCATCTCTGGCCACAATAAATCACTAGGGAGGAGAAAGATGCGTAAGTATCTTTTGTCCGCAGCCGCGGTTATTGCCGTGGTCGCGGGACAGGCAGCCTATGCCGATGAGGCAGCTGCCAAGAAATGGATCGACGAAGAATTCCAGCCCTCGGTTCTGACCAAGGACGAACAGCTGTCGGAAATGCAGTGGTTCATCAAAGCGTCCGAACCGTTCTCGGGTATGGAAATCAACGTCCTGTCCGAAGGCATTCCGACGCATAGCTATGAGTCCGAAGTTCTGACCAAGGCATTTGAGGAAATCACCGGCATCAAGGTGAACCATCAGATCCTCGGCGAGGGCGAAGTGGTTCAGGCCGTGCAGACCCAGATGCAGACCAAACGGAACCTCTATGACGCCTACGTCAACGATTCCGACCTGATCGGCACCCACTCGCGCCTGCAACTGGCCTACAACCTGACCGACATGATGGAAGGTGATTTCTTTGACGTCACCAACCCGGAACTCGATCTGGGTGACTTCATGGGCACGCAGTTCACCACCGGTCCCGATGGCGACCTGTATCAGCTGCCCGACCAGCAGTTCGCAAACCTCTACTGGTTCCGCAAGGACTGGTTCGACCGCGAAGACCTGCAGGCCGCGTTCAAGGAAAAATACGGCTACGATCTGGGCGTTCCGGTCAACTGGTCCGCATATGAGGACATCGCCGAGTTCTTCTCAAATGACGTGAAGGAAATCGACGGGACCGCAATCTATGGTCACATGGACTATGGTAAGCGCGCGCCTGACCTTGGCTGGCGTATGACCGATGCCTGGCTGTCGATGGCTGGTGCTGGTTCGAAAGGTGAGCCGAACGGTGTGCCGATCGACGAATGGGGCATCCGCATGGAAGCGGATTCCTGTAACCCTGCCGGTGCAAGCGTAACTCGCGGCGGCGCGGCAAACGGTCCGGCTGCGGTCTATGCGATCCGCAAGTGGGATGAATGGCTGCGCAAATTCGCCCCTCCGGGTGCGGCGTCCTATGACTTCTACCAGTCGCTGCCTGCTCTCGCGCAGGGCAACGTTGCTCAGCAGATCTTCTGGTACACTGCATTCACCGCCGACATGGTGAAGCCGCAGTCCGAAGGCAACAACACCGTTGACGGTGAAGGCAACCCGCTGTGGCGGATGGCCCCCAGCCCGCATGGTCCCTACTGGGAAGAAGGCCAAAAGGTTGGTTATCAGGACGTTGGGTCCTGGACCTTCCTGAAATCCACCCCGGTGGATCGCGCCAAGGCGGCCTGGCTCTATGCTCAGTTTGTTGTGTCCAAGACCGTCGACGTGAAAAAATCCCACGTTGGTCTGACCTTCATTCGGGACTCTTCTGTGAACCACGAGAGCTTCACCGAGCGCGCGCCCAAGCTGGGTGGTCTGGTCGAATTCTACCGTTCGCCTGACCGCGTTGCATGGTCCCCGACCGGCGTGAACGTGCCTGACTATCCGAAGCTGGCCCAGATCTGGTGGCAGCAGATTGGTGACGTCAACTCCGGCGCCTTCACCCCGCAGGAAGCCATGGACCGTCTGGCCGAAGAAATGGACATCACCATGGCCCGTATGCAGCGTGCAGACGAGCAGGCAAATGTCTACGGTGGCTGCGGCCCGCGTCTGAACGAAGAGAAAGACGCCGACTGGTGGTATGCCAACGGTGGCGCCAAGCCGAAGCTGGAGAACGAGAAGCCTCAGGGCCAGACCGTCAACTACGACGAGCTGGTTGCCCGCTGGGCATCTGAGTAACCCCTCCTCCCGTGGGGAGCGTGCGGATCTGTCCGCTGCGCTCCCTACTTTCGCCCCGGAGCCTGGCTGGCCCGCTCCGGGGCACCCCTTTCCCCTAAAAAATGATCGCGCATGCCGCGCGCAACAGGCCGTCCGCCGGAAAGTCAAAGCAAGATGGCACTCGAACTCATAAATGTGACCAAACGCGTCGGCGCCCAGCTGCATATCAAGGAAACCTCCCTTGTGCTGGAACCGGGTCACTTCAACGTCCTTCTGGGCGCCACCGGGTCTGGCAAGACCTCTCTCATCAAGATGATGGCCGGCCTCGACCCGATTGCCAGCGGACAGGTGGTGATGGATGGCCAGGACGTGACCGCGCTCAGCACCCAGAAACGCAACATCAGCCTGGTGCATCAGTTCTTCATCAACTACCCCCATATGACCGTCTACGAGAACATCGCCTCGCCGCTGAAGGTGGCTGGCATGGCGAAGTCCGAGATTGAAGGCCGGGTCGAAGAAGCCGCCGATATCCTGCAGCTGCGCCCGATGCTGCATCGCCGCCCGCATGAATTGTCCGGTGGTCAGCAGCAGCGCACCGCATTGGCCCGCGCAATTGCCAAGGAAAGCCGCGCAGTGTTCCTTGATGAGCCGCTGGCGAACCTGGACTACAAACTGCGCGAGGAACTGCGCGATCAGCTGCCTGAACTGTTCGCCGGGCGTGGCGCCGTGGTGGTTTATGCGACCTCCGAACCGGAAGAAGCGCTGCTGCTAGGGGGCAAAACCGCCCTGATGCAGGATGGGCGCGTGACCCAGTTTGGCACGACCGCTGATATTTATCGCAATCCTGAAAACGTCGCCGCAGCGCGGGTGTTCTCGGATCCGCCAATCAATACAGCCCCCATCGTGAAACAGGGCAGCACAGCGCGCCTTGGCCAGGATGTCAGCTGGTCGTTGACCGGCGCGGCAGCCGATCTGGCGGATGGGCCCTACACGATTGCGATCCGGCCCTACCACGTGCTGCCCGTGGCGACACCTCTCACCACGGTGCAGCTCTCCGGTCAGGTACAGGTGACGGAGCTGTCCGGGTCCGAAAGCAGCGCCCATTTCGACATGGGGCTGGATGTGGACCACGGCAGCTGGGTTTCCCTTTCGGCAGGCGTTCACCCCTATGAAGTGGGTGAGCAGCATGACTTCTACATGGATCCGTCGGCGGCATATGTGTTTGCCCCTGATGGCTCCCGCGTGGCGTGAGGCGCAAATGGCTAAGATTACACTCTCAAAACTGCGGCATAGCTATATGCCAAACCCGTCAAGCGCGTCAGACTACGCCCTGAAGGAAATCGACCTCGACTGGACGGACGGCGGGGCCTATGCGCTGCTTGGTCCTTCGGGCTGTGGCAAATCCACCCTACTGAACATCATCTCCGGCCTTTTGGTGCCATCCGAAGGCCAGATCCTGTTTGATGGCAAGGACGTCACCAAACTGCCGCCGGATCAGCGCAACATTGCACAGGTGTTCCAGTTTCCGGTGATCTACGACACGATGACCGTTTACGACAACTTGGCCTTTCCGCTGCGCAACCGTGGTCGCGATGAGGCGACGGTCAAGGAACGCGTCATGGCAATCGCCGAGATGCTGGAAGTGACCGATCTCTTGACGATGCGCGCCGCTGGCCTGTCACCGGACAACAAGCAAAAGATCTCCATGGGGCGTGGACTGGTCCGTGAAGATGTGAACGTGGTGATGTTCGACGAACCGCTCACTGTGATCGACCCGCATCTGAAGTGGAAACTGCGCTCCAAGCTGAAGGAACTCCATCAGCGCGTGAAGGCCACAATGATCTACGTGACCCACGACCAGACAGAGGCGCTGACCTTTGCTGATCAGGTTGTTGTCATGCAGCTGGGTGAAGTGGTTCAGATCGGTACGCCGGTTGAGCTGTTTGAACGCCCCGCGCATACGTTTGTGGGTCATTTCATCGGCTCACCGGGTATGAACGTGCTGCCATGTGAATTGCGCGCGAGCCGACCCTATATCGGTGCCCACCCGATTGCCTTGGAAGGCCCGATCAAAGGGGACGCCGCAGGCAAGACTGAGGTCGGCATCCGGCCTGAGTTTGTGTCCCTCGCCAACAGCGGCCTGCCCGCAACCGTGACCAAGGTTTCGGATGTTGGCCGCCACACAGTTGTGGAATGCGAGGCCGAAGGTCAGCGGATCAACGCTGTGGTCGAAGGCGCAGGCCCAGCCAAGGGGGCAGCTGTCCACCTGTCCTTCCGTCAGGATCAGACCCGGCTCTACGTCGATGGCTGGATCGCGACAGAGGCTGCCCAATCTGCCACCGAGACCAAGACTGAGACCGAGGAGCAGGCATAATGAAAACCGAAAACCAAAAGGCGTGGTTCTTTGTCCTGCCTGTCCTTCTGCTCGTTGCCTTCAACGCGCTGATCCCGATGATGACCGTCGTCAACTACTCCGTTCAGGAGACATTCGGTGACAACGTCTTTTTCTGGCAGGGGCTGGACTGGTTCCAGCAGATCCTGCGGTCCGACCGGTTCCATGCGGCGCTTGGCCGCCAGTTCATGTTCACCTTCCTGATCCTGATCATCGAAATCCCGCTGGGCATCGCCATTGCGCTGTCAATGCCACGCAAGGGGTTCTGGGTGCCAGTGTGTCTAGTGCTTATGGCGCTGCCGATGCTGATCCCGTGGAACGTGGTTGGCGCGATGTGGAACATCTTTACCCTGCCCGATATCGGTCTGCTGGGGTATTTCCTGAACCACACGCTGGGCATCAACTATGACATGACCCAAGATCCTGTCGCTGCCTGGATCACCATCGTGACCATGGACGTCTGGCACTGGACCTCGCTTGTGGTGCTGTTGTCCTATGCCGGCCTCGTGTCGATCCCGGATGCCTATTATCAGGCCGCAAAGATCGATGGTGCCTCCAACTGGGCTGTGTTCCGCTTCATCCAGCTGCCAAAGATGAAAACCGTTCTGACCATCGCAATCCTTCTGCGGTTCATGGACAGTTTCAACATCTACACCGAACCGTTTGTTCTGACCGGCGGTGGTCCCGGCAACTCGACAACACTATTGTCCATCGACTTGGTTAAGATCGCGCTTGGACAGTTCGACCTTGGTCCGGCGGCGGCGATGAGCCTCATCTACTTTGCAATCACACTTCTGGTCAGCTGGCTGTTCTACACCGTCATGACCAAAGACGATCAAAACTAAAGGAGGATACTTCGATGCAAAAACGTACCATCGTCCCCATCGTTTATATCCTGTTCCTCATGCTACCGATCTATTGGCTGGTCGCGATGAGTTTCAAAACGACGAATGAAATCCTGTCCGGCTTCTCGCTGTTTCCGCAGACCTTCACGCTGGAAAACTACGCCACGATCTTCACCGATCCCAGCTGGTACTGGGGCTACATCAACTCAATCATCTATGTGTCGATCAACACGGTGATCTCTGTCGCTGTTGCCCTGCCTGCGGCCTATGCGTTCTCGCGCTACCGTTTTCTGGGTGACAAGCAGCTGTTCTTCTGGCTGTTGACCAACCGGATGGCGCCTGCTGCGGTTTTTGCGCTGCCGTTCTTCCAGCTTTATTCGGCGGTGGGGCTGTTTGACACCCATCTCGCGGTAGCTCTGGCGCATTGCCTGTTCAACATTCCGCTGGCGGTCTGGATCTTGGAAGGCTTCATGGGTGGCATCCCGAAAGAGCTGGATGAAACCGCTTATGTGGATGGCTATTCCTTCCCGCGCTTCTTTGCCACAATCTTCATCCCGTCGATCAAGGCTGGCGTGGGCGTGGCGGCGTTCTTCTGCTTCATGTTCTCTTGGGTGGAGCTGCTACTGGCCAAGACCCTGACCGCTGTTGCTGCGAAACCCATTGCTGCCACTATGACAAAAACCGCCTCAAGCGCCGGTTATGAGCTGGGCCTGCTGGCGGCGGCTGGCACACTGACAATCATTCCGGGCGCCATCGTGATCTACTTCGTCCGCAACTACATCGCAAAAGGCTTTGCGATGGGGAGGGTATAATGCTGAGTTGGATGGCCTGGACCTGGCCCACGGCACTGGTCTTTATCGGGATCTTTTCGGCCATCGGCCTGATGATCGTTCTGGAAATCCGCAGCCCCGGTGGTGACGCCCGCAAAGGTGTACTGGGGCTTGTGACAACCCGCGGCGACCGGCTGTTCATCAGCCTTTTGGGCACCTCCTACATCTTCCTAGCCTGGCTGGGATTGGTGGGAATGCCGCTGTGGTGGCCGCTGGGCCTGTCGGTTGTCTGGTTTGCCTTCACCTTCTGGAAAGTGTGATAAAACACGAGGGGTCCTGTCTGCAGGGCCCCTTTTTTACACGCCGTTCTGCCTGACACCTGCGGCCTCGATGCTGAACTTCTAAAAAAATAGTTTTCAAACGCGCCTGCGATCCCCTAGCATGATCAAAGCCTAAGAGAACCGGACACCACATGATGCGTAAGAAACAGGACAACCCGCTTTTGACAGAGGTTGAACTCGAGTTCATGACCGTTGTTTGGGAAACCGGCGGCGGCACGGTGCGCGATATTCTGGCGGAACTGAACAAACGTCAGGAACGCGCCTATACGTCGGTCGCAACCGTGCTGAAAATTATGGAACAAAAAGGGTTTCTGACCAGCGAACGGGCTGACAGATCCTTGGTCTACCGCCCAGCGGTGCCCAAGGCGGATTATCAGAAAACCACTCTCAAGAACCTTTCGAGCAAGCTCTTCAACGGCGCCCCGGCGGCCCTGGTAGCCCGCCTGGTGGATGATGAAGATGTCACCGACGAGATGCTCGTGGAGATACGGGCCTTGCTGAATGAAAGGTTGGGGGACGATGAACGCTGAGAGTTTTCTGAACGCCTATATTGACCTGAACTTACTGTTGTTTGCGGGCACCGCGCTTTGGCTGGCGTTGCGCGCGATCCTGACGCGTAGCCGATTGGGCCCGGCGTTTCGACCACAGCTGCGGTTGCTGAATGGCATGACGCTTTTGTTGACCTTGTCCCCTATGCTGGTGGTGGCGCTGACCACCTATGTCGTGTCACAGCCTCCGACCCTGTCGGACATGCTGGTCGCGCAGTACCTGCAGGGCAATGTCAACATGAGCGCCACACGGTTTGAGAGCATTCTTGGCCTGCGCGAGGATCTGGTGCGGGCCTTGATGGCGCAGAGCAGCCTTTGGGCTCAGCTTGCCGTGGCTGCGCTGATCGTCGGCGCCGTAATCTCCGTGGCACAGGTGACATTAGCGGCACTGCGGCTGCGGGCATCGCTGCAGCAGGCCTACGTCTGGAAACATCTGGGCGGCGTTCAGATTCGCATCAGTGACAAGAGCACAGTTGCCTTCTCCACCCGCGGCTTGTTCACTCGCTACGTCGTGTTACCATCCGCGCTGATCACCAATCCGTCGGACCTGCGGTTGAGCGTAGCCCACGAGCTGCAGCATTTTCGCCAGCGAGACGTTGAATGCGAATTCCTGCTGGAGGCGCTGCGGCCGCTTCTGTTCTGGAACCCGGCTTATCACCTCTGGCGTCGTGAAGTCCGCATGCTGCGGGAATTTGCCTGCGATCAGGCGCTGATGACCCGAGGCCAACGCGATATTCGTGCCTATTGCGAATGCCTGATCCGAGCCTGCGCACTGGCGGCGCAGGATCCAATCCGCTTTGTCCAGCGCAGCCCGTCGGTGGCCTTGGTTGATCGGCGCGAGGTGCGCCGCGGGGCAACATTGGCGCGGCGGATTGATGTGGTCACCGCGGCACAACCACAGGACACGCATCTGTTCGGCTGGATGCTGGTTTCCGCCATGCTGGCGACTGGAGTGTTGGCCACCGCACTGCTGATGCAGCGCCCCGGCGATTGGAGCCATGACCGCATCATGCTGTCGACGATCGTCAATCTTGAGCGTATGGCCCATCGAAACGCCGTGCCTGAGACCAGCCAGACGGCGGTAACGGCACTGCAAGGCGGGTTCATGACCCTGAGCAAATAAGCCTGCCGGGCGCGTGGTTGAGATTGAGCCGGGCTCCCCGGCCCGACAGAGTCGGTGCGTGAGTACACTCTGCACTAACCCTTGATACGGCCAGTCAGCCAGGCCTATCAGCATTGACGGGCCATCGTCGATTAGCCATAAGAGTGCGCCCCGTTTCCAGCATCGTTGGCCGTTCCCCAGTCGTCGACACTGTCATGCCCGGCACCATTTCCAAGCTGGAACCGTGACACCACGCCAGTAAGCGCCTGTGCTTCATTCTGGAGCAGCTGGCTGGCTGCGGAGGCTTCCTCGGACATCGCCGCGTTCTGCTGCGTGGTGCCATCGAGACGCCCCACGGCATTATTGATGTTTTCCAAACCCTTGGATTGCTTCTGCACACCATCCGCAATTTCAGTAATCAAGTCGGAGACATTCGTGACTTTATCGATGA
The DNA here is from genome assembly GCF_002407245.1 of Phaeobacter piscinae. Taxonomy (NCBI): domain Bacteria; kingdom Pseudomonadati; phylum Pseudomonadota; class Alphaproteobacteria; order Rhodobacterales; family Roseobacteraceae; genus Phaeobacter; species Phaeobacter piscinae. The sequence goes on along the minus strand of NZ_CP010681.1, from coordinate 474,678 downwards.
TCCCGCTCAGCGCATCCCCCGCGCGGCCAACCATGGCGACACCGTTTGCAACATGTTCTTCGCTGGCCGAGGTCAGTCCCTTGATCTCTCCCGCAGCTTTAGAGGCCCGCAAGGCAAGGGCGCGTACCTCTGAGGCGACAACCGCAAAGCCCGCACCAGCCTCACCCGCGCGCGCGGCTTCCACACCTGCGTTAAGCGCCAACAGATTGGTTTGAAACGCAATATCGTCGATCATATTGATAATCTGCGAAATCTGCTGCGAGGCTTCTTGGATTTGATCCATCGCCTGGACGGCAGAAGTGACGATGTGATTGCTGTGCTCGGCTTCATTGCGAGTGCCACGCATGGTTTCATCCACCTGCCCGGCCCGGTCGGCGGTCTCGCGAATACTATTGGTCAAATCCTGTAGTGCAGAGGCAGTCTCCTCCAATGTGCTGGCCTGGGATTCTGTCCGGTGTGCCATCTCTTCCGCAGAAGCACGCTGCTCTTCCGAGAACTTGTCGACATTGTGCGCAGCATCCACCACCTCTGCGAGTGAATCGCGTAGATTCATTAGGCTAAGATTGAAATTTTCCCGAAGAATTTCGTAGTGCTCGACAAACGGTTGCTCAATATCGCACGCCAGATTGCCTCGCTGCAATTCGGCGAGGGCGCCACTCATCTCCTCAACCACCGCGGCGGTCTGTTTGGAGGCTTCTTCCTCGCGATCTGCGGCCTCATCCGCAATCAGCAACTTGTCCCGGAAAGTATCCAAGCTTCGGGCCAGATCGCCCAGCTCGTCGCCGCGGCCACGACCGCTGATCTCACTCGCATAGTCTTCTTGAGCCAGCGCATTGGTCGCTTCGCGCAGCGCCAGAATTGGGCGGGTGACATGGCGCGCGGCCACAAAAGACACCACAATCGCAATCAGAACTGAAGCACCGATCATCAGCATTGCAACGAGCCGAATCTCCGTCACCTTTGCGAAGGCCTCATGTTCATCAGTCTGAAGCACCAAAGACCAGTCGAACCCTTTGATATTCAAGGGCTTGACAAGGGCGATCACCTGTTCTCCGGACACGGAAGTGGAGCCTTCAAACATCCCGGGCTCACCGGCGGTGGCGGCTTTGATTTCCGCGCTGTCGGGCAACTGGTCGCCCGTCGCGAACTGGCCCTCGATCACAGACGGGCTACGCGCGATGCCATCTTTGCCCACCAGGAAAATGTTCTGATGGCCATCCACATTCATGTTAGACGTCAGCGCAGTCACAACTGAGGCGCTGGAGATTTGCACCGCCATCACACCAATGACTTCTTTCTTTTTGTTGAACACCGGCACCCCCATAAACGCACCTGCGGCACCGCCGCCTGGGGCATAGGCGGCAAAGTCAGCGGTTACAACCTGACCGGCCTCAGCATTGAGCGCGGCATTGAAGACCTGCCCCAGACCGCTATCGGCATTGGCCCCTGAGCCAAATTGCTGAATGAAATCCTCGCGCTTCTTGACCGAATAGAGCAATTGCCCAGAGGCATTCAGAAGATAGAGATCCTCATAGCCGTTGACCTGCAACGACTGCAGAAACGTCGGGTGGTAGGTCGCATGCGACTGGCTGTAATATGAGCCGTCACCAGGATCGCTAAGCAAATGGCGTTCATTCGCAGCATTGGGATTTTCTTCTATGTAGTGGCGCCGCAAGAAGCCAGTCGGCTCCTCCTCGATCATCTTATAAACACGGTCAAAGTTGTTGATGGCGCGGAACACGGTCGGCTGGGAGGCATTGATCGACAAATCGCGACGCGCGGCTTCGATCATGAAAGTCAGCGCCTGCTCGCCAGACCGAGCGGTGGTCTCCTTTGAGGCATAAACAAAATCACGAATGCTTCTTTCAGCCATCGAGTAGACGAGAAATGAGACTGTCACCAGAAACGTTGCTGTCAGTGCCACCATGATCAGCGGCAATTTCAGCTTGAGCGATAGTTTCGGGGTCTTGGGCATGACGCGCATGTCTCCTCCTTGATAGTGCCGATTCTGCCGCAAAGCGACGGAGTGCCCTAAGAGATAGCCATGCAATTCCTTCGATTTCGTTCACGGTCGGTTTGCGCACATTGCGCGCGAAGGCGACGCCCCGCCGTGCCTTGCAGCCGTATCAGAAGTGAAGCCGACTCAAGACATTAGAAACGGTCCGGTGCAAACGGTGCCAGATCAATTGCCGGATCGCGTCCTAGCACCAGATCTGCGACCAGCTCTGCCGTGGCGGCCGATTGGGTTAGCCCGACATGACCATGCCCAAAGGCATAGACCACCCGCGCATCACGTTTGGCGCTGCCCATCACCGGCAGGCTATCAGGCAGAGATGGGCGAAACCCCATCCAGCGGGTGCCATCTGCGGTGTCCAGCTCTGGCATGAACCGCGCGGCCTTCGCCAACAGCGTATCGGCGCGTTTGTAGTTTGCAGGCCGTTTCAGCCCTCCCAGCTCAACCGCGCCTCCGACCCGAACACCGCCGCGGATACGGCTCACCACAAAGCCATGACGGCAGAAGGTGATATGCGTGCGCAGATCGAAGCAGCCTGCGGGCAAGGTGGTGTTGTAGCCGCGCTCTGTCTCCAACGGCAGCGGGTTGCCCAAACGGCGGGTCAGTTGATGCGACCACGCCCCTGCAGCCACGACCACAGCGTCAGCCCGGACACCCTCCCCGTCTGTCAGAAGATGCAGTTTCTCACCGCCGGTTTCCAGATCACGCACCTCTGCCCGGCGCAGTTGGCCACCCCGCGACAAGAAAACCTGAAAGAGGTGTTCGACCCAGGCTTTCGGATCGCAGGTATTCATCCAGTCAGGGGTGAAGCCTGCATGCGTGAACCGGGGACTAAGCCCCGGCTGGATCTCGGCAATTTCGGCAGGGCTATGCAACAGGGTGAACCGGATGCCGTGATCGCGGCGCAGTTGCCAACCGCGCTGGCTGGCGGCGAACTCAGCCTCAGATTCGTAGAGCTGCAGGGCACCGTCGCGCTGCATCATTGCCTCGCCTTTGGTGTCGGTGATCTGGCGTTCGGTCGCCGATTGGGCCAACTGCATCAGGGATGCCTGGGCGCTGACCACCTTCTGATATCGGTCCCGCCAGCTGGCGCGCCAAAAGCGGATCAGCCAAGGCGTCAATTGCAGAGCGTAGGCCGGTGGCACCGACAGCGGGCCAAGCGGGTCCAGCAGCCAGGCCGGTGCCTTTTTCATGATCCCCGGTGTGGCCAGTGGTTCGAGATCAGTGAATGCAAAGGCCCCGGCGTTGCCCGCAGATGTTTCTTCGGCGACGCCTTTGCGATCCAGCAGGATGACCTGTCCGTTCGTTGGCGCCAGCTCACTCTGCAGGCGCAGCGCCGTGCTGACACCGACAACACCCGCCCCGATAACCACAATCGTTTTTGACATCTGCCCTGCCTTCGTAACGGTGGCGAGGTTTTCACCCCGCCACCTGACCGTCTTTACGCCAGGGTATAGGCGGTTTTGACCTTGGTATAGAACTCTTTCGCATGGCTGCCCTGTTCGCGCGCACCAAAGCTGGACCCCTTGGCGCCACCGAAGGGCACGTGATAGTCGACGCCCGCAGTGGGCAGGTTCACCATCGCCATGCCAGCCTCGACATGTGCCTTGAAATGCGTGGCATATTTCAGAGATCCTGTGCAAATCCCCGCGCTGAGGCCAAAAGGCGTGTCATTGGCCACCGCCAAAGCCTCATCATAATCTGCCACGCGGATCACAGAGGCGAGCGGACCAAAAACCTCCTCTTGATTGATCCGCATGTCATTTGACGTTTCGGTGACAAGCGCGGGTGCCAAATAGAAACCCTTGGTGCTGCGCTGAAGCGTTTGCCCTCCAAGCAACTGCCCGCCCTCACTGGCAGCCAGGTCGAGATAGTAGAGATCCTTCTCCAACTGCCGCTCATCCACAACCGGGCCGATCTGAGTGCTGCCGTCCAGAGCGTTGCCGACCCGCAAGCCCGTCATCCGCTCTCCAAGTGCCGCAACAAAACGGTCGTGGATGCCCTCGGTCACGATCAGCCGCGAGGATGCGGTACAGCGCTGACCTGTGGAGAAAAACGCACCGTTGAGGCTGGCGTCCACCGCCGTCTCAAGATCAGCGTCATCCAGCACCACCATCGGGTTCTTGCCACCCATTTCCAGCTGCACCTTCTTGCGCTGCGCCCCGCAGGCTGCCGCTATGGCGCTGCCTGTCTCAACCGAACCGGTAAAGGAGATGGCATCCACATGGCGGCTTTGCACCAGCGTTTGACCAACCGTACTGCCTGTGCCGAACACAATGTTGAATACCCCCTCCGGCAAACCCGAGCGACTGATGATCTCCGCCAGAGCATGCGCGCACCCCGGCGTCAACTCAGCCGGTTTCAGGACAACCGCATTGCCATAGGCCAGCGCCGGCGCGATCTTCCAAGCGGGAATGGCGATGGGAAAATTCCAAGGCGTGATCAAGCCGACAACCCCCACCGGAGAGCGCGTCACCTCGACGCCGACACCGGGCCGTACCGAGCCAAGGATTTCCCCCGCTTGGCGCAGGGTTTCACCTGCAAAGAACTTGAAGATTTGCCCGGCGCGTGCGGCCTCGCCAATCCCTTCAGGCAGGGTCTTGCCCTCCTCGCGAGAGAGCAGTTTTCCCAGTTCAGCCTTGCGGGCCAGAATTTCGGTGCCGATGGCGTCCAGCACATCAAATCGCTGCTGTGGCGTGCTGGCCGCCCATCCCGGAGCCGCGTCTCGGGCAGCGGCGATCGCGCGCTCCATATCTTCCGCCGGACTATTGGCAGCGTATCCCAAGACGTCCTGCGTATCGGAGGGATTGATATTGGCGGCGGCGGCGGCGGTCTCTGACCAGTCGCCTGCGATTAGGTTTCTATATTCCATCAATATACCTCTTGGCTGGTGATCCCCGCCCGGTAGGGATCGGCAGGGTCAAAGTTCAGAACAGTGTCGCCGGTCACAAAGGCCGTACCGGCAATTGTTGCGATCACGCCTCCAGTCGGGCCTGGCCGATAGTGCAGCGCGTAGGTGCTACCGATCACGCTCTCCTGGATCCAGGTCACACCCGGCGCCAGATCACCATCTGCGGCCAGACAGGCCAGCTTCGCCGCAGACCCGGTACCGCAGGGGGACCGGTCATAAGCCGTTCCGGGGCAAAGAACGAAGTTGCGCGCGTGACCGACACGGGTCAGGGGTGGTCCGACAAATTCGATGTGGTCAATCGCTGCTCCATCGCGGCCGGTGATCCCCTGCTCCGCCAGGGCCTGCCGCAGGGCCACAGCACTGGTGGTCAGCTGGTCGACATGGGCCAGCGTTAGCGGTGCCGGGACATCCGAGGTCAGAAAGAACCAATTACCACCCCAGGCGATATCGCCGGAAATCGGTACCTGTCCCGGCACCTCCACCGCAACATCAGCGCGATACCGATCACTCTCGACATTTTCGACGGCAGCCCTGTTCGCTGCCTGCAAATGCACGCCTACGGTCCCGACCGGCGTTTCGAGTTGATGCCGCCCCAGATCAAGACGGCCCAGATGATGCAAACTCACGGCGATGCCGATGGTGGCGTGACCGCACATGCCCAACGATCCAATCGGATTGAAGTAAATCACCGCTGCCGCGGCAGCCGGATCGGTGGTCGGCACCAACAAGGCACCAACCATAGCGTCGTGACCGCGTGGCTCGGACAGCACTGCGCTGCAGAAATCGCGGTGATCCCGAAACAGCCGATGCGCCCGTTCTGCCAGTGATCCACCGCCGAGATCCGGCCCGCCAGACAGGATCAGGCGGGTCGGCTCGCCGCCGGTATGGCTGTCGATTACGCGCATAGGGCGGCAATGTCGGGCTGCTGGCTCCAATCCGCATACCAGCTGCGAAACAGCGCATACTGGGCCTCGACATAGGCCTGTTGGCTGGCGCTCAATCGGTCGCTTTCATTGAAGTGCAGGCGGTATTCGCTATCCCCATTCAGCACCATCAGATGCTTGTAATAAAGGACCAGATCCGCCCCCTCATCAAAGGAGGATAGCACCGCCAGCGCTGCTTCCAGCTCCAGAGCCTGACGCCGAGCGGTGGCGTTCCCTTTCGCTGCGCGTTGGCAAAGGGCGACAAGGTGCAGGACCTCGTCCGGCAGCGCATTCCCGATCCCCGTGATAGCACCCCCGGCCCCGCAGTTGACATACCCGTGGAATACAGTGGTATCGACACCGATCATCAGGGTGACACTGCTGTCCTGAGAGGTGATATTTTCAGCCGCATAGCGCAGATCGTCAGCGCCCCCGAATTCCTTGAACCCAATCAGGTTGGGATGATCCTTACGCAGATCGAAAAACAGATCCGCCCGGGTGGCAAACCCATAGTAGGGGCTGTTGTAGATCACCGCCGGCAACGTTGGCGCAGCAGAGAGCACCGCGGCGAAGTGGTCGCGTTGTGCGGCAACCGAGCTGCCTCGTGACAAGACGCGCGGGATCACCATGAGACCGGCAGCCCCCACCTCTGCGGCATGGGCGGCATGGGCTGCGGCCTGCATCGTGTTGACGGCACCAGTGCCGACAATGGTCGGAACGCCAGCCGCAACGAGTCGGGCGACCCCTTCCATCCGCTCAGCATCGCTGATCAGCGGCCAATCACCCATGGAGCCACAGTAGACCACCGCGGACATGCCTTTGGCGATCAGCTCCTGCCCCTTTTTCACCAGCGCATCAAAATCGGGGCGCCGATCTGCGGTACAGGGGGTCATCAGGGCCGGAATGCAGCCGGAGAACACAGGGTTTGTCATGGTTGGATCCTCTCCAATGGGTTTGAACCTGAGCCCGCAAGGCGCGCCCGGCGCTGATGACGCCTTCATAATGCATATTGGATCCAATATTCAATATCTGATTTATGTACACTTCCCCCTCGACCATGATCAGGGATATAACGACGGCAGGGAGCGCAGATATGAAGTTGAAATCCGTAGATATATCCAAGACCGCCTCCGCCTCGACGATTGTTTTCGACGCCCTGCGCAAGGCCATCATCGAAGGCGACCTGAAGGAAGGCGAACCGCTGCGGCAGGATGAAATCGCCCAGATGTTCAACACCAGCCGAATCCCTGTGCGCGAAGCAATTTCGCGCCTGGAAGAGCAAGGACTGGTAAAAACCCAACGCTATAAAGGCGCCGTGGTCTCTGGCCTGTCAGCCCAGGAAGCTCAGGAAATCTTCGATTTCCGGGCCGTTTTGGAATCTGAAGTTATCCGTCGCGCGGTGCCGCGCATGTCCCCCACCGCCATCTCCACCGCGAAAGCTTGTTTGGAGGCGTTTTCGCAATCCGAAGACCCGATGACCTGGGGTGATTTGAACCGCGATTTCCACTCCACGCTCTACCGGGAAAGCGGGCTGCAGTATCATATGGATGTGATCGACAATGCGATGGATCGTGTCGACAGTTATCTGCGGGCGCAGTTGGTACTGTCCAACGGCAACGAACGCGCCAATGCCGAGCACCTCGCGATCTGGGAAGCCTGTGTTGCCGGAGATGCCGACCTTGCAGCGGCGCTCACCCGCGACCACATCACCGGCGCCTGCAAAACCCTGCTGGACACTCTGAAAGACCTTGGTTGAGGCCTGCGGATCGATACCCTCGGCGGCGCTCAGGCGGTTTTGAGCGCTTTATTGAGGCGCCGACGTTCGGATAGGGCAAATCCCAGCACCCATGAGGGATGTCTCCAAGCTGAGACCCCGAGCTTTCGCAACCCTCCTTCCAGATAGGATCGGCGCAGTTGTCGTTCCTCCAGTCGGCGACGCATGGCTTTTACTATTGGATCTTGGTCACTGAGACCAAACACCTGCGCATCTGCAAGGCGCTGACGCAGAAGGAAAATCTCTCGACTAACCTCAATCAAACGCTTGTTTCGAAAGGCCTCCGCATCCGCAATGTGCCGGGCTGTGCTGGTCTGGCCCATACCGACGCGATACACAATGAGCTCCTCGTCGATGAACGCCACCCTGCCTTCAAGCGCTGCACGAAAACCAAGAACAAGATCCTCGTAGCAATCCGCAAACTGAATGGGACCATACTTGCGGAACAGATCTTTGTGCCATGCACAGGTCGCACCGAGGAACAACTGCATGGAACAGGCGGCAGACATCGCATCGGTTCGGGTATAGAAGGTGGCTTTTGCATAGGATTTCGGCATAGGTTTGCCGTCCAATGTCTCAACCCGACCATGTGAGAAGGACAGAAGCGGATCGTCTCGCTCAAAGACCTCAATGGTGCGCGCCACACGACCCGGCAAAGAAATATCGTCACCAGAGGCCGCAATGATAACGTCGCCAGAACTAAGTTCAACACACCGTTCGATATGTTTATTCACGCCCAAATTCTGCGGATTTTTGTTCAACACGACAGAATGCGGACCTTTGTAATCGGCAACCAGCGCCTTCATTACCTCGAAAGTTTCATCCTTTGAGCAATCATCCGACAGAAGGATCTCGATCGGATCGCTCTCCTGCGCAAGAACCGCCTCAACCGCCTCTTTCACATAGTCCTGCTGATTGTAGGTGAGAAGCACAACTGAATACCGGTATTTGTTCATTTCAACCCAATCCTACCTGCACGGTCGCGCAGAAAATCCATTATTTTGCCGCCGCCTCCCGCGCTGGACTCATGGTCAGGCGCGTCCTGTTTGCGGTCTGCGCGTGACGCCAACCAGGGGTCCGAAGCTGTGACCCATCAATAGAACAGTTCGCTCCGCGGTTCCATGGAAGACGTCGCTTGCCGTGTCATGCCCCGCTCACTCTCTCCCCTTTAGCTGAGCGGCATGGCCCAGGACTAGAGAACGGCGTCCTGCGCAAGGCGTGCCCTTGCCGCAGCCAAGTTCAGCAGCCCATCCGCAGTCTGTCCAATTCGATTGATCGGAGACGACAATATGATAGACAACTGAGCCAATAGATTAGACCGGATCGCACTCTTGTGGTGGGAAATCCGACGCCTGTTCCGATCAGCTGCGACAGCGGGTCGATGTCACAATACCGGAGTACGGATTTGCCCCTCAGCGACTGCAAATTTATTGACCTGCCCAAGATCGAAGACGCCCGCGGCAATCTGACATTTGTCGAAGGGATGAACCACATCCCGTTTGATATCAAACGGGTCTACTACCTTTATGATGTGCCGGGTGGGTCCGATCGCGGCGCCCATGCCCATAAGGGCCTGCATCAGTTCATGATTGCGATGTCGGGCAGCTTTGATGTGGTTCTGGATGACGGGGTCAATGAAAAACGCTTCCATCTCAATCGCTCTTATTTTGGCATCTATATCTGCCCGATGATGTGGCGCTATCTCGACAATTTCTCGTCGGGCGCGGTCTGCATGGTCATGGCCTCTGCGCCTTATGACGAGGGGGACTATATCCGCGACTACGGCGCCTTCCGCCAAGCAGTCGGGGTCAAGTGATGCAGGTTCCCTTCCTTGACCTGAAGGCCGCGTATGATGAGCTGGCAGAGCAGAGTGAACCGAAGATGCTGGAGAGCCTGCGGTCCGGCTGGTACATTCTCGGCCCTGAAGTCTCCCGGTTTGAGCAAGATTTTGCCCGCTACTGCGAGGTCTCGCACGCGCTTGGCGTGGCCAATGGACTGGACGCCCTGAGGCTCGCCCTGGTGGCGCTGGACATCGGGCCGGGCGACCGTGTCCTCGTCCCCTCCAACACCTATATCGCCACCTGGCTCGCGGTCTCCCAATGTGGTGCAATCCCGGTTCCGGTGGAGCCTGATCCCGCGACCCACAATATCACCGCCGAGGGTATTCGGGCCGCCATGGTTTCCGGAGCCAAAGCCGTCATACCTGTCCACCTATACGGGCAACCTGCGGATATGACCGCGATCATGACAGCCGCGCGCGATCTTGGGCTGAAGGTCATCGAAGATGCAGCGCAGGCGCATGGCGCATGCTGGGATGGGCACCGCATCGGCGGTGCCGGTGATATCGTCTGCTGGAGCTTCTATCCGGGCAAGAACCTCGGCGCGCTGGGGGATGGCGGTGCGGTCACCACCAATTGCGACACTCTGGCTGAGCGGCTGACGCTGCTGCGGAATTACGGTTCGCGGGAGAAATATCGCAATGAGGTCGCAGGCTTCAACAGCCGCCTCGATCCGGTTCAGGCCGCCTTTCTGTCGGTCAAGCTTGCGGTGCTGGACGACTGGAATGCGAGGCGCGCGGCGATCGCAGCCCGCTATCTGTCAGAGCTGGACGGACTGGGCCTAACCCTGCCGTATGTCGCCGCAAAGGCCGATCCAGTCTGGCATCTGTTCGTGGTGCGTCACCCGGAGCGGGACCGGCTCGCGGCCGATCTGGCGAAGGTCGGCATTCAGACACTGGTGCACTACCCCATCCCTCCGCATGCTCAGGCAGCCTACAGCGATATGAGCCTGACGGATGAGGCGCTGCCGCTGGCGGCTACCTTGGCACGGGAAGTGCTTAGCCTGCCTATCGGCCCGCATCTGAACGCTGCGCAGATCGATCATGTGATCCAGAGTCTCAGACAGCTGGCCTGATCGTCCCACCCTGAGCGCCGTCAGGGAGTGATCGGCTGGAAATTATTGTCCAGGTGCTCGACCAACTCCACACTGGGCGGCTGGCGCAGCAGCTTGGCGTATTTGTATTTGAACGCACCACTGGACAGGGCAACGATCTGCTGCGCGACCCAACCCGGTTCCAGCATGGTCGACGTATCCGCGCCGCTGCCAGCCCAGAACTTCGTCTGGATACCGGACGGCGCCACAACCAGCACCTTGCCAATCCCCTCGCCCCGGACCAGCGCTGCGCCCAGCATTCCCAAGCCCGCCTTGGCCGCGCAATAAGCGGGCATTTCGGGCTGCGGTTTATATTGCGAGCTGGAGGTCACCAACATCAGTTTGAGCGGGCCCGATGCCTGCCGAACAAGGCGCTGGATCACCATCATCGGTGCAAGCAGCCCGACATTTGTCATCTGCGAAAGCGCCGCATCCTCCAGCAGAGAAATCGATCCGCGCTGCAAAAATCCGGCGCAATAAATCAGAGTTTGCACATCCCCAAGCTGAATTGCCAATTCATCAAGCTGTGCGGTTAAGTCTGCAACATCATCGGTGATCGACAGCGCGTGAAACTGCACGCCAGCGCACCCCGGATCAACCCGCCCAGTAATCGTAACGCGATGCCCCTCGCAGGCATAGTGTCGGGCCAGTTCCAGACCAACACCCGAAGAGCCTCCGACGATCAGAATATTCTTTTTCAAAGCGACCTCATACCACAACCTGCAAGGTTACGGATAGCGCTCAACAAACGCGTCAGCAACAGCCCAAGCGCGCCTGCCTCGAGGTGCGGCTAGCGCCTATTCGCAATAGCATTCAGATGTATGTATGGCGGAGACGAAGGGACAAACACGTTCCAACAAGTTCAAACACTTAGACCGGCGAACCGGTCAAGAACTGCACCATAGCGCGCCAAAAGAAATTTCCGAGTTGGTGAACCTTGCACCTCGGAATATTTCCGACAAAGAGACTGGAATCGCACTGAATGCTCAAGAGGAATTTTTCCTATGAGCAGGAAGGTGAAAAAGCAGTTTCCAGGCGCAAGCTCATATCTCGATCGCCATGGAAAACGTCGTTGGAGATATCGGAAAAAAGGTCTCTCAATAGAGCTCGGGACCAACTATGCGTCCAAGGAATTTCTTCGACGTTATGAGGACGCTGTTTCCGATGTCGAGAGGCCGAAATCAGAGCGCCGCGTTCTGAAGCACAGCTTCTATTCGCTGTCTGAGAAGTATTATCAATCATCTGCTTATGAAAAACTGGCGGCTTCGACCCGGAAAAAATACCGGCGCACACTCGAGAGCTTTCTTGCCGAATATGGTGAGAAGTCTGCAGCTACGATCAAGTTACGGCACGTTCGCAAGATTCTAAATGACCTTCACAATACCCCGAGTATCGCCAATCAATTGCTTCTACTGCTGCAGTGTTTGTTTGAACTCGCAATGGACTATGAATGGAGAAATGATAACCCTGCAGACAAGACTAAGCCTTTTGCGGAAAAAAAGGAGAACATCCACACGTGGAGCGAAGCTGAAATTGCCAGGTTTGAGGCGCGACACCCGGCTGGAACACTGGCCAACACTGCGATGAACCTCATGCTCTATACGGGAGCAGCCCGGGTCGACGTCGTTAAATTGGGACCCCAGAACGTTGTGGAAGGACGTCTTCGGTATCGACGTCAGAAAACCGAGAATAGCAATGGAGTTCTGATTGACATTCCGCTTCACCCACACCTGGAAACACTCCTAAAATCGCTTCCAAAGTGTAAAAAGTACTTTCTTAGAGCTTTCCAATGCAAAGCAACGTTCGCCAGGAGGTTTGGGGAACTACATGCGCACCTGGTGCGATGAAGCCGAGCTGCCAAATTGCTCAAGCCATGGCCTTAGAAAGGCAATCGCGCGGCGACTCGCTGAAGCTGGATGCACAGCGCACGAAATCATGGCGATTACCGGGCATCTCGACCTGTCAATGGTGCAGCTATACACCCAAGCCGCCAATCAAGAAGATCTCGCCGACAGTGGTATCGCTCTCCTTCGGTAGCTGCCTGTCTCTCGCAATCTAAGCTGCACATGGGGGTTCCTCAAAGCCGCCAGGCGGGTGCCTCTGTAGCAAAATCATGGATCCCGCCGCATTTATGCGACACCTTTCCTTCTTTTCTTCGATGTGAGTTAATCCGCGTAAACAATTGAAAAGGGGCAGAATGGCATACGAGCGGAAGTGGCTTGATTGGAAGGGAGCGCCATACCTGCTCGCCCTCATCCTCAATAAGCTGGAAACCATGGATGAGCCGTTCGTCACATACGGTGAAACCGCCGAGATGTTGGAACGCGAGTTGAAGACGTCGAAAATCTTTAGTCTTCACATAGGGGGCGTTGCGGGCAAAATGATGAACGAAATTATGTCCGTTGCGAAAGACGCCCCTCCAATCAACGCATTGGTAACCCGCTCGTCAGGGATCCCTGGGACCGGCTTTGCTTGGTATCATGATCATCTTTGGCGCTCGAAACGAGGCAGTAAATGGGAAGGCCTGGATCAAGACCAAAAGCTTCAGGTCGTGAGGGACATCCGCGAGGCGGTCAGGAATTACAAAGACTGGGATCGGGTTTTCCAAAAGGCGTTCGGCGGTCGGCCAGTCAATTTGGAGCAAAAAAAATTCAGGGAGCAGGACGGCAAGCCGCCCGAGACTATGTTTCCGCGAGGCAAGGGAGAAAGCGAACAGCACCAACGGCTGAAGGAATGGGCGTGCAATAATCCAAGTGCGATCGGTCTTCCGCAAGGGTTCAAGGGAAAGGTAGAGAACGACCTGCTGTCCGGCGACCGGGTCGACGTCCTTTTCACGAGGGGAGAGGAGTTCGCGGTTGTCGAAGTAAAGTCTTGCCTGTCGAGCGACGACGACCTCCGTCGCGGGATCTATCAATGCGTAAAGTATCGGGAGGTAGTCCGGGCGACGCGCTTGCCGGTTGAGGTAGACGTGCGCGCGATCCTCTTGTCCGAACGAAAACTGCCCGCAGAACTCGCCGTCAGAGCAAAACTTCTGAGAGTTAAATCTCGGGTTCACAAAGTGAACGAGTGAATTCCAAAGGCCTGACGAGTGTCAGCGGCTTTAGCCTTCTGAACACTACTGCCAACCCAGAACTGCCGACCATCATGAAGTCCACCGCTGCGCGGCTTTCATATAGCTGATATTGGACTGTAAGGCCGTTCTTGATGGCAGAAATGAAGCAAATCGAGGATTGATCCGATATGAAAAGAGATATGGACGTCATTCGCAACGTTCTTTTGGAGTTAGAAAAACTTGAATACTTGCCCAACGGACACCATGATCTAAGGGGTAAAGGGACGCTGCATATTGAAGGGGTGGATTGCAGCGAGATCTCGGCACACCTCGAACTTCTCCTTGATGCTGGGCTCTACAAGTCGGTCAGCGGCAATCCGCACTGGCAGAAATTCCGATCACTGACCTGGGAAGGGTGCGACTTCCTCGATAGTGTTCGCGACGACCAAATATGGGCAGAGACCAAAAAAGGAGCCGCAGCAGCCGGGAGCTTCACCTTCGACCTACTTAAGGCCCTGGCCAAAGGCTTCATAAAGAAGAAAATCAAGGAGCATACTGATGTTGATATCTAAATTGTCATGATCGGCTTGAAGCAGCCTTCTCTGTTGGGGCATTGTAGCAAAGTGCCGCAGCCTTAGCGGATACCAAGTCAACCCAAAGCGGCCTGCTCACAGGAGTTTTCTGTATCGGGAAAAGCAGGCCTTGGAACCTTATTTCAGAGGCGTTTTATTACAGACCACTGTTAAAGGTCGTTTAAGTCGAATTTTGAGGGGCGTTATTTCAACTGCCAAAGACCGCTTTTTCATCACGTTTTGCCAGAGAACTCGACCCGGAGCAGCTCTTGGAGTTGATGGGTGCCGCTTCGATTGATGCCCTCACACCTGAGCAACGACAGCAGATCCGGGTTGATGTGGCTTGCGCTTCCTGCGGTGCCTGTGGCGCACAGATTGTAAAACAGTCTGAGGCGCAGGGAACATCGACAAAAATTCGCCAACCTCATTTCAGGTTCACGGGGCCAAATGGGCAGGATGCCCACCACGAATTATGTGAGTTTAACGCTGAAGCGTCCAAGGAATCGAAAGACCCCCTGATCAACTTTGCGACGGATCGCAGCGCTGAAACCCGTTTTGTTCGAGGCCTTGTCTGCAAAGGAATAGAGAACGGGATCTTTGATCAGGAGGCGATCCGAGGCATGCGCCAATGGTTCTTTGACTTGAAATCCGAGACACGTGTTCGCGTGTCAGCAACGGTTGAGGCTATCGAATGGATGGAAAAACTATCCAGCCACCCATACCATCGCCGTTGGCCATTCCATCCCAGCCATGCCGAAATGCCCAATTTTGACTGGCAAGAGGCCGCGAAGCTACAGTTCACAGAAGATCATTTTGTCCTCTTGGAGTGGCTTTTTGAAAAGAGGAGAACGTCTCATTTTCCGCGCGCCTTTAGTCGGGCAAAAACACTGTCGGAAGAGCACTTTGATCAGGAGATCTTCGATAGATCAGTGCTGAAACCATTCTACGAAAAAAATGTAGAATTTGCTTGTTTTTTCGCCAAAAACTCCGACTTTCCCAAAAAGAAAAAGACGCCACCTGAATACTATCGGTTTCAGGGAGCGCCGGTTCCCTTGCTGGCGCTTTGCGCATTACTTCTTTTTGTATCAGATTGGAGTATGGATGATGCCATTGGCCTCGGTGCAAAGCTGATCGCGGCGCCAAGCGCAAGCGATGGGACTTTGGGAAATGTAATGGGACTCAATCCTTTCCATGATTACCTCGCCTGGGAAACGCTTGCTTTAGCTTCAGAACTTGCAGCCAAAAGCCCAGCTGATTTTGAATACGAAGAGATTTTGCAAGGGATAGAAGCGCGCATACGTGACGAGCACAGGCTATGGCGAGAATCGCGATAATTATGCGTCGTTATCGAGAAAGATCTCTAAACATTGCAAATGTCACTACCTGCGTATTGTAGGCGTTGGTGGGCAACGCAGCATTGACGAATTGGACAATCCCGAACTGAACGGCCGCTTTCGCTGGTCCTGCACGAAGTCAAAGCACCTGCAGCGAAAGATCGTTCCCCAACCAGCCGCTCGCTCGGTTCAAGAGTATTGTCAGGCATGAATGAACAAAGTAGCCGTCCATTCGCGCCAGAAATGCGTCCCACAAGGTTCCCAGCTGCCCAATATCTGCTACACCTTAGAAAAAACTGACAATTCGGTGCACATGAACCTCGTCTCAAAATCCTTCCTGGGGTTCCTGGTTGACCCTCTGGGCCGGCACCCAAGATCCCTGACTTTGCAAGAAAAGGGTATCGCGGCACGCGGGGCTGGTTCGCCCTGGATAGGGCTTGAAGATATATCGACATGCCCGTCGGTGAAGAAGGGCCTTCTCTCGTCATCGCTCTCGCTCGATCTCGGGGGCGGTCGAAACCTGACCTTGCCAGCGGTGGATACGACTGCGGCCAAGAAATTCGCAGATGCGGCTGCAACCGCCTGGACTGATTTCAATCGGGAGGAACTGGAAAAGGAGGACGTCGCAGTCCGTCGCATCCTTCAAGCGCTCGATGCACTCAAGGTGTCGGATGCTTACCCAGCTGCGTGCCACGTAGCGCCGTTGGCTCGCGATGCTGCCGACCTAAACAGCCGCGTGTTGTCTAAGCTGAATGCGGATGCCGTCGGCAAAAAAGTGATGTCCCGAATTGCCCCAATCACGGCGTTTGCATCCGATCCGAATGCTGTCCGGGACGCGTCAATCGAGGCGTTCGTGGAGTCTCAACTGCTTCTTTGGAAGGATTTCTTCGACACAGTCGAGTCCATGCCGCTGACGCCGGAACAGCGGCTCTCCGTCGTTGTCGACGAAGACGCGACTCTCGTTCTGGCTGGCGCCGGATCGGGTAAGACCAGCGTGATCACCGCTAAGGCTGCTTACCTCGTGAAGGCGGAGATACGAAAGCCAAGTGAGCTCCTGCTGCTTGCCTTCGCGAAAGACGCGGCGACCGAGATGTCGGAGCGCATCGAAGCCAGGTGCGGAGTCCCCGTGGCAGCACGAACCTTCCATGCGTTGGCCTATGAGATCATCGGTGAGGTAGAAGGCGAGAAGCCACCGTTGGCGCCGACGGCGACAGACGACAAGGCGTTTCTGTCGCTCATGAAGGAGATCCTCCGGCACGTCGTGGCGACCGCCAGCGATATCGCGCAGACAGTGATCGGCTGGTTCGCCGGTTTCTTCGACGACTTCCCAACAGAGTGGGATTTCAAGACGAAGCACGAATGGTATGCGCAAATCGAAAGTCGCAACCTGCGGACGCTGCAAGGTGAGATGGTGAATAGCTTTGAAGAGCTGCTGATCGCCAACTGGCTGTTCCGGAACGGCATCGCCTACGAATATGAGCCGAGCTACGAGCACAAACTCCAGAAGACTGGGCGCCGCACCTACTTGCCCGACTTCCGGCTAACAGAGAGCAGCGTCTACATCGAGCATTTCGGCGTGCGTAAGAAACGCGGCAGGGACGGCGTGGAGGAATTGTCTACGGCGCCTTACGTCGATCGCGATGAATACCTCGAAAGCATGGACTGGAAACGGCAGGTCCATGCCGAGCACGAGACGGTTCTGGTGGAAACCTACAGTTGGGAGCGTGAAGATGACAGGCTGCTTGAGGCACTTGCCGAAAAGCTCGAACCACATGTCACGCTGCGGCCGATCCCAGACATTGAGATCTACGATCGTGTGGCCGAGGTCGGGGTGGTGGACAGCTTCACTTCGCTGATGGGCACCTTCCTGCGACACTTTAAGAACGGTGGCTATCGGGTCGAGGATTGCTCCGACAAGGCGCAAACACTGAAGTTGGGCAAGCGGGCGGAGGCCTTCCTCAAGATTTTCGGCGCGGTCTTTCGCGAGTATCAGTCCCGCCTTGGCGACCGCATCGACTTCGAGGACATGGTGAACCGCGCCACGGAGTTCGTCGAGAGCGGGCGCTACCAGAGCCCGTTCCGCCACATCCTCGTCGACGAGTTTCAGGACATCTCGACAGGTCGTGCGAGGCTGATTCAGGCACTAAAACGCCAGCACTCCGATGCCAAGGTGTTTGCCGTCGGCGACGATTGGCAGTCGATCTACCGCTTTGCCGGGTCGGATATCCACATCATGCGCAACTTTGGAGCGGAATTCGGTGGCACCTATTCAGGGGCTACTGGAGTCCATCGCACCGTCGATCTCGGTCGAACCTTTCGGTCGGTGGACAAGATCGCTCTGGCCGCCCGTCGCTTCGTTCTTCGTAACCCCGCTCAGATCACCAAAACGGTGATACCGGCAGGCAAAACTGACGAACCTTCGATCAGGATCGCTTGGACGCGCCGCGACAACGGGGAGAAGACCTTGAGCGACGCAGTGGCCGCTCTTGCCGCCACTGAAGGTAAAGAAGGCCGGAAGCCGTCCATCCTTATCCTCGGGCGGTATCGTTTCCTGAGGCCCGATATAGAGCGTCTCCAGCGTCAGAACCCCGGGGCGACGATCAACTTCAAGACCATCCATGCATCGAAAGGCCTGGAGGCCGATCACGTCATCATCCTCGGAGCCGACAACGCAAGGATGGGCTTTCCGTCCATGATCGTCGACGACCCTCTGCTCGGCCTGGTATCGCCCGAGGCCGAGCCATACCAAAATGCCGAAGAGCGGCGAGTCATGTATGTCGCCGTGACCCGGGCCCGTCGGACTGTGACCATACTCGCTTCCGAGGCCCGCCCCTCCGTCTTCGTCGAAGAGCTGATGAGTGAACCTGAGTTCGGCGTAGTGGTGCCTTTGGATGCTCAAAAGCATACCCACACCTGTCCGGCTTGCGGTGGGCGTCTGCTACATATGGCCGGAAAGGACGGTCGCGATTGGTATCGCTGCGAGCACGTGAAGCTGTGCGGCAGCAGCATGTCGGCTTGTCCGGCCTGCGGTGTCGGCCTTCCGATCCATTCCCAGACCAAGGGAGAACTTGTTTGCACTGATTGCGGGGAGACCCAGCAGGCTTGCCCCAGTTGTGAAGCAGGATGGCTTGTCGAACGGCGCGGCCGCTTTGGAGCATTTCTCGGCTGTGTCCGCTTCCCTGACTGTGCTGGAAAAGCCAAGCTAAAGAAAAGCGCATGACAGGCTGAAAGAGCACGCCCCAGCCGCCATTGGCACGACCTTCGACAAAGGTCCACAGGCAGCGCATTCGGGACGTTCATGATCGCCGCAGCGAAGGGTATCCGCGTCGCCTAAGTGTAGAAGGAATAGGGGTAGTCAGGCTTCAAGAGGGAGTTCTGCAATGACGTCGGCTGGCAAGCAACTGCCCTACCCAGCCACATAATTTGCTAAAAAAACGATGATCGGAACTTTCCAGGCGGTGAGACAATAGCGGTATCCTAATCTGCATATCTTGCGGTGGTGGATTTCAAAGGTCACCCAGGACAAGGCGAGCCGAAAAACTTGACTATTTTCTCTTCGCGAAACAATTACTGGTTGCGCAGAGGGAGCTTCTGACTATCCTCTGATCCAAGAATTCAATCAACACAGAGCAATGAATTGAAACAAGTTTTTCCCGAATGCTCAGCTGAGACCGAACAAGCCCCAATTTTGGACGTTGTATATATCCACGGTCTTGGTGGTGACATTGAGAAAACTTGGCAACGAGACCCCAAAACCTTCTGGCCGAAGTGGATTGCCTCCGACTTTCCTGAGTGCCGAGTATACGTTGCCGGATACGACTCTACAAAATTTGCGGGATTTCTTTCGGGTGGCGGAGCGTCGCTACAGGACATCGCGACAATGATGGCAGACGAGTTGATCAGCAGGGAGCATCCGGCGCCAAATTTGCTACTCATATGTCACAGCCTGGGCGGGTTGATCGCCAAACAGTTGCTCCGGAAATGCGAGGATTCTCTGGACACGGACTTTAATGAACTCGCCAGCTCTATTCGAGGTTTTGTATTTTTGGGCACTCCTCATCAGGGATCGCAACTGTCTTCATCCATAGATGCGATCCTCAAAAACTTCACAAGCACACAGGCAAAACAGCTTCGATACTCTGACGATGCCCTGATAGACTTAAACAGCCACTTCAAGGGCGCCATGTCCCGAAGCGATATCGTTGTGAAATCCTACTACGAAACGAAGAAAACTTGGGGCGTGATGGTGGTCGATAAAGTCACGGGTAACCCTGGCGTGCTTGCGAGCGAACCCGTTGCCGTAGAAGCCGACCATGCAAAAATTTGCAAGCCCAAGGACCGGGAAGCGAAAGTCTACAAATCTGTTTGTGCAACCATCAGAAAGATCCTTGGGAAAGTCGGCCCTCCTATTAACGATGGAGGACAACCTAACCCCTGCATCCCTGCCTCATCCAGTCAAAATGGTGAAACCGAGAATGCAGAACAGCCATCGGTAATCATGAGCGATTATGAGTATTTTACCACGGCGGCCACGGATGACAGAAGAGACTTAGAAACCAAACTCAAGGATGCCAATCGAGCCTATCTATCGCGCGATGCACGAGGGAAAAAAGAAAGGTTTGCGATGGAATTGAGAAGCCGAATTGCTCAACCATCAGCAATAACCAGATACACGAAGCTGATGTCTGACGTGGATTCTCGATACAAGCGGCATGTTTCAAGGGTCATCGCGGAATCTGGTAATGCAGAAGACATAGATGAGGAAATCCAGAAAAAAGTGATCAATCCATGCGTTGAGCTTCATTCTACCAAGGATCACGAAATCACCGCTAAGCATGTAGACGAAGTTCTCTATTACCTTGCTGGCAATTGTCATTTGGCTTGGGACAATGACTGAATTTAGAATTTGGCACTCCTCGCGTGACCCATATCACTGTGCATTTCGAGTGATTTCTCTACTGCTCGCGTGTCGGCAAAGCCTGCCAATTGGGAAACTGCGCATTCTCGATATGTATTTTCTATACCCACCGCTCCTCCACAGGCTCTCGTTACCAACTGAAGAAAAAGCCAAGTTTCGCGATCTGAAGATCACAAGACCCGAAAAAAACTTTGTGCGCCTTCCAGGCACTGCTTCAGTTTGGCAAGACCTCCAGGTTTTCCAGTCAACCGCCCTAAAGCAACTCGCGGGAAGAGGGCTGCTCAAACGTGACGCTTTGGAGAGTCAAAACGCGTTACTCGATGTTGACTTGGTGCCTCCTACTCTCGTTCGTAGAGCTGGTGAACAAAGCCATGAAGAGAAGAAACTATTGAATTTCTTGACCCAAGACATCGCCAAAATCCCTTTCAGTGGTAAGTCCGGGTTAATCAAACGGGCCGGAATTCCAGCAAGGGGGCCAGTTCAATGAACGCAAGACTTCGCATTGATCGTTTGCTCGTAACACGAGGAAGCTCGGTTTTGTTTGATGAGAAGTTCCATGAAGGTGTGAACATCATCCATGGCTCGAATGGGGGCGGCAAATCGACTATTGCCGACTTTATTTTTTTTGGACTTGGAGGAGATCTTCGAGAATGGAAGCCGTCTGCATCTCGTGCAGAAAAGACTATTCTCGAGATAACCACTCCCGCAGGGAAGATGACGCTTCGCCGTGATAGATCTGAAAAAAGTGGCCGTCCCATGGATATCTTTTTTGGGAGCATGACGGACGCGCTTCAAAGTGGTGAGGACAGCTGGCAGACACAGCCATACAAACGCACGGAACAAGGGTATAGTTTTAGTCAAATATTGTTCAGAGCCATGGGCTTGCCAGAAGCCATCAGCGACGGCTCAAGCAACATCACTATGCATCAAATCTTGCGCTTGCTGTATGTTGACCAGCTAACACCAGTTCAGAGGATTTTTCGGGTCGAAAGCTTTGACACTTGGCAAACTCGCCAAGCTGTTGGCGACCTGTTATCAGGTGTCGGCGGATATGACCTCTTTGAAAAGCAGCTCAAACTACGCGAGGTATCGAAAAGGTATGACGACGCGAACGCACAATACAAAAGCTTGGTAGCGGTTGCATCGGGATACGGAGAACAGGTTCTCACTGAGCATATTGAACTTGCTATGGAGAAAACAAAGAAAGAGCGGAAAACTCTTCTCGGTGTAATCGAAAGCTTGATGGCTACGACGGCGAGTGAGGGCCGACTGCCAGAGGTTGAGAGAAACAGGAAGGACGCAGCGAGATCCTACAACGCGGCACGCAAGACGGTCAGCAACCTTGAGGAGCAGATTGAGACGCTTTCATATGAGATTTCAGATGCGGACCAATTTGTTGACCACCTGAGACAATCTCTGCGCGACTTTGAAGCTGCGTCAGAAACCTTCTTAGCTCTGGGTCATTTGGATTTCGAACTCTGCCCTTCATGCTTCTCACCGGTAACCGAAAAGCCGATAGGCCATTGCCAGCTGTGCAATACGCCGCGATCAAAAGAGGACGATGACTCAAGAACCCTGGCCGTGAAATTGGACCTTCAGATGCAGTTGCGAGAGTCACTCTCGCTGCAAGCCGCGCGGAAATCTGAATTCACTGAAAAAAAATCTGCGCTTCGCGTAGCTAAGAGATCCCTGCAGAAGGCTTCAGCCACAATGGAGTTTGTTCGCTCCGGTCCCTCAAGTGGTAGAGAGGCAGAGATCGCGGAACTGAGTCGGAAGATTGGATTTATTGACAGCGAACTTGAAGGCTTACAAAAGCGCCTTGAAATAGCAGCAAAAATTAAAGCTGCCTCGACCGCCAAGGATGATCTTAAAAATCAGCTCACACGCCTAAAGAAAGAAATTGAATCCATTGAGCGAAGTCAGGGGTTGCGCAAAACCAAGGCATACTCGCTGATATCCAAAGAGGCCAAGAAGCTTCTGGACTTGGATATGGCGGAACATAGCGACTTCGGAGACATTGATCATGTGAGCTTCAATTTTGCAGGTGATTGGATCGCAATTAACGGCGAAAAAAACCGTGCAGGTAGTGCCAGCGGTATGGTGGTTCTGAAGAACAGTTTTGCGGCGGCAATGTTGAACGCCTCTCTGATAGACAAGGGCTTCAACTTGCCTCGCTGGATGTTGTTCGACAATGTTGAAGACAAGGGGATGGTTGAGGAGAGATCTTGGAACTTCCAGCGTCAGCTCGTCAGTTTGTCGTCGAAAGCCAAAACACCTCATCAAATCATCTTTACTACCTCAAAGATCGCGCCCGAATTGGATGGTTCCAACTTTGTTGTTGGAAGAAAATACACCCGTGCGCAACGCTCATTGAACTAAGTTTCCTACAGCAGTGAGCAGGTCTCATGGCCGGTCCACAGAGACCAGAACTGCTCAGTTTTGGTCCCTCAATCTGCCGGCAGGACCGCCTCCCTTCAGCGGTCGCTTTGAGACGAAACCGAAATGCTGGGATCAACCAATGATCGTGATTGTTTGATCCCAGCAATGCGGGCCACAGTAATCATGCTGCCCAATGCAGAAATATTATGAAGTGTTCCAGGTTTCGAAAACTCAACTTCTGTGCTGTTCCAATGAACTTGCCCACCGCCGAGCGTTCGAAAGATCGCGCAGGGCCCGATTGGCGGAAGTAAGGCATTTGATGCAGACAACGGCCCGCCGCATCAGTTCCAGATCACGGTCGAAGATGACGTCCTCGTCAGTGTAGCATTCGAACGCGCGATCACCATAGCCAGTTCTCATCGCATTCATTTCAGCTCGAAGTATGTCGCCAACCTGGTCAACTGTGAACAGATCTGATTTCCCCAGAATATCGCCGTTCTTCAGCTTCCCCAGAAGGCTTCGGTAAGAGAGGTCGAACGATGGTTTGATCGGAAGCTCCAGTAGCTCGATGGCCTTGGCAAAATCATGGCCAGTCACGAGGCAATGATATGCCATTTCTTCGATTTTATCGCGGGACATAGTCGGTCTCCTTTTTCTGCCCGTTTTGGTGAACCCAGCAGGAGGCTGAATTCTCAAGCGGTCGGCGTATGCAGTGCCGACCGGAAACACTGCTTTAGGCAGCAAGGAGATAGTCAGAGAGCGGCTGTCCGGGGTCGCAGTCGATGCGATACAGAAGGTCGGTCAGAGCTTCTGTCAGGAGGCAGATTTCTTCGACATACGGATCGCTGGGATCCAGATCCGCGAAGTATGCCGCCTCGATACGATTTTCGTCGTGCACGTAGTAGAGCGACAGCAGCTCGTGTAGTTCGACGACGCCGCTCTGAAGACGGCGGGTCATCGCATTTGCACTGCGAATTTCATCCAGCAGAGATTGGGTGCGTTTCAACGCAAACTGACCAGCGAGGACGAGGGATGCGCTCTGAAGAGCCTGATCGTGCTGGTAGGTAAAGTCTTGGATTTCGCGGAGCGGGTTCAGGGGAAAAATGCACATGGGAATCCTCCGGTGCTATGCCAATCGACCGAGCGTGACTGGCTTCAAGGGCGCCTTTCTTCTCCTTTCCGGCGCTTAGTTTTGATGTGATCATGCTTTGGGGTTTTCGCGGGGTTCATCACGACACCCCTGAAGACCGCAAACCTGATCACATAGTCCAAGAAAGAAAGAGCATTGCTCTGCTTCTTAAGAACTTGAGTTAGCCGCTACGCGGCGCCTCCGCTCGCGTCTCTCAAAACGACATATCGACTTTGTAAACTGAGAGCGTCGCAAATCTCTTTGCGGAAATGGCGAACTTTTCTCGAGGTTAGACAGATCATTTCCTAATTATTTGAAATATATACACAAAATGCTCTCTTGGCAGAAGCGGAGGGACTGCAACATGTGATAGAATTCAAGTAGTTATCATGTTGAACCTACAAAACACATACTCAATCAAAGCAAAGAAAATCCGACATTTGGCGAACTAAGACACTCTGCTTCCTCCGCCAAAAGAGGAGGAGGTTCTCAGCGTCGACGCCAGTCCAAACGAAACACTTTTGCTATCCAGGAACTTTTTTTACTTTTGGGCTTTGGAAATGCAAAAATTGGCCAATATACTGATTACAAATGATATTTTTCACATACAGCCTTGACATCCTCTGTTGCTCTGAATACCTGTAGGGCGAGCAGAGGCTCAACTACGGCATTCAGCCATCTTGTTACCCAACCGCGTTCGGCGGTTCGGGCGAAAATTGCGCACTATTGAGTTGCTATTGCGGGGATCCCGCAGAACGCAGCCCGATAGCGCCATGACAAGGATGACTGCATGGCCAATAGAAGAGCGAGCATCACTCAAGCCGAAATTTCACGCGCTCTGAAAGCAACTCGAGACGCTGGTTATGATATAGAGAGGATCGAGATTGATCCTCGTGCCGGGCTCAAGATCATTATCGGCGGCGCCGATACTCCATTCACACCAAATGAATGGGATAAAGTGCTGGAGCTGAACTGATGGCGAAGGCTCCTAAAAAATTCCCACGTGCATCCGCGTATATCGACCGCCATGGTAAACGGCGATGGAGGCATCGAGACAAATATGGCAAGTCCACCGAGTTGGGGAGGGAGTATGACTCCTCAGAATTCCGTCGGCGCTACAAAGCCGCCGAAGCAGGGGAACCAATATCCAGCGCACGCTTCACGCCACCTCCTCGGTCCATTTCAGCACTGATTGCGCATTACTACGCGACGGTCGAGTTTCAGGGCCTTAGCGTGGCAACAAAAGCGACATACAGAGGGATTCTCGAAGAATTTCGAGAGGGTTACGGGCATTTGTCCGCTGTCACGGTTAGCAGGCGCCACATTAAGGAGATCCTCGAACGAAAAGCCAAAACACCATGGGCGGCCAAGAAGCTGCGACAAAGGCTGAAAGTGCTTTTTCAGGAGGCTATCGAGCTGGAATGGCGAGACGACAATCCGGTGGACCATATCAAGCCCATCAAAGCCAAGACAAAGGGCTTCCATACCTGGACTGAAACGGAAATCGCGACCTTCTTTACACACCATCAACCTGGCTCTGTCCCCCACACAGCTATGACACTGATGCTATACACTGGTGCCGCTCGCGTTGATGCTGTCAAGTTGGGGCCTTCCAACATCAGACGGGGACGACTGATATATGTCCGCCAGAAAACGGCGCAATCCAAAGGGATGGAAATAAGTATACCGATTGCTCCGGCCCTGAAGCGCGTATTGGATGCCATCCCAAAAGCGAACGCCACGTTTCTCCAAACGAAATCAGGCCTTCAACGCTCTGAGAAAGGACTGGGCAAAGATATGCGGAAATGGTGCAACGCGGCCGGGCTCCCCGAATGTTCTTCACATGGGCTTCGCAAAGCCATTGCTCGTCGATTAGCTGAAGCAGGTGCTACACCGCACCAAATCATGGCAGTTACTGGACACAAAACGATGGCCGAGGTGGAGCGCTACACTCGAGACGCAGACCGTGCTAAGTTAGCAGATAGTGGAATCAAGAAAATGGCGAAGAAGTTCGGAAAAAAGAAATGACGGAAACTTGGCGAACCCATCTGGTCGGTTCGCCAATTTCAAATCTAACCCCCTGAAATCAAAGGAATAAAGATGAAGGTGGCGGAGACGAAGGGATTCGAACCCTCGAGACCCTTCCGGGCCTACTCCCTTAGCAGGGGAGCGCCTTCGACCACTCGGCCACGTCTCCGCTGACCCGTCTATCAGCGCAACCAAGCTGAGAACAAGGGCGAAATGCGCTTTTTGGGAAAAAATTTCCGCGCGTTCAGTCGGAGATCCAAAACCAGTATCGCCCCACCGCGATGTGATGCGGCGGGGCGATATATTACTCTGTTTGTAATGATCTGCGGGGCCCGCTCTCACTGCTTACGGCAGGATGGCAAGCCGCTTCAGGAAGAGAGATTTCACAGCGTCTGCGTCAACACCCATGTAGACATCGATGGGCTGGCGGGCGCTGTCAGAGGCGAGGCGGGTTTCGCCCGATGTCTCGCCCTCGCAGGACACTTCCATTGCCACCGCACGTGCAGTGAACAACTCCGGATGGGTACAGGCGATGACCGCAGCAGGATCATGCAGGGAGCAGCCGTCGAACTTTCCAACCGTTTCGTAGAAATGCAAATAGAAGACCGACATTTCCTGCAGCATGCCACCCAATTCCGGTGACGTCGCCGCTATAGCGGAGAAATCGTCTTTGGTGCACAGGATACGGTGGGTCACATCAAGGCCCACCATTTCAACCTTCGCACCGGAGCCAAAGACAACATCAGCCGCATGGGGATCATGATAGATATTGGCCTCTGCATGCGGAGTGATATTTCCACCCTCCTCAAGCGAGCCACCCATGATGACGATGCGTTTCACGTTCTTTGCGAACTCAGCGTCGCGCTGGATCGCGTGGGCAATGTTGGTCAATGGACCAATCGGGCAAACCACCAGATCGCCCTTGTGTTCACGCGCCATGCGGATCAGGAAATCAGCCGCGTCCTCGTCCAGGGCCTGCCCCTTTGGAGTCTTGGCCGGGATATCACCAAAACCCTCGGCACCGTGCACATGGGCCGAAGGCGTGAAGGGCGGCAGTACGAGCGGTGTTTCTGCGCCGTGCGCAACGGGCAGGTCCAGACCAGCAGCTTCCAGCAGGCGCAGCGCGTTGCGGGTCGCGGTTTTGGTGGTCACATTGCCAAAGATCGTGGTGAGCCCCAGTAGATCAATGTCAGGCGCTGCCGCTGCGTAGAAAATCGCCATGGCATCGTCAATACCGGGATCCGTGTCGATGATCAGCTTTGTCATTTTTATCCTTCCGACTGTTTAATCGTGAGGGTTTAGCATTTTCGTTAGCGATAACTCAAGCCTGCCACTTTCAGGAATAGACGACAACTCTCTCAACAAAATACCCGCCTTCGCTAGAAGACGGGCATTGAGCGTTGTCTAAATTCTGCAAGTGATCAGGTGTTGAACAGGAAGTGCAGAACGTCGCCGTCCTTCACGACATAGCCCTTGCCTTCGGCGCGCATTTTGCCCGCCTCCTTGGCGCCTTGCTCACCGTTGTGGGCGATGAAATCCTCATAAGCGATGGTTTCTGCCCGGATGAAACCCTTCTCGAAATCGCCATGGATGACGCCTGCCGCCTGCGGTGCCGCGGTACCTGTGCGGATCGTCCAGGCGCGGGCCTCCTTAGGGCCGACGGTGAAGTAGGTTTCCAGATGCAATAGCTCGTAGCCTGCACGGATCAGGCGATCCAGACCCGCTTCGGCCAGCCCCATTTCAGAGAGAAACATCTCAGCTTCTTCCGGCTCCAGCTGGCTGATCTCCTCCTCAATCTGGGCGGAGATAATCACATGGGAATTGCCCTGGGCGGCCGCGATCTCTGCCACTTTGGCAGAATATTCATTGCCTTCGACGGACTCACTTTCACCGACATTGCAGACGTAGAGCACTGGTTTGGTGGTCAGCAGCTGCAGCATTTTCCAGGCCTTGGCGTCCTCGGCGTCGACCTCAACCAGACGGGCGGGTTTCCCCTCCTCTAGCATTGCTTGCGCGTCCGCCAAAAGGCGATCCTGCTGCTGCGCTTCCTTGTCATTGCCCTTCAGCTTGCGCACCAGATTGGCGCGACGCTTCTCAATGCTTTCCAGATCGGAGAGCATCAACTCAGTCTCAATCACCTCAGCATCGGCCACCGGATCGACGCGGCCATCCACATGGGTCACGTCGCCGTCTTCAAAACACCGCAGCACATGGGCAATAGCATCGGTTTCACGGATGTTGGCCAGGAACTGATTGCCCAGACCTTCACCTTGCGAGGCGCCTTTGACGAGGCCTGCGATATCCACAAAAGTCATCCGGGTCGGAATGATCTGTTTGGACCCGGCAATCGCCGCCAGCTTGTCCAGCCGGGCGTCCGGCACGCCAACTTCGCCGACGTTTGGTTCGATGGTGCAAAACGGAAAGTTCGCCGCCTGCGCCGATGCGGTTTTCGTCAATGCGTTGAACAGGGTCGACTTGCCGACGTTCGGCAGACCCACGATTCCCATTTTAAAGCCCATTTCGGCCTCCTGATGCCACTTGGGAGGTGCTTCTAGGCAGCATTTTGCGGTGACGCAAGCGCGCATCTCCGGCTCACGCCTCGGCTCCAATCCACCGGCCCCTCTGCGCTGCATGATCACCGCTAGGATTGTCGGCACCGATGCAGAGCACATAAAAAGTCAGCAAGAGGTGCAACCATTTGGCGACACTCGCGTTACTTTGAACAGGGCGTGATGCATTTGGCCAATTGGACAGTGGACATTTCCCTGATTTCGCAGATCATTTCAATCAAGCTGACCAACACGAGATTACGAATATGACTTTACGCACCTTCGTTACAGCAGCCCCCTTCGCCTGCGCCCTGATGCTGGCTAACGCCCTGCCCGCCACGGCTGGTGACTGGATATTCGGTGCAGGATATTCAAGCTTCTCCCGCGATGGCGCTGAGGACAGTGCGCTGGTGTCAGTTGAATATCAGCACGATGCGTTCTGGCAACGCGGCAATTTCGATGCATCCTTTGGCGCGGCGCTGGACGTGCAGACCACCGGCGATCTGTTCATCGGTGCTGGCGCAGTCGGCAAATGGCACCTGCAACGTGGCTGGTTTATCGAAACCAGTGTGATGCCCGGCGCCTACACCGAAAGTGTAAGGCTGAACGACTTGGGATCCACCTTTGAAATTCGCAGCGCAATCGCCGTCGGCAAGGAATTTGCAAACGGCAAATCGCTGTCGCTGGCTCTGACCCATAAGTCCAACGCGTCAACAGCGGACATCAATCCGGGGGTGAATTCACTGCTGCTGCGTTGGCATGTCCCATTCAACGGCTAACCGGTCATCAAACGGCATCTTCTGCGGCACTGTGGGGACAATGAGGCGCACGGGATTGATTTCCGCCGAAACATTCGGCACACCGGGGCGGACACATCTAAAAGGCCCGATCATGACCCGCATTGACGCCAAATTCGCCGAATTGAAAGCCGCCGAGAAAAAGGCCTTCGTTGCCTATGTCATGGCGGGCGATCCTGACTTCGACACCTCCCTTGAACTGGTCAAGGGCCTGCCTGCGGCGGGTGTGGACGTGATTGAACTGGGCCTGCCCTTCACTGACCCGATGGCGGATGGTCCAACCATCCAGCTGGCCGGTCAGCGCGCGCTCGAAGCTGGCATGACATTGGAGCGCACGTTGGAGTTGGCGCGTGCCTTCCGCGCCGTAGACAACACCACACCCATTGTCATGATGGGCTACTACAACCCAATCTACAGCCGCGGCGTCGACACCTTCCTCAAGGACGCCAAAGAGGCGGGCATCGATGGGCTGATCGTTGTGGACCTGCCTCCCGAGGAGGACAGCGAACTCTGTTTACCTGCACAGGAAGCGGGGCTGAATTTCATTCGCCTGGCGACCCCGACCACAGATGACAAACGACTGCCCCGCGTGCTGCAAAACACCTCTGGATTTGTGTATTACGTCTCGATTACCGGGATCACCGGAGCCGCAGAAGCCGAAGCAACCAATGTGGGCCCTGAAGTGGCCCGGATCAAATCAAAGACAGATCTGCCCGTCATCGTTGGATTCGGCATCAACACACCCGAAAAATCACAAGCCATCGCATCCGTTGCAGATGGCGCCGTGGTCGGCTCGGCCATCGTCAGCCAGATCGGTGCCGGCAAACCGGTGGGCGAGGTCCTCAGCTTCGTCAAATCCCTCGCTGATGGCGCGCATTCCGCCTAAGTCATTATTCAGTAACACCCTTTACTGAGGCCGCGCCGGGTTGGTGCGGCCTTTTTGCTGTGTCGAGATCATGGATTGCGCTTTCGCCCCTCAATTGGTAAGAATTTATTACCAAATCAGGGGTGAGGACAAAGCCGTGCCGGTCATTACCAATATCAACGATCTGAAACGCATCTACGAACGCCGCGTGCCACGGATGTTCTATGACTATGCGGAAAGTGGCAGCTGGACCGAGCAGACCTTTCGCGACAACACCAGCGACTTTGAAAAGATCCGCCTGCGCCAGCGCGTGGCCGTCGATATGGCTGGGCGCAGCACAGCCAGTCAGATGATTGGGCAGGACGTTTCGATGCCTATTGCCCTCGCCCCGGTTGGTCTGACGGGCATGCAGCACGCGGATGGCGAGATCAAAGCCGCGCGCGCGGCTGAAGCCTTTGGCGTGCCCTTCACGCTGTCGACCATGTCCATCAACTCGATCGAAGAAGTCGCCGACGCCACAACCAAGCCTTTCTGGTTCCAGTTATACACCATGAAGGATGATGATTATGTGCGCCGCCTGATCCAGCGGGCCAAGGATGCCCGATGCTCAGCTCTGGTGATTACACTGGATTTGCAGATCCTCGGCCAACGCCACAAGGATCTGAAGAACGGCCTTTCTGCCCCACCAAAGCTCACGCCCAAGACCCTTGCCAATCTGATGACCAAATGGACCTGGGGACTACAAATGCTAGGCGCCAAGCGGCGCAATTTCGGCAATATCGTCGGTCATGTGGAGGGTATTTCCGACGCCTCATCACTCGGCGCCTGGACTGCGGAACAGTTCGATCCCTCGCTTGACTGGGGCAAGATCGCCAAGCTCATCGAACTCTGGGACGGCAAGGTCATCCTGAAGGGTATTCTGGACGTCGAAGATGCCAAGATGGCCGCCAAGCTCGGAGCAGATGCCATCGTGGTGTCCAACCATGGTGGCCGCCAACTCGACGGCGCGCTCAGCTCAATTCAGATGCTGCCCGCAATCATGGATGCGGTTGGTGATCAGATTGAGGTTCATCTGGACAGCGGTATTCGCTCTGGTCAGGACGTGCTGAAAGCGCTGGCACTGGGGGCCAAGGGCACCATGATCGGACGCGCCTTTGTCTATGGGCTTGGTGCGATGGGCCAGGAAGGGGTTACCCGCGCGCTGGAGGTCCTGCATAAGGAGCTGGACACCACCATGGCCTTGTGTGGCGAGAAATCCGTCGCTGATCTTGGCCGCCACAACCTCTTGGTACCGGAAGATTTCGGCGGACGCTGGCAGGAATAGCTGGCACCGCGCCAGCCCTGATCCGGTTTGCGACTTGCAATATCGGCCGATCCGGTCTATGCGCACGGCTTCACGCGGGGTGACAGCCTTGGAGGCACCCCCATTATCAAATTGGAGAATTATCATGGCTGGTCAGATTCCTGATCTTGTTTGCCAAGAACGTACGGGGTCGGGCAAGGGCGCCGCTCGTGCAGCACGTCGTGCTGGCATGGTTCCTGGTGTTGTATTTGGTGGCGATGCGGATCCCGTATCCATCCAGATCCCCTTCAACGAACTGCTGAAAAAACTGAAAGCCGGTCGCTTCAAGTCCACTCTGTGGAACCTGAAAGTGGAAGGTCAGGAAGACGTGCGCGTGATCTGCCGCGACGTTCAGCGTGACGTTGTAAAGGACCTGCCGACCCACTTCGACCTGATGCGCCTGCGTCGCACCTCGAAGGTGAACCTCTTCGTTCCTGTTGAGTTCATCAACGAAGAAGAAGCGCCCGGCATCAAGCGTGGCGGCGTTCTGACCGCCGTACGCCCTGAGGTAGAGCTGGTTGTGACCGCAGGTGACATCCCTGAGAAGCTGGTTGTTGACCTCGCCGGTCTGAACGTTGGCGACACCGTCACCATCTCGGCAATCAAGCTGCCTGAAGGTGCAAAGCCGACCATCGACCGCGACTTCGTTGTGGCCAACATCTCCGCTCCGTCGGGCCTGAAGTCCGCAGACAACGAAGAGTCTGAAGACGAAGCCGAAGCGGCCGCAGAAGAATAGGCTCCGACCGAAAGGTTTGGAACGTGAGAGCGAGGCCGGTTTTGGCCTCGCTTTTTTTGTCTGTACGTGAGTGAAGGCCTGTCGCACCGACCACCTGCTCACCACAGAATGATATGCGGGGTCTGGATTTTTTCCCTGAAACGCGCGATGTAGCGCCATAAGACAGTTCCCTATCCCAAACACATCGTTGAAGTGTGCATGAAACTATTTGTTGGTCTTGGAAATCCCGGTGCAAAATATGCAGGCAACCGGCACAATATTGGCTTCATGGCTCTGGATCAGATCGCCAGCGACCATGGGTTCTCGCCGTGGAAATCCAAGTTTCAGGCACAGATCAGCGAAGGCGTTCTTGGGCGCACCAAAGTGCTGCTGCTGAAACCGCAGACCTTCATGAATCTGTCCGGCCAATCCGTTGGCGAGGCGATGCGGTTTTATAAACTGACCCCTGCTGATGTGACCGTCCTTCACGACGAGTTGGACCTGGCACCGGGCAAAGCCCGGGTCAAACAAGGCGGCGGACATGCGGGTCACAACGGGTTGCGGTCGATCCATTCTCATATTGGCGCCGACTATAGCCGCGTCCGCCTGGGCATCGGCCACCCCGGTCACAAGGACGCTGTCGCAGGCTATGTATTGCGCGACTTTGCCAAGGCAGATGAAGCCTGGCTCGATGACCTGATGCGCGGAATCTCCGACGGTGCCGCCCAGCTGGCCGCAGGGGACGGTGGAAAATTCATGAATGCCGTGGCGCTGCGCGTCGCCCCCCCGCGCAGCTCTGGTTCCGGCGCAGAAGGCAAAGAGCGTAAAGCTGTCACCAGTTCAAAAAAAGCGGCACAGCCCGACACCAAGAAGACGCCTCCCCTTGCCTCAGAGGCATCCACTGCTGAGAGCGCCGATGACACCCCGCCGTCGGCTATTGAACGGCTTCTAAACAAGTTCAAGTAACCAAAGTTTCCGTTGCGTCCTGTTTGCGCGTACGGACTGCGGCTGGCTAGGCTCAGCCGTGTCCGAGGAGGATTATTATGCGTCGATATTTAAAGTTATTTTCTTATTTTCTCATTATCTTACTGATCTTCGCAGGGGCTCTTGCCTATTGGCAGCGCGAGCAACTGAGCCGGTTGATGGCCGTTAACACGCTGTTTGACGAAGATCGCATTGTTTCCAATTTCTCTAATATGGACGGTGCATTTTTGACCGCTCCGCTTGATCGCGGCGGCGGCGCGGTAAGCACCCTGCCATCCGGGGTGGAGATGACCTTGCCTCCCGGTGCACAAGACTGGATCAACCGCCGCACAGTGACCTCCCTGCTGGTTTTGAAAGGCGGCCAGATACGCCACGAGAGCTACTATCAGGGCACAGGGCCCGATGATTTGCGGATCTCTTGGTCGATGGCAAAAAGTTATCTCTCCGCACTCTTCGGCGTACTGCTGCGAGAGGACAAGATCCGCTCTCTGGATGATTTGGTCATCGAGTATGCGCCAGAGCTGAAGGGGAGCGCTTATGAAACGGCCAGTATCCGCAATGTGCTGAATATGGCCAGCGGCGTGAAATTCAACGAGGACTATCTGGACTACGATTCCGATATCAACCGGATGGGCCGTACTCTCGCGCTTGGTGGGACGATGGATGATTTCGCCGCAGGCCTGACGGAAACAATCGGAGGACCGGGCGAAGCTTGGCAATATGTGTCCATCGACACCCATGTTCTGGGCATGGTTATTCGTGGTGCAACGGGTCGCCCGGTCCCCGAGTTGCTGTCTGAGAAAGTATTGCGGCATCTAGGGCTGGAAAGCGCTGGCTACTACCTCACGGACGGCGAAGGTGTTGCGTTTGTTCTTGGCGGCATCAATCAAACCACACGCGACTACGGACGCTTCGGCCAGATGATCGCCCAGAACGGCCGCTACAACGGCAGACAGGTTGTGCCTCAGGCCTGGATCGCGGCCTCGACCCGCCCATCCGCCCCGACCAAGGCAGGCCGGATCGGGTATGGGTTTCAATGGTGGATCCCGAAGAACGCGGTTCCGGGTGAATTTCTGGCCAGAGGCGTCTACGGGCAATATATCTACATCAACCAAGGCCGCGACGTCGTCGTTGTGGTGACCAGCGCCGACCGGGGATTCCGCAAACCTGGTGTTGCGGATGAAAACATCAAAATGCTGCGCGCATTGGCAAAATCACTGTAGGATAGCCCCATGGATCAGGACGACAGCATAAATGTGAACGGGGAGGCACTGGCCCCCTGCTCCACCACTCCCTTGACCGGGTTTTTCCGGGACGGCCATTGCAACACCTGCGCGCAGGATCAAGGCAGCCATACGGTCTGTGCGGTTATGACTGACGAATTCCTGGCTTATTCCAAATACGTCGGCAATGATCTGTCCACCCCACGACCTGAATTCGGCTTTGCAGGGCTAAAAGCAGGCGATAGCTGGTGCCTCTGCGCTGGACGCTTCCTGCAAGCCGCCGACGAGGGCTGCGCGCCGCAGGTCAATCTGGCAGCGACACATAAACGCGCGCTGGAGATCATACCGCTAAGCGTGCTGCAAAACCATGCATTGCCGGGAGATGTGGCCTAAGGTCATGACCCGTTACCAGAAACGAAAAAAGGCGCCCGCGATGCGAGGCGCCTATTGTGTTCTTCGCTTTGCTGGGATCAGTCGCTGTCGCGACCTTCGGTATCCGACATATCGAACCCCAGGTGACGCGCGACGGTAAAGATATCCTTGTCGCCACGACCACACATATTCATCACAATAATATGGTCCTTGGGCAGGTCGGGAGCGATCTTCATCACATGGGCCAGCGCGTGGCTCGGCTCAAGCGCCGGAATGATACCTTCCATAGCGCAAGACAACTGGAACGCCTCCAGCGCTTCCTTATCGGTGATGGACACATAGTCGGCGCGGCCGATGTCGTTCAACCAGGCATGCTCCGGGCCGATGCCGGGATAATCAAGCCCGGCAGAGATGGAAAAGCCTTCCAGAATCTGGCCATCATCATCCTGCAACAGATAGGTCCGGTTGCCGTGCAACACGCCGGGACGCCCGCCAGTGAGCGAGGCACAATGCTGCATCTTTTCATCAACGCCTTTTCCGCCGGCCTCAACACCGATGATATTGACCGATTTGTCATCAAGGAACGGATAGAACAGACCCATCGCATTGGAGCCGCCACCGATCGCTGCGATTACGGTGTCCGGCAGGCGCGCCTCGCCCTCCTGCTCGGCCAGCTGCCAGCGAACCTCTTTGCCGATCACAGACTGGAAATCCCGCACCATGGCCGGATAGGGATGCGGCCCGGCCACTGTGCCGATGCAATAGAACGTGTCGTGCACATTGGTCACCCAATCCCGCAGAGCATCATTCATGGCATCCTTCAGCGTACCACGGCCAGAGGTCACCGGAATGACTTCGGCCCCCAGGAGGCGCATGCGGAACACATTGGGCGCCTGACGCTGCACATCATGCGCGCCCATATAGACCACGCATTTCAGGCCGAACTTGGCGCAAACCGTAGCTGTCGCCACGCCATGCTGGCCAGCGCCGGTTTCCGCAATGATCCGATCCTTGCCCATGCGGCGGGCCAGAAGGATCTGCCCAAGCACGTTGTTGATCTTATGCGCGCCAGTATGGTTCAGCTCATCCCGTTTCAAATAGATCTTCGCGCCGCCCAGATGCTCGGTCAACCGCTCGGCGAAATAGAGCGGGCTGGGGCGACCGACATAGTTTTTCCAGAGATCATCCATCTCCGCCCAGAAACTAGGGTCGTCCTTGGCGCGATCATATTCCTCTTCCAGGCTGAGGATCAGCGGCATCAAAGTCTCGCTGACGAACCGCCCACCAAAAATACCAAACCGCCCCTGTTCGTCGGGACCGTTCATGAAGCTGTTGAATAGATCTTCGGCCATGGTTCTTTCCTTCTTCGCGGCGCTCGATATGAGTATAGCGCGGCCTGCTCCGGGTAAAGAGAGGTGCAGCGGATTCTAGGGTCTGATGCGCAATGTCGCGGCGCTAAGGTCAGGTGTGTAAGTAAGGTCAGGCGTGTAACGCCGATCTGCGCGCCTCAGCGGCGCGGCGCGCCAGCGGCTGCACAGAACGCGCGAATGCGGTCAGGATCCTTTACACCCGGCGCACTTTCGGCACCGGAGGCGACATCGACCTGACGTGCCCCCGTGACGCGGATCGCCTCCGCGACATTCTCGGGCGTCAGCCCACCGGCCAGCATCCAAGGGGTGCGCCAGTATTTCTTGCGTGCCAGAAGCCCCCAATCAAAGGTAACGCCATTTCCGCCCGGCAAGACAGCGCCCTTCGGCGCCTTGGCGTCCACCAGAATCTGATCGGCAACGGCCTCATAGGTCTCGATCCTTTGAATATCCTCGAGAGTGGACACCCCCAGCACCTTCATCACAGGCAGACCATAGCGCGCCTTCACCTCGGCCACGCGCTCCGGCGTCTCCTGCCCGTGCAACTGGATCATATCCAATGGAACTGCGGTGGTGATTTCATCCAGCATGGCGTCATCCGGATTGACCACCAACGCCACCTTGCACAAGCCGACCGGCGCCTCTACGGCGAGTGCCGTGGCTTCCTCTACGGTCACTGAGCGAGGGGATTTTGCAAAGAAATTGAAGCCGATATAGGCCGCGCCAGCATCAGCCGCGGCGACGATGTCCTGCGGCGTTTTCAGCCCGCAAATCTTAACCCGAATGTCCATCATGAGAGCGTCAGCTTGCTTCGTCGAGTATAGCAAGGACTTCGTCTTTGCCCTCGTGCTTCTGCTTTTTCAGACGATTGACCTCACGCGACAACTTCTTCGCTTCGCGGGCCTTCAGATCTGCCTCACGACGGTGTTTGTGTTCACGCAGCCATTCAATGATGAAGCCAATGATCAGGCCAACAGCGATGCCACCCAAAACAACCACAAACAGGGGCAGTTCAATGCGGAAATTATAGCCCAAAAACTCGGCAAAGGCAGTCGGCATCAGCTTGAGCTCAACCAGACCCCGATTTGCCAATGAGACAGAAATAAGGGCGATGGCAATCACCCCAAGATAGGCGTAGCGAATATAGCGCATCAGGCTTTTCCGTTCAGGCGGTCCCTCAAGAGTTTACCTGTCTTGAAGAACGGCACGTGTTTTTCTTCAACATGGACCGTTTCACCCGTGCGGGGATTGCGACCAACCCGCGCATCCCGCTGTTTCACTGAGAAGGCACCAAAGCCCCGCAGCTCCACACGGTCGCCGCGCGCCATTGCGTCGGTCACCTCTTCGAACACCGTATTCACGATCCGCTCCACATCACGCTGATACAGGTGCGGGTTTTCGTCTGCAATCTTCTGGATCAATTCCGAGCGGATCATTTCTCGGCCCTCCCAAGCCAAGCTAGGCACAGTTTCTATCCCACGACTATAGGTACAAAACCTCAAACCGGGAACAGTGGATGCAGGCCTGCCCCGCAAATAAGTCAGCGTTTGCCTATCATTAGGCGAGTTCTGGCGACTTCGACCCGCAATGCCGAGATGGGATCCCCTCAATTCCGCTGCAAGCGGTCGCAATTGTATTTGTGATTCGCAGCGATTTTTCGCCCGTGCCCACTCCCAGGCTAGGGCAGAGCAGCCTGCGACAAAAAGAAACGGCCCCACCCCAAGGGGCAGGACCGTTCCAAAGTCTTCAGCCTAGGCTGGCTACTGAAATCAGTCGCCTGTTTTCAGCGCTGCGCCCAGAATGTCGCCCAAGGACGCACCGGAATCGGAGGAGCCATACTGTTCGACGGCTTCTTTTTCTTCCGCGATTTCGCGTGCTTTGATCGACAGACCCAGACGGCGGGTCTTGCCGTCCACGTTGGTCACGCGCACGTCAACCTTGTCACCAACCGAGAAACGCTCAGGGCGCTGTTCGGCACGGTCACGGGAGAGATCGGAGCGGCGGATGAAGGACTTCATGCCTTCGTATTCCACTTCGATGCCGCCTTCTTCGATGGCGGTGACGTTCACGGTCACGATGGACCCGCGCTTCACGCCGCCAACGGCTTCAGCGAACTTGTCGCCGCCCAGGGCTTTGATCGACAGGGAGATACGCTCTTTCTCGACGTCCACTTCGGAGACAACGGCCGAAACCATGTCGCCTTTGCGGTAGTTCTGAATCGCGTCTTCGCCGCGCTCGTCCCAGGAAAGGTCGGAGAGGTGAACCATGCCGTCGATGTCGCCGTCGAGGCCGATGAACAGACCGAATTCGGTGATGTTCTTGACTTCGCCTTCGACCTGAGTGCCCTCGGGATGTGTTTCTGCAAACACTTCCCACGGGTTGCGCATGGTCTGCTTGAGGCCCAAGGACACGCGGCGCTTGGCACCGTCGATTTCCAGAACCATGACGTCGACTTCCTGGGAAGTGGAGACGATTTTGCCCGGGTGGACGTTCTTCTTGGTCCAGGACATCTCGGAGACGTGAACCAGACCTTCGACGCCCGGCTCCAGCTCAACAAATGCACCGTAATCGGTGATGTTGGTGACGCGACCCTTGTGCACGGAGGACAGCGGGTATTTGGCGCCAACCAGATCCCACGGATCTTCCTGCAGCTGCTTCATGCCGAGGGAGATACGGTGAGTCTCTTTGTTGATCTTGATGACCTGAACCTTGACGGTTTCGCCGATCGACAGGATCTCGGAGGGGTGGTTCACACGGCGCCATGCCATGTCGGTGACGTGCAGCAGGCCGTCAACGCCGCCCAGGTCAACAAACGCACCGTATTCGGTGATGTTCTTGACCACACCATCCACTGCCTGACCTTCGGACAGGTTGCCAATGACTTCGGCACGCTGTTCGGCGCGGGACTCTTCGAGGATTGCACGACGGGACACAACGATGTTGCCACGACGACGGTCCATCTTCAGGATCTGGAACGGCTGCTTCAGACCCATCAGCGGGCCAGCGTCGCGCACGGGGCGAACGTCAACCTGCGAACCGGGCAGGAATGCAACAGCGCCGCCCAGGTCGACAGTGAAGCCGCCTTTGACGCGACCGAAGATAGCACCTTCGACGCGCTGGTCGTCTGCGTATGCTTTTTCCAGGCGATCCCATGCTTCTTCGCGGCGCGCCATCTCACGGGAGATAACAGCTTCGCCACGGGCGTTCTCAGCAGCGCGCAGGTAGACTTCTACTTCGTCGCCAACAGAGATTTCGGGAGCTTCGCCAGGGTTTGCGAATTCTTTAAGCTCAACGCGGCCTTCCATTTTGTAGCCGACGTCGATGATGGCCTGGCCCGCTTCGATCGCGATGACCTTGCCTTTAACAACGGAACCCTCTTCGGGGGTGTCCATTTCGAAGCTTTCGT
Source organism: Phaeobacter piscinae (assembly GCF_002407245.1). Taxonomy (NCBI): domain Bacteria; kingdom Pseudomonadati; phylum Pseudomonadota; class Alphaproteobacteria; order Rhodobacterales; family Roseobacteraceae; genus Phaeobacter; species Phaeobacter piscinae. Next base: position 435,093 of record NZ_CP010681.1, on the reverse strand, counting down.
TCAGGAGGGCTTCGAATTCCTCCATCGATGTGTCTTGAGCCATGTGGTCTCAGGTTTCCTTTACAAATCGGTTTTATCTGGCCGGGCGGTTGTTTCCGCCGGTCTTGAAGATTGGTCCTTATGAGGCGCAGCACAGGCCGGTCTGATCAAACAAACACAAAGGGCCGAGGTGTGCCCCGACCCTGCTCAGAATGCCGTCCGTGCGTTAACCGCCTCTATAGTGACAGCGCGTTTAGTATGCGGATTCCCGCTCCGGCGCAAGGGAAACCGTCATCAGGCACCGAGGAGCGGCGAACGATCATGAGTTCGCAGCAGGTTCAGACAGCGCGTGATCACGGGCCGTGGAGCCGTGACAGCAACCGGATCAGGCTAGCGCCGCGCATCAATCGCCGCTATGGCCATCGCCACGGCCTCATCAATCGTGAGAGCACTGGTATCAATCAGCACTGCATCGCTGGCAGGTTTCAACGGCGATTCCGAGCGGTTGGTATCGCGTGCGTCCCGCGCCTTAACATCTTCCAGAACTTCGGCATAGCTGGTGGGATTGCCCGCTGCCATCAACTCCTGCAAGCGGCGCTGCGCACGGACTTCGGCGCTGGCTGTCACGAAAAGCTTGGCCTGCGCGCGCGGGCAGATCACCGTGCCGATGTCCCGCCCGTCCAACACCGCCCCGCCTGCCCGGCGGGCAAAAGCCCGCTGAAAATCAACTAGCGCCGCGCGCACCTCAGCAATCACCGCCACTTTGGATGCGGCCTGTGCCACCTGCGCTGTGCGCAGTTCTGGCCGTTCAAGATCATCCGGCAGCAGCGCAAGGGCGGCCTCTATCGGCTTATCCCCGGCAAGCATCCGCGCGCCAACCGCGCGGTAGAGCAGGCCCGTATCCAGATGGCCAAATCCGAAATGGGCCGCAACCGCCCGAGAAATCGTGCCCTTGCCAGCGGCAGCCGGGCCATCAACTGCAACGGTAAAACTCATGCCGTTGTCTCTAGCCGCGCCCCCAGCGTGGTCATCAGCCGGGTGAAGATCGGGAACGACGTAGCAATGGGCGTGCCATCATCGACAGTCACGGATTTCTGGGCTCCCATACCCATCACCATGAAAGACATCGCGATCCGGTGGTCAAGGAAGCTCTCGCAGGTGCCTCCGCCGGGGACACCTTCCGGGCCCAGACCGGTAACGGCCCACCAATCCTCCCCCTCTTCAACCATCACGCCATTTGCGCGCAACCCCCGCGCCATCGCGTCGATCCGGTCACTTTCCTTTACCCGCAGCTCCTTCACGCCGGTCATCATGGTCTTGCCCGTCGCAAAGGACGCGACCACCGAAAGCACCGGATATTCATCAATCATCGAGGCCGCGCGCTCCGGTGGGACGTCAATCCCCTTCATATCGGGCGAGTAGCGCGCGCGCAGATCCGCGACCGGCTCACCGCCCTCTTCGCGCATATTTTCAAAGGTCAGATCCGCGCCCATATCCCGCAGGGTATAGAACAACCCTGCCCGCGTCGGGTTGAGACCAATCCCGGGTACCAGCACATCAGACCCCGGCGTAATCAGTGCTGCACAGACCGGAAAGGCAGCGCTCGAGGGGTCACGCGGCACCGCGATGACCTGCGGTTTCAGCTCAGGCTGCCCGGTCAGTGTGATGACCCGGCCTTCATCCGTATCCTCGACAGTGATCTCGGCGCCAAACCCTGCCAGCATCCGCTCAGAGTGATCGCGGGTTGCCTCTTTTTCGATCACAACTGTCTGCCCCGGAGCATTCAAACCGGCCAGAAGGACCGCGGATTTCACCTGCGCGGAGGGCACGGGAACCGCATAGCGCACCGGTGTCGGCTCAGCAGCACCAACAATTGTCATAGGCAGACGCCCACCGGAACGACCAACAGACTGGGTCCCAAACAGGGCGAGCGGATCGGTTACCCGCGCCATTGGTCGTTTGTTGAGGCTGGCATCCCCTGTGAAGGTAACCGTGATAGGAGAGGTCGCCATAACCCCCATGATCAGGCGCACACCAGTGCCGGAGTTGCCGCAGTCGATCACCTGGTCCGGTTCCGCCAGCCCACCAACGCCCACACCATGCACAGACCAATTGCCGCCACCGTGATTGATGACCTCCGCCCCCATGGCCTGCATCGCCTTGGCCGTATCCAAGACGTCTTCGCCCTCAAGCAGGCCCGAAATCTTGGTCTCCCCCACGGCCAGCGCGCCCAGGATCAGCGAGCGGTGCGAGATTGATTTGTCGCCCGGAACCTCGGCAATGCCGGTCAGCGGATCCGCGCGGTGCGAGGTCATCGGGATGGGCGTACCGTGTCCGGACATGAGGAGCCTTTCGAAATGCTAGCGTTCACAATTGGACTACCCAATCGCTTGGTGTCGGTCCAGCGTGTTTTCCCATTGCCGCCACGCCCCGCAAGATATTGCACCACGCACAGAGCAACGTCAGGCAGCAGGATCAGAGGCGACGGAATGTCATATAATGAGGCGTACGGCCTTCGCGCAGGGCCTTTTGCTCATAGCGGGTCGAGATCCAGTCATCCCAAGCCACGCGCCAGTCATCCGGTCCCTCTGCCAGCCACTCGAACCCGGCCTGCGGCACCTCTTCCATGGTCTGGCGAACGTAGTCGGGAATATCCGTAGCCACCCGAAAGATCGCGCCCGGTTTCAGGCATTTTGCGAGGGGTGCCAGATGTTCCTGCGTGACAAAACGGCGCCGATGGTGGCGCGCCTTTGGCCAAGGATCAGGGTAGAGTAGAAACGCACGCGAAATCGACTGCTCCGGCAAGACATCCATCAGGTCACGGGCATCGCCGGGATGGACCTTGATATTATCCGCCCCTGCACGGCGGATTTTGCCCAGCAGCATTGCGACGCCGTTGATATAGGGTTCCGCACCGATGATGCCGACATCCGGGTTCGATTTGGCCTGATGCACCAGATGCTCACCACCGCCAAAGCCAACTTCCAGCCAGACGTCGCGCCCGCCGAACATGTTCTGCAGATCCAAGGGTGTACGATCCGGGTTCACATCCCAACCCACCGCGCCGGGGCTGAGCGAGGCCAGATCCTCGTCAATATAGCGCTGCTGGCTGTCTTTGAGCTGTTTGCCCTTCAGGCGCCCGTAGAAGTTACGCCAAGGCGCACCACTCTGATGTTTATCAACCGCGTTGGGCCGACTATCGCCGGAGGGCGCCTGGTTGTGTTTGGTGTCATCAGACATCGGGGATTTTTCCTATCGAGCGTTCAAAACCTGGCCGCCCCTCTGCCCGATGCAGCGGTCTGGGTCAAGCCAGCCACCGCGACGCCCCCGCTCTAGGGGGTCTCGCGCAGCACCCCCGCCGCCATCAGACGCAGCCGGGTCGGGTACCAGACATCCTCGGGGTTGGTTTTCAGCGTCTCAATCGCAAAGGCCGGATCCACACCGCGCTGCATCATATACTTTAGATGGCGAAAAACCTCTGACTGCGTATCACGGTAAATCCAGGTCCCGAATTCAAACGGTGTGGCCCAGTTTTCATCCTTGCGCCACAGGCGATAATAGCTCTGCACCGCTTTCGGTGCCCAGTCGCGCTGATGAAAGCCAATCTTCGACCCGAGGGTCATCTGACGTCGATTGCCGGCCAAGAAGATATCAACACAGGCGCTGATGCATTCTCCGACCACCCAGGTATCCAGCGCGTGATCCTGAACAATATCAGCGATCGACTCACCCGCGTAGACACTGCCTCCCCCACTGTTCAGCTGGAGCCGCGTTATGGCGGGGTTGGCATCCAGAATATCGCGAAAGGGTTCGATATCATCATCGCTGATTTCACCGGTTTCTGCGTGCTGCGTGCCATCAACCTCCTGCGCAACCAGATTGTCTGTATCGTAGATCAGCGTTGTCCCATCAATTTTGAACTTGGGTGGAAGCGTTTGCCGAGCCTGCGCCACATGCGGTATCAACGAGACTGCCAGCACACAGGCCAATCCCCACAGCGCAAGCCGCCGACACGCGCGCAGGTGCAGGATGAACCAGCAGCGAGACCCCATCAAAGTCAGCTCCATAACATTGCAATTACAGAACTATACTGACCGCAAAATACCCGGATCTCCAAGTGCTTTGCACATCTGAAACCGCCGGATGTGGCGCCCAAACGAAAAAAGGCGGGGACACCCCCGCCTGTTCTCAACACAAATTGGACATATGGAACTGGGTCAGATCGCTTTTGTCAGCGCCTCAACCAGATCAGTCCGCTCCCAGCTGAAACCGCCATCAGCATCCGGCTCGCGACCAAAATGACCATAGGCCGCGGTGCGTTCATAGATTGGCTTGTTCAGCCCAAGGTGATGGCGAATACCGCGCGGCGTCAGATCCATAATCCGATCAATCGCCGCCTCAATCCTGGCCGCATCCACATCGCCCGTACCATGGGTATCGGCGTAGATCGACAGCGGTTTGGCAACGCCAATCGCATATGACAGCTGAATCGTGCATTTATCTGCAAGCCCCGCCGCCACAACATTCTTGGCAAGATAGCGCGCCGCATAAGCCGCTGAGCGGTCAACCTTGGTCGGATCCTTGCCGGAGAATGCTCCGCCACCATGAGGGGCTGCACCGCCGTAGGTGTCGACGATGATCTTGCGCCCGGTCAGACCCGCATCCCCGTCCGGACCACCAATAACGAATTTACCGGTTGGATTGACGTGCCAGACGGTCTCATCGGTCAACCAGCCTTCAGGCAGGGTCTCGTGGAAATAAGGTTCTACGATGGCGCGGATGTCGTTGGAGGTCAGCGTCTCGTCCAGATGCTGGGTCGACAGCACCAGCGAGCTGACACGCACCGGTTTGCCATTCTCATAGACCACCGAAAGCTGCGATTTCGCATCCGGGCCCAGCGTCGGCTCGGTGCCGTTCTTGCGCACCTCAGCGAGGCGCCGCAGGATTGCATGGCTATACTGAATCGGTGCAGGCATCAGTGCGGGTGTTTCATTGGTCGCGAAACCGAACATGATACCCTGATCACCTGCGCCCTCTTCCTTGTCGGCAGCGGCATCGACGCCTTGGGCGATATGGGCGGATTGCTCGTGCAGCAGGTTGGTGATCTCCACCGTCTCATGATGGAACTTATCCTGCTCGTAGCCGATGTCCTTGATGCAGGCGCGGGCGATCTCATCGATGCGGCCCATGTAATCGTGCAGTTTGTCCTGATCCGACAAACCCACTTCCCCCCCAATGACCACGCGGTTCGTGGTCGCAAAGGTTTCGGCCGCGACGCGGGCCTCAGGCTCTTCGCTCAGAAAGGCGTCCAGAACGGCGTCCGAAATACGGTCACAGACCTTATCCGGGTGTCCCTCGGAAACCGATTCCGAGGTGAAAGTATAATTCGTGCGGGTCATGAAAGGTGCTCCGTTGGGTTTAGCCTGCCACGCCAGGAAGCCGTTGTGGCAGTAATCGAACCGCAGTACGCGGGGAGACGTGTGTCGTCAATCTATAATGCCCAGAGGTTAAGCAGCTATGACCCGCGTGCAAGTGTGGTGCTGCGTCGCAGCGCCAGCCCGCCAAGGACGATGCAGAAAAGAAACACCGGCAGATCTCCGGTCTGTGCGTAAAGCGTTCGTGGCAGCGGTGCAGGCAGCACCACATCCAGATAGCCCGCAACGCCCAGAGGCAGGGCGTCCAAAATCCGGCCATAGGGATCAATCATGGCCGAGATCCCGGTATTCGCAACGCGCGCCATGGGCAAGCCCTGCTCAATCGCGCGCATCCGCGCCTGAACCAGATGCTGATAGGGGCCAGAATAGGTCCCGAACCACGCATCATTGGTGATCTGGATCAGCAGGTCTGCCCGCCCCGGTGCGGCATTCACATCCTGCGGAAACACGGCCTCATAGCAAATCAACGGCAATGCCTTTCCCACAGGCAGATCCAAAAGCCGAGGTCCCGGCCCCGCCGCATAGCCCGCCCCGGCCTGCGACGCAAAACCATGCACGCCAAAACGCGCCATCAGATTGCCCGCCGGTATATACTCCCCAAACGGGACCAGATGCGCCTTGTCATAGATCTGGGCAGGAACATTGCTGCCCTCCAGTACAATCGCTGAGTTGTGATATCGCCCATCTGTTCTGCGCTGGATGCCCAACATCACCGGCGTATCCCCTGCGGCAGACACAACCTCATCCAAGACATCTTCGGCGTAGTTCAACATCAGGGGAATCGCCGTTTCCGGCCAGAGGATGAGATCCACCTTCGATCCATCAGCAGCAGGCGCACGCGAGTACTCCAACTGCCGTTCGACAAACGACCAGCGCAGGTCCGGGTGCCATTTCTGATCCTGAGGCGCGTTGGGCTGCACAAGGCGCAGCGTGTGCTCGGTCAGTGCGGCGACGGGTGGTTTGGGCAGAAACACCACGATGGCACCCACTGCAATGACCGGCAGCAGCGCAGCCACCGGGCGGTGGCGGATCAAGCCAAGTGGCACGGTGGCACCCAAGGTCAGGAGACTCAGGCCATGTGATCCGATCCAAGGCAGCAACTGCGCAGCTGGGGTATCGATCCAGAACTGCCCGAAAGCGGCCCAAGGCAGGCCGGTCAGGACATAGGCCCGCGCGAACTCCGCCAGCGACAGCACAGCGATGAGCAACAACAGCCTAGCTGCCCCTTGCCCAAACCGCACCGCAACACCAAATGCCAGTGCCCAAAACAGCGCCAACCCGCCCGCAAGGCCCAGAACTGCAAAAGGTGCCATCCAGGCATAGCGGTCTGCATCAATCTGAAATGGCTCGTAGATCCAGACCATGCCGACGGAAAAGTAGGCCGTTCCCAGCAACCAGCCAAACAGCGCGCCTTGGCGGGGCGAAGACGCCTGAAGCAGCTGATATCCAGCCACACCAAGGCATAGCGGCACCAACCAAAGCGCGTGAAATGGCGCCAATGCAAACGCCAGCAACCCGCCCGCTGCGACAGCGGTAGTAGCAGGTAGGAACGCGGGCCGAAGGCTGGTCGCCGACCAGACCGTAGTGGTCATCCCGAACAATCCGGCAGCCGCACCCGCAGTCGCTTGATACGGCGCGGATCAGCGTCCATGACCTCAAACTCAGGCCCATCCGGGTGCTGGATCACCTCGCCCCGGGCAGGTACGCGACCAGACAGCATGAAAACCAATCCGCCAAGGGAATCGATTTCCTCACCGTCCACATCCTCGTGGCTTGTCAGCGACCGGCCGATTTCATTCTCGAATTCATCCAGTGGGGTACGGGCCTGTGCGACGTAGCAGCCCTGCTTCTCGCGAAACCAGGTCTGATCCTCACCGGCATCATGTTCATCCTCAATCTCGCCGACAACCTGCTCGATCAGGTCCTCGATGGTCAGTAGGCCGTCGACTCCGCCATATTCATCAATCACCAGCGCCATGTGGCGCCGTTCGGCCTGCATCTTGGTCAGCAGAACACCAATTGTCATCGACGGCGGCACGAACAGAAGCGGTCGCACCATGCCTTCGAGACCGAAATCCGCCTCGGTGCCGTTGAAGCCATGCATCAGGGCGAAATCTTTGAGATGGACAAAGCCAATGGGCGTATCCAGCGTGCCCTCATAGACGGGAATCCGGGTAAAACCGCTTTCGCGAAAAATCTGAACCAGTTCATCCTTGGGTGTGGAAACCGGGATCGCGACAATCTCCGCTGCGGGAATGGCCACATCCTCGACCCGCAGGCGGCGGAGGTTGATCATCCCATGCGGCTGGTTCGGCAGACGCTTGTCCGGACCGGTAGTCACGTCGCCTTCAGTCTCTGCCGGGGCGAAGGAGCCGAAAATTCGCCCCAGAAACCCCGTTGATTGTGCAGCCGCGACACTGTTGTCAGCGCTGCCCTTGTTCTCCAGCGCGCCCTGCGCTGCGTTAGAACTTCCGTCTATATCGTCCATCGTTCCTATCCGATACGCCCCTGATTGGGACTGTCATCCAAAGTATATGGGTCATCGATACCCATTTTGCCAAGTATCTGCACCTCAAGACGTTCCATCAAAGTGGCGTCAGGGTCACGAATGTGATCGTAACCCAAAAGATGCAACACTCCGTGAACGATCAAATGACGCAGATGATCCGCCAAAGGTTTGCCTGCATCTTCTGCCTCGCGTGTACAGGTCTCATAGGCAATCGCAATATCACCCAGCGGGATTTCGCCAGTAAAATCCGCCTCAGGCAGCAGCGGCTCGTCGCCCGCCTCCTCTGGCGAAAGATCCTCCGCGGGCCAGCTGAGCACATTTGTAGGCTTCGCCTTCTGGCGAAACTCAGTGTTCAGCTCCATGATCCGTGCGTCATCGCAAGCCAGCAGAGACAGCTCGCAATCGTCAACATCCAGACCAAAATGCCCAAGCACCGCATGGATCGCCTGTTCCGCATATGTGATGAGGTCGGCGTCCTGCCAACGGCTGTCATCTAGGGAGATGTCGAGGGTCATTGTTCAAATCTCACAACCAAGGCTGTCCGCAGTCGCATGCGATGTCGGCGCGGGTTCCATATGTCAACACCGTGGAACCCGGCCTCATACTATCCAACAAGATCAATCCGTGACGAATGTGATCAGGCGGGTTTCTCATCCGCCTCATAGGCCTCGATGATGGCGGCCACAAGCGGATGCCGCACCACGTCGCGCGACGTGAAGTAATTGAAGCTCACCTTGGGAATGCTGCTCAGCAACCGTTCGGCATCTGCCAGCCCTGATGCGACCCCGCGCGGCAGATCGACCTGGCTGCGGTCGCCAGTGATCACCATACGCGATCCTTCGCCCAGACGCGTCAGAAACATCTTCATCTGCATCGTTGTGGCATTCTGCGCCTCGTCCAGCACGACAAAGGCATTGGACAGCGTGCGACCGCGCATAAAGGCCAGCGGGGCAATCTCGATCTGTTTTTCTTCCAACAGCTTCGCCAATTGCTTACCCGGCAGAAAATCGTTCAGCGCATCGTAGAGCGGCTGCATATACGGATCGACCTTGTCCTTCATATCGCCAGGCAGATACCCAAGCTTCTCGCCAGCCTCTACGGCGGGACGGCTAAGGATGATCTTGTCGACATGGCCAGTGATGAACATGCTGACCCCAACCGCGACAGCCAGATAGGTCTTACCGGTACCGGCCGGACCGATGCCAAATGCCAGCTCATGTTCGAACAGAGACTGAACATAGGCTTTTTGCGCATCGGTGCGTGGCTCGACCAGTTTCTTGCGGGTCTTGATCTCGACCTTGCCCCCCCGGAACATCTCCAGCTGGCTGCCGGGGTCGGCGACCTGTTCCTGCCCCATCCGCAGCTCGCGATCAATGTCGCCGGCCTCTACGCTTCGACCAGTTTCCAACCGATCATACAGTGCGGCCAGAACTGCTGCCGCCTGGTCGCGCGCGGCTTCTTCGCCCAGCACCGAAAGCTGGTTGCCACGCCGGACGATCTGCACACCGAGCTTTTGCTCAAGCGTCGCAAGATTGCGGTCGTATTCGCCGCACAGATCAATCAACAGTCGGTTGACGGGAAATTCAAGCAGCGCCTCGTGGGAGGCATCCTGCTCCTGCGATGGGGTCAAAGTGCCAATGGCCAATCCGGTCTCCTGTCTTTGACGGTGTTCTCTCAGTGTGCCCCTCGACTCGCCCCGGCGCAAGCTGCGCATCCGCAATTTCACGCGATTGAAACAAAATGGCCGCCCCGAGAGGGCGGCCAGCAGCTTGGGTTTTGAACATCCGGGCTGATCCGATCAGATCGGATCCTCAACGCTGGAGCCTGATTTGAACGGACCAACTGCAGTATTTGGTGGTGCAACGCCAGAACACACCGGACGCCCATCCGGCGCCAGACGTTGCGACAGATAGCCTTCCACACCGTCGTCGATGATCCAGTGATCACAGCCGGTAGGATCCACCCAAATCCCAGCCTTTAACTGAGAGAGATCCTTGCTGTCGAAACCGCGATCCACGGTCTTGTCGACCTTTTCGTCACAGGCCGCGAGACCAATCGCCACCGATGCCAGCAACGCTGCTTTAATGAATGACATAGACGTGCTCCTCAGCGCAGGCAGATGATTTCAACGCGGCGGTTCTGCGCCATATTGGCGGCAGAATCATTGGGTACGCGCGGATCGCGTTCGCCGTAGCCGCGCGCCTCAAGGATGCGCGCGCCGGCCGATTGGCCGACCTTAGCAACCGCATTTGCCCGGCGCTGAGACAGGCGCATATTGTACTCATCCGATGCACGACTGTCGGTATGGCCGGTAATGATGAACGAACCCGCATTCGCGGATTGAAAAAACTCTCGCAGGCGCTGTTGCCCTGCGGCGCTGATGTGATGCCTGTTGGTGGCAAAGAACTGATCGCTGGGCATCACGCCGCAGATATTGCCCCGGCGGCAAACCGGTTTTCCGTCGCGGGTAACATGCGGAGTCATAAACCCTTCGGCGCCATCATCCATCACCCAGTGCTCACAACCGTCGGGGTCCACCCAGATGGTAGGCACATAGCTCTGGCCGATCACAACGCCGACGCCTGCATCCTGCGCCATCAACGCACCAGCGCTCAGGCAAATGGTCGCGGCAGCAGCAGAAAGAACCCCGCCCAGCTGTTTCGTCAGTGATTTCAACACACCCAAATTCCCTTCACCAGTCGTTCGCAGGCGCACCCCAAGCATGCGGCAAGAGCCACTTGCGGATCAGTCCCGCAATATTCGCAGGTATAGGACGCAAATTGCAATCATTTGCTTAAGGAAATCAGAAGTTTCACGCCACCGTAGCAGGATTGAGACCATGGCGCGGTCGACGCGGTACCAGCCGTTACCACACCGCCAGTTACTTTTCGATCAGCGCACCCGCCAGCGAGTTGGCCCCGGAGGACAGGATCCGCACCCGGGCGAGATCCCCGATGGCCCGGTCACAATCCGCGACATGGACCGCATGCAGATAGTCGGATTTCCCGACCATCTGACCCGGGAAACGCCCTGCCTTCTCAAACAACACGGTGACGTCACGGCCTACCATGCTGTCCTGAACCTCACGCTGCTGTTTCGTCAGCAGAGCCTGCAGTCGCTGAAGCCGGTCGTCAGCGGCCGCGGGGTCGACCTGCGCGCGCTCTGCTGCCGGGGTGCCGGGGCGGGTGGAGTATTTAAAGGAATAGGCGGTGCCATATTTGACCTCCTCCACCAGATCCAAAGTCGCCTGAAAATCCTCTTCGGTCTCTTCCGGGAAGCCGACGATGAAATCGCCGGAGATCAGGATATCAGGACGCGCGGCGCGGATGCGCTCGATCAGCCGCAGATAGCTTTCGGCGGTATGCGCACGGTTCATGCGCTTCAGGATCTTGTCGGACCCCGCCTGCACCGGCAGGTGCAGATAGGGCATCAGTTTGGCACAGGTGCCATGCGCCTCGATCAGGTCGTCCTGCATATCATTGGGGTGCGATGTGGTGAAGCGGATGCGCTCCAACCCATCGACCTTGTCCAGCTCCCAGATCAGCTGTGCCAGCGTCATATCCCCGTTGGGGCCGGCGCCATGGTAGGCATTCACGTTCTGGCCCAACAGGGTGATCTCTCGCACGCCGCGTTCGACCAGATCCTGCGCCTCTCGCAGGATACGATCTGCCGGGCGCGAGACCTCGGCACCACGGGTGTAGGGCACCACGCAGAAGGCGCAGAATTTGTCGCAGCCTTCTTGCACCGTCAGAAACGCGGTCGGCCCGCGCTTGGCCTTGGGGCGGTTCTTCAACTTCTCGAATTTGTCTTCCTCAGGGAAATCGGTGTCCAGCACCTTTTCGCCGGTCCGCGCCTTGGCTTCCATTTCTGGCAGGCGGTGATAGCTTTGGGGGCCAACCACCAGATCAACCAGCGGCTGACGACGCATGATTTCCTGTCCCTCGGCCTGCGCAACGCAGCCTGCGACGCCGATCTTCAGATCCGGTTTCTCCGCCTTCAGCCCCTTGAAGCGGCCCAGTTCGGAATAGACTTTTTCCGCGGCCTTCTCCCGGATGTGGCAGGTGTTCAGCAGGATCATATCCGCATCATCAGGCGATTTGGTTTCAACATAGCCTTCGCCGCCCAGCGCCTCGGCCATGCGTTCACTGTCATAGACATTCATCTGACAGCCATAGGTCTTGATAAACAGCTTCTTCGGGGCGCTCATGGGGACAACCTTTTCAGCGGAGGGGTCGCAACAGCGGCGTGGCATAGCCGGAAACGGCTCTGCTTGCAATGCCGCCCCGATTACCCGATTTTAGCAGCAACCGCCAGATAAGGGCGTCGGCAGAGAGCAGTAGGCAATCGGATATGATGCATTCATCACTCGAGGGATTTCTCGAACATGCCAAAACGGCCCTGACAAAAGGGCCTGTCGCCCTGATCTTTGTCGAAGACAAGGTTGAGATCGCAACAACCCTGCGCCACCACCTTGATCTAGGCTTCGCGACGGTCGTGGTGTTTATGCCCGATGCCTTTGATATCCCCTATGATCTGGAAACACGTATCGAGCGTGTGCCGTATGATTGCAGCAGGCGGGATGCCGTGTTCGATGCGATAAACAAAGTCATAGCGGCGGCCGCACCCGGATGTTGGCTCTACTACTGCTACAACGCCGAATACCTGTTCTATCCCTTCTGCGAGAGCCGGAACGTTGTGGAACTGCTGGGCTTTCATGCTGAAGAACGCCGTGACGCAATGCTGAGCTATGTCATCGATCTCTATGCCGGGGATCTTGCGGCGGCGCCGAATGGGGTTTCGCTTGACACCGCGCATCTGGACAAATCCGGCTATTACGCCCAATCGCGCAACGATCCGCAGACGGGTCACCCGCTGGACCGTCAGCTGGATTTCTACGGCGGCGTGCGCTGGCGGTATGAGGAACACATTCCGGCCGCCAGTCGCAAGATCGACCGGATTTCGCTATTTCGCGCCAAACCTGATCTGCACCTGTTCGACGATCACCGCTTTAGCGAGCCGGAGTACAACACCTACGCCTGCCCCTGGCATCACAATCTGACGGCGGCCATCTGCTCGTTTCGGACAGCAAAGGCGCTGAAGCGCAATCCCGGGTCCTCCTTTGAGATTGATAACTTTCGCTGGCACAATTCTGCTCCGTTTGACTGGCACTCGCGCCAGCTTCTTGATCTGGGGCTGATGGAACCGGGGCAGTGGTTCTGAAGGTCTGAGCCGGCACATCAGCCCAGACCCAGATATCCATCAGCGCTGCAACAGAACCGGGAACCAATCCTCGCGCAGAATCTGACCCGGCGTCATCTCATGGCCGGGATATGGCGGCGACGTGGGTCCAGGGCGTTCGATGTAGCGCGCATCATCTCCCACAAGACGCAGCGAAAAGGCACGACGACGGGAGCGGCTGGTATTGGCGCGTGCTCCATGCAGGGTGCGATAATTGAATGCGACCGCATCACCCGGCTGCATCTCCCATTCTTTGACTGTCATGCCCTCAGCATCTGGATCCGGAACCGACATGTATTGCCCCTCATCGGCAAAGAACCCTTCTTCAGACACCCACCGTGTCGGCAGGACCTCTTTCTCCCACCGGTGAGAGCCCGCGACACAGCGCAGTGATGCATCCGTGACCGGGTCAAGCGGCGACCAGAAGCTTATGGTCTGCCGGCCTTCAACAAAATAGTAGGGACCATCCTGATGCCAGGGTGTCGCCATGGAGGTGCCCGGTTCCTTCACCAGAACATGATCATGAAACATCTGAACGCGTTTGGACTGCATCAGATCTGCTGCAATATCGGCGACGGGTGAGTGTTTGATCGCCTCCTCAAACTGCGGGATTCGGGTCCAGTTGCAATAGTCGTCAAAGAAGCGCCCTGTCTGGCCCTTCTTTTCGTTGTTAGAGGCATAGGGGCCCGGCTCAGCCATATTGGCCTCCACGCCGTCACGGAGCAGCTCCACCTGATCCGCGAAAAGCCCGCGTATCAGCACCACGCCGTCGCGTTGGAACTGATCGATATGATCCTGAGTGATGAGGGGATGAGGCATGGGGATTGTCCTTGGGATCAAAATCTGGGCTGCGACGGCGGGCGCTTTGGCCCGCTTGCCCCCGATCTTGCACACAGAGGCTGAGCATGCTCAAATAATATCTTAATATGCAAAAAATAATCTGATGTTATATTTAACCCTGCGCCACTACGAATACGTCTGCGCTATTGCGCAGCACGGCAGCCTCTCCGCCGCAGCGGCGGCGGTGCATGTCAGCCAGCCTGCGCTGTCCACCGCCCTCGCGCGGATTGAGGCGCAGTTGGGGGAGACCCTGTTTCTGCGCCGTCGTGGCGCCGCGGTGGTTCTCACACCGCAGGGACGCAGTTTCGCAGCACGTGCGCAAGCGTTGCTGGAGCAGGCTGCACGGTTGGAACGCCAAGGCAGCGAGGATGCGACCGGCCAGCAGCTGACGGTTGGCTGGTTTACTGACCTCGCGCCCTTTCTGCTCGCTCCCGCTCTTAAGCGTCTTCGCACCGCCCTCCCGGGTGTCGCGATCCGTTACAAGGTCGACCATTTTGAACCACTGATCGCCGCGATGATCGCTGGGGATATTGACTTGGCCGTCAGCTACGACCTTGGCGTGGATGCCAGTTTTATGCGTCAGGAGCTGTTACGCCGGTCGCCCGTTGCACTACTGCCGCACTGCCATCCGCTGGCAGGGCGGGATCACTTGGCGCTGGCAGATCTAGCTGAGCAACCGCTGATTCTATCAGAAGAGGGGCACTCCGTGCGCCATATGCTTGGGCTGTTCAAATCTATCGGCACCTTGCCCCGTATCGCCCACCGCGCCGCATCGGTTGAGCTGTTGTGCAGCTTGGCCGCCCACGGCGAGGGCATTGGCATCACCTACAGCAGACCACCCGGCACAAATTCCTACGGCGGGCCCGGATTGGTCTCGGTTCCGATCAGTGACGCGTCTGCGGAGGAACCTCTTGTGCTGATCAGCCACAGCCGCGCTGCGCTCGGCAGCGTGATCCAGCGCGCACAAGGCATTTTGGCAGACGTGGTAACGGCCGGTTCACCGGATCAGTGAAGATCTTCAGATTTTGCGCAGGCGGATCACAACATCCACAGAGGCAATCTCGACGCCTTGCGGTGCCGCCGGGAGGCTCTTGATCACCAACTGGTCGGATGGCGCATCTGACAGACGCCCCTCGTCCTCCCAATAAAAGTGAGGATGGTCATGGGTGTTGGTGTCAAAATAGCTTTTGGAGCCATCCACAGTGATTTCCTGCAACACACCCGCATCGCAAAACGCGCGAAGCGTATTGTAGACGGTGGCAAGGGACACAGCGGCCCCTTTATCTTTGGCTGCGTCAAACAGGCTTTCAGCGGTGACATGGCGGTGTTTGCCATCGCCCACGAGCAATTCTGCCAGCGCCACCCGCTGACGAGTCGGGCGCAATCCGGCTGTTTCCAGCCAGTTGGTAGCGATATCTGCGGGTGTTGGCGTCATAAAGCAGGTCCTGCATAGCGTTGCTGGACGTATTTATAGGCCGAATGGGTCACTGTATTCAATTCAATTTGCGCGGCGTCTGTACCTCCTCCTAGACTGTTACAGTTGAAAAACCTGAAGGCCACAGGCGGGATGCCGGTTGTCCCGCTGCGCCCGGAACCCTTGCAGGAGAGTCGAAACGGGTGCTACAGGGGGCCAGATAGACGATGATAACATAGGCAGGAGAAGCGCCAGCATGGCCGATTACCCCAGCAGCTTTGACAAAGACGATTTGCTAAAATGCGCCAGAGGCGAGCTGTTTGGCCCTGGCAATGCGCAGCTGCCCGCCCCCCCCATGCTGATGATGGATCGCATCACCGATGTGTCCGCAGATGGCGGCGCCCATGGCAAAGGTCACATCACAGCCGAGTTCGACATCACCCCTGAGCTATGGTTTTTCGACTGCCATTTCCCCGGCAACCCGATCATGCCCGGCTGTCTTGGTCTTGATGGTCTCTGGCAGCTGACCGGCTTTAATCTCGGTTGGCGCGGCTGGCAGGGGCGCGGCTATGCTCTGGGTGTCGGTGAGGTCAAATTGACCGGTATGGTGCGCCCGGATCGCAAGCTGCTGACTTACAAGATCGACTTCACCAAGGCGATCCAGACCCGCCGCCTGACCATGGGTGTTGCCGATGGGATCGTCGAGGCAGATGGCGAAGTCATCTACCAGGTCAAAGACATGAAGGTGGCCCTGTCCGAGAGCTGATCCGCAGCTTTCCTCTGGCCCCCTGAAACAGCATAGGAGTACGCAGCATGCGTCGTGTCGTCGTCACCGGTCTGGGCATCGTCTCGTCCATCGGGAACAATGCCGAAGAGGTCCTTGCCTCTCTTAAAGCAGGGAAATCTGGCATCGAAGCCAGCCCTGAAATGGCCGAACATGGCTTTCGCAGCCAGATCGCGGGCACGCTCAAGCTGAATGTGGCGGACCATGTCGACAAACGCACCCTGCGCTTCATGGGCGCGGGCGCGGCCTATGCTCATATCGCAATGAGCCAGGCGATTGCTGATGCCGGCCTGTCCGACGATCAGGTGGTGAACGAGCGCACGGGCCTTGTTGCAGGCTCAGGTGGGCCCTCCACATCGGCCATGCTGACCGCCCATCAGACCGTTCTGAAAACCGGCGCGACCAAGCGTATCGGGCCGTTCGCAGTGCCCAAATGTATGTCTTCCACGATCTCTGCCAACCTGGCGA
Source organism: Phaeobacter piscinae (assembly GCF_002407245.1). Taxonomy (NCBI): domain Bacteria; kingdom Pseudomonadati; phylum Pseudomonadota; class Alphaproteobacteria; order Rhodobacterales; family Roseobacteraceae; genus Phaeobacter; species Phaeobacter piscinae. Next base: position 418,426 of record NZ_CP010681.1, on the reverse strand, counting down.
CCGCCTTCAAGATCAAGGGCATCAACTACTCCATCACGTCTGCCTGCTCGACCTCGCTGCATTGCATCGGCAACGCAGCCGAGCAGATCATGATGGGTAAACAGGATGTGATGTTTGCCGGCGGCGGCGAGGAGCTGGACTGGACGCTTTCGTGCCTGTTCGACGCGATGGGCGCAATGTCGTCGAAATATAACGACACGCCCGAAAAAGCCTCGCGCGCCTTCGATCAGGATCGTGACGGGTTTGTGATTTCCGGCGGCGGCGGCATTGTTGTGCTGGAAGATCTGGATCACGCCTTGGCCCGCGGCGCCAAAATTTATGCTGAAGTCACCGGCTTTGCCGCGACCTCCGATGGGCACGACATGGTCGCCCCCTCTGGTGAAGGCGGCGAACGCGCGATGCGTCTGGCCCTTCAGTCCCTGCCGGACGGCCGCAAAGTAGACTACATCAATGCCCATGGCACCTCGACCCCGGTTGGCGACGTCGGCGAAGTCGAAGCGGCCCGCCGCGTCTTCGGTGCGGGCAATGTCCCTCCGATTTCGTCCACCAAATCGATGACTGGCCACGCACAGGGCGCGGCTGGCGCCTTGGAGGCAATTTTCTGCCTTCTGATGCTGGACAACGACTTCATCACCCCGTCGATCAATGTCGACACCCTGGCCGAGGGTATTGAACCCGCAGAGGTCGCGACCCAGCTGGTGGAAAACGCCGGTCTGGACAGCGTGATGACCAACAGCTTCGGCTTTGGTGGCACCAATGGCTCAATGGTCTTGAGCAAGTACAAAGGATAACGGCGGATGTCAGGAGTATTGACGGGCAAGAGTGGCCTGATCATGGGGGTCGCCAACGATCGTTCGATCGCTTGGGGTATCGCCAAGGCCATGGCTGAGGCCGGAGCGGACCTGGCCTTTACCTATCAGGGTGAGGCATTCGGCAAGCGTCTTGAGCCGCTGGCGCAGAGCGTTGGCAGCGATTTCATGGTCGATGTCGATGTGACTGACGATGCCTCACTTGACACAGCCTTCGAACAGCTGTCTGCACGTTGGGACAGCATCGACTTTGTCGTTCATGCTATTGCCTATTCAGACAAGGCGGAGCTGACCGGGCGGTTCCTTGATACCAGCCGCGAAAACTTCAAGAACTCGATGGATATCTCGGCCTATTCCTTTGTCGAGGTGGCCCGCCGGGCCTATCCGCTGATGAAGGATGCGGGCGGTACTCTGCTGACGCTGACCTATCAGGGGTCAAACCGTGTCGTCCCCAACTACAACGTCATGGGCGTCGCGAAGGCAGCCCTTGAAAGCGCCACGCGCTATCTGGCCAATGACCTCGGCCCGGAAGGGATTCGTGTCAACGCGATTTCCCCCGGCCCGATGAAGACCCTGGCCGGTGCGGCCATCGGTGGTGCGCGCAAAACCTTCAAGCATACGGCGCAGAACGCCCCGATGCGGGACAATGCAACGCTGGAAGCCGTTGGTGGAACCGCTGTCTACCTCGCCTCTGACGCCGGAGCCTGCACCACCGGTGAAGTCATTCGCGTCGACGGGGGATTTCACGTCCTTGGAATGCCGCAGCAGGACAATCTCTGATCGCGACTATTCGCGACCAAAAGACCGAAGGGCACCCGCAGCGGTGCCCTTTTCTTATTCCGGCGTACGGCTCCCCTGCTGCGCTACTGTCAATTCCCGTGCAAGCGTGGCGACCAGCTCGGCCGTTGGCATCGCCCGCGATTGGGCGGCACCCTGCCCTGCCCATTGCGCACCATAGCCAACCTCATCACGATTTTTTGCCGCCGCGTTCAGCGCCTTCCCGGCATCATAAGCGATAGGGTAATCCGGGATCTCAACATCACGGTTCTGGCGCCCCCAATCGGTAAATCGATTGCCCAGGCAGCGTGCCGGACGACCTGAGATCACCGCGGTCATTTCCGTTTCGGGATCGTCGGCCAACAAGGCTGCCCGATATCCTGCGTCGGCACTGCTCTCCGGGCAGGCAATGAAGGCGGTGCCAAGCTGCGCCGCTGCAGCGCCTGCAGACAGAGCATCAGCGATATCCGCCCCGGTCATCATCCCGCCCGCGGCGATCACCGGCAGCGTCTGTGCCGCCGCCAATTCGCGGACCAGCGGTAAGGTCTGCAGCCGCTCATCCTCACCGGTGGGATCAAAAATGCCCCGGTGGCCGCCCGCCTCCCACCCCTGCGCAACAATGGCATCAATGCCAGCGCGCTCCAGGCTACGGGCCTCAGTCAGCGAGGTTGCGGTGGCGAGCACTACGACACCTGCGGTTTTCAATGCCGCGATGACATCCTGCGAAGGCAGGCCAAAGTGAAAGCTAACAACCGCCGGGCGCTGCGCGATCAACATGTCCTGCATGTCGCGATCTACGCAAAAACTGGTGTATATTTCGCGCAAACCCTGCGGTGGCGTCGCGCCGAAGCCTTGGAACACCGGTGATAGATATTGAAGCCAAGCTGCCTCTCGCACAGGGTCGGCGGTCGCAGGTTGATGGCAGAACACGTTGACATTGAAGGGCCGCTCGGTCAGTGCCGCTGTCTGAACAAGCATTTTCTCGGCCTGTTCGACACGTGCCGCGCCGATGCCCAGAGCACCGAGCCCGCCCGCATTGCTGACGGCCGCCGCCATTTCGGGCGTACTGACACCCGCCATTGGAGATTGCAGGATCGGCACGGATATCCCCAAGCGATCCATCAATGCTGCTGACGTGGAAATCCCGCTCATCTCACCCTCTTTCGCCACAAATCCTATTTGCGCAAAAGAGCCGGTTTGATGAGGCGGCGCAAGAGGCGCCACCTCATCCCGTCTTAGTTGATTGATACCAATTCGATATCAAAAATCAGATCCTTGCCCGCCAGCGGATGGTTGGCGTCAAGGGTCACGGTCGCTTCGGTCACTTCAACCACGGTTACCGGCAGAACTTCCCCGGTTGGAGCCTGCATCTGCAGCTGGGTGCCGACCTCAAGCGGGATGTCATCGGGAATGCCTTCGCGCGGGATGGTCTGACGCGCCTCATCATGGCTGGGGCCATAGGCCTGATCCGCAGGAATGTTGAGCGTCTTTTTCTCGCCTGCGGTCATGCCAGCCAGACCTGCGTCCATACCTTCAATGACCTGACCGGAGCCAACGGTGAACTCAAGCGGCTCGCGCCCTTCAGAGCTGTCAAAGACGCTGCCGTCTGTCAGCTTGCCTGTGTAGTGGATGCGTACGGTATCGCCGCTTTTTACCTCGGTCATGGGACCTCCAGTTGGTTTCACGTTACAAAGGCGCGCACAGTATAGGACCCACCCCTGATGTAAACCCAACCGACCAGCGCCCCGAACTGGTAGCTGTTTGTCACGGAATGCACCGCATTGTGGCTGGAATTGACGTCCGTTTTGCGCCTAGGCTGGTCCAACCGCAGGACACCGGACGGGAGACCCCATGGCGATCACAACCTGTATCTTCGATGCCTATGGCACATTGTTCGACGTGACGGCGGCCGCGCGGCAAGCCGCACAGGAGCCGGAGTTTCCGCATCTGATCGACCATTGGGCCGAGCTGGCCAATCACTGGCGACTGAAGCAGCTGCAATACACCTGGCTGCGCGCCATCACCAATGCCTACACGGATTTCTGGCAGGTCACCCAAGATGGTTTGGACTGGGCGATGGACGCCACCGGCCTCAGTGGGGATCCGCAACTCCGCAAACGGTTGCTCGATCTCTATTGGCAGCTTCAGGCCTATGAGGAGGTGCCGCAGATGTTGCGCGCGCTCAAAACGGCTGGGCTACAGACAGCGATCCTGTCCAATGGATCACCTAAGATGCTGGAAGGTGCAGTAAACTCGGCCGGTGTGAGCGGGCTGCTGGACGATGTCTTGTCTGTCGAGGCCGTCGGGGTCTTCAAACCCGATGCACAGGTCTACGACCTCGTCGAGGCACGGTTCAACTGTCAGCGCGACGAGGTATTGTTTGTTTCCTCCAACGGCTGGGACGCCGCCGGCGCGGCGGGGTATGGATTCACCACAGCCTGGGTCAATCGGAGCGGTGAACCGATGGATCGCCTGCCTTGGACACCACATCATATCCTGAGCGACCTGAGCAGTATTCCGACATTGCTTGGGACATAATCCCGTGTCGCTTACATCAGGACCGCTTTCAGTCTTCACCACCTCGGATGGGATGCAGCTCGCCTATGACGATCCCGACCAAACAGGCATGGAGGGCCGCCCCCCCTTGCTGTGTCTGGCCGGTCTGACCCGCGACGGGCAGGATTTTCGATATCTTCGGCCGCACATCCGTGGGCATCGCGTGATCACGCTGGATGCACGCGGCAGAGGCAGGTCGCAATACGCCGAGGACATTCACAGCTATTCAGTCCCACGTGAGGCACAGGATGTGATTGAGCTGCTGGATCATCTAAATATTGATCGCGTCACACTTCTTGGCACCTCTCGCGGTGGACTGGTTGCTATGGCGCTGGCCGCCTTGCACAAACACAGGCTGGCTGGCGTGATCCTGAACGACGTAGGGCCAGAAATCCCAGCGGATGGCATCGCGCGGATCATGGCCTATGTCGGGCATCGCCCAGTGGCCAAAACTCATGAACAGGCCGCCTCGGTGCTGGCGGCACATATGGCCCCAGCATTTCCCGATGTGCCAATGGCGCGTTGGCGCGAGGAGGTGGAGGTTTTCTACACCCAGACACAGGACGGTTTGGCCCTACGCTACGACGCGCGGTTGCGCGACGCCTTACTGGCACAGGCAGCCGCCGGGCCGCCGCCGAATCTGTGGCCGCTGTTCCAATCCCTCAGGGGGGTGCCATCGGGCGTCATCCGTGGGGGCAATTCGGATATTCTCAGCGCCGATACCTACCAAAAAATGCAGCGCCACCTACCGGAGCTGCTCGCCGTGGAGGTCCCGGACCGGGGTCATGTCCCCTTCCTTGATGAGCCCGAGTCGCTGGCGCTTATCCATCGCATTCTGGAGATTGTTCAATGACATCCTTTGCCGCGATTACCGCAGCTGCCGACCGCCTGAGTGGTCACGCACGGGAGACGCCGTTGCTATCTTCGCCGTTTCTGGATGACATTGCCGGACGCCGTGTCCTGGTCAAGGCCGAGTGCCTGCAACACACTGGTTCGTTCAAGTTTCGCGGCGGCTGGGCTGCCCTTTCTGCACTGTCCGACGACCAGCGACACCGTGGCGTACTGACCTATTCCAGTGGCAATCATGCACAGGGAGTGGCCGCTGCGGCTGCCGCACATGCGACGCCCGTCGTGATCCTGATGCCGCAGGATGCGCCAGCCATCAAGATTGCCAATACACGCGCGCTCGGCGCGGAGGTGGTTTTGTTCGACCGGGCCAAAGACAACCGTGATGCCATCGGAGCAGAACTGGCAGAGGTGCGCGGCCTTACCCTGATCAAACCCTACGACGACGCAGAGGTTATCGCCGGACAAGGCACTGTTGGCCTTGAGATTGCCCGCCAAGCTGCGGACCTTGGCGTGAGCGAAGCGGATGTTCTGGTGTGCTGCGGTGGTGGTGGTTTGACCGCCGGCGTCGCGCTTGCTCTGGAACAGACCGCGCCAAAGATGACAGTCAGCCCTTGTGAACCTGAGCGTTTTGATGATGTCGCCCGATCACTGGCTGCAGGTGAAATCTGCCGGAACGAGGCCTCTGCGGGGTCACTTTGTGATGCAATCCTGACGCCTGCACCGGGCGACATCACCTTCCCCATTCTGTCGCGTCTCTGCAGCTCCGGCATCGTGGTGAGCGAAGAGGACGCGATGCGCGCCATGGCGCTGGCCTTTTCACGGCTGAAGATCGTGTTGGAACCCGGCGGCGCTGTGTCTCTCGCAGCCGCCCTGTTCCATGGTGACCAATTGAGCGGCCCTGCCACAATCGCTATCGCAACAGGCGGCAACGTCGACGCAGCCCTTTTTGCCGAGGCGTTGCATCGGTTCGGCTGACTCCGAATGACCGCCCTTATCGAGTTTGGAGTACCACATGACCGAATTCACCATTGCATCCTTCAACGTGAAAAACCTGATAGGTCCGGATCAGGAATACTATAAATTTCAAAGCTACACGCCGGAGGAATACGCGTGGAAGTCCGATTGGATGGCTGATCAGCTGCTGACCCTGGATGCCGATATTGTCGGGTTTCAGGAGATCTTCGAGGAAGCGCCGCTGCGTGAGATCATCGCTGAGACCGACCGGCGCGGGCAGGAGGCAAATGCCGCCAGCCTGCCGGACCGATCCAAACGCTATCATCGCAAGGCAATTTTCCGCAAACTGGCCTATACGCCCTACACTGAGGCTGAGCTGGCCTTTGCGCCCAACATAAACGACAGCGAAACACCAGGGAAACGGCGCCCGGGCCTTGCTATCCTGTCGCGATATGGCTTCGCTGAGCCGGTCGAGATCATTCAGGATCTGCCGCAACCCCTGGATATTCCGATGGCCTGTCTTGGTGGCGAAGAGGACGCGGGCTATTACACGCTGAGACGGCTGTCGCGCCCGATCATGAAGGCCCGGATCCCTGTCGCCGGGCAGATTGTCAGCGTTTTCAACTGTCATCTGAAATCCAAACTGGGTGAGTTCATCACCCCGCAAGGCGCACCCTACCCGCCCGAGACCGTGCTCACGGCCTATGATGCGGGAGGTCGCGCCTTGGGCGCGCTGCGTGCTGCGCTGCGCCGTATGGCTGAGGCCTGGGTGCTGCGGCGGATGGTCTTGGACGAATTGGAACAGAACCGTCCGGTCATGGTATTGGGAGATTTCAATGACGGGGAAAACGCCGTCAGCTCCGAAATCATCAGCGGCGAGACGCCGTTTAGGAATTATTCCTGGATGCTGCGCCATGACGCCCGGCACACCGGCGACCGTTACAGTGCAGAGGAGGATCGGCACATCCGTGAAACCATTGACAGGTTTCGATTGCGGTCAGCAGAAAAGCAATTCCTCAGAAAGTCGCTCCGCGATGTGGTCTACACCACGGCCTTTGGCGGCGTTCATGAAAGCATCGATCAGATCTACATGTCTCGCCATTTTGATCCGGACTGGGCAGGCCACATAGGAGAGATGGAATATTTCAGCGTCTTCAATGACCATCTGACTGATGGCAGCCATCCCGAAGCTCCCTACAACAAACTCGCCTCTGATCACGGGCAGATCATGGCTCATATGCGGCTCAAATCTGCGGGTTAGGGTCGCATATGCTTATTTCTTCACGCACCGGCTGACTTTACCTGACGGGTAGCCCGCGTTAGAAAGCGCGACCGAACACACCCCGGAGCCCCCTATGCCATTCGCTGAACTGGGCGATGTCCAGCTACACTACCAACTGGATGGAACCGCCGACGGACCTCCTTTGGTCTTTGCCAATTCTCTTGGCACTGACCTGCATGTCTGGGATCAGGTGGTAGAACGGCTGCCAAAAGAACTGCGCATTGTCCGCTATGATCTGCGTGGCCATGGCGGGACACCTGCAACGCCTGCCCCCTACGCCATGGGCACCTTGGTCCGCGATGCCGAACGGTTACTGGACCAGTTGCAGGTGAAGGGCTGCATCTTCGTCGGGCTGTCTATCGGCGGCATGATCGCGCAAGGGCTGGCGATCAAGCGGCTGGATCTGATGCGTGGGCTGGTGCTGTCAAACACCGCCGCCAAGATCGGGACTGCCGCTAGCTGGCAACAGCGCATTGAGGCGATCAAGCGTGATGGGATTGAGGCCGTTGCGGACAACATCATGGAGCGATGGTTTGCCCCGGCATTCCGCAAGTCGCCCGAGCTGTCTCATTGGCGCGACCACCTGCTCCAGCAATCGGTCGAGGGCTACATCGGATGCTGCGCGGCGATCGCAGGCACAGATTTTTACACACCGACCAGTGGTTTACGATTGCCGACCTTAGGCATTGCGGGCTCAGACGACGGCGCGACACCGGCGGATCTGGTACGCGAAACCGTCGACCTCATCCCCGGTTCCAAGTTCGAGCTGATCCGCCGCGCCGGTCATATACCTTGTGTCGAACAGCCCGAGGCTTTTGCGGATCGTCTGATCACCTTCCTGAGGGAGCAAGGCCATATCTGATGGCTGCTGGGCCGCGGCCCGGTGCGCCTTCGGGAGCGTGCGAGCGACCACAATATCTGGCACAAATGGTAGCCGACCGCCCTCACGATAGGGTAACAGACCTGAATATACCCCATTTGCCGCCTATTGCTGCCCCAACCGGATAGCAGCAGTCATAGCAACCCTTGGTGAAAGATCTCTGATGGCCGCTTCTCTCTTCGACAGTCAGCTCTATGCTTCATTGTTTCCTGCGGGAGATATTTCCCGGCTGTTTTCAGACAGCGCAGAAATCCGTGCCATGCTGCTGGTCGAAGGGGCACTGGCCAAGGCGCAGGGCAAGCTCGGCCTGATCCCGGAAGAGAGCGCTGCAGCGATTGGCCGCGCGGTGATGGAGGTCGCTCTGGACCCCGGTGCATTGGCCCAATCGGCCGGACAGAATGGCGTCCCCGTGCCCGGTCTGGTGAATGCATTGAGGGACGAAATGAACGCACCGGAGCACGCCCAATATGTGCATTGGGGGGCAACCTCGCAGGATATTATGGACAGCGCTTTGATGCTGCGATTGCGGCAGGCACTTGCAGCTGTTGAGACTGATCTGCTCACCCTGCTTAAGCAACTTTCCGATATGGCGGGCACCCATGCCAACCTTCCGATGGCTGCACGCACCTATGGTCAGTTGGCCACCCCGACCAGCTTCGGGGCCGTTGTGGCCACGTGGGGGCAGCCTCTGGCTGCACTGCTCGAAGAGCTGCCAGTGCTCCGTCAAACCTGTCTGCTGGTGTCACTGTCCGGTGCTGCTGGAACGGCCAGCGCATTGGGATCCAAGGCCAGCGAGCTGCGCGCCGAAATGGCTGCGGGATTGTCGCTGGCGGATCCGCATCGCAGCTGGCACACGGATCGCAGCCCGGTTCTGCGGATCGCGGACTGGCTCACCCGCGCCTGCACTATAATCGGGAAATTGGGGACCGATTGCCTGGCCCTGCGCCAAAGCGGCATTGACGAGCTGACAACCAGCACGGCAGGTGCGTCCTCAACCATGCCGCAGAAACAGAACCCGGTTGCCGCCTCAGCGCTGATCGCGCTGGCATCGCAGGCGACCGCACAGCTTTCGGCTCTGCATCATGCCGCCGCGCATCAGCACCAACGCGACGGCGCCAGCTGGTTTGGCGAATGGCTGAGCCTTCCACAGATCGTTTTCTGCGCCGCAACAGCCGCCCGGACGGCTGTCTCCATGACCAAAGGGCTGGCGCCAGACGCCAAGCAGATGTTGCGCAACCTCCACGCTGCCGATGGGACAATCTATGCAGAAGCGCTGAGCTTTGCCTTGGCAGAACAGATGCGGCGAGGTGAGGCGCAGGCCGCGGTCAAGGATCTCTGTGTCAAGGCTGCACAGCAGGGCGTACCCCTGCAAGAGGTTGCTGCCGCGCAATTTCCAGAGCTGGATCACGCAACACTCTTTGACGCAACCCGGCAACTTGGGTCAGCCCCGGACGAGGCACAACGATTTGTAAAAACAGTAGCCGCTCTGAAAGGCCGCAAAGAATCGACGTGATACGCTGCTCATCAGCGATCTAGGCGGGCCCATCCTGCTCTCCCTGCGCCTATGTGCCTCGGGATACGACGTTTCACTGACGGTTTCAGACTTGCAGCCCTCCTCCCCCCGGTCCACCGTGGCCTGCAAACAGGGAGAGAGATCGCATGCCAACCATCAAAGCCGCCGTCTGCCACGAGTTTGGTAGCCCTCTCGTGATCGAAGATGTCCAGCTCGCCGCGCCTCGCACTGGAGAAGTTGAGGTGACACTGGACGCCGTTGCGATCTGCCATAGCGACATCTCCTTTGCAGAGGGCGCCTGGGGTGGGTTTTTGCCTGCCGTTTATGGCCACGAAGCCGCTGGCGTGATCAGCGCCGTCGGCGACAATGTACAGGGCTTCGCTGCGGGGGACAGCGTTGTCGTCACTCTGATCCGATCATGTGGCAGCTGTCCCAGCTGCGCAGGCGGTGCGCCCACCCTATGCGAAACCCCCTATGATGCAGTCAACGGCCCGCTCAAAACCGCTGACGGTGCGCCGTTGATGCAGGCAATGGCCTGCGGTGCCTTCGCAGAGCGAGTGGTTGTGGATCAACGCCAGATCGTAAAAATCCCAAGCGAAATAGCCAAAGATGTCGCCGCGCTTATCTCCTGCGGCGTCATCACGGGCGTTGGTGCGGCAGTGAACGCCGCAAAGCTGCGCGCGGGCGAGGATGTTGTTGTGATCGGCGCGGGGGGCGTTGGCCTCAATGCGATCCAGGGCGCCCGCATCGCAGGTGCGCGCCGGATCGTTGCCGTCGATCTAAGCGAGGAAAAGCTGGAGATTGCCAAGGAGTTTGGCGCGACCCACACCGTTCTCGGCCGCCTCGATGCGCCATGGAAGGCCTCATACAAGGCTCTTGGTGGCAGAGGGGCTGATGTTGTTCTGGTCACGGTCGGCGCTATCCCGGCCTATGAGCAGGCCACGCGATATCTGGGCATCGGCGGGCGCATGGTGATGATCGGCATGCCGCACTCAGGCGCAAAAGCCAGCTATGAGCCGGTCATCATGGCCGCTATCGGACAAGGCATGATCGGCTCCAAAATGGGTGACGTGGTAATTCAGCGCGATATTCCGTGGATGGTGGACCTCTATCAGCAGGGGCGCCTGAAGTTGGACGAGTTGATTTCCGGGCGTTGGAGCCTTGAAGACATCAATGCAGCAATTGCCGATACAAAAACAGGATCGGCGCGTCGCAACGTCATCCTTTTTGACCAATAGACCTCAGAGCAGACACGGAAGAACCTGACATGAAACTGCAAGATCTGGACATCATTGTCACCGCTCCCCCCGCTCCTGGCTGGGGAGGGCGCTATTGGATTCTGGTCAAGGTGACCACCGACACCGGTATTACTGGCTGGGGTGAATGTTACGCCGCCTCCGTTGGCCCTGACGCAATGACGCATGTGATCCGCGATGTCTTTGAGCGGCACATGCAGGGCATGAACCCCGAAAATATCGAATGGATGTTTCGGCGGGCCTATTCATCGGGTTTCACGCAGCGCCCCGACCTGAGCGTCATGGGCGCCTTTTCTGGCCTTGAGATCGCCTGCTGGGATATCCTCGGCAAGGATCGTGACCGGCCAGTTCACGCTTTGATTGGCGGGCGAATGAACGACCGGCTGCGTGCCTATACCTATCTTTATCCACTGCCCCATCACGATATTGATGCGTTCTGGAACACGCCCGAACTGGCGGCCGAATCCGCAATCGCAGCCGTGGAAAAAGGTTACACTGCGGTCAAATTCGACCCCGCCGGTCCCTATACGATGCGGGGGGGGCATATGCCGGCCCAATCTGACATCACCCAATCCGTCGCCTTTTGCCGCGCGATCCGCAAAGCTGTCGGCGACAGGGCGGATCTATTGTTCGGCACACATGGCCAATTTACGCCGGCAGGGGCTATTCGGCTCGGTCAAGCATTGGAACCTTACGAACCCCTGTGGTTTGAGGAGCCCACGCCTCCCGATTTGGTCGCAGATATGGCTCGGGTTGCAGATCGGGTGCGCATCCCGGTCGCGACAGGGGAACGGCTAACAACGAAAGCGGAGTTCGCCGCCATCATACGGGCAGGTGCGGCAGAAATCCTGCAACCGGCCTTGGGGCGATCCGGCGGTATCTGGGAGACCAAGAAAATTGCGGCCATCGCCGAAGTCTTCGGCGCACAGATGGCGCCTCATCTCTACGCCGGTCCTGTCGAGTGGGCGGCCAATATCCAGCTTGCAGCCTCAATCCCCAACCTCTTGATGATCGAAACAATCGAGACACCGTTTCATGCGGCGCTGATTAAACAGGGGATCACTGTGGAGGACGGTTTCGTGATCCCGTCAGACGCGCCAGGTCTTGGCATCGAGGTCGACGAAGATCTAGCCCGCGCCCATCCCTTTAACGGGGATGATCTGCACCTCAACATGCAGGATGCCCCATGCAACTATGCCGAGGGCAACAGTTTTGTAGGTGGTGCCCCTCCTATCGAAAAATAACCAGCGCCACGCAGGAAAGGCGCACGGCCTGACCCAACGGGGCCGGATCTTGGTCAAGATCCGGCGACGGGCGGGAGTGCATGCAATGAACAAATACAGTCAGCTGTCTTCGACGATATGCTGCTGCTGTTCACCCAGCCCATCGATGCCTAGCCGCAGGGTATCGCCCGCCCTCAGATAGATCGGGTCGGGTTTCTGCCCCATCCCCACCCCCGGCGGTGTCCCGGTTGCAATGAGGTCACCGGGGTGCAGTGTCATCAACTGGCTGAGATGTGAGATGATTTCTGCGACGGAGAAGATCATCGTACTGCTGTGACCCTGCTGCATGCGCTTGCCGTTCACATCACAGTAAAGCACAAGTTGCTGCGGGTCGGGAACCTCATCGGGTGTTACCAGCCACGGGCCAATCGGGCCGAAACTGTCGCAGCTCTTCCCTTTGGTCCATTGCCCGGACAGATCCATCTGGAAAGATCGCTCCGAGACATCGTTGACCACGCAATAGCCCGCCACATGGTCAAGCGCGTCTTCAATCCCGATGTATTTGGCTGTTTTCCCAATCACCACGCCCAACTCTACCTCCCAGTCGGTTTTCTGCGCGCCGCGCGGTAAAACCACTGGATCGTTTGGGCCACTGATGGCTGAATTCGCCTTTAGAAACAGGATCGGATGCTGTGGGATCGCAAGTCCCGCCTCCTCAGCATGATCCCGGTAGTTCAGGCCGATACAGAGAAATTTGCCAACGTCGCCAACGCAGGGGGCCAACCTCGGCCCTTCCTGAACGATCGGCAAATCTGCCAGCGGAAGCGATGCCAGCTTCGCTTGCGTGTCATGCCCTAGTTCTGCGCCCGTGAGATCCGCGATATGCTCGCCTAGGTCTCTCAGAGTGCCATCGTCGGCTTTGAGACCCGGACGAATACCGGCATCACTATAGTATCTCAGTAATTTCATGGCAGTCGCCTCCCCTCGATCCCAAATGCCCGCGCCTCTCATGGACGCGTATACAGTGCCTCAACAGCGATCAACTTGACACATAGCCTGCGACGACTTGCAACAGTTTAAACGCGGTCGCTGCATCGTTTTCGACAACCGCAAGGAACTCCTCCTCACCAATCCGCAAACAGGTCAAATCGGTTTCCGCAATCATGCTGAGGGCACGGGGTTCCTTCCGGATCAGACCCAATTCGCCGACCAGACGACCCGCGCCGACCTTGGCGACCAGGCGATGTGCCTCCCCGTCCTGCGGCAGGTATAGCCCTGCCTCCCCCTCCAGCACCATATACGCGCCATCGCTGGCCTCATCGTCTTTCAGAAACACGGTGTCACCGGATTTTGCCGTGTACCAGCGCGCGCCAAAGGCCAAGAGACGCAGCTGACGGCGATTGAGTTCGGAGAACAGCTCTGTCTGCTCCAGCGCTCTGAGTTTGCGCGCAAGGTCCGCACTCCCTGCGCCATCGCTGACCGCATCCGCAACCGGGCTGTCGCTGACCAGTCGTCCCTGACGCAGTTCATAGTAGCCGTCGAAAACATCCGGGCTCTCGAAGCTGCTGCCAAGGTAAATCAGCGTGGTGTCCGGCAACAGCTGGCGCAGATTCTTATGGATCGCGATCCGGGTGTCGAGATCATAACTTGCCATAGCGGCGTCCAAGATCAAGATATCGGGACGTTTGATGGACGCCCGTGAGAACGCAAGCGGCTCGGCAAAACTGGCAGCGAGCCCCTGCCCGCCCAGCGCGATCGGCAGATCAAAGATCAGCTCAACCACGTGATCACGGACACCGTTCTTCACCAGCACATCCGAGACAAGTTTCTGCACCTCTTCCGCCCGCCCGCCGGCGCTATCGGAAATTTTGCCGAACAGGGCGTTTTCCAGAACCGTCAAGCCAGGTGCAAATGCCCGGTCATCAAGCGGTTCGAAAATATCATCCAGCGTTGCCATCAGCTGGCTGGAATGGCTCTGCCGGAAGGCCAGAATGCGCTCTTCTATCTCACTGCTGAACGCCGCACCGATCTGCTCGGCTGAAATGCTGAAGGGGACGATCAGCAACCGCGCCAGCTCCTCATGGCTCAGCGCGGAGACACCATCGTTACGGGTCTTATCCACCAGCGCGAGCGCGCCCTCATAGGCCGAGGCCTCCAGACCCAGCTTGCGGAACAGGGGATGATCGGTGCCATCGATACCAAAGATCTGCCGCAGCATTTCCACGACATCACGGCTAAGGGCCACAAGATCCGCGTCCAGATTGAGGTCACGCAGTTGATCAAGGAAATCGTCCTGTTGGCGCAGCACGTCTTCGCTCATGCGGCCCTGTGTGGTCGCATAAAGCAGGTTTTCAGCCACTGGCAGTGCCGGGTTGTACCGATCAGGTGCCAAGAAATGCACATAGTCATCTAAGCCCGCGTCGATGACGGCCTGCTGCACGGTGCCCCGCAAATCGACGAGTTGCTGCGCCAGTTCCGGGTGGCTTGAGGCCTCAAAGCGTTGCTCGACCCCGCGGCGAAACAGCGCGGTGTCAGATCCAATGCCTGAAACCAGCCTGAGCCACCAGTCGCGCAGCTCCGCCTCGCTGGAGAACCCGGCGAGGGCCGGATCCAGCCACGACGCGTCGAGTGGATCGGGGCTATTGCCTGCCCGCTGCGCCACATCATACCGCCGCAGATCCTGTGCGGCTCCCAGTGGCCGCTGTCGGATCGGCATCATCACATTGTCGCCAAACGATCCCTGAAACAACACCGGTCGGGAGGTGGCATGCCCGATACGTGCAGCGATCACCGCCTGATGAATGTCGCGCATATTCTGGCCATCAATCGAAACCTCACCGGCCGAGGGCAGCAATTCCCGGGTCAGCAACCCCGCCAAGGCGCGGCGGTCTTCCTCCGACGGGGCGGCGACGCCAATCACCTTCCCTGCCGGAAACCGCGCGTTCAGATCTTCCAGAACGAGATTGCCATTGGCATCACGAACATTGACCCCCTCAACGACGATATCACCCTTCAGGCGCTGCAATTCATCCGGTGCGCCGGTCATCAAGGCCTCGTCCACCATTCCCGGAGGATCGAACCGCTCCAGGATGACATCCCAACGCAACGCCATATCCTGCGTTTGGTTGTAGTAGGCCAGCAACTCCTTCCAGGGCGACGCCAAATCCTTGTAGGCTGCGAGAGCTGCAACCAACGCGCCAAGCGAGACCTTGCCCTCCAGCACCAGGTAGCCGCCCACCGCGTAGAACAGGAACGGCGTCAACTGCGTGATGAAGTTGTTGAGAAACTTCATGAAGAATTTCTTCTGATAGATCTCAAACCGGATGTCATAAAGCCAGCCAAGCCGGTCAGTGATCACAGCCATCCGGTAGCGCCAGCCGCCATTCAGACGCAGGGTCGACGCCCCCGCCGCACTCTCTCCTATTTCGGAGGCCAAGGCCCGAATCTGGCGTATGCGTTTCTTGTTCAGCAGGTTGATCTGGCGTTGCAACATCGGGATCAACCAGCCCTGCAACGGAATAAGCGCAACAGCCGCCAACCCGAACCAAACATTCTGCATGAACAGAAAATACAGGATGGTCAGCATTTGACCCGCCTGCAGAACTGGCTGGCTGACCGCATCCCCCATGAGCCCGCCCATCGGTTCGCTCTCGGATGTGATCATGGAGACCAATTCACCCTGGCTGACCCGCTCGAAATATGGCTGCGGAAACCTTAGCACACGCGAGATCAACCGATAGCGAAACCGCCGCAACATCCGTTCGGCCAGAATGCCCTTCATCGTGTTGATGCGCATCTTCAGCAGACCATGGGCCAGCACCGCCACAAGGAACCCGCCACACAGCAGCCAGAGGTAGTGCAGCTGTGTCAGCTCATAACCAAACAGATCAATGCTGGAACTTTGGGCACCGATAGCATCATTGATGATGCGCTTTGGCAGCTCCAGAGTCAGGTACAAGAGTGGAAACAGGCAGGCGGTAACCAACAGCAAGACCAACTGGTCGCGCTTGGAGTAAGTCCAGATAAACCGAAAGAGAGTGCGTTCTATGGGACGGCTCCGAAATGGCGACAGTTGCTGAAACGGATCCTGATATGCCTAGCCCGGATTGCCCGTTGCAGGCAATGGCAACAGGGCGATCCCGTCATCAAAGAATCTTCGCAAGCCTCAAGACAACACTGAGATCCGACACAGTTGACGGGGCGTCGCGACGAATACTGTTACAGGCCATTTGCCAGCATCCAAAAAATACGTAAGCTTTCAGAGCTCGCGACACAAAATGAGGCCGTTCCTTTGTCAGATCCTCTCGCATCCCTGTTGGGATTGCTCTGCCTGCTTCAGATCAAGCACATGTTTGCCGATTTTTATCTGCAGACGCCTAAAATGCTGTCAGGCCGCGGGGAATATCTGCATGCGGGGCGCGCGCAACATGCTGGGGTTCATGTATTGGGGTCGATCATCGCCTTTGTGATTATGGGGGCACCGGTCGGGTTTGTTCTGATTATCTGCGCACTGGAATGGGTCGCCCATTTCAATATCGACTATTGCAAGGCCTGCTATTCCAAGCGCAAAGAGTTGGCGCCCGATATGGCTGTCTATTGGCGTGCAATGGGGACCGATCAGGCGCTGCACCAGCTCACCTATCTGGCGATGGCAGCGGCCTGGGCCCATGTGAGTTTCGGTTAGATCTCCCCGGAGTCGAGCGGCGCACACCCCGTCACCAATTCGGCCCGTCCTAGGGCGCCACGGGTTCGTCGCGTTTAATCGTCCGCAGAACAACATTTGTCTGCGCGCTGGCCACCGCAGGCAAGCGGAACAAAAACTCTTCCAGAAATCGGTTGTAGGCGTCCAGATCAGGCGCCAGCACGCGCAGGTGATAGTCTGACTGCCCAGTGGTCGCATAACATTCCTGAACCAGACGGCTGGTTTCCACCGCCCTGATGAAATCTGCCAGCTTATCACGATCATGACGTGTCAGCTGGACATGGACGATGGCATGAAACCCCAGTCCCATCGCCTTTGAATTCACAACGGCACCATAGCGTTCGATGATGCCATCCTCCTCAAGCATACGCACCCGCCGCCACAGCGCTGAGGTGGACATGCCGACTGCGTCAGCCAGATCCGCATTCGACATCCGCGCATCCTGCTGAAGGAGTGTCAGGATGCGGTGGTCACGCTCATCCAGCACCAATTCATCACTCATGGCAATTTTTTCCAGATTACCTCACCTGATGGTACGTATATTCACTTTTTGGTCTGCGAACAAATAATCTGGCACACATTTTCTACATGACCGGGTTATTCTTTCAGATGATAGCCACTTTGATGCAAGGGATGCCTCCATGACCCAGCTCAGCCATGATTTCCGCAGCTACCAGCTGGATGACCGATATGAGTATACCAAAGGCCGCGTTTTCCTGACCGGCACACAGGCACTCGCACGGGTCATGTTGGATCAGGCCCGGCGCGACAAGTCTGCGGGATTGAACACGGCGGGTTTTGTCTCCGGGTACCGCGGGTCGCCGCTGGGTGGAGTTGATCTGGAATTCTGGCGCAGTCGCAAACGCATGGATGCGCACAACATCACCTTCATGCCTGCCGTCAACGAAGATCTAGGCGCAACTGCTGTTTTGGGCGCGCAGCAAGCCATTCTCGGCCCTCACTGTGAGGTCGAGGGCGTGTTTTCCATGTGGTATGGCAAAGGACCGGGTGTCGATCGATCCGGCGATGCTCTGAAACACGGGAACGCCTATGGCTCATCAGAAAAGGGCGGCGTGCTGGTGGTTGCGGGCGATGACCATGGCTGTGTCAGCTCCTCCATGCCCCATCAATCCGATGTGGCCTTCATGTCGTGGTTCATGCCGGTCCTGAACCCTGCCGATGTCTCTGAGTTTCTACAATTCGGCGAATATGGCTTTGCGCTTTCGCGTTACTCCGGCACGTGGGTCGGATTTAAGGCCGTTTCGGAAACCGTGGAAAGCGCCCGTTCGGTGGACCTGCGCCCGGACCGCAATTTCACCTACCCGGAGCTGCCGGACTACCCAGGTGGCCTGCATATTCGCCGCTCCGATCTCCCCTCTCCCGAGATCGAAACCCGGATCCATGCCAAACTGCGTGCGGTACGTGCCTTTGCCGAGGCCAACCCGATTGATACCCGGATCTATGACCTGCCAAAAGCGACGTTCGGGTTTGTGACCACTGGCAAGGGGCACCTCGACCTGATGGAAGCACTGCGGTTGCTTGGCCTTGATCAGGCCGCCTGCAAGCGTCTGGGCATTGATATCTACAAGGTTGGCATGGTCTGGCCGCTCGCTCGAACGGAGGCGCTGCGCTTTGTGAAGGGCAAACAGGAGGTTCTGGTTGTCGAGGAAAAGCGCGGTATTATCGAAAGCCAGTTCAAGGAATACTTCTACGACTGGCCTGGCGATAAACCGGAACGGATGGTTGGCAAACATGACAGCCAGGGCAACCCGCTGATCCCTTGGACGGGTGAGCTGTCCCCTCTGACCTTGGTGCCGATTGTTGCAGAACGGCTGAACCGGTTTTTCCCGGAGGAAAACCTGCTGGATCGGGCGAATGCGCTGACCGCGCATCCACCCCGATTGCTGAATGTGCCGGGTGCCACCCGTACGCCCTATTTCTGCTCGGGCTGCCCTCACAATACCTCGACCAAACTGCCCGAAGGCAGCAAAGCAAATTCCGGTATCGGTTGTCACGTTATGGCGAGCTGGATGGACCGCGACACCGCTGGCTACGCCCAGATGGGCGGCGAAGGGGTGCCCTGGACAGTCGCCTCCAAATTCAATGGCGGCAAACATGTGTTTCAGAACCTTGGTGAGGGGACGTGGTATCACTCTGGTTCGCTGGCCATTCGTCAGGCGGTCGCGGCCAATACGAATATCACCTACAAGATTCTCTATAATGACGCCGTTGCAATGACGGGCGGTCAGCCGGTAGATGGCCCAGTGAGTGTCTCAGGCATCGCCCAGACCTGCCGCGCCGAAGGCGTTGACCGGATCGCATTGGTGTCGGACAATATTGAGAAATTTTCCAAGTCAGAGTTCCCGGCAGGCACCAGCTTTCATGATCGAAGCGACATGGACAGTGTCCAGCGCGAACTGCGCGAGATCCCGGGCGTCACTGTCCTGATCTACGAACAGACCTGCGCCACTGAAAAGCGCCGCCGCCGCAAGCGCGGCACGATGGAGGACCCCAAGCGTTTTGCCTTCATCAATGATCTGGTCTGCGAGGGCTGTGGCGATTGCTCTGTGGAATCCAACTGTCTGAGCGTTGAGCCAAAAGAAACACCCTTTGGCCGCAAGCGTAAAATCAACCTCTCCAGCTGTAACAAGGATTTCTCCTGCCTGAACGGCTTCTGCCCCAGCTTTGTGACCGTCGAGGGCGCAACGCGACGCAAGAAAGAAGTCGCTGCACTCGATGCTTCGGCGTTGACCGCAGATCTGCCACCCCCAGCTCTACCGTCACTGAAAGAGCCGTTCGATCTTCTGGTGACAGGTGTTGGTGGCACCGGAGTGGTCACCGTAGGTGCGCTGATCACAATGGCGGCCCATCTGGAGGGCAAAGGTGCCAGCGTGCTGGATTTCACCGGCTTTGCGCAGAAGTTTGGCACAGTGTTGGGCTATATTCGCCTGTCCAATACACCGGATGCGCTGCATCAGGTGCGCATCGACCAAAGTGCCGCAGACGCCGTCATCGGCTGTGATGTGGTCGTCAGCTCTGCGCCCAAAGCCTCCTCCCATTATCGCGCGGGCACCAAGATGGTACTGAACCGCGCCGAAATGCCGACAGGCGATCTGGTCCTACGTCGAGATGCAGACCTGATGGCCAATCTGCGTGAGAAATCCATCTCAGATGTCATCGGTGCGGACAACCTGTCAGGGTTCAACGCAAACGAGGCGGCTGAGACCCTCCTTGGTGATGCGGTTCTGGCCAATGTGATGATGCTTGGCTTTGCTTGGCAGAACGGGTTGGTGCCCGTGAGCCTCGGCGCGTTGGATCAGGCAATTGTGCTCAACGGGGTTGCCATCGAGAAAAACCGCCTGGCCTTCGCCATCGGGCGTGCATTTGCCCACGACCCTACGCGCCTGTCCGAACTTTATGATGAAGCAGAAGCCCCTGAGGAAACGCTGGCAGAACTGATTGAACGGCGCGCCACCTTCCTGACCGGGTATCAGGACGTCGCCTATGCACAGTCCTATACCGCCCTGCTGGAGACGCTGCGCAACGCGCTCCCCGCAAGCGGGTCAGACGCCCTGATGACCGCCGCGGCGCGATCGCTGTTCAAGCTAATGGCCTACAAGGACGAATTTGAGGTGGCCCGTCTGCTAAGCGACGAAAGCTTCAAACATCAGCTTGAAGCCGAGTTTGATGGCGACTTTCGAGTGAATTATCATCTCGCGCCGCCGCTTCTCAGCCGGAAGACAGATGCGCGCGGACGTCCTCAGAAAATGCAGTTCGGTTCTTGGATGCGCCCCGCGCTGCGCCTTCTCGCCAAGGGGCGCCGCATGCGTGGCAGCCGTTGGAATCCATTTGGGCGCCACGAAGAGGCGCGTCTGCACTGCGACTTGCTGACCTGGTATCAGGCCATCATCACCACCGCCACGGAGCGCTATTCACCTGAGCATCATGACGTCTGGCTGAAAGTGCTGAGCGCCCCCATGGATATACGGGGTTATGGTCCTGTCAGGATGGCGGCGGCTGAAAAGGTCAAAGCCGAGGTCAACACCCAGCTGGAGTCGCTTTGATATCACCGGTCAAGGGCGCCAGAATTCTCTGGCATAGTCCGCAAATTCGGCCAGCTCTTCGGGGCTGGCTGCTTGCCCTGTGAACACTTCCAAATAGGCACCGGTCATACTGAGCCGCTGGTCATAGGGCTCATTCAGGCCTGCCATGTCGTATCCCAGCTGCATATAGTAGAGCACCTTCGCCCGCGTCTCCGCGTCGCGTTCCGCGTAGTCATAGCGCCGGAACATCGCCGTCAGCGCGTCGATCCGCCGGGCATCAGACATATCCAGAATATTGCGTACATGACCGGATCTGCGCGCCCAGTCACGCACCGCGAAATCCAATGCCGTGTTGAACAGCTGCGGATTGGCGGTGCAGCGAAACACATTCAGCACTGCCGCCGCAATGGTTTCAGCCGGTGCCTCAGCCTGACCGATCATGCCAATCGTATTGGTCTTTTCCCAGCTGGCCAGCAGCGCGTCGAGCAGATCCTGTCGTGATTTGAAGTACCAGTAGAACGAGGAGCGCGACACGCCCATCCGCTCAGCCAGGGCCAGCACCTTCACCTGTTCCACCCCATCGGTGATAAGAACATCCATGGCAACATTTAGCCAATCCGCGCGGGTGACCTTGATGTTGCCAACCAGCGGAGCGGCATCTGGATCGTCACGATGCAGAACGGGTTTATCTGCCATATCAGGCCCCTGCTTTATTGGATCGAGAACGCGGCAGAGCAGCCACAGAAAGCGCCCTCAATCTGCCGCTGTTTTCGGCCACTGTCCATCCATGCGCCAGACGCCTCTTCCAGAGAACGCCTAAAGTTGAGCGCTGGGTCGCGCGGCGATCCGGTCGTACCATCCACGGGTGGCAGTATTCCCCTCAGGGATACGCATTTTGATAACGCGCGCGAAATCGACAAACACAAACGCAGCGATATCGGCAAGGGTCAGATGATCCAGCGCCACAAAGGTGCTTTGCTGCAATCGTGCCTCCAACAGATCAAAGAACTTCTGCGTTCGACTACGACCCCGTTCTGCCAACTCAGGGATCTGCGCATGGTTTTCCGGGCCGGGAATGGCCCGATGGGCAAAGGCCGGGTGGCTATTGCGCAATGCCTCGGCAATGGGCAGCCCACCCTGCGCCTCGACAATCGCATGCCACATCAGGACCTGCCCCTTTTCCTCAGGTGTGCGCCCCATCAAGGGGGGCTCAGGGTGCAATGCTTCCAGATAGGCTGCGATCCCTAGATTCTCGGTCAAGATCAGCTCACCGTCGGTCACCAGCACCGGCAGCGTCGCCTGCGGGTTGATGGCGCGGAATTCCTCGGACATCTGCTCCCCCTTGGCGATGGAGATGTCCCGCGTTTCGATGTCCAAACCTTTTTCCGCGATGAACATCCGCGCCCGCCGCGGGTTGGGTGCAGTACTGCAGTCGTAGAATATCATCGTGTCACCTCTTGCCAGTGCCCATCATCCCGGATCAGCCTAGGTTGGTTATTGCTGATGAGGCCAGAGAAACCCAACGTCGTTAAGAGCAGTGCGGCAAGGCGAAGACGTGTCAGGCAGTTCGACGGTAGATGAAACAGCGCCCCGGTACAGCTCCCTCCGGCAACGGCTGTTCCGCCAGCGTGTCGAAATACATCCGGTCAGAGGACACCATCAAACCATCGATCGCCAGCAGCGGTTCAATCAAAGGTGAAATCATCCTAGCAAAGGTGTCGTTTTTTTCCCGGTTGTGCCCGCCCAGATCCGCATGGATCAGGCTGGCGCCCGCAGGAAACCGGGTTCGCGCCGCAGGCAGAGTCTCGCGGACATCACCGAGAATGGTCAAATGTTCTGCAGGGGTGCTGTCCGGGTGCGATGCCACCGCCCGTTCAAACACATAAACATCACGATCTCGGATACGCTCCCGCATGTGGTGAAAGGTGCGCCCGTTGCCCAGGCCCAATTCGAAAACCGGTTCGCTCCTGCCCGCTGTCTGCGTGATTGCCGCATCCAAGCAGGCCCGTTGGGAGACCATCCGGTCGATAAAGAGATCCAGACGGGTGGTGGTGTTCTGCTCGCTCATGGCATTCTCCCCTTGGGTAACGATTGGCGCCATAAGGCGGCCTGCCGCGACAGCTGTGCCAGAGATTGTCGCGAATGTGTAGCATCCTATCGATAGGTGTTCGGGCGCTACAGCACGAGGTTTAGCCGCTCTCATACGCTCAAATTTTCGACATCGATCTTTAGCGGATGGAAATGGGATTTGACTATTGCCCCAGTGGCGCGCGACAGTGGGCGAAAAAACAGGGGATATGGAACCGCTATGCAAGCGCCTCAACGGCTTGGTGGCTTAGGCTAAATGACGCCTCTGCTGTCTGTCGAAAACCTCAGTATCGGATTTGGCCAGGGCGACCCGGTTGTACAGGACGTGAATTTTTCCGTCGCTGCCGGAGAAACCGTTGCCCTTGTCGGCGAAAGTGGGTCCGGCAAAACTGTGACCTGCCGCGCCGTTCTGCGCATTCTGCCAAAGGCCGCGCAGATACGGCATGGCCGGATGCTGTGGCGCGGTGTCAATGGCGGTGCAGAGCGGGATCTGCGGCTCCTTGGCGAGCGGCAAATGCGCGATATTCGCGGCAATGAGATCGCGATGATCTTTCAGGAACCCATGCGCTCGCTTTCGCCGCTGCACCGGATTGGTAACCAGGTTGCCGAAGTCCTTTGGCTGCATGGCGGAAAAAGCGAAAGCGCGGCCAAGCGCGAGGTTCTGACCTGTTTTGAACGTGTGGGCTTCCCCGATCCCGAACGCACCTACAAATCCTACCCGTTTGAGCTGTCCGGCGGGATGCGCCAGCGGGCGATGATTGCGATGGCTATGGTGGCCAAACCTGATTTGCTGATCGCGGACGAGCCGACCACCGCGCTGGATGTGACAACACAGGCCCAAGTCCTTGGACTGATGAAAGATCTGCAGCGCGACACGGGCATGGCCATGATCCTGGTAACCCATGATCTGGGTGTGGTCGCCAATATGGCCGAACAGGTCGTTGTCATGCACAAGGGCCGCGTAATGGAGGCCGGCAGTGCGGAAACCGTTCTTGGCGCGCCAGCGCATCCCTATACCCAAGCTCTGTTCAAGGCAGCACCGCAAATCCCCGAAACGCCTGAACCTGTCACCCCGGTGCCAAGCGACGACCTGATCCTTGAGCTGCGGAATGTCTCCAAAACCTATGCATTGCGCGCAGGCAAAGGCTGGTCAGCCCCGACCCTTATTCACGCCTGCAAGGAACTGAACCTGGCGTTGCCGCGCGGCAAAACACTGGCGATTGTTGGCGAAAGCGGTTCCGGAAAAACCACTGCTGCCCGCATCGCACTGGGTGCCGAAATGCCCGATCCTGGCGGCGAGGTGCTGTTCAGGTCTGCATCCGACGCGACACCGATTGCCGTTCACGATATGAACCGCAGCAGTCGGACGACGTTTCAAAAAGCTGCACAGATGGTGTTTCAGGACCCCTATTCATCCCTGTCGCCGCGCATGCGGGTTCAGGATGCCATGGTCGAGCCGATGGAGATCCATGGTCTGGGCAACCGCAGCAGTCGCCGGGATCGCGCTGCTGAGATGTTGCGATTGGTGGGGTTGCAGCCAGAGATGTTGCTGCGATATCCGCATGCGTTCTCCGGTGGTCAGCGGCAGCGACTGTCCATTGCACGTGCGCTGATGCTGGATCCATCACTGATTGTCTGCGACGAGCCGACTTCAGCGCTGGATGTCTCGGTTCAGGAACAGATCCTGCGCCTGTTGGAGGATATTCGCGACCAACAGCAGCTCTCCTACCTCTTTATCAGTCACGACCTCGCTGTTGTGGCCCGCATTGCCGACGAGGTTGCAGTGATGCGTCGTGGTATGGTGGTGGAACAGGCACCGCCTGAAACGCTGTTTTACAACCCGCAGCATCCCTACACAAAGGCACTGATTGCCGCCCAACCAGAGCCAAGCATTACGCGCCCGATCAACCTCAAATTGGTCGCCCAGGGTGCCGGATCACCCGACAGCTGGCCCGATCGCTTCAAATTCTCTGGCATCACGGCCCCGCCTTTGGTGCATGTGGAACCCGGACATAAGGTACGATGTCATGTTTAATCTGCGCCAATCCCTGAAGACCCTCGCAACTGGCGCGTTTTTGGCCCATGTTCTGCCCCTTGCCATAGCCTCTTCTGCTATCGCCAATCCGGCAGCGTTGGTCGAAAGCGGATTTTGGGAGCAGGAGGTCAAATCCGGCGACCTGCCACCGATTGCCGAGCGCCTGCCCGAAGTGCCATTGGTGGTCGATCTGGAAGCCAAGGGGCGTCAGCCCGGTATTCAGGGCGGTACCCTCAACACGATGGTCACTCGATCCAAAGACATCCGGCAGATGGTTGTCTATGGTTACGCCCGGCTGGCGGGCTACGACGAAAACTACCAGCTGCAGCCCGATATACTGCTGGACTTCGAGGTCGAGGACAATCGACGGTTCACGCTGAAACTGCGCCCCGGTCATCGCTGGTCGAACGGAGACCCGTTTACCTCAGCCGATTTTGAGTATTGGTGGAAAGACGTGGCAAATAACCTG
Organism: Phaeobacter piscinae; assembly: GCF_002407245.1. Taxonomy (NCBI): domain Bacteria; kingdom Pseudomonadati; phylum Pseudomonadota; class Alphaproteobacteria; order Rhodobacterales; family Roseobacteraceae; genus Phaeobacter; species Phaeobacter piscinae. The sequence goes on along the minus strand of NZ_CP010681.1, from coordinate 392,990 downwards.
CTGCTCAATCCCACAGGCGCACCAGACTACCTGAAAGTGGATGGCGCCCTACCAACGGTCAGCTTCCCCGATGAAACAACCGTAATTTACGAATGGGCGGCTCCCAATCCAAGCTTCCTACACAGCCTCGCACAGGCCAGCCCGCCGTTTATCTACCGCCCGTCCGCCTATCTGAAACAGTTTCACGCAGACTATGCGGACGCCGCAAAACTTGCCGAGGAGGTCGACTACGCCCGGGTCAAAAGCTGGGCCGCGCTGCACAACAAGCTCGACAATATGTACAAGTTCGACAATCACGAATTGCCGACCCTTCAGCCCTGGATCAACGCCACCTCAGGCAAGAAAATCCGGCATCTCTTCGTTCGCAACCCCTATTATCACCGTGTCGACAGCCGTGGCGTTCAGCTGCCCTACATCGACACGGTCGAGATGGAAATTGTGGCAGGTGGGCTGGTCGCGGCAAAAACCAATGCCGGTGAGGCAGATCTTCAGGCCCGCGGCCTCGGCTTTCGCGACATTCCGATCCTGCGCAAGGGCGAAAGCGATGGCGCTGACTACAAGACCTACCTCTGGGGCAATGGCACCGCGTCGCAAATCGCCATCTATCCCAATCTCAACGTCAACGACGACCAGTGGCGCCAGGTGCTGCGTGACACCCGTGTTCGCCGCGCATTGTCCGTGGCAATCAACCGCGCAGGTATCAACAAGGCGCTGTATTTCAAGCTGGCAAAGCCCGGTGCCATGACGGTTCTGGAGGCCAGCCCCTTCTTTGACCCCACCCTCCGCGCGGCTTGGGCACAATATAATCCTGAGCTCGCCAATCAGCTGCTGGATGAGGCCGGGCTGACCGAGCGCGACGGCTATGGCATTCGCAAACTCCCCGATGGCAGACCGATGGAACTGGTTGTGGAAACGGCCGGGGAGCGGCAGGAGGTCGAAAACGCTTTGCAGATCATCTCGGACGATTGGCGCGATGTCGGTGTCAAACTGGTGATGCGTCCGCTGGATCGTGACATCCTGCGCAATCGGGTGTTTTCCGGCACCACCATGGCGTCCGTCTGGTATGGCTGGGACAATGGCCTGCCACAGACCTACACCTCGCCTGCGTATCTGGCACCAACGGATCAGGTGTTTCTGTCCTGGCCAAAATGGGGCCAGTACCACCAGACCGGTGGCGATGTTGGCGAGGCTCCCGACCTTGAACCCGCGCAAAGGCTCATGACACTCTGGCATGACTGGGAAGCGGCCAAGACCGATGAAGAGCGAACACGCGCCTGGCAGGAAATGCTGAAGATCCACGCGGATGAGGTCTACGCTATCGGCCTCGTCGCTGCGGCACCGCAACCGGTTGTGGTCAGCAACCGACTGCGCAATGTACCGCAAAAAGGGATCTGGGCATGGGATCCCGGCGCCCATTTTGGCATCTACCGCCCGGATGAGTTTTTCTTCGAAGATGGCAAGGGCTGAGGGGCCGCGTTAATGGAGATCCTGCGCTACGCCATCTACCGGTTTGGAACCATGTTGCTGACGCTGCTGGTGGTGTCTGTGCTGATTTTCATCATCATCAACCTGCCTCCGGGTGACTACCTGTCTAACCAAATCGCTGAGCTGCGCGCCTCCGGCCAGTCCTCCGGCGTAGAGAAGGCCGAATTTCTGCGAAAAGAATATGCCCTGGATCGCCCCCTTTGGCAGCAATATATGATCTGGATGGGGTTTATGCCCGGCCCACACGGGTTTTCCGGTATGATACAGGGCAACTTTGGCTGGTCTTTTGAATTTGACCGGCCGGTTGCCGAAATCGTTGGTGAGAGCCTCTGGCTGACGGTGCTGGTCAACGTTGCGGCAGTGTTGTTTGTCTATCTTGTCGCGCTTCCGTTGGGCGTTTTGGCAGCGGCCCGATCACGCACCTGGGTAGATTACACCTCCGCCTTCGTGGGCTACCTTGGGCTTGCCACGCCAAACTTCCTATTGGCACTGATCCTCTTTTATTACGGGCATAAATATTTCGACCTGCCCATAGGCGGGCTAATGGATCCCTCCTATGAAGGCGAACCCATGACCTGGGACAAGGTGAAGTCCATCCTGATCCACCTGATCGTGCCAACCTTCGTCATCGGTACCTCTGGTGCGTCCGCCATGATGCAGCGCCTGCGTGCCAATATGCTGGACGAACTGGGCAAACCCTATGTGGAAACCGCCATCGCAAAAGGGATGGCCCCGGCACGAATGCTCAGCAAATATCCCCTGCGCGTGGCGTTCAATCCCTTTGTTGCGGATATTGGCAATCTGCTGCCCGCAATGATCTCCGGTTCGGTTCTGGTCTCTGTCGTTCTGGGCCTGCAGACCATCGGCCCAACCCTGCTGACTGCTCTTAAGACACAGGATATGTTCCTCAGCGGGTTTGTTCTGATGTTCGTTGCGCTGCTGACGCTGATCGGCACCATGATTTCCGATGTGTTGCTTGTCATGCTGGATCCCCGCATCCGTTATGAGGAGCGCAAGCGATGAGCACACAGCCCGACAATCGCTATGTCGACACCACCCCCTATGATCCGGATGCAGCCCTGCAAGAGCTGGAGCGCAAGGATCTGGATGCCCCCAATTGGGTTCTGATCTGGCGCAAATTCAAAACACACAAACTGGGCCTAACCTCAGGTATCTTCCTGCTGGTCTGCTATCTGCTGCTTCCGGTCATTGGTTTCATTGCGCCATATGGGCCAAACGATCGCGACAGTGAGCATATCTATTCGCCTCCGCAGTCCATCAATCTGTTTCACGAAGGCAGTCTTCGCGCGCCGTTCATCTATCCGATGACCTCGGAGGCGGATCTCGAAACCTTCCAATGGATCTTCAAACCCGATCTGGAGAACCCACAGTCGCTACGGTATTTCTGTGAGGGCGCGACTTACAAGATTGCTGGGCTGATCCCCTCCAACACGCATCTTTTCTGCGCGCCCGAAGGGGCCACGCTCTTCATCTGGGGATCCGACCGTTTGGGCCGCGATGTCTTCAGCCGCATTCTCTATGGCGCACAGCTTTCCCTCACCGTAGGTCTGATCGGTATCACCGTCTCCTTCATTCTGGGCATCTTCTTTGGCTCTCTGGCCGGATATTTCGGTGGCAAACTGGATTGGACGATCAACCGTATGATCGAAATCCTGCGGTCCCTGCCAGAGCTGCCATTGTGGCTGGCGCTCTCGGCTGCTGTGCCCTCCAACTGGTCACCTGTTGCGGTGTTTTTTGTGATCTCTATCATTCTTGGCATTCTCGACTGGCCGGGTCTTGCGCGCTCAGTCAGGGCAAAATTCTTGTCCTTGCGAGAAGAAGAATATGTGCGCGCAGCCGAAATGATGGGCGCGTCGTCAGGGCGGGTCATTCGCAAACATCTGCTACCGAATTTCATGTCGCATCTGATTGCCTCAGCCGCACTCTCGATCCCAGCGATGATCCTGGGGGAGACGGCCCTGTCGTTCCTCGGCCTTGGTCTGCGCGCGCCTGCGGTAAGCTGGGGGGTCATGCTTAACGATGCACAGAACCTTGCCTCGATAGAAATCTACCCCTGGACCGCTATTCCGATGCTCCCAATCATCGTTGTTGTGCTGGCGTTCAACTTCCTAGGCGATGGGCTGCGTGACAGTCTGGATCCTTATCAGCAATAAGCCACGCCGGTCTAACAACCACCAAAAAGGGGCGGCAATGCGCTATCTTCCCGACCACGACATGTTCCGCGTGATCCCCGGCGATCACTGGCCAAGCTGCTATGCTGTTTCGGAGTTGGCCAACCGCTCGCTGGCGGCGGTCGGGGTCGCCCTCGCAGAATTGATGAAGGCCACAAATCTCACCGCAGGTGCGCTGCCAATCACCCTAGATCAACGCCGTGCCGCGCTGTGGTTTCGCTACAGTTTTCGTCCTGAGGGCTGGGAGATGCCCAATCTCTGGGATCCTCTGGCAGGTGACTATCGCACCGCTGATGGATGGATCCGCCTTCACACCAACCTGCCCCATCATCGCGCGGCTGCGCTGAATGTTCTGGGCTGCAACCCCGAGCCGGAAGCCGTTCGCGACGCAGTTGCACAACAGCCGGGCGATACGTTGGAACAGGCTATTGTTACCGCAGGCGGCGTTGCCGCAGCCATGCGCAGCGCCGCAGAGTGGCAAACCCATCCGCAAGGGCAGGCTGTCGCATCGGAGCCGCTGATCGCATGGAGCAATGCCCGCCCTACTCACATGCGAGAGCGGCCCGAAGCCACACCGGAGCGACCTTTGGCAGGGCTTCGGGTACTGGACCTCACCCGTGTTCTGGCAGGTCCAGTGGCGACGCGAACCCTGGCGGCGTTTGGTGCGACGGTGCTGCGGATCGACCCGCCGGGATGGGATGAGCCCGGTGTTCTTCAGGATATTTCACTGGGTAAACAGATGTCAGCCCTGGACCTGCGCTCCGAACAGGGACGTGATCAATTCGAAGCCCTGCTGGCAAAGGCTGACGTGCTGGTGCATGGTTTTCGTCCCGGCGCGCTTGAGGGGCTGGGATACGATAATGCAAGACTGCGAAAGCTCACTCCGAACCTGATTGATGTGCGGCTAAATGCCTATGGCTGGAGCGGCCCATGGGCCAAACGCAGAGGCTTTGACAGCCTCGTACAGATGAGCAGCGGCATCGCGGAGCGCGGACAGCATTGGATAGCGGGCGGGCAAATCACGCCTGATACATCCGCCAAGCCAGTACCACTGCCCGTTCAGGCGTTGGACCACGCCACCGGCTATCTGATGGCTGCCGCTGTGTTGAATGCTCTGACCAAGGCCAGCCAGGGCGATCCCGTCGGAGATGCCCGCCTGTCCTTGGCCCGCACCGCTGATGCGCTTGCGACCCTGACAGAGCATCACGGTGACGACAGCTCCCCGATTGGCCCGCTCATGGGCGCGGCAGATGCGGATTACTCCAACCAGATTGAGCTAACGAGCTGGGGGCCGGGGCGCCGGTTGCTGCCGCCATTGAAGGTTGGTGAAACCCCGATGCGCTGGGACCAGCCTGCAACAGCCGCAGGTACTGCCGCACCAGTCTGGCCCGCATAAGACGTTAGCGGTCGTCTCCCCCGCCATCGTTCACATCCATCAGATCCTCATCAATAGCGGCCTGAACCGCGCCGACTGCGAGATCACGCTTATCCTTCGGCGCCTGATCTGCTTGATCTTCCGCCAAACGCACGGTGACCTCACGGTGGGCAAATTTGACCCCTTCACGAGCAAAGAGGTCGCGGATTTCCTGAAACACTTTCTTGCGCACGAGCCATTGATCACCGGGTTTGGTCATGAATTTGACCCGGATGATCATCGCGGAATCCTGCATTTCGATCACGCCCTGCGACTTCAGGGGCTGGATGAATGTGTCACCGATCACCGGATCATCCAGCAATTCCTGTCCCAGTTTCTTGATCAGCTTTCGCACCTTTTCGACGTCGGTGTCATAGGTCACCCGCAGCGGCAGCTTCATCATGACCCAGTCACGAGAATAATTGGTCAGCACCCGGATTTCCCCAAAGGGGATGGTGTGCAAGGCTCCCAAGTGATGCCGCAGCTGAAACGAGCGAACAGAGATGCGTTCAACCGTGCCTTTGACATCGCCGATATCGATGTATTCGCCTTTGCGGAAGGCGTCATCGACCAAGAAAAACGCACCCGAGAAGATATCCCGCACCAGCGTTTGTGAACCGAAGCCAACGGCAAGGCCAACAACACCGGCACCGGCAAACAGCGGGCTGACGTTGATCCCCAGTTCCAACAGGACGATCAGGGTGATGGACACCACGACAACCGCGAGAATGGCGCCCCGAAACAGGGGTAACAAGGTGGCAAGCCGGCTGGCCCCACCGGCACCACCTTCGTCGCCCAACTCACCGACGGGCACATCTCCGACCTCTTCGTCGATCTTGCTGTCGATCCAGATCCGGGCGATGTGATAGACGATGTAGCCGATAAACAGGATCACGATGATGTCGCTCACCCGGGACAGTCGGGAGTTCTCCATCCAAGCGGCCTCAGGATTCCAGATGGCAACCATTGCGAAGAAACCGACGGTGAACGCTAAAATACCCGCTATTCGACGCGCGAGATCTTCGAAGGTGGCAACCGGATGCCGCTGCTGCGGCGCGATTTCAATGGCATCGCCATCAGAGACGGCGTCATCCTCGTCGCTACCGGCAGCACTCTCAACTGGAGCCCGCCGCCGCGTCCGGTTGAAGAAACGCTCAATCACATAGTTGATGATACCGTAGACCACGAGGATCGAGGTTAGAACCGAGTAGCTCCCAGCCATCAGAGGCAGCGACATATCGCGCTCAAGCACCAGATCGAAGGCCAATTCCAGCCAGCCGAAGATGATGTAGATCACCAGAACCGGCGCCCAGACCACAGACAGAAGCCGGACCAGCCATGAGCAGGCCTCGGGCGGGCGGCCTGCGCGGATTGCATTGGAAATCGCGCGGGCGTTGATCACCACCATCAAAAGGTTACCCAAAGTGCCCACCAGCGCCAGCACGCCGTAGACAAGCGCATAAACATTGTAGTTCAGGCCGAAATCCCCGACCCAGGTGGCAAAAAGCACTGAACAGATGTCGTAGGTCGCTAGCACAGAGGCCCAGACGTAAAGGCGCCTTGCATCCCGATCCGAAAAAACGGGGATGCGGTATTGGCTCAGGTAGGGGGACAGCACCATCCGCCACAAATCCGAGACCGATCTGGACAGGAAGAACGCGGTGTAGATGGCGGTAACGGTGAACTTCACCGATGAATTCCCGGACGATCCGAAGATCAGGTAGGACGTCAACAGCGCAAAGGCCATGGCCACAATGGTTCCGACCACGCCCATGAGAAAGCGAAATACCAGAAACGGCATTTTGTCCTGATAGCCCTCGGGGTTCTCCTTGATCCGTGCCACCACATGCTTCTTGGCAATCCGTTTGCCGTAGATCTCCACCGAGACCCAACGGCCGATAAACAATAGGAACAGACTCCAGCCAAGCACCTTCACATAGGTGATAATGCGGCCGTCCGGGCTGGTCTGCCGCAGAATGTACTGCACTTCGAATATCGAATAGGGCATCGCTTCAAGGCGACTTTCCAAGGCAGCGCCGAATTGCTCGACCTCGGATTGTGCCTTCATCAGCGCCGAGGCGCCGTCCATCTGATCTGTCGCAGGAACCGGGGTGGCGTCGGTCGGTGTATCCGAGGGGGAGACAAGTTTCCCACGCCCATCCACGATGATCACGCCAACCCCGCTATCAGCCGCCTGTTCGATCGCTCTAGCCAGATCATCTTCGCTGGTGGAAGCCGTGGCCTGCGCCAGTGCTTCAGAGGTACCGCTGACCGCAAAGGAGAGCGCCACGATCAAGCAGATAAGAAATTGCGATACCAGTCGCCGCATACGCACCACCTCTGAAATTGTAACCATTTCTTCACCAAGGCCGCAAAACGGTGAAAATATCAAGTCTTTGCACGGTTACATGGATGAAGAGGCCGGGATTATTGCAGCCCTTCAGCGCTTGATTGCAACTTATGCCTCTGCGCGTTATAGAAAATTCAGCGTACCGCGTGAGACGCAAGGACGGGACGGGGCCGACGGGCGCCATAGGCCGCCTTCCACGTTTTGGCCGGACGCAGAAACGATCTGTGCCTTGGCCCGTAGCGTGTCAGGCTGAGCAACCTGAGGCGACACTATGCTGAGGCGGACCCTGGCCAAGCCAACACGCACAGCCGCTGATGCGGGGGGTGGACAGATGTGTCCAATCATCCGCTGCGACGGCAACCTGCGAGATCATGCCGGTGCCGCCACCACCCTTCCCTCTCTCCAGACGCAGGCCCAGCTATGACAGCCAACGCCCCCTCCAGCGCCCTTCGCGGGGCGCGTGTCATGCTCTACAGCCACGATACCTTCGGGCTGGGCCATCTGAGGCGGTCGCGGGCACTGGCAGGCGCGATCACCCATGCTGATCCGACAGCCTCAGCGTTGATCTTGACCGGTTCTCCTGTGGCGGGACGCTTTGCGTTTCCCTCGCGGGTTGACCATGTGCGACTGCCCGGCGTGATCAAACGCTCGGACGGTTCCTATGCGTCGCGCACGATGGGTATGTCGATTGAAGAGACCACATCTCTGCGCGCCGGGCTGATCCGTTCAACCGCGCTGCAATACGCCCCCGATGTGCTGATCGTTGACAAGGAACCGACAGGGTTTCGCGGGGAACTGCTGCCAACCCTCGATGAGTTGAAGTCCAATGGAAACACACAGCTGATCCTTGGGTTGCGCGACGTGCTGGATGAACCGGAGGTCTTGGCCGCTGAATGGGCGCGCAAGGACGCAGTTGCGGCCACCGAACAGTTTTACGATGAGATCTGGGTCTACGGCATCCGCTCCGTTTACGACCCGACAGCCGGGCTGCCGCTCAGCTCTGAGGCGCAGGCGCGCATGCACTGGACCGGGTATCTGCGCCGCGATCTGGGTGATCTGGGCACACCACCCGAGCAACCTTATGTGCTGATTACTCCCGGCGGTGGTGGTGACGGCGCGATGATGGTGGATCTCGTGCTGACCGCCTATGAACGGGATCCGGACCTGGCGCCGCGCGCGATGCTGGTCTACGGCCCGTTTCTGTCCGGCGACACCAGAACCGAATTCGAGACCCGCGTGGCCGCGCTTGACGGTCGGGTCACCGCGGTAGGTTTCGAATCCGAGATCGAAACCCTCTTTGCAGGCGCTCAAGGGGTTGTCTGCATGGGCGGTTACAACACGTTCTGCGAAGTGCTCTCCTTTGACAAACCCGCCGTTATCGTTCCGCGCACCACACCGCGACTTGAGCAATGGATCCGGGCAAGCCGCGCCGAAGAACTGGGACTGACAGCGATGCTCGACGAACGCCGCGACGGTTGGACGCCTGAGGCAATGATCCGGGCCATTCGCGCGCTTGCCGATCAGCCGCCCCCCTCCGCTGCGATCCCGGACGGCTTGCTGGACGGGCTGGACTACGTGACCGACCGTGTCGATGCGCTGCTGCATGGCACCAACGGAAAGGCTGCCGAATGACTACCGGATCAACCGGGCCATCCCGCCCGCCCCTTGCCGTTGTTGTAAAAGGCTGGCCACGTCTTTCTGAAACCTTCATTGCGCAGGAGCTGGTCGCGTTGGAAGCGGCAGGTCATCAGTTCGAGATCTGGTCTCTGCGCCATCCCACAGACGTGAAACGCCACCCCCTGCACGAAAAACTGACTGCGACGGTCCATTATCTGCCGGAGTATCTCTATCAGGAGCCAGATCGCGTTTGGGCCGCGCGGGATCAGGCCAAAACAATGCCTGGCTACCAGACGGCCTATCGGATTTGGCGCGAAGATCTGCGTCGCGATCCAACCCGCAACCGAATTCGCCGCTTTGGTCAGGCCTGTGTTCTGGCTGCTGAAATGCCCGGTGCGGTGCTGGGTCTCTACGCCCATTTCCTGCACACGCCGTCTTCTGTCGCGCGCTACGCGGCAATTATGCGCGGCCTGCCGTGGAGTTTTTCGGCCCACGCCAAGGACATCTGGACCTCCCCTGATTGGGAACTGCAGGAGAAACTGGCGGCCAAGAGCCATGGGGCCACCTTTGGTGCGACTTGCACCGGATTTGGCGCGAAGCACCTGCAAAACATGGCAGACCGCAGTGACCGCGTTGATCTGATCTACCACGGGCTTGACCTGTCACGGTTCCCCTCGCCCCCGCAGCGTAGATGGCGCGCACCGGGCGATCCACTACACCTGATGTCAGTGGGGCGGCTGGTCGAAAAGAAAGGCTTTGACCGGTTGATCGGTGCGCTGGCGCTTCTGCCGAAAAGTATGGATTGGCATTGGACCCATATCGGCGGTGGGGACATGCGGGATTTGTTGCAGGGTATCGCCGAGGACGTCGGGGTCGCGGACCGCATCACTTGGCGCGGCGCCTGCGATCAGCCCGAGGTGATCGCCGCCATGCGCGCCTGCGATCTGTTCGTCCTGCCCAGTCGTATTGCTCGTGATGGTGACCGGGACGGCTTGCCCAATGTGCTGATGGAAGCCGCCTCCCAGCGTCTGCCGATCCTGTCCACGGCAGTATCAGCTATCCCGGAGTTCATCGAAAGCGGCACCCATGGCCTGCTCAGCGAGGACACGCCGGAGGCTTTGGCTGAAGCCATCCTGACCCTCAGTCGGAACCCCGAGCAGGCGGCCCGCATGGCAGAGGCTGCCTTGGGTCGGTTGCGCAGCGATTTCGGGATGGACCCCGGTATAGCACGCCTGTCGGAACGGCTGACCCTCATGATGCAAAACGCATGACGCTTGGCCAGGGCCGAACTATAGCCTTTTACGCGCCAATGAAATCGCCGCGCCATCCGATCCCCTCCGGCGACCGCGAAATGGCGAGAAACCTGATGGGGTTGCTTTCTGACTCTGGCGCGGTGGTCACATTGGCCAGCGAACTGCGGATCTTCGACAACTCAGGCGATGTAGAGCGTCAGGCAATTCTGCGCGCCAAGGCGGCGCAGGAAGTCGACCGCATCTGTACCGAGATAGCAACGGCGCCAAAAGCGGAGCGACCGGATCTCTGGCTGACCTACCACAACTATTACAAAGCGCCCGATCTAATCGGACCAACCGTCGCCCGACGACTTGCGATCCCCTATGTGCAAGTGGAGTCGACGCGAGCCAAGAAGCGCCTGTCGGGTCCTTGGTCCGAGTTTGCCCAAGCCGCCCATGACGCAGCGGACGTAGCCTCTGTCATTTTCTATCTGACACAGCGGGACCACCAGACATTGTTGCGGGACAGGTATCGCGATCAGCATCTGGTTCACCTGCCGCCGTTTCTGCCGGATCACCGATTGCCGGAGCCCAGTGACCGGTCCGGCGCCATGCTGTGTGTCGGTATGATGAGGGAAGGTGACAAACTCAGGTCTTATCGCCTTCTTGCCGATGCGCTGGCTCAGGTGTCGCGACCATGGCGACTGGATATCGTCGGAGACGGCCCGGCCCGATCCGAGGTAGAGCAGATGATGTCGCGCTTTGGCAACAAAGTGCGTTTTCTGGGGGAGTTGGACCGGGACGCCTTGGGCATGTTCTATAGACAAGCCTCCATCTTTGTCTGGCCTGGCGTCAACGAGGCATTCGGGATGGTTTATCTGGAGGCCCAGTCCCACGGGGTTCCGGTCCTGGCACAAGATCGCCCGGGCCTGCGTGACGTTGTCACCAGGTGGGAGCTCCCTGCACTCACACCGCAACCGAACAGCGGATCCGAGGGGTATGCACAAGCACTGATACAGGTACTTGATAATCCCGCCCTGTGTGACCGACAGGCGAGCCGTATTCGCAGCCGGATCGCAGACCGGCACCTTGCACCGGCGGCCGCACAACGTTTGTGGTCAACACTTTCACCCTTGCTGGAGATCCCATCATGATCAGGCTTGCTCTCTTGCGCCACGGCCACACCGATTGGAACCGCGCCGGCCGCATACAGGGGCGCAGTGACATCTCGCTGGACGACACTGCCCGCGCTGAACTTTCCGCGCAGTCCCTCCCCGCGCCATGGGATCGGGCGTCCCTCTGGTCCAGCCCCCTTAAACGCGCGGCTGAAACCGCGAAGCTGGTCGCAGGGCGCCCGCCTAAAACCAGCCCAGTCCTGATTGAAATGAACTGGGGCGACTGGGAAGGGCAACACGGCAAGGAGCTTAAATCCGATCCAACCAGCGGGTTTCGCGACATTGAAAATTGGGGGTGGCACTACCGCCCGCCCGGTGGGGAAACCCCGCAGGAGGTCTGGGAGCGGATCTCCCCTTGGCTTGCGCATCTGACAGAAGACACCGTTGCAGTCTGCCATATCGGCATCATGCGGATGATCCTCGCCCGGGCTCATGGCTGGAATTTTGACGGCTCCGCCCCGTTTCAGATCAAGCGCAATCGATTGTTCGTAGTGGAGATTGATGGCAACGGCACGCTCACGCCCATTGCCGACCCAGTGCGCCTCAGCAAACGGGCTGCGGAATGAAAGTTCTGATTGCCGTGACGCATCTATTGGGCACAGGACATCTGTCCCGTGCCCTGACGCTGGGTCGTGCCTTCGCCGCTGCCGGGCATCGGACCTATGTGGTATCGGGCGGCGGACCCGCACCTCACCTTGATCACAGCGGCGTTGATCTGATCCAGCTGCCGCCGCTGCGCTCTGACGGCGTGGCGTTTAACAGATTGCTGGCTCCAACCGGCGAGCTGGCGGACGATACCTATCTCAACAATCGTGTTGAGCAGCTCTGCGATACACTTCGAGATGTCGAACCCGATATCCTGATCACCGAGTTGTTCCCCTTCGGTCGGCGCAGCCTGAAGCGGGAGTTTCTGGCACTTTTGGATACGGCCAACACTCTGCCCAGCCCCCCGGTCATTCTGGCATCAATACGCGACATTCTCGCACCACCTTCAAAACCCAAGAAGGCGGAGGATGCCGCTACTGTCCTGACGACACATTACGACGGCGTGCTGGTGCATTCCGACCCGCAGGCCACCCGGTTGGAGGCCTCATGGCCGGTGACACCCGAAATCTCGGAGAAACTTCACTACACGGGATACGTTGCTCCAGCTGCGCCGGTGCCGCATCCTGAGGGTGTTGGCAAAGGCGAGATCCTTGTCAGCGCCGGTGGCGGCAGCGTTGGGTCTGCACTTTATCGGGTTGCTGCAAAAGCCGCCAAATTGCGACCTGCCCTGCGATGGCGCATCCTGATAGGCGGAAATAATGCAGCGGAGGAAATCGCGCATCTAAAAGCGAAGGATGGCGAGACGGATGCTATTCTGGAGCCAGCGCGGCCAGACTTTCGCCAGATGCTGCAGGGCGCTGCCGCCTCAGTCAGCATGTGCGGCTACAACACCGCACTGGACTTGCTGCAGACGGGTGCGCCTGCGGTGATTGTTCCCTTTGATGCGGGCAACGAAGTTGAGCAATCTCTGCGTGCCGCCAGTCTCACCCCACTCGACGGCATCACCTCTCTGGCTGCCGCCGATTTGACGCCGGAGATGCTTTGCGCGGCATTGGATGATGTCATCTCCGCCCCTGCCCGACCGACGGATGGCTTCCGGTTTGACGGCGCCGCCCGAACGGTAGAGATTGCGTGCAACTTGGTAAAGGAGCGTGCATGACACCGGATTGGACCAGTTTGGACCGCGAGCTTTCTCGATGGCAGGACGATGGGTTGATCCTGCCAATCTGGTGGCGCGACGACGACGCTATTGCCCCCACGCCCCAGTTGGACCGACTGATTGAGCTGTCAGAACGCCTGGCCCTGCCCGCCCATCTTGCGATTGTTGCGCGTGATGCCACGCCCGCCCTTGCCGCCCGGATGGCGCAAGAGGATAGATTGGTGCCCGTCGTGCATGGCTGGGCGCATGAAAACCACGCAGGCACCGGTGACAAGAAGGCGGAATTTGGCACCCACCGTCCAATCGACGATGTGTTGGAGGACGCTGAAAATGCTCTGAACCGGTTGCGCGACCTGTTGGGTGACCGGCTGCGACCCATGTTTGTCCCGCCCTGGAACCGGATAGATCCCGACGTCGAACCCTGGCTCGCGGGGTTGGGCTACAGCGCCCTGTCGACCTTCACCCCGCGCCGCCGGGCAAAAGCGGCACCGGGGCTCTGGCAGATCAACACCCACCTCGACCCGATTGACTGGAAGGGCTCGCGCGGGCTTGTAGCGCCAACGCTGCTGCTGTCACAGCTGGTGACACAGCTTGCCGCGCGTCGTAAGGGGCACGCCGATGTCGCCGAACCCTACGGCATCCTGACCCATCATCTGGTGCAGGATGATGCGACCTGGGGATTTTGCGAGGATGTGATGCGGCGCCTGCTGGATGGTCCGGGGCGCGCCTGGGTATTTGATGAAAGGATTATCTGAATGAGCCGCTTGGATTCCATGCTGCGCCGTCTGACCGCGCAGCGGGATGGGCTGAATTGGGCCGCAGAGCAGGTTCGCAACCTTGCCGGGGATGTGCTCGACATCGGTTTGGGCAACGGGCGCACCTATGATCACCTGCGCGAAACACTGCCGGACCGGCGGGTTCGCGTTATTGACCGGGTGCTGCAATGCCACCCCTCCTGTGTGCCGCCAGAGGCTGATTTCCTGCAAGGCGAGGCCCGCCCGATGCTGGACAAGCTGGCACAGGAACGCAGCCCGATCATATTGGCCCATTACGACCTTGGTTTTGGTGTGAAAGAAAAAGACATTGCCGAAGCCGCCGCTCTGTCCCCGGCGATTGCGGCTGTGATGGCACAGGGAGGGATCATCGTTTCTGGTCAGCCCCTCGTCGGATTTGATGAGCTGGACGGCCCGCAAGGGATACCTCCTGGGCGCTATCTTTTCTATCAGGTGAGATGAGAGCCCCGCGATGCTCGAAAAAAAACGCCCCGGAACAGTCCGGGGCGTTTTTTGTTGCATCTTACACCCTAGGATCAGGCGACACGATTGCCACGCGACCAGACCGCACCCAGCGCTGGAACGCCAGCCCGCATTCGAAAGCGGATCAAATCCGCCCGCTTGCCAATGTCGATACGCCCACGATCCGTAAGATTAACCGCATCCGCCGGGGCCGAAGTGACCGTTGCCAGACCACGCGCAAAATCGCCCCAGAGTTCGCCAAGCTGCGCTGCCGCCAGCAACAGGGCCGCAGGCACATAGTCCGAGGACAACACATCAAGGAGTTCCAGCTGTGCCAGATCCTTGGCTGCGACATTGCCGGAATGCGATCCCCCCCGGATCAGGTTAGGTGCCCCCATCATCACCTTGATACCATGGTCGTGACAGGCCCGCGCGGCCTCTACCGTGGTGGGAAATTCCGCCAAATGGATACCGTGACCGGCGGACACCGCCACCTGCTCTGCGGTTGTATCATCATGACTTGCCAGGACCGCACCAAAGCGGCGCGCGGCCTTCACGGCCTCCACCTCGTGCAGATCACCGTAGGTGTCGCGCATGCGCTTCAACCCGGCGACATGCGCCTTGAAACCATCGTCGTCAAAGCCGTGCTTGCCTTTGACATAGGCTTCCAGCTTCGACATATCACGGAACTGTCTCTGCCCTGGAGTATGATCCATCAAGGAGACAAGGCCGACACGGTCGGCCTCACCAAATTCGTTCAGCTCATCAACAAGCGTCTCAGAACAGACTTCGGCGCGCAGATGCAGGAAATGGCTGATTTTCAGCGCATCCTGCTCGCGCAACTCAAGCAGCTCGCTTGCAAGGCTGCGCGCATATGCACCATATCGGGATTCCGCCGCTTTGATGGAGCCCACCCGCATCGCATCGAAAACTGTGGTGATACCGGTGCCTGCCAGCTCAGCATCATGTGCGATAATCGCTGCGGCGTGGGGCCAATCTACCTTGGGGCGGGGTTGGATATGGCGTTCCAGATTATCCGTGTGCAGTTCCACAAGACCAGGGCAAAGATAATCACCGTCAAGATCAACAGCGCCCTTGGGAACGGATGCGCCATCCGCAATGTCAGTGATCACCCCCTCTGTCAGGGTAATGGAGCCGACGCGGGTTTCACCGGGAAGGACAAGAGTGGCATTGGCAAGGATCAAAGGTTCTGTCATCTGAATTTCACACAATTTGAGCTATAGAACGGGCCACACTTAGGAGGCCATTGTGACAGTCACGCGATACGCGATCTATTATGTCCCGCCTGCACAGGCGGAATGGAGCCGGTTTGCATCCAGTTGGCTGGGTTGGGACGTGCATGAGGGATCTCCGTTGGACCATCCCACCGGCACCGGCCTCGACGTGGCGGCCATCACCGATGTGCCGCGCAAATACGGGCTGCATGCGACCATAAAGCCACCGTTTCGGCTTGCGGAGGGTACGACATTTGACGCGCTGGCCGAGCGGTTTGCGCAGTTCGCCTCTGCTGCAAAACCGGTGATACTGGACGGGCTGTCCCTGACCCGACTTGGCCGTTTCCTCGCCCTGTGCCCGCGCGGGGATCAATTGGGGTTGAACCGTCTTGCATTTGACTGCGTTCGCGATCTGGATGAATTTCGCGCCCCCGCCACACTTGATGAGCTGGAGAAACGACGCGCCAGTGGGTTGTCTCCCGCACAGGAACAAGCGCTGGTGACATGGGGCTACCCTTATGTAGGCGACAGTTTCCGCTTCCACATCACCTTGAGCGGCAAGCGGCCCAAAGCGGAGCTGCCTGCCATAGAGTCTGTGTTGCAGGATCGTTTGGTTCCCCAGCTGCCAACGCCCTTTGTCATTGGCGATCTGGCTTTGGTTGGTGAGGGCAGCGACGGACGGTTTCACCTGCTGCATCGTCACACCCTTTCCGGCTGAAGCCAGGGCATCAGGGCGGTTTCCGCTGCTTGGACCGCCTCTTCCAACTGACCACTGTTGTCGATCTCAATCACCTGCGACAATCCGGCAGGCATAGGTGTTGCCGCACGGGCAAGCCTGCGCTCAATCTCCGCGCGATCCTCACGCCCGCGCGTCATAAGCCGTTCGGCGAGCACCTCGGGTGTTGCCGTGACAGAAAGAATAACCAACGTGCCGAAGGCCGCCTCAGCCTCCAGCAGTACCTTGCGTGAGAGGTTCACCAGAACCCCCGAGGCCCGATTGCGCAGCTCGTCAATATCCCGCGGAATCGCGTAGCGTAGCCCATGCGCTTCCCAGTGCAGGGCAAAACCCGGCGCGACACAAAGCGCTGCAAACCGATCCTCAGTCACAGCGTCGTAGTCTTCCCCGCCGAGTTCCGGTGCGCGGGTAATGATCCTGCGCTGCCTCACCAAGCCCGGAATGCGCTTAAGTAGCGCCTCCATCAGGCTGTCCTTGCCGACGCCCGACGGGCCGACCACGGCAATCACCGGCGCTTTGACTGATCCCGGACTCATGCGGCGGCCTTCGGTGTGAAGGCGGACACATCGACAAAGCGATCACAGACCTGTTCGCGCGCAACCTCATCATGGAAAATTCCAATGATGGCCGCGCCGCGCGCCTTCGCCTCCTCGATCAGGCTTAAAACCGTGGCGCGGTTTTGCGCATCAAGGCTCGCGGTCGGCTCATCCAGCAACATCGCAGGATAAGTATGGGCAAAACCCCGCGCGATGTTCACCCGCTGCTGTTCCCCACCGGAAAATGTTGTCGGACTGAGCTGCCAAAGGCGTTCGGGAATGTTCAGCCCCGCGAGCAGTGTTGCTGCTCGGTCGCGCGCCGCCGCCGGATTAACCCCAACAGCCAGAAGAGGCTCCGCCACGACATCCAGTGTCGGCACCCTCGGCACCACCCGCAGAAACTGGCTCACATAGCCCAGCGTCTCGCGTCGCAGCGCCAGAATTTCGCGGGGTGCGGCCCTAGCGACATCCACTCCACCGATCATGACCGTCCCGGAGGCGGCCAGGTAGTTGCCGTAAATCACCCGCATCAGGGTCGATTTTCCGGCTCCGGACGCACCCGTAAGGCCAATACACTCCCCTGCCGCAACCTGCAGGCTCGCGCCTTCCATGACCGGGATGACCGCGCCGCCTTGATTGTGCAAGATAAAGCTCTTGCTCACGTTTTGAAGTTCAATCATCTCGGATCCTCAGACCTGAAGTACGCTGGAAACCAGCAATTGGGTGTAGGCATGCTGCGGATCGTCCAACACCTGATCGGTCAGACCTGTCTCGACGACATGGCCGTCTTTCATGACCATCAGCCGATCCGCCAAAAGCCGCACCACCGCGAGATCGTGGGTCACGATGATCGCGCTCAGCCCCATCTCGCGCACCAGGCTGCGTAGCAAATCCAGCAGCCGCGCCTGTACCGAAACATCCAGCCCGCCCGTGGGTTCATCCATGAAGACCAGCCTCGGTCCGGTGACCAAATTCCTGGCAATCTGCAACCGTTGCTGCATACCACCTGAGAAAGCGGAGGGCCGATCATCAATCCGGCTTTCGGCGATCTCGACCCGGCCCAGCCAATCCGTCGCATTGGCACGGATGTCGCCATAGTTGCGATCTCCTACTGCCATCAACCGCTCACCGATATTACCACCAGCTGACACAGACATGCGCAAACCGTCGCGCGCATGCTGATGGACAAAGGCCCAATCCGTGCGCCCCAGCATGCGACGCGCCGGTTCCGACATGGTGACCGTGTCCACAGGACCGTCAGCACGGGTATCAAAAATCACCTCACCCCGGTCCGGCGTCAGATGCCCGGCCATACTGTTCAACAGGGTCGATTTTCCCGACCCACTTTCCCCGACGATGCCCATGACTTCGCCCGGATAGAGATCAAAGCTCACATCCGTGCAGCCAATCCGCGCGCCATACATCTTGGCCAGGTTTTTTACTTGCAACAGCGGCATCATCACGCGGCCTCCTCGCTCAGGCGGCCGAGATGGCCCGCGTCACGCCGGGATCGGCAATAGTCCGTGTCGGAGCAGACAAACATCCGGTTCCCCGCATCATCCAGGATCACCTCATCCAGATAGCTGTCCTCTGCCGCGCAGAGATCGCAGGGATGATCTGCCTTGCTGGCCTCAAACGGGTAATCCTCGAAGTCGAGTGAGACCACTTCGGTATAAGGCGGGACGGCATAGATGCGCTGTTCACGCCCCGCGCCAAACAGCTGGATCGCCGCCATGTTCATCTTGGGGTTATCGAACTTTGGAATGGGAGACGGATCCATCACATAGCGATCCGCGACCTTCACCGGATACGCATAGGAGGTCGCGATGGCGCCGTGTTGGCTGATATCCTCATAAAGTTTCACGTGCATCAATCCGTATTCCTGCAAGCTGTGCATCTTGCGGGTTTCGGTTTCGCGCGGCTCAAGAAAGCGCAAGGGCTCCGGGATCGGCACCTGATAGACAAGGATTTGATCCTCACTCAGCTCAGCCTCCGGGATCCTGTGGCGGGTCTGGATGACACTGGCCTTTGCGGTTTCCTCGGTGGTGGCCACGCCTGCGGTGTTTTCAAAAAACTTCCGGATCGACACCGCATTGGTGGTGTCGTCGGCCCCTTGGTCGATCACCTTCAGCGTGTCATCTGGTGTCAACGTCGCAGCAGAGACCTGCACGCCACCCGTGCCCCAGCCGTAGGGCATGGGCATTTCTCGGCTCGCAAATGGAACCTGATAGCCCGGCACCGCCAGCCCCTTCAGGATCGCCCTGCGGATCATCCGCTTGGTCTGTTCGTCAAGGTAGGCAAAATTATAGTCAGACATCTTGGGCACCTTTCCTGAAATCGGCCCTGTGGCATAAGCCGTTCATTGTGCCGCCTCCCGTGCTGCCATTTGTTCTGCCAACTCTGCTGCCTCGCGGCGCAGCTTGCGGACCAGCTCCAATTCGGATTGGAAGTCCACGTAGTGCGGCAGCTTGATATGCTCCAGGAAACCGGTGGCCTGAATATTATCCGCATGGCTCAGGACAAACTCTTCGTCCTGCGCGGGGGCGCCGAGGTTGTCTTCACCGAGCTCTTCCCAGCGCAGGGCGCGATCGACCAGCGCCATGGCGATAGATTTGCGTTCTGACTGACCGAACACCAGCCCGTAGCCACGGGTGAACTGCGGAGGCACGGTTTTCGATCCTTTGAACTGGTTCACAGTCTCGCATTCCGTCAACTCAACCTCGCCAATCTCGATGGCGAAGCCAAGTTCGGGGATCTCCATCTCCACCGGCACGGCGCCGATACGTAACTCACCCACGAAGGCATGGTTGCGCGCATAGCCACGCTGGGTCGAATAGGCCATGCCAAGAATAAAGCCCTCATCGCCTCGGGTCAGCGACTGCAGACGCACCGCCCGGCTCGCCGGAAATGACATCGGCTCCCGCGTCAAATCACCCGGTTCGGCATCTGTTTGGGGTTCCTGCTCAATGATGTTCTCACCGTCAAGGAAGGACAGAATATGCGGGGTGTGTTCATCCCTAGGCTCGGCTGTCTGCGCCTGCGGCTGATGTTCTGCATCGGCCTCCGCCGCGAGTTTGAAATCCAAAAGCCGGTGGGTGTAGTCGAACGTCGGCCCCAGCACCTGTCCACCCGGCGCGTCCTTGAATGTTGCAGAGATCCGGCGGTCGCAGGCCATGCGGCTGGTTTCAACCGGCCGTGTCGTGCCAAACCGTGGCAAGGTGGTGCGATAGGCGCGGATCAGAAAGACCGCTTCGATCAGATCCCCGCGCGCCTGCTTGATCGCGAGAGCCGCCAGATCAGGGTCATAGAGCGAGCCCTCCGCCATCACGCGATTGACGGCAAGACTGAGCTGTTCGCGGATCTGGGCGAGGCTCAACTCCGCCACAGAAGTGTCTCCACGGCGTTCCTCGGCGAGCCAGGCATGGGCGTTGTCAATCGCCCGTTCGCCCCCTTTTACGGCTACATACATGTCTTAGCCTCCTTTATTGGAAAGCCGCGTGATCCGGCTGGATCGGGGCAGCGCAGAAATCTGGCTACCGGCGGTAAAATAGGTGTCAAAGCCAAGTGGGAAGAGCATGGAATTGGCCTGAAACGGACCGGCGTCTGGCAGCCAAACCTCGGTGCTGGCCTTGATGCCGGGGCCACGCAACTCGGCGTTGGGCGTGTCAAAGCACGGCAACTCCACAATCAGGGTCGCCGAGCGATCCGGATACTCCGACGTCCCGATGCGATAACAATCCAGCGGCGCCAGTGCCGACCATCCGCCGATGGCGAAGTCAGCCTGTTCCGGCCTGACAAAAAGCGCGCCTGTGTGAAAGGTAATCCAGTCCCGCACAGCCGGGCGGTCCACGTCGGAGGCAAGATAGAGGCCCGTATCTGGATCGCAGAGCGTCAACAACAGGCATCCTGCGGCAACCGAGAGCCCTTCGGGAGGAGTGGCGCCAGTAATGGCTTTGATCTCACCGGGCCTCGCCATGGCGGTCATCGCAGCGCGAAACGCTTTTGCTGACTGGATCGGCGGAGCGGTGAAACCTCCGGAGAAATGCGACGCCTGGGTTTGTGACGGCATCAGTCTTCCCCTCGCACCATGGTGAAAAAATCAACTTTTGTCGCAGCGGCTTTTGCAGCTCGGCTCATTTTTCGCGCCTGCCTTGCAGCCTCAAGCGGTGACAGAATATGGCGACGAACATCCTCTGCTGCGCCTGTCTGCATCAGCGCATCGACCTTGGCCGCAGTCTCTGCCTGACCCTTGCTGCGCCCCTGCACATATCCGTGCCCGACAGTGCCATCCGGCAGTGTCAGCGCGCAGCGCGTGACAGTCATTTCACCCAGATTGAAGGGCGCGCCGCTTGCCCCCATACGTCCCTGGACCATGACGCCACCAACCTCCGGCGGACGAAGCCATGTGTGATCGGGATTGCACCCGTAGTCCTGCCACAGATCTTGCAGCGCTTTTGCGTCTGCCGTGGCAAGCAGGCTCATCCACGCCTTGCGGTTGGCGTGATTGCCATTCTCACCCGCTGTCATGCTCTTTTCACTGTTCATCTTGTCTAAGCCTCTTGGCTTGTTTGTCTAGTTAATCTATACAACTAGACAAATGTTAGCCGAATTGCCCGTCACCACGCAACGACAACCTTGTGAAAGTTTCATGACATGGCCCGCACTCCAGTCTGGAAATCCATAGCCATCAGCCTCACCGACGACATCGCGCAAAGACGATATCAGACCGGTGACAAGCTCCCGCCCGAAGTCCAGCTTGCGGGTCGTTTCGGCGTCAACCGGCACACTGTGCGGCGCGCCTTGTCTGAGATGGCAGATCAGGGGTTGGTCCATGCCCGACGGGGGGCCGGCGTCTTCGTCGCTGCGCAGCCGACGGAGTATCCGATTGGCAAGCGGGTGCGGTTTCACCAGAACGTTGCCCGTCTGGGGCGCATTCCCGCCAAGAGGATCCTGACGCTAGAGACCCGCGCCGCCGGCCCGCGCGAAGCAGAGGCGTTGGGCCTTGATCCCGGTGCCGCCGTCCATGTCTACGATGGGTTGTCCCTGGCGGATGGTGAACCCATCGCACTGTTTCAAAGCGTATTTCCGGCAGACGGTTTCCCGGATTTGCTTGCCGCACTGAAAGAGACCCAGTCAGTAACGGAAGCGCTGAAACACTGTGGCGTTGCTGATTTCACCAGGGTCGAGACCCGTATCACCGCCAAGCTTGCAACTGCGACGCAGGCCCTCCATCTGAAGATTTCCGAAGGCAGCCCAATCTTGCGAACCACCGGTATCAACGCCGGGCCAAACGGCGACCCGGTTGAATTCGGGCGTACTTGGTTTGCAGGAGACCGCGTCACCCTGACGGTCAGCGACCCAAATAGCGGCACAGCGGATCGCGGCTAATCGGCAACGACACACACGGACCTAAGATCGGCCCCGACGGAGGCTAAGCATATTTCTCCAGAAACGCCTCAGCGCTTAGCAAGCGAAAATCGGGAACCGCAGCCTTCAATCGGGTGTCCTCCCAGTCCCACCACGCCAACGCCATCATTCGTTCAGCGACGGTCTCAGTGTATCGGCGACGGATCAGCCGGGCGGTATTACCCCCGACGATCGTATAGGGGGCTACGTCCTTGGTCACCACCGCACCCGACGCCACAACTGCACCATGGCCGACTGTTACCTCGGGCTTGATCAGCGCGCCGTGACCGATCCAGGTATCATGTCCAATATGAGCCATACGACTGGCCCGATGATCAAACCAAGCCGCGTCATCCTCCACATCGTCCCAATAGCTCGACGACCGATAGAGGAAATGGTGCAGGGAAGCCCTTTGCAGGGGATGGTCGGTGGCCCCGATCCGGGTTGCACTGGCGATATTGGAGAATTTCCCAATTTCCGCATTGGCGATATCGCAGTTTCTGTCGCAATAGCTGTAGTCGCCAAACCGGCTGTTCAGCACGCGACTGTCTGCGCCGATTTCGACAAATGCGCCGAACTGGCTGTTGGTGATGGCACAATTGGGGTGCCGATACGGGTGATCGGCAGAGAGACGAGGCATCTGATAGCTTTCATTGGGATACATCAGTGAGACGAAGCCCCGACAGTCAGGGCAGCAACATCGCGGCCCCTTGGCGGCGCGCCTTACGACCCGGCTCTCCCTTGATCAGGCGGCGACGAAGCCAGCCAGAGAGCCAGTCCATCAACATCACCATGAGGATGATCAATACGATGTAGTAAGCGACCTCTTCCCAGTCTTTCTGGGTGATGATTGCCTGCGTAAGTAGCAACCCGATGCCACCACCGGTGATGGCGCCAATAATTGTCGCGCTGCGGGTGTTCGACTCAAGAAAGTAGAGCAGCTGACTGAGCAAGACCGGTGTAATTTGCGGGATCACGCCAAACCGGTAGCGCTGCGCCGGCTTGGCGCCGGTTGAGGCGACGCCTTCGATTTGTTTCTGATCGACGTTTTCCAGTGCTTCGGAGAAGATCTTGCCGAAGGTTCCGGTGTCCGTCACCAAAATTGCCAGCGCCCCAGTCAACGGTCCGGGACCGAAGGCCCGTGCCAGAACAACGGTCCAGATCAGCGAATCCACCCCGCGCACAAAGTCGAACACGCGACGGGTGGCAAAGCGAACCGCGCGCAGCGGCATGAAATTCCGGGTGGCCGCAAAGGCCAGCGGAAGCGCAATCAAACCTGCCCCCATCGTTCCCAGGAATGCCATCAGAAGTGTTTCAAAAATCGCCCAAGCGACATCCTGATGACGCCACATCTTATTGGTCCAGACATCATGAAAAATCGCACCGGCTTCGCCGGTTGCAGCCCGCGTCATCAACTCACCGATGCCCATGCCATGGTACGGGCTGTCCAAGGTAAAGAAAAACAGCTCCCAACCGGCAAAATAGCGAAACACCTCCGCCCGGTTGCGGGTCACTGTCAGGCGCCCGGCGTCCGTGGTGACGGCCAGCCGGTTCTTGGAGGCATTGATCCAATCCGGCAATTCCCCCGCCGGGAATTCCGCCTGCACACCGGCGCTGCGGCTTGGCGTTGCTCGAATTGTGCCATAGCCGGGTATATCAAAGGTGATGGTCTCAGGACCGAACCGGACCTCATAGCCATCTTCGAGGTCGATGATCGTCACCTGCGAAGAGGTATCGGGGAGCGTCACCCACTCCGGAGACTGCCCGTCCGGATAGGCGCCCTTGCGCTCTCCCTCAACGGCCACGCTGACGGCACCGCTGCGGTTGTCACGGGTGACGTGGGTTTTGTAACTGTAGCTGTCTGCTACCAATGTGCGCGCATTCTTCGGGTTCATCCGCTCGGCCAGCCCCGCCACATCAAAGGCGACGAACACATAGGCAAGATAGGCAAGCACCAACAGCGGCAACGCCAGGCTCAAGGCACGCTTGCGCATGAACAGGCGTTCCATATCCAATTTGCGCAGGGTCGGCGGGACGGTCGTGTCAAAAGTCGTCATTGTTTGGCTCCGTGGGTCAACCGGTCACGCAGCAGGCCCGACAGTTGATCCACCAGGACGATGGTGAAAAACAGCAGAAGAAAGATTGCAGCAGCTTCGTCGTAGCGTCCCTGCCCCCAGGACATCGCGTTGCGCAGCTCATACCCGATGCCGCCGGCCCCGACGAAACCGAGGATCGCCGAAGCCCGAATATTGATTTCAAACCGCAAGAGCGCGTAGCTGACATAGTTTGGGCCAACCTGAGGGAAAACGCCCAACACCATGCGCTGCGCCCAGCCAGCACCGACAGAGGCCAGCCCTTCGACCGGTTTCAAGGATGCATTTTCATTCACTTCCGAGAACAGTTTACCCAGCGCCCCTGCCGTGTGGATTGCAATCGCAATCATCGCAGGCACAGGGCCGCCACCCAGTAGAAAGATCAGGACCAGCGCGATCACGATTTCCGGGATCGCGCGGAAGATATCCAACAACCAGCGAAAGACCGGGATCAGGGCGGGCCAGCGGGCCAGCCCCCGCGTCGCCAACAGCGACAGAACAGTGCCGAAAATCGCACCAATCAGCGTGGCCGCAGCGGCAATATTCAATGTCTCAATCAGCGCGGGGAAGAACTGCACAACATGTGCCGGCAGCAGGGAGAGCTTCTCGACCGCTTCTGACAGCACCTCGGAGGGGTAGTCGAAAACATGGGTAATGCCATTCCAGAATGAGCCGGCATTGCGATCATCTGCAATCCGGAAACCGGCTGCCATCATGGCGACAAATACCGCCAGAATGACCCCGCCATACAAGCGTTTTCGCTGGATTAGTGCCTGATAATCGGCCTGTATATCAGCCACTGGCCGGGCCGAGACTGTTGCATGTGTCATGACTGGGATCCTGTGTGGCAGCAACTGTGTCAACAGCCGGCGGGACAGTGATGCTATCGGATGAGCATCTTCGCTGACCTGTGCGGGCTCTTGGCAATTGGCCGTCAAAATGGCGGAGGCGACGCTCACGCTCCGCCCCCGCACGCTTTGGTACTGAAATTAGTTGGACTTCAATTTCCGCGCTTCGATGATCACCTCATAGGCATCGTGGGTGATCGGCATGAAACCTTTGGCCTCACCTGCTGCGACACCGTAAAAACACTCCGCATCCATTGATTTCAGGGATGCCATCAGGCCGGTCATCTTCAGTTTTACGTCCTCGGGCAATTCTGTACGCAGAACCACCGGACCTTCGGGGATCGGCTTCGACTGCCAGATCTGCACCAAATCATTCATGTCAACGAGGCCCGCATCAACAGCCCGACGCAGCGCGCCTGAGTTGAAGCCATCTTCCCACTCCCCCAGGCCGTCGGCCCAGCTGACGCCCGCATCCACATCGCCATTCGCGACCGCGACGATGGTCTGTTCATGGCCGCCGGTGAATTTCACTTCACCGAAATAGTCGCCCGACGTCATCGTCGCCCCGGTTGCTTCAGGGATCTCGATTGAGGGGATCAGGAACCCGGAGGTGGAGTTCGGGTCACCAAAACCAAAGGTCTTGCCCTGCATGTCGTCCAGCGAAGTGATGCCGCTGTCCTTGCGGGCAAAACCAACGGAGTAGTAGCCGTAGCCACCATCGTTATTGACCTTCACGAGGATGGGCTCAACAGCCGCCGGATCGCTCAGGTAGGTCTTGGCGTAACCCGATGCGCCCAACCACGCCATATCGATGGTGCCGCCCAACAGGCCCTGAATCACACCGTTGTAATCCGCCGGGGCAAAGAGCTTGGTTTCAACACCCAGCAAATCTTCGGTTTTCTGGCGCAGACACTCGTTGTTGTTCAAACGATCCTGAGCATTCTCGCCACCGAGAATACCGATGCGGAATTCCTGAATCTCCGAGGTATCTGCCAGAACGGGTGCGGTCAGGGCTGTGGTCGCCAGAATGGCAGCAAACAGGTTTTTCATATTCAATCTCTCTGGTTGGTCATCCCGGCACAGAAACGGCCGGGTTTGGAAATGCGATCAGACAGCCACAGCTGGCTGACGGCGCGGCTTGGTATGGTTCAGGGTCTCAATCTCGGTGGAGGTGGCGGCTTCGGAGAAATCATCACCGGCGCCATAGATTTCGCGGGCAACACCCGTGGTCAGTTGCTCTGGCAGCCCGTCAAAGACGATACGCCCATCGCGCATGCCAACAACGCGGTCACAGTAGCGGCGCGCCGTGTCCAACGTGTGCAGATTCGCGATCACAGTCCGGCCATCCTCTTCATGGATACGGCGCAGGGCCTCCATCACGGTCTGTGCGTTCATCGGATCCAGTGAGGCAATCGGTTCATCGGCGAGAATGATCGCCGGATCCTGCATCAGGGCGCGGGCAATAGCGACGCGTTGCTGCTGACCGCCGGAGAGTGCTTCTGCCCGTTTGGCGGCGTGTTCCGCAATGCCCAGCCGATCAAGGATGTCGATCGCACGGTGGATGTCATCCATCGGATAGAGGTTGAACAGCGTCGCCAAGGTTGAGCGTCGGTTGAGCGTACCGTGCAGCACGTTGGATACGACATCCATGCGCGGCACCAGATTGAACTGCTGAAAGATCATCGCGCAATCCGATTGCCAGGCGCGCTTCTCCTTGCCGCGCAATTGGGTCACGTCTCGCCCTTCGAAAAGGATCCGCCCCTCGCTGGCATCACCGAGCCGGTTTATCATGCGCAACAGCGTGGATTTACCAGCACCGGAGCGGCCGATGATGCCGATCATGCAAGGCTTATCGATATCCAGCGTGGCGGTATCCACCGCGATTTTATCGCCGAATCTCTTGGTCAGTTTGTCAATTCGCAGCACCTGAGGCTCCCGTCTCTGTCTGGGACTAGCTAAGGGCCGAGATCAAAACTTGTGTGTCATCGCGGTGAAGCTTTTGTAACGCCATCCCTCGTGCCCACCACTGCCCCCTAGGCGCGCAGCCTCCAAGTCGCTATATGGCGGCGAAACGCTGTCCATGAACCCAAGGAACCGCTGCCATGTCTTTCGACCGCTCCATCAAGATTGCACCGTCTATCCTGTCCGCCGATTTTGCCAATTTTGGCCAGGAGATTCAGGCCATCGAAGCCCAGGGGGCCGATTGGGTCCATATCGACGTGATGGACGGGCATTTTGTGCCCAACCTCACCTTTGGTCCGATGGCGGTTAAGGCCTTTCGCCCCCATGTGAAAGCCGTGATGGACGTCCACCTGATGATCGCACCCGTTGATCCCTATATCGACGCTTACGCAGATGCGGGCGCCGATGTTCTGACCGCCCATGTTGAGGCAGGCCCCCACATCCACCGCACCCTGCAGGCGATCCGTGCTGCCGGGATGAAAGCCGGTGTCGCACTCAACCCCGGCACCCCTGCTGAAGCAGTGGCGCATCTCCTTGACCTGACCGACCTGATTTGCGTGATGACCGTCAACCCCGGTTTTGGCGGGCAAAAGTTCATTGATATGACCAGCAAGATCCGCAGCCTGCGCTCGATGATTGGAGATCGTCCGGTCCATATCGAGATTGACGGTGGCGTTGATCCGAAAACCGCACCACTGGTTGCCGAAGCCGGTGCCGACGTTCTTGTAGCGGGCTCCGCCGTCTTCAAAGGGGGCTCAGTCGATACCCCTGAGGTCTACGGCGAGAACATTCGCAACATCCGCGCCGCTGCAAGCGGTGTCTGGGCATAAGATCCAGCGGGCAGATCCCCTTGAGTAAGAGGCGTCCTGTCGGGCGCCTCTTTTTCTTTGTGGGATCATACGGCGGGCAGTTGATCCGCAAAATGTGACAGCAACACGTGCTTCAGTATCTTCCCTGTCGGTGCGGCTGGCAGCTGCTCCGTCAGGATGAAGAGACCGGGCCGTTTATAGCCTGCAAGCTGCTCCGCCACGAAGGCACGCAATTCACGCACCGTTGGCTCATCCCCAACGGCCACCTCTACAAAGGCAACCACCTGCTCATCTCCGCCCTGCGGGCGACCGACTACAGCGGATTGAACCACCTGAGGGTGGGCGTTCAGCGCCGCTTCAACTTCTGGCGGAAAGACATTGAAGCCGCCGTGGATGATCAGTTCCTTGGCACGCCCGTCAATATGTAGGTTGCCATTCTCGTCCAAACGCCCGATGTCGCCGCTGCGCAACCAGCCCGCTGGATCAAGGACGGTTTGCGTGGCTTCTTGGTTGGCGAAATATCCCAGCATGACATTGCCGCCCCGCAGGCAGATCTCTCCCAACCCATCGCCACCACCCGGAACGCTCTGATCCAGACGCAGATCAACACCGGGCAGCGGTGGACCAACCGACGTATCAGGGTCACCCAAACCATTGCGTGTGGCACAGATGCCTGCGGTTGCCTCGGTCATGCCGTATCCGTTTTGCAAGGCAACGCCATAAAACGCCTCGGCCCGACGTTTCCAATCGGGATCCAGCGGCGCAGCACCTGACGACACATAGCGCAAATCCGGACTGCCGAGGTGGTCCAGCCCCTGCTCCTTGGCATATTGCATCACCAGCGCATGCATCTGTGGCACCGCAGAGACCAGCGTGACCCCGGACCGGAGCGCCTGATAAAAACGCTCCGCCGTGAATCGTGTCTCAAGCCGCACCTCGGCTCCGATCATCACGGAAGCAGTTAAAACCGACGCAAGGCCAAACACATGGCTAAGGGGCAACACACCGTAGACCACGTCATCGGCGGTCATATCGCGCAACCGTGCCGAGGCGCCGCCGCCGAATTTCAGATTGTCGTGGCTTAGCATCACCCCTTTCGGAGCGCCGGTGGTGCCTGTCGTATAAAGGAGTACGGCCAACCCCTCGGGTATCTGCACGTGGGATCTGCCATCTGCATCCTGAGAAACAACATGCAGGCGGCCAAAGTCGCCTTCAATGGCCTGCGCGCCGAGACGGCTGGCATGGGCGGCCGCGTCAGGCGAGGCCGCAGCGGTCAACAGGACGACCGCAGGCTTGGCATGAGCGAGGATCCGGTCCACCTCAGGCGCCCTCATCCGGGCGTTGACCGGAACCGCCACGGCTCCCAGCTGTGATGTGGCAAATAACGCCGCGACCGCGGCGCAGCAATTCTCGCAAAGCAGCATCACCCGATCACCCGGCCCAACACCTAGGTCGACCAGATGTGTCCGTAATGCGTCGCAGGCCCGCGCGAGGTCACCATAGGTCCAGCGCGCGCCACCACTGTCGCCAAAAGCCGGGGCCGTGGGGCGTTGGCGCGCGTGCGCTTCAAGGTATTCGTGCCATAGCGTCATGGATCATCCCCTGTGATTTTATGGGCCGTGTCGAGCACCCGACGCAGAAACAATGGGCGCGCGTCAACCGCGTATCCTTTTGAATACGCCACTTGCCGTGGCGAGCACATGGCCACCGCTGTCCACCAATTCGCCTGCGACATAGGCCAACGATGCGCCGCCACCGGTTGCCTTGGCGGTGGCCTCAACCCGGCCCCTGCGCGCAGCAGCCACATAAGAGAGGTTCAACGACACGGTGACCACCGGCGGGTGCGCCTGCGCATCGAAATGCTGCGAGGCAGTATTGCCGCAAACCACATCCATCAATGTCGCGACGATGCCACCATGCAACAGACCGTTGCGGTTGAGATGTTGCGGTGCGAGCTCCAGTGAGACACGGCAGACTCCAGTGCGCGCGTCAATTTCAGTGCGATAGCCGACCAGCTGCTGGCAGCCCGGATCCTCAATGATCCATTTAACCGGCACCGGCGCCTCTCCGCCCTCAGCCGAGTTGGTTGGCGATATCGGATCAAGCTGCCGAGAGGTCAATGAACCGCTCCATCTGAGTGTCCGCGTCGCCGAAGCGATGTTCGGCCATCACGATGCGCTTGGCGATATGGGCCAGCTCATATTCTGCGGTCATTGCAATGCCGCCGTGCAGCTGGATTGCCTCTTCGGCGATATGACGCCCGGTTCGACCGATGAGATTGCGTGCAGCTGCAACGTGGCGGTCGCGTGTCTGCGGGGTATCCTCAAGGTGGCCCGCGGCATTGATCACCGCAGAGCGCGCCTGTTCAACCTCAATCAGCATCTCAGCAACACGATGTTGCAGCGCCTGGAACGTCCCAATTGGCCGCCCGAATTGTTGTCGCGTCGTGAGGTAATCCATGGTCAGCCGCGTAGCCGTTTCCATCGCACCAAGGGTCTCTGCCGCCAGCGCAACCTCCGCTGCAGCCAATGCGGTCTCGATCCGGGTAGCGGCCCCGCCTGCTGTACCAAGACGCGCTGAGTGCGGCAGGTGGACACCGTCCAGCTCAACCTCTGCGGCTCTGCCGCCGGCCAGCAGCGCGCTGCCCTGCATGCGCACCCCAGCCGCTTGCGGGTCAACGAGAAACAGTGACAGGCCGTCGCGGTCACCAGAGGCTCCTCCTTCGCGCGCAGAGACAATCAACAGCTCCGCCGCCTCAGCATTGACCACCACGGTTTTGCGGCCCGTCAGGACAACATCCTGTCCATCACCAGTCGCGGTGGTCTCGACCCAAGTGCGCTCGTAGCGGCTGGTCGGCTCCCCATGGGCGAAGGCCAATTGCAGGTCTCCCGCAACCAGCCGCTCAAGATATTCCCGATCACGGGGCGACGGCTGCGCATCACCTGGCCCGCACAACAAGGCACCGCAGAGCACTGCTGAATCAAGGACCGGTTCAACCACACCCGCACGACCCAACTCTTCAAAGACCGTCGCAATGTCAAAGCCAGCGCCGCCGTATCCGCCGACCGCTTCGGGCAACAAGGCGCCAAGCACGCCCAAGTCAGCCAGTTGTGTCCAAATCGCAGGGGAATACCCCGAAGGATCCGCAATCGCCTCGGTTCGCGCAGCCACCGTATAGCGGTCCGCAAGAAACCGACGCAGGCTATCCTGCAACATCTGCCGCTCGTCCGTCAGCTGAAAGTTCATGTCCGGCCTCCCAGCGATACTTTGGCGATGATGTTTTTCTGGATTTCGTTCGAACCGCCAAAGATCGACAGCTTGCGATTGTTGAAATACTGCGCCGCAACGGTGTCGCTGCCCTCCGGCGGAGCAAGGGCGCTGTTGTCGCCAGCCAAAGCCTCGGCCGCGAAGGGGAGCGCGTAAGCGCCAGCAGCACGGCGCGCCAGATCGTTGATTTCCTGACGGATTTCGGTGCCTTTCACTTTGAGCATCGAACTCTCCACGCCCGGAGCCTGACCTTGGGCGGCGGCAGAGATGATGCGCAGATTGGTGGTCGCCATAGCCATCAGGTCGATTTCTGCGCGGGCCAGCCGCGCCGCGAAATGCGGGTTCTCAATCAGCGGGCGGCCGCGATGGATCTGCTGACGTGCGAGCCGCTTCACCGCGTCCAACCCCGCCTGGCTGAACCCCACGCCTGCGATATTCGTACGCTCATGGGTCAGCAGATACTTCGCGTAGGTCCAGCCTTTGTTTTCCTCGCCAACCAGGTTTTCAACCGGCACCCGCACATCGGTGAACCAGACTTCGTTCACCTCGTGGGTGCCATCAAGCAGGATGATCGGTCGCACCTCAATACCGGGCGTATCCATATCGATCAGCAGAAAGGAAATGCCCTCCTGCTGTTTCGCGTCCGGGTCGGTCCGCACGAGACAGAAAATCCAGTTGGCGTATTGGCCGAGCGTGGTCCAGGTTTTCTGCCCGTTGACCACGTAATGATCCCCGTCACGAACGGCCCGGGTGCGCAGACTGGCAAGATCAGAACCCGCACCCGGTTCGGAATACCCCTGACACCACCAATGTTCCCCCGAAAGGATCTTTGGTAGAAAATGGGCGCGCTGTTCGTCGGAACCAAATTTCTGCAAAACAGGCGCCAACATGGTCAGTCCGAAGGGGACGATGCGTGGCGCATGGGCGCGGCAGCATTCTTCCTCAAAGATATGACGCTGAACCGCGTTCCAACCGCAGCCCCCGTATTCCTCTGGCCAGGTTGGTGCCAACCAGCCCTGCTCATTCAGAATACTGTGCCAGCGATCGTGCCCCTCCTTGCCCAACCCGCGCCCCAGACGCACGGCATCCGACAAATCCTGAGGCAGCTTGGCGTCCAAAAACGCGCGGACCTCAGCGCGAAAGGCAAGGTCCTCGGTCGAATAATTCAGATCCATATGCCGCGCACCTCCCCGTGCTGATTGGCTGCTATGTTTGACTTGTCCGTCCCGCTCCCCTCAACATGGCGAGCCGCGCGCGGTTGTAATCAATAAATCTCGAACAGGCCCGCCGCGCCCATGCCGCCGCCTATGCACATGGTGACCACCCCGAGTTTGGCGCCACGTCGGCGGCCCTCACGCAAGAGGTGCCCCACCATCCGCGCGCCAGTCATGCCGAACGGGTGGCCGATCGCAATTGAACCGCCGTTGACGTTGCAGATCTCATCCGGAATGCCGAGTTTGTCGCGGCAGTAAAGCGCCTGACTTGCGAAGGCTTCGTTCAGTTCCCACAAGTCAATATCTGCCACCGTCACCCCGTGCCGCTCCAGCAGGCGCGGTACGGCATGCACGGGACCAATGCCCATTTCATCGGGCGCGCAGCCCGCCACGCAAAATCCCCGAAACGCCCCCATAGGATCAAGACCGCGGCGACTGGCCTCATCGGCCTCCATCATCACAACCGCAGCCGCACCATCCGAGAGCTGGCTGGCATTCCCTGCGGTGATGAATTTGCCTGCACCGCGCACCGGTTCCAGTCCGGCCAGCCCGTCCAATGTCGTCTGCGGGCGGTTGCATTCATCCCGATTTACCGTGACCTCGCGATGACTGATCTCTCCGGTGTCCCTGTCCTTTACTGCCATAACCGTTTGCATGGGCACGATTTCATCGTCGAAGATGCCCGCATCCTGCGCTGCTGCGATCTTCTGCTGACTGCGCAGGCCATAGGCGTCCTGCGCCTCCCGGCTGATACCATAGCGCTCAGCCACGACATCCGCCGTGTCAATCATCGCCATGTAGACGTCAGGATTATGCTCTTTTAGCCAGGGATCCTGCACCTGCGTCACATTGGGCTGCACCATGGAGATACTCTCCACACCGCCCGCAACCATCGGTCCGGCCCCTTCGGCAGTGATTTGCTGCGCCGCCAGCGCAATGGTCTGAAGGCCCGACGCGCAGAACCGGTTCACCGTCATGCCAGCCGCAGACTGCGGCAAGCCGGCGCGCAAAGCGATCTGGCGCCCGATATTGTGCCCTGTCGCCCCTTCGGGAAAGCCGCAACCAATAATGCAATCCTCAACTGCGCCCCCCTCCAGACCCGCCCGCTCAACAGCGGCGGCGACCGCATGCCCACCCAAAGTGGCGCCATGCGTCTGATTGAAAGACCCACGAAAGGATTTGGCCAGACCGGTGCGGGCGGCGGAAACGATAACAGCCTGTTTCATATCAGCGGGCCTCCTTGTTGAGGTCATCAAAGCTGCGCCCTTCGGCAACCAATTGCTCCAACAGCGGGGCCGGTTGCCAGAAGAAGGCATCTTCCTTGGCGTAGCGGCGAATATCCTTGAGAATGCTGTCCAGCCCCTGCAGGTCCGCCCATTTCAGCGGGCCGCCCCAGAACCGGGGGAAACCGTAGCCAAACAGCAGCACCATATCGACATCCAGGGGGCGGCGGGCGATGCCCTCACCGACGACCTTTGCCGCCTCATTGACCATCGCGCACATGTAGCGGCGCAGAACCTCGTCATTGGCAAAAACCTGCGGCGTCACGCCCTGATCGCGCTGATCGCGTTCGATGTATTCGGCGACCTGTGGATTCGGCGTCCCGCCACGCTTGCCCTCTTCGTAGACGTAAAAACCGCGACCGGTTTTCTGCCCGAAATCGCCGCCTTCACATAGCATATCAGAGAAATGCACCACCCGTTCACGTGGGTCGAGTGTCGGCGCGCGACGCTTGCGCGCGGCCCAGCCAATGTCCAACCCCGCGAGATCAGCGACCGCAAACGGCCCCATGGCGAAGCCAAACCCGGTCATCACCTTGTCGATTTGATAGGGAGAGGCGCCGTCCAGAACCATGTAGTCAGCGGCCTTGCGATAGCTGTTCATGATCCGATTGCCGATAAAGCCATCACAAACGCCGGACCGTACTGAGGTTTTCTTCAGCCTTTTGCCAAGGGCGAAACCGGTGGCCACGACATCAGGCGCGGTCTGATCCGCGACCACCACCTCCAACAGCTTCATCACATGTGCGGGCGAGAAAAAATGCAGTCCGATCACATCAGATGGCCGACCGGTGGCGGCCGCAATGTCATTGATATCCAGATATGATGTGTTGCTGGCGAGAATGGCGCCTGGTTTGCAATGCTCATCCAACGCTGCAAAAACGTCGCGTTTCACATCCATGTCTTCAAAAACAGCTTCGACCACCAGATCGACCTGCGACAGAGCAGCATAATTCGTTGCCAGTTCAAGCGCCTCATTGAGAATAGCGTCGAAATGTGACTGGCTGATCTTGCCCCGCTTCAGCGCGCCCTTGAGATTGCCTTCAATCCGCTCCCGTGCCGCAACCGAGGCCGCCTCGTCCCGTTCAATCAGCACAACCGACAGTCCTGCCAGCAGCGCAGCTGTCGCGATGCCAGCCCCCATGGTACCACCGCCGATGACCCCCATTGCGGCAATATCGCGAGGAGTTACATCAGCAAGCTCGGGCAGTTTGCTGACCGCCCGTTCTGAGAAGAAAGCGTGGATCAACCCCTGCCGCTGATCGCTTTGCATCAGCTTCATAAACAATTCTCGTTCTTGCCGCACACCATCAAGAAAACTTGGCGCCTCGCAGGCGGCCTGGACCGCACGCACCGCAATCGCCGGGGAGAGCTGGCCGCGCCCACGGGCCAGAACACGCTCATATGTGGCATCAAAATCGACGGGCTCCGGCGCGGGCATGTCACAGATCGGGCGACGCGGCGCATTCTGTTCGAGGAGTTCACGGGTATAGGCCAGTCCAACCTCGCGCGGGCTGCCCTCAGCAATACGATCAATAACGCCCTTATCGAAAGCCTCGGCAGCGGCCACGTGGCGGCCGGTCGTGATCATCTCCAATGCGGCCTCTGTCCCTGCGACGCGAGGTAGCCTCTGGGTTCCACCGGCGCCTGGAATGATCCCCAGATGGACTTCCGGCAGCCCCATCTTGGCGCCTGGCACGGCGATCCTGTAGTGCGAGGAAAGTGCAACCTCCAACCCCCCGCCCAGCGCTGTGCCGTGCAGGGCCGATACGACGATCAGCTTGGCGGCTTCGATACGGTTGCAGAGATCCGGCAGGCCTGGTTCTTCCATGGGTTTGCCAAATTCACGGATATCAGCGCCCGCGAAATAAGTCCGCCCCTCGCCATAGATCAATACGGCACGCGCGCCTTCCGTCTCGGCCCGCTCAATTCCTGCCAACAGACCGCGGCGCACATCTATACCAAGTGCATTCACCGGCGGGTTCTGTGCGGCAAGAACTGCGATGTCGCCAATCCGCTCGTAGACAATGGCTTCGGTCATGGAACTTTCCTCTTTTTGCGGGCGGTGCCGATCAGGACTTTAGCACGGCGCAGCTCACCGGAGCCGGTCTGCGGCGTGACTATCCTTAGTCGGCGCAGGCTTCGGCCCTATCAATTTCGCAATGCGGAACATCATTCCGCAACATGGAACTCACCCTAGATATGGCTCCGCAAGCTGACAAGACCCATCATGCCGCGCCTCACTGCGGCTTGCCAAGCGTCGCTCAACATCTGCGACTTATGACGGCGCGTCTCTTCAGACATTGCAATTGCAATCAGTTCGCGGGTTTTGGGATTGGTCGGCGGTAGGCCTCAGTCAATGTGTCATCTACCTCGGACGCCTCGTAGACTCCTAAGAGGATCCCCTTCCGGGCTGACTTTCCCCGCCGCGTGGCAATCTGTTCGTCCGATAGCGTGATGCGCTGAGACATCCGCAGTCCCCACTCCAATAAACGGTCATACATCAGATCAATCACCTCCTGATGCGCGCCTGCCTTAGCAAGATCTATCAACTCATCAGGATCGTCCTGAAGATCAAACAGCATGGGGCGAAGACCGCCTTCTGCGTGCATGAACTTCCATCGCTTATCGACCACCATAAACAAGCGGGCATCTTTGGGGGCCAATCCAAGCTTTTCGCACAACGGCAGCGTCGCATAGTCAAACTCTGCGACGGCATAGTCGCGCCATTCGGGCATCTCGCCACGTAGCCATGGCATCAGAGAGCGCCCCTCAAGGATATGTGGAGCAGGCGTCCCTCCCGCTGCTTCCAGAAATGTCGGCAACAGATCAATCGCCTCAACCAACTCATCACAAGTGGTTCCGCGTGTGGCATCCGCTTCACTTCGCGGGTCATAGATAATCAATGGCACCTTGATCGACGGTTCGTGGAACAGGTTCTTTTCTCCCAGCCAATGATCGCCGAGGTAATCTCCATGGTCTGACGTCAGCACGATCATAGTGTCCTGCATACGTCCCGTCGCCTCTAGCCAAGCAAACAGATGGCCCATCTGATCGTCGGCCTGTTTAATCAATCCCATATAGGCCGGGATCACCTTCTCGCGCACCTCATCACGGGAAAAAGCCTGACCAATCTGATTGTTCATCATCCCCTCGAACACGGGATGAGCCTCCTCCCGCTCGGCGGCACTGCGCACAGCCGGAAGCACATGCTCGGCACCATACATATCGTGATAGGGGGCTGGCACGATGTAGGGCCAATGCGGTTTGATATAGCTCAGATGCGCGCACCAAGGCTGATCACCGTCTTGTTCCGCCGCCTCAATAAACCGCATTGCCTCACGAGTAAGCCATGGGGTTTCGCTGTCTTCCTCAGCAATATTGGCTGGCTTGTCTGCATTGACCATGAACCAGCCCGAGGCGACATCCTGCCCCTCGGCACCGGCATTTGCAAAAACACTCCACGGGTTCTCACCCGGATAGCCCTTCGACTTGAGATATTCATTATAGGGGCTGCGCTTGCTGTCGTAGAAACCATCTGGTCCTTCGGCCCAAAGCCCGTCATCACGAACAAACGGATCAAAACCACATTCCGTCTGACGCACGCCAATAATGCTGTCAGGAGCAAGGCCAAGACGCTGCATCCCTTCGGCATCTGCAACCATATGGGTTTTACCAATCAAATGGCAGCTCATCCCGGCCTTGCGCAGATGGTCACCCATCGTCCATTCACCGACACGCAGTGGGTAGCCATTAAATTGCACGCCATGGCTTGATGGGTAGCGGCCTGTGTAACTGGACATACGCGAAGATCCACAGGTCGGCGATTGCACATAGGCGCGCGTAAACCGCACCCCGCGCTGTGCCAGGCCATCAATGTGCGGTGTCTCCAAGTACGGGTGCCCCGCACAGCTGAGATAATCAAACCTCAGTTGGTCAAACATGATGTAGAGAATATTCATCAAGCCCTCCTCTGCCTTTGACAGTCTCTGCCTGCTACTGACTCGCTCGTCAAAGGTGCAGGCCAAGGCCCTTGCCAGTCAGCGTGCAGGCACAAAATTAGTCAACATGTAAACTATCCCACATCTCATCGCTCAGCGAAACAGGCTTCCGGGCTGGACGCACCAACACTGCACCGCGCCGACAAATCAGCCGGTGGCAGATCATTAATATGTTACAAGTTTTCTAGAAAGTGAATTTCATGGTTACATCTCTCTTGCCGAGAATCACTTCTGAACCTATTACCGACTATATGGTCGGCTTATGACTTGCCGCCACTGAGGAGACGCGAACACCCATGGATGCTTTCATCTGCGATGCCACCCGTACCCCAATCGGCCGCTACGGCGGCGCGCTCAGCAAGCTGCGGACCGATGATCTTGCCGCTCTGCCGATTGCCGCGCTTGCCGCCCGCAACCCGGATGTAGACTGGAGCAGCCTGGACGATGTGATCCTGGGTGATGCCAATCAGGCCGGCGAAAGCAACCGCAACGTGGCGCGCATGGCAGCACTGCTGGCAGGCCTGCCGGTGGATGTACCGGGCACCACGATCAACCGGCTCTGCGCCTCCGGCATGGATGCGGTCGGTATGGCCTCACGCGGGATCAAGGCTGGCGACTACGACATGGCCATCGCCGGCGGCGTCGAAAGCATGAGCCGCGCGCCGTTCGTGATGCCCAAGGCGACTTCCGCCTTCACCCGCGCCAACGCAGTCTATGATACCACCATCGGCTGGCGTTTCGTGAACCCGAAAATGGAGAAGATGTACGGCACCGACTCGATGCCGCAGACCGCCGATAATGTGGCCGAAGATTACGGCATCTCCCGCGAGGATCAGGACGCATTCGCCGCC
Source organism: Phaeobacter piscinae (assembly GCF_002407245.1). Taxonomy (NCBI): domain Bacteria; kingdom Pseudomonadati; phylum Pseudomonadota; class Alphaproteobacteria; order Rhodobacterales; family Roseobacteraceae; genus Phaeobacter; species Phaeobacter piscinae. Next base: position 354,347 of record NZ_CP010681.1, on the reverse strand, counting down.
CGCAGCCAGGCCCGCTGGGCCGCAGCACATGAGGCCGGTATCTTCAAAGACGAGATCACCCCGGTCACCATCCCCCAGCGCAAGGGCGATGATCTAGTGGTGGACACCGACGAACACCCCCGCCCCGGCACCTCGGCTGAGAAGCTGGCAGGCCTCAAGGGCGTCAACGGCCCGGACAAGAGCGTGACAGCCGGCAACGCCTCCGGCGTCAACGACGGTGCTGCGGCGATCCTGATGGCGAATGAGGCCGCGGCCGCGAAGAACGGCCTGAAGCCTATGGCCCGCATCGTCGGCATGGCCGCTGCCGGGGTCGAGCCGCGCATCATGGGCATCGGCCCGGTGCCTGCCACCCGCAAGGTTTTGGAGCGTACCGGCCTGACCATCGAACAGATGGACGTGATCGAACTGAACGAGGCGTTTGCCTCGCAGGGCCTTGCGACACTGCGCGAACTTGGCGTTGCCGACGATGCACCCCATGTTAATCCCAACGGCGGTGCAATCGCGCTTGGCCACCCGCTGGGTATGTCCGGCGCGCGGCTGGTGCTGACCGCTGCCTATCAATTGCAACGCACCGGCGGGCGCTATGCGCTTTGCACCATGTGCGTCGGCGTCGGACAGGGCACTGCCCTGATCCTGGAACGCGTGTAACAAACCCAAGGGAGGTCCCAGACATGTATGCTCAGATGGTCAAATCCGAAGCGACCCAGGACGATCCGGAACAGCTGGCGGCCTTTCAGGCGCGCATCGACGCGGGCGAGAAGATCGAGCCCAAGGACTGGATGCCCGAAGGCTACCGCAAGACGCTGATCCGCCAGATCGGCCAGCACGCGCATTCCGAAATCGTCGGCCAGCTGCCAGAGGGCAACTGGATCACCCGCGCCCCGACGTTGGAGCGCAAGGCGATCCTGCTCGCCAAGGTGCAGGACGAGGCGGGCCATGGCCTGTACCTCTACTGCGCGGCGGAAACGCTGGGCGTGTCGCGTGACGAGATGACCGAAATGTTGCTGGACGGCCGCATGAAGTATTCCTCGATCTTCAACTATCCGACGCTGAACTGGGCCGACATCGGCGCGGTGGGCTGGCTGGTCGATGGGGCCGCAATCATGAACCAGGTCCCGCTGCAGCGGACCTCCTTCGGCCCCTATTCCCGCGCGATGATCCGCGTCTGCAAGGAAGAAAGCTTCCACCAGCGCCAGGGCTATGACGCGATCCGCAAGATGGCGGAGGGCACGCCCGCACAGAAGAAGATGGCGCAGGATGCGCTGAACCGCCTGTGGTACCCGTCGCTGATGATGTTCGGACCGTCCGATAAGGACTCGGTCCACTCTGCCCAGTCGATGGCCTGGAAGATCAAGATGAACACCAATGACGAGCTGCGCCAGAAGTTCGTCGACCAGACCGTGCCGCAGGCCGAATACCTTGGCCTCACCGTCCCCGACCCGGACCTGAAATGGAATGAGGAACGCGGTCACTATGACTACACCGACCCGGACTGGTCAGAGTTTTACGACGTACTGAAGGGCAACGGCCCCTGCAACACAGACCGCCTCGCCGCCCGCAACAAGGCCTGGGACGACGGCAAATGGGTGCGTGACGGGCTCTTGGCCCACGCCAGAAAGAAAGCCGCACGTCGGCACGCCGCCGAGTAACCCCAAGCATTTTGGCGCTCCGCCCGTTTTTGAACGCTGCGAAGGTGCCCCCTTCAGCCAGGAGGAATTGAAACATGAAAAACGAATGGCCCCTCTGGGAAATCTTCATCCGTGGCCAGCACGGTATGAGCCACCGCCACGTCGGCTCCCTGCATGCGCCGGACGCCGAAATGGCGATCAAGAACGCCCGCGACGTCTACACCCGCCGCAATGAGGGCGTGTCGATCTGGGTGGTTGAGGCCAACCATATCGCCGCCTCCTCGCCCAGCGACAAGGGCCCGCTTTATGAGCCGTCGGAGTCCAAGGTCTACCGCCACCCGACCTTCTTCGACATCCCCGAAGAAGTGGGGGCGATGTAATGACCGCCCCTGCTAACAAGGAAGACGCATTCACTCAGTTTCTGCTGCGGATGGGCGATAACACCCTGATCCTCGGCCACCGGGTCAGCGAATGGTGCGGCCATGCGCCGGTGCTGGAAGAAGACATCGCGCTGGCCAACACCGCGCTGGACATGATCGGCCAGACCCAGATGTGGCTCGGCCTCGCGGCTGAGGTACAGGGAAACGGCAAATCTGCCGATGATCTGGCTTTCCTGCGCGACGCCTGGGATTTCCGCAATGTGTTGCTGTGCGAGGTGCCGAACGGCGACTTTGGCCGCACCCTGATGCGCCAGTTCCTGTTCGACGCCTGGCATTCGATCCAGCTGGGCCGGTTGATGAAGTCCTCGGACGAGCGGGTTGCAGCCATCGCCGAGAAGGCTTCGAAAGAGGTTGCCTATCACCTGGAACGCTCCGCCGACACTGTGGTGGGCTTGGGTGACGGCACCGAAGAAAGCCACCGTCGGATGCAGGAGGCGCTGGACTATCTGTGGCCGTATGTGGGCGAGATGTTCCAGTCGGACGCTGTGGATGCCGAGATGGCAGCGGCGGACATCGCCCCCGATCCTGCGTCCTTACGTGAGGAATACGATGCGCTGGTCTCCCGCGTGCTGAGCGATGCGACCCTAACCATCCCGGAGAGCCGCTTTGCCCACAAAGGCGGGCGTACCGGTGCCATGCACACGGAACATCTGGGTCACCTGTTGACCCAAATGCAATGGCTACAGCGCGCCTATCCCGGCGCCAAGTGGTAAGGCCACGGCCAAAGTACTAGGGGCGGCCCCCGACCTCGGGTCGGCGAAACAGCCAGTGAGGATAGACCGCATGAGCCAGGTGACAACTCAGCCAAGCATTGACCAGATCTGGGAGTGGCTCGACGCTGTGCCTGACCCGGAAATCCCGGTGATTTCACTGGTGGATCTGGGCGTCATCCGTGGTGTGGCCTGGGATGGGGAAACTCTGGTTGTGTCAGTCACCCCTACCTACTCTGGCTGCCCGGCAACTGCAGTGATTGCCCTGGATATCGAAACAGCCCTGCGCGGCCACGGCATTGCGGATTTGAGACTGAAGACCCAGATCTCCCCTGCCTGGACCACCGATTGGCTGTCCGACAAGGGCCGCGCCAAGTTGGAGGCCTACGGCATCGCCCCGCCCCAAGCCGCAGGCGGGCCCGAAAAATGCCCGCACTGCGGCAGTACAGAAGTCACCAAGGTCAGCCAGTTCGGCTCGACACCCTGCAAGGCTCACTGGCGCTGCCAGGACTGCCTTGAACCTTTTGATTATTTCAAGTGCATCTGAGGAGACCCTGATGGCGCGCTTTCACGACCTAGAAGTCACCGATGTCCGTAAAACCATCCGCGATGCGGTAGTGGTCACCCTGAAGCCCACGGGCGGTGCGGCTGAGGAGTTTGATTTCACCCAAGGCCAATACCTGACTTTCCGCCGCGACTTCGACGGCGAGGAGCTGCGCCGCAGCTATTCGATCTGCGCCGGGCGCGGCGAGGGTATCCTGCAAGTCGGCATCAAACGTGTTGACGGCGGCGCCTTCTCAACCTGGGCCAATACCGAGTTGAAACCCGGCGACACCCTGCAGGCGATGCCGCCGATGGGCACATTCTTCACACCGCTCGATGCAAGTGCGGAGAAGCACTATCTGGGTTTTGCCGGCGGTTCCGGCATCACGCCGGTGCTGTCGATCCTTAAGACCACGCTGGCGGCAGAACCCAACGCCTCCTTTACGCTGGTCTATGCCAACAAGGGCGTGAACACGATCATGTTCCGCGAAGAGCTGGAGGACCTCAAGAACCTGTACATGGGCCGCCTCAACGTGATCCATGTGCTGGAGTCTGACGCGCAGGAGATCGACCTCTTCACCGGCCTCGTGACCGAGGACAAATGCGCGCAGCTGTTCGAGCACTGGATCGACATCAAGTCGGTCGACACCGCCTTCATCTGCGGCCCCGAGCCGATGATGCTGGGCATCGCCAGTGCCTTGCGTACCGCCGGCCTTAGTGACAGTCAGATCAAGTTCGAGCTATTCGCCTCTGCCCAGCCGGGACGCGCCAAACGCACCGTCACCGCAAGCGATGCCGCCTCAGGCGCGAACCAGACCAAGGCCGCCATCACACTGGACGGCGCCACCCAGACCATCGAGATGGGTAAGGACATGACCCTGCTGGACGCCGCGCTGGAAAACGCGATGGACGCGCCTTACGCCTGCAAAGCCGGCGTCTGCTCCACTTGCCGCTGCAAGGTACTGGAGGGCGAGGTCGAGATGGTCGCCAACCATGCGCTTGAGGACTACGAAGTCGAGAAAGGCTATGTCTTGTCCTGTCAGGCTTATCCGCTCAGTGACAAAGTGGTGGTGGACTACGATCAATAGCCCATTAGGTTAGGGCGCAGGCAGCGACAGCCCCCCATCAGCAGACCCAAGGAGACCATGGCATGAATGATGAGATGAGCATCGAGAGCTATCTGGCGGCCGGTGGCGTCCTTAGCAATCCATCCAATGTGCCGCCGCGCTACCGCGCTGAGTTGATGACAATCATGGCCAGCTTCGTCGACAGCGCGCTTGCAGGCGCGGCGGGATTCGTTGATATCATCAACGAAGGTCCGGGCATCAAATCCCGCATGGCTGCGGCCCGGATAGTGCTGGAAAAAACCGCCAACGCTGATCGTGTTTTGCAGGTCATGGGCGATTTCGGTGCCGACACCGAACGCTATGTGGATCATCACCCCTGGACTGCGCGCCTGGATCGCGAGGCCGGGCTGGATCAGAGCCGTTCCAAACACGACCGGCGCCTTGCGGTATTCAACTACCCGCTGGAAGGGTGGGCCGATGCTGTGGTTATGAACCTTCTGATGGGCCGCGCGGTCGCTGTGCAGCTGGCAGAGTTGTCGATGATTTCCTACCAACCATTGGCTGAAGCCTTCCGCGCGATTCAGCCCGTCGAAGCCCATCATGCGCGTCTTGCCCACGAAGGGCTGTCGCGATTGGTGCAGGAAGGCGACATCAACATGTTGCAGGAATCCATCCACTATTGGTGGCCCCGGGTGGCCATCAGCTTTGGCGCTGATGCCTCTGACAAGTTCGAGACCCTCTGTGCGCTCGGCCTGCGCCACCGCAGCAATGCGGACCTGCGCACCAGGTGGCAAAGCGAGATGCGCGGCGTTCTGCGAGAGTTGGGGCTGGAGGCCCCAGAGCCCGCCTGACCAAAGCGTAGTGATCGCTCAGATCTGGCAATACGCCCAGGCGCAGATGGCAGGAAAAGGTCTGGACGACTGACCCATTGCGCCCTAGGGTCACCCCACTCCAGCACCCACAGGACGAGGCCCGGCATGGCGATCAGCAAGACCATTCGCACCTATTTCAACGGCAGCTGGCACGATGGCGATGTCGCGATCATGAAGGCTGCAGACCATGCGGCCTGGCTCGGGTCCTCGGTGTTTGACGGGGCGCGTCTGTTTGATGGGGTCACCCCCGATCTTGATCTGCACTGCGCCCGCGCCAATGCCTCCGCTGAGGCGCTTATGATGGCGCCGACCGTCAGTGTCGCTGATATGGTCGCCATCGCCAAAGACGGCCTATCTCTCTTTGCACACGGCGCGGCCGTCTACATCCGGCCTATGTATTGGGCGACAGGCGGCGATTCCACGATGATTGCTCCGGGGCCCGAAAGCACCCAGTTCGCACTCTGCCTGGAAGAGATCCCGATGGCGCCCCCGACCGCCTCCGCCACACTGACCCGCACCTCCTTTCGGCGGCCCATCCTTGAGAGCGCGGTGGTGAATGCGAAGGCAGGCTGCCTCTATCCTAACAACGCCCGTATGCTGCGTGAAGCCCGCGCCAAAGGCTTCAGCAACGCCTTGGCGTTGGATGCGATGGGCAATGTCGCTGAAACCGCGACGGCAAATATCTTCATGGTGCGTGACGGAGAGGTCTTCACACCAATCGCAAACGGCACCTTTCTTGCCGGGATCACACGTGCCCGACATATCGCAAACCTGCGCGCCGATGGTGTCACGGTTCACGAGAGCGTCCTGGGCTACACGGATTTTGAACAGGCCGATGAGATTTTCATGTCGGGCAATATGAGCAAAGTCACCCCGGTCACCTCCTTTGATGATCGCCAGTATCAGATCGGCCCAATCACCAAACGAACCCGCGACCTTTACTGGGACTGGGCCACAAGCAACGGCAGTTGATCCCGGCCGCGTGACGCCGCGTGCTCGTCTATTGCACCATGGGATCGCTTGCGCCATGATCCAATCGGAACAACCAGAGGATCAATATGCGCAAATTTCTTGTCGTATTGGATGACAGCCGGGAATGCCTGAACGCGATGCGGTTCGCTGCCATGCGCGCTGCCAAAACCGGCGGCGGAGTGGAGATCCTTTCGGTGATTCCCCCGGATGAGTTCAACCACTGGATCGGCGTCGGCGAAGTGATGCGGGAGGAAGCCCGTGAACGCATACATGCGCATTTTGAAGTTTTTGCGAAATGGATGCGTGATCGTCAGGGGATTGAACCGAAACTTGTGATCCGTGAAGGCGAAGCCGTGCCCGAGATCATCGCCCAGATCGAGTCCGATACCGAAATCGGTGTTCTGGTGCTGGGCGCGGGGGATGATCGCAAAGGTCCCGGCCCGCTTGTTACTCAACTGAGCCGCTCTTCCGGCAGCCTGCCGGTGCCGATCACAATTGTGCCCGGCGATCTGTCCAAGGAAAAACTGGAAGCGATCACCTGATCGCTTCTGACCTGCCAGCATGGTTGCCCTTCTCCTCCTGAGGAGATTGGACCCGGACGCGCCAGCACGGCCCGATAGGGCTTTCAAATTTAGAATTGTTCCAAATCTTGACTTAAGCGGGTCGGAGGCGCATATCTCTGCCACGCTTTAAGGAGGCCCGACATGTTCATTCAGACCGAATCCACGCCCAACCCGGCGACGCTGAAATTCCTGCCGGGCCAGACTGTTCTGGAGATGGGCACCGCTGATTTTCCAACCGCCGATGCCGCAGGCAGCTCGCCTCTGGCGCAGCGAATCTTTGCCGTTTCCGGGGTCACCGGCGTGTTCTTTGGCAATGACTTTGTCACGGTCACCAAGGCTGACACCGTTGAGTGGGACCACATCAAGCCCGCGATCCTGGGTGCCGTGATGGAGCATTTCCAGTCCGGCCAGCCCGTCATCTCAGAGGGCGGTGAGCAAACCTCGGGCCATGCTGAACACACTGGCGAGGATGGCGAAATTGTCAACCAGATCAAAGAGCTGCTCGACAGCCGTGTCCGCCCTGCGGTGGCACAGGATGGCGGCGACATCACGTTCCATGGCTTTGATCGCGGCGTTGTCTATCTGCACATGCAGGGTGCCTGTGCCGGTTGTCCGTCTTCAACGCTGACCCTGAAAATGGGCATTGAAAACCTGCTGCGTCACTACATCCCGGAAGTGACCGAGGTACGCCCCGTTGCCGTCTGACGCCCTCGTCCTTGGATTTGATACATCGGCCGCGCATTGCGCGGCCGCTTTGTTACAGGGTGACGTCATCCTTGCCCAAGCGTGCGAAGAGATGGCGCGCGGACAGGCCGAGCGTCTGATACCGCTGCTGGAAGAGGTGCTGGATCAGGGCGGAGTGACTTGGGCGGATCTTGATGCGCTGGGAGTTGGCGTGGGTCCGGGCAACTTCACCGGCATTCGCATTGCCGTCTCAGCTGCGAGAGGCCTGGCACTGGGGTTGGAAATCTCCGCCGTGGGCGTCAGCGGGTTTGAGGCGCGTGAGCACCCCGGCACATTCGCCGCGGTACCTGCGCCACGTGATCAGGTCTACGCGCACCCCCCCGGAGAAGACCCTCGGCTGATGCCGCTTGCCGAAGCGCAAGCCATCGCAACCGCGCTGAGGTTGGAATTGGTTGCCGAGGCGACGCCACCGCGCATCGCCGAAACAATCGCGCGCAGGGCTGCAGAGCGCTACAAAGACACTATATCCGCCCCGGCCCCGCTGTATCTGCGAGCGGCTGATGCCGCTCCCGCCAAAGACGCACCGCCAACACTGATTGACGGCTAAAATCTGCCTGCTGACCATGACAACACCCGTGCATAACCACCCGAGCTCTCCGACGCCGGAGGAGATGGCCCGCACCCATCAGGCTGCCTTTCTGCAGGGTCGCCCCTGGTCAGCACGCGAATTTGCGGCCCTGCTGGACAGCCCCTTCAGCTATGCCGTCGGGGATGCGCGTAGTTTTGCCCTTGGCCGCGTCGTTGCGGGAGAAGCGGAACTGCTGACGATTGCCACCCACCCCGATCATCAACGGCAAGGTCTGGCGCAGGCGATTCTGGAGAGATGGTGGGAGGTCGCCTTGGCGCATGGTGCAACCGATGGGTTTCTGGAGGTCGCAGAAGACAACCAACCGGCCCGCAGCCTGTACAAGGCTTTTGGATTCGCAGAGAGCGGCCGACGGGTCGGATACTACCCCCGCCAAGGCACAGCAGCAGTGGACGCAGTGCTCATGAGGGTCAGTTTACGCAAGGCCGAAAGCGTAGAATAACACCAAAAGGTCAAAAAACGGTTGACCCTTTCCGCAGCCTACGGCCTAAATTGTCGCACCTTTTTAAAAACACATGGGTTGGGGCGGTCAAACTGGCCGCATCAAGAACAACAAATTGGGAGTACCCCTATGACCCTGATGAAATCCCTGATGAGCGCCGCGGCAGCCGTGGCGCTGACAGCGGGTGCTGCGATGGCAGAACCGGCGCTGATCTTCGATCTGGGCGGCAAGTTCGACAAGTCCTTCAACGAAGCAGCCTTCACCGGCGCGCAGCGTTGGGCTGAAGAGACCGGCGAAAGCTTCCGCGAAATCGAACTGCAGTCCGAAGCTCAGCGTGAGCAGGCGCTGCGCCGCTTTGCCGAAGCGGGCGCCAACCCGATCGTAATGGCAGGCTTTGCCTTCGCCGATGCACTCGGTCAGGTCGCTGCAGACTATCCGGACACCAAATTCGTGATCATCGACATGGTTGTCGATGCACCCAACGTCCGCTCTGTGGTCTTCAATGAGCACGAAGGCTCCTACCTCGTGGGTATGCTGGCAGCCAAGGCATCCAAATCGGGCACCGTTGGTTTCATCGGCGGCATGGATATCCCGCTGATCCGCAAATTCGCCTGTGGCTACGCCGAGGGCGTAAAAGCGGCCAACCCGGACGCAACCGTGATCGCCAATATGACCGGCACCACCCCGGCGGCCTGGAACGACCCGGTCAAAGGCTCCGAGCTGACCAAAGCGCAAATCAGCCAGGGCGCTGACGTTGTCTATGCAGCAGCAGGCGGCACCGGCGTTGGCGTACTGCAGACCGCAGCTGACGAGGGCATCCTGTCGATCGGTGTGGACAGCAACCAGAACCACCTGCACCCGGGCAAGGTCCTGACCTCCATGATGAAGCGCGTCGACAACGCTGTGTTCGAAGCCTTCTCCGACGGTCCTGAACTGGAAACTGGTTTCTCTGTCATGGGCCTGTCGAACGGTGGTGTTGGCTTCGCAGTTGACGACAACAATGCGTCACTGATCACCGAAGAGATGACCGCTGCCACTGATGCTGCGGCCGCCAAGATCGCAACCGGTGAGATCACTGTGCATGACTATATGTCGGACGACAGCTGCCCGGCTCTGTCCTTCTAAGCACTGAACTGCCCCCCGGCCCACCGTGATCCTCTTGCGATCATGGTGGTGACCGGGGGTTTCATATTGCCCGGAGGCTGCGCCTTTGCCGCCTCCGGGTTTGGTTTTTCCTAGGTTGGCTAAAATGCACATGTTAACCGCCCGTCGCTGTGACGGGGATCTGTGCAAACTGATCGAGGATGAATAAGGGGAGCCCGAATGACGGCACCAGCAATTGAACTAAAAGGCATTTCCAAAGCCTTTGGCCCGGTTCAGGCCAATAAGGACATCTCAATCCGTGTTGCCCCTGGCACGATCCACGGGATTATCGGCGAAAACGGAGCGGGCAAATCAACGCTGATGAGCATCCTCTACGGGTTCTACAAGGCCGACAAAGGCGAGGTTTGGATTCACGGGAAACGGACCGAAATACCCGACAGCCAAGCGGCGATCTCAGCCGGTATCGGCATGGTGTTCCAACACTTCAAGCTCGTTGAAAACTTCACCGTGCTGGAGAATATCATTCTGGGTGCCGAGGACGGTGGGCTGCTAAAGCCATCGCTGAGCAAGGCGCGAAAATCGCTGAAGGATCTGGCAGCCGAGTATGAGCTGAACGTTGACCCTGATGCGCGCATCGACGAAATCGGCGTGGGTATGCAACAGCGCGTCGAGATTCTGAAGGCGCTCTACCGGCAGGCCGACATTTTGATTCTGGATGAACCGACCGGCGTGCTGACCCCGGCAGAAGCAGATCAGCTGTTCCGCATTCTGGACCGGCTGCGCGCTGAGGGGAAAACGATCATCCTGATCACCCACAAGCTGCGCGAGATCATGGAATATACCGACACGGTGTCAGTGATGCGCCGTGGCGAGATGACCGCCACCGTAAAGACCGCCGAGACCAGCCCCGAGCATCTGGCCGAGCTGATGGTCGGTCGCAAGGTGCTGCTGCGCGTCGACAAGGTCCCCGCGACCCCTGGCAAACCGATCCTCGAGATTGAGAATCTCAGCGTTGTTGATGAGGCCGGTGTCGCGCGTGTTAAGAACATTGATCTGACCGTCCGAGCCGGAGAAATCCTGGGGATCGCCGGTGTTGCGGGCAATGGCCAGTCCGAGCTGATGGAAGTCTTGGGTGGCATGCGTGAAGGTCAGGGAAGCATTCGCCTTAATGGCGCGCCCTTGGCATTGTCTGGTGCCGGATCTGACGCCCGTGCCCGTCGCGCAGCCCATGTGGCCCATGTTCCCGAAGACCGCCAGCGCGAAGGTCTGATCATGGACTTCCACGCCTGGGAAAACGTCGCATTCGGCTATCACCACGCCCCTGAGTACCAGCGCGGTCTGTTGATGAACAACGCCGCCCTGCGCGCCGATACAGAAGCCAAGATGGCCAAGTTTGACGTGCGTCCGCCGGATCCATGGCTCGCTGCCAAGAATTTCTCCGGAGGCAATCAGCAGAAAATCGTTGTGGCCCGCGAAATCGAGCGCAACCCGGAGCTGTTGCTGATCGGCCAGCCCACACGGGGCGTCGATATCGGTGCCATCGAGTTTATTCACAAGCAGATCGTCGAACTGCGCGATCAGGGAAAAGCTATCCTCTTGGTCTCGGTCGAGTTGGAAGAGATCCTATCGCTCGCCGACCGTGTTGCTGTGATGTTTGACGGGATGATCATGGGCGAACGCCCGGCAGATCAGACAGATGAGAAAGAGCTGGGCCTGTTGATGGCCGGCGTCGCGGGGGAGGCCGCGTAAATGGATAAGATGCCTAAATGGGCCGATGTCGTGCTGATCCCGCTGATCAGTCTCATATTGGCCGCAATTCTGTCTGCCTTGGTGATCCTTGGCATTGGTGAAGACCCGATCGCCGCGGTGAACCTGATGGTATCCGGCGCGCTGGGATCAACCTATGGCTGGGGCTATACGCTCTACTACGCCACCAACTTCCTGTTCACGGGCCTGGCAGTCTCCGTGGCCTTCCACGCGCGGCTGTTCAACATCGGCGGTGAAGGTCAAGCCATGCTCGGCGGCCTTGGGGTCGCCCTGGTCTGTCTTTATATCCCGTGGCCACATTGGTCGCTTGCATTGATCTTTGCCAGCCTTGGTGCTGCGCTGTTCGGGGCAGCCTGGGCGGCCATTCCAGCCTATCTTCAGGCAAAGCGCGGCAGCCACATCGTGATCACCACCATTATGTTCAACTTCATCGCTGCTGCGGTGCTGAACTATGTGCTGGTGAACCTGCTGCGCCCAGAAGGATCAATGGATCCAGCCACAGCCCGCTTTCCTGAAGCCGTTCACCTGCCGTCACTGCATGAACTTCTGGCGCCTATCGGCATCGAGTTTTCCAAGGCGGCGCCAGCAAATGTCAGTTTTCTTGTGGCTGTTGGTGCCTGTATCGCCGTCTGGCTGCTAATCTGGCGCACCAAGCTTGGCTATGAAATTCGGGCCTATGGCAACTCTGAATATGGCGCGCTCTATGCCGGGATTTCACCGGTCAAGATCACCATGATTGCCATGCTGATCTCAGGCGGTCTGGCCGGTATGATGGCTACCAACAATGTGATGGGGGAGGCAGAGCGTCTGGTTCTGAACTCCACCGAAGGCGCCGGTTTCATCGGCATCGCCGTGGCTCTTATGGGGCGCAGCCATCCCTTTGGTGTGTTCCTTGCCGCGATCCTGTTCGGCTTCCTCTATCAGGGTGGCGCTGAACTGGCGCTCTGGACCAGCATCCCGCGCGAATTGATCGTGGTCATTCAGGCCCTGGTGATCCTGTTCACGGGCGCATTGGACAATATGGTGAGAGGCCCGCTGGAGCGGATCTTCCTCGCTCTGCGCCGGGGGAAAGCGTGATGGATTTTCTGACTCTGATCCAGGTGCTTGACAGCACCGTTCGCCTTGCCACGCCGCTGCTCCTGGCCTGTCTGGCAGGTCTGTTCTCTGAACGTGCGGGCATTTTCGACATTGGTCTTGAGGGCAAGATGCTGATGGCTGCATTTTTCTCCGCTGCGGTTGCCGCGACCACGGGGAATGTCTGGCTGGGCCTTTTGGCCGGTATCGCCTCTTCATTGGTCCTCAGCGGGCTGCACGGCCTTGCCTCGATCACTTTCCGTGGCAACCAGCTGATCTCCGGTGTGGCGATCAACTTCCTCGCTGCCGGCATGACGGTGCTGATTGCGCAGGACTGGTTCCAGCAGGGCGGTCGTACCCCGTCCCTGTTCTCAGGTGGTCGTTTTGAACCACTCAATCTGCCGTTTGCGGATGCACTGGCGGATGTGCCGGTACTGGGCCCGATCTATAGCGAGCTGCTGTCTGGCCACTCCGTGCTGGTTTACTTGGCCTTCCTAGCGGTTCCCGCGACCGCATGGATCCTGTTTGGCACCCGCTTTGGCCTGCGCCTGCGCGCCGTTGGGGAGAACCCGGCAGCCGTTGATACCGCCGGTGTGTCCGTGGTCGGGCTGCGTTACGCTGCCGTGATGATCTGCGGCCTCCTTTGCGGGATCGCAGGTGCATATCTTGCGACCGCACTTCAGGCCGGGTTTGTGAAGGACATGACCGCAGGCCGGGGCTTCATTGCCTTGGCAGCGCTGATTTTTGCGAAGTGGCGTCCGTGGCATGCGCTTGGAGCCTGCCTTCTGTTCGGCCTCCTGCAAGCGGTTGCCCTCCGGTTTCAGAACATCGAAATCGGGACCTTTGTGATCCCGGTACAGATGATGGACGCGTTGCCCTACATTCTGACAGTCGTGATTTTGGCTGGCTTTGTTGGCAAGGCTGTACCGCCCAAGGCCGGCGGTGAGCCCTACGTCAAGGAGCGCTGATATCCAGCTCCATTCCGCATAGTCCCTTGGGACTGTGCGGAAACATCGTCGAGCGCCCGGCCATGGCCGGGCGTTTTGCGTTTCACTCTACTTGCACACGTCGAACAGCAATCAACAGCACCGACCCCCTGCCGAAAATCATAGGTCCAGTTTTCCCCACAGCATCAGTCCTGTTTTCTGCACAGCGGCATCGACAGTTGATTTTACGCAGGTGCTGCGGTCTAACACTGATATGCAGATTTATCTTCCCATCGCCGAGGTGTCGGTCAACGCATTCCTGCTTCTGGGGCTCGGCGGTATGGTCGGCATCCTGTCCGGCATGTTCGGGGTTGGCGGCGGCTTTCTGATGACGCCGCTCTTGTTTTTCATTGGTATCCCCCCGGCAGTTGCCGTAGCTACCGAGGCCAATCAGATCGTCGCCTCCTCTTTTTCCGGCGTTCTTGCGCATTTCAGGCGGCGAACCGTCGACATCAAGATGGGTCTGGTCCTGCAAGCCGGAGGTCTGCTGGGCGCTGCGCTCGGGGTGGTGGTCTTCAACTATCTCAAGGCGCTTGGTCAGGTCGATCTACTGGTCAAACTCTGCTATGTCGTCTTCCTTGGCGTGGTTGGCGGGTTGATGTTCGTCGAAAGCCTGAACGCAATCCGAAAATCCAAGGCCTCCGCAGGTGCGGCGCCAGCGCCCCGCAGACAGCGTGGTTGGGTCCATGCTCTGCCATTTAAGATGCGATTTCGCACGTCTGGTCTCTACATTTCGGTCATTCCACCACTACTGGTCGGTGTCGTTGTTGGTATTCTGGCAGCGATCATGGGGGTTGGTGGTGGTTTCATCATGGTGCCAGCGATGATCTATATTCTAGGCATGCCAACCAAAGTTGTTGTGGGCACATCGCTGTTCCAGATCATTCTGGTGACGGCCTTCACCACCATGCTACACGCCACCACGAACTACACTGTGGATATCGTCCTTGCGGTTCTGTTGCTGGTCGGCGGCGTCATCGGTGCGCAGATCGGCACTCGGATTGGGGTTTATCTGAAGGCGGAGCAGTTGCGTATCCTGCTCGCCCTCATGGTGATCGTGGTCTGTGTCAAGCTTGGTCTGGACCTCTTGCTCATGCCGTCCGAGCTCTACTCGCTCGGCAGCGACGGGGGCCATTAAGATGCTCCGTTGCGCTACCCATCGTAATCACCAAATCAAGGTGCGCTCAGGCTGGCGCGGCGCCAGTCGACGGCTTTGTGCAGCAGTCTTCTTGGCGATGCCGTTCACGCCACTTGCCTCAGCCCCAACGGCAGCGCAAACCGCCACCAACCTAGCCGACACTGAACCCGCAGCCGGACCGCGCGAAGAGGTTGTCCTGGGACTCAGCCAGGACCGTGTGGCCATCACTGCCAACTTTGACGGCTCGGAGATCCTGATCTTTGGCGCCGTGAAGCGCGAGGCACCGATCCCGCAGGATGACCCGCTTGAGGTGATTGTCGCGGTGTCCGGCCCGGCGTCTCCGGTGATGGTTCGGCGCAAGGAGAAAAAGCTGGGCATTTGGGTCAATACTGACAGCGTTCTGGTGGATTCGGCCCCCAGTTTTTATGCGGTCGCCACCAGCGCGCCCCTCTCGCAGGTGCTGAGCGATACCGAAGATCTGCGGTATCGGGTGTCGGTGGGTCGTGCGATCCGCTCGGTTGGGGCGGGGATGCACATCCGTGGTGCCCAGCAATTCGCCGAAGCCGTGATCCGCATCCGCTCAGACAATGATCTCTACTCGCTACGGGAAAATACCGTCGCGGTGGATCAGCAGACCTTGTTTCGCACCGCGATTGACATGCCTGCCGACCTGACCGAAGGGGCTTATAGCACGCGCATCCTGCTTACCCGCGGGGGATCAGTGGTGGCGCAGTACGAAACCAGCATAGATGTGCGCAAGGTGGGGCTGGAGCGTTTTCTCTACGCGATGTCGCGCGAACAGCCGTTTCTCTACGGTTTGATGTCATTGGCCATTGCGATCGCCGCAGGTTGGGGTGCTTCCGCCGCCTTCCGCCTCCTGCGCAGGAGTTAAGGACAGCCCCCGCCGCGCAAAGCGCGGCGCCACCCCCAACGGGTGCGTTGCCAGCTTGCTGGTATCGTACCGGGCGGGAGCCGCCCGCGTCTTGCCTAGCCGCGTCCGATATAGGGCATGGTCGTCGCCATGACCGTCATGAATTGCACATTCGCCTCAAGCGGCAGATCTGCCATATGCAGCACTGACTGTGCGGCATCTGCCACAGCAAAAGTCTCCATTGGTGCGGCTGTCGGATCTGCTGCAATCTGGCGCGCGCTCAAATC
This sequence comes from Phaeobacter piscinae, assembly GCF_002407245.1. Lineage (NCBI taxonomy): Bacteria > Pseudomonadati > Pseudomonadota > Alphaproteobacteria > Rhodobacterales > Roseobacteraceae > Phaeobacter > Phaeobacter piscinae. The sequence continues at coordinate 338,553 of NZ_CP010681.1, read as the reverse complement.
TTCCACCATGGGGGTGCGTGCGTTTCCAATATCAATTTGCCCGCAGGCAATCTGAAAGGGGCGCCCGTCCAACGACAGGCTACGGGTCAGCCCGGTAATCGCGGATTTTGTCGCGGCATAGGGCGTTGATCTTGGGCGCGGCACATGGGCCGCGATGGATCCGTTGTTGATGATCCGGCCGCCCTGTGGTGATTGCCGGCGCATCTGGCGAAAGGCCGCGCGCGCTGCCAAAAACATACCGTTTAAGTTCACATTGACAGCGGCAAACCAATCTTCCAGCTCAATCTCGTCAATGGTGCCCGAAGGGGTAAATATACCGGCATTGTTGAACAGCACATCCAACCGCCCTACCCGCTTTGCAAAGCAATCAAACGCTTGGTCCACTGCGTCTGAGTCTGTCACATCAGCGGGTAGAACATGAGCTGTGTCACGCCCCTGTGCGACTTCTTCCAACTGCTCTGCACGACGCGCCAACAGGCCAACCTGCCAGCCTTTCTCCAGAAACACCTCAGCTACGGCACGACCGATACCAGAACTTGCACCGGTGATCAGGATCGTACGCCTGGAGGTTTCGTCCATTGCGCTCATACCGGGCTGTCCTCCTGCATTTCCAATGTCAGAGCGCTGGCTGGTGCTGCGCGCAGGTCGTCCACCTGCAGCGGGCCGGTTGGCTTTGCCAGACGGTTGCGCACCACCCAGATAAGCCGTTCCTGTGCCCGTGTGATGGCGACATAGGTCAACCGCTTCCACAGGGGCTGACCAGCCTCCACCCGTCCCATCCGCGCAGCCGCGTAGATGTCCGGGGCAAAAACCTGTGCCGTTGGCCACTGCGACCCTTGGGCCTTGTGAATGGTGACCGCTGCCCCATGCAGAAACGCGGCCCCCATACGCGCGGCAAACGGAATGAAGGGCTCTTCTTCTTCGGGTTTCTCGATCTTCACAATTGACGCGGCGGACACCTGCGGATCTTCTGCTCCCATCACATGAAGACGCGAAAACCCCGGTTTCCGGCCCGGCCCGAGATAGATCACCTGGGCGCCCTTGATCAGACCACGGGCCTCCAGATCCAACCGTTTCTTGCGGTGTTTCATCGGCAGTTCAATGCCATCACAGATCAGCGGTTCGCCCGCCAGCAGACTGTCTTCCGGGGCACCATGCACATTTCTGAAGGCGTTGATCAGCCGAATTCGGGTGTTGTTGCGCCAGACCAAGACCGGGGAACGCGCCATCAAATCCACCTCCACCCGCTGGCCCCAGACGACGCGCTCATCCTGGCGGGAGAGATCTTCGACCATACGCTCAAAATCCTCAAAGCCGACGTCGGGATCTGCAAGCGCATGGGCAAGATCCAGAATAGGGTTGCCGACCTCCTGGCGGTGTATGCGGTTGAGGATCAGCTTGCGCTCTTCCGGCAGTGTCTCAAAGACCATCGCACCTGATTGGTTCACTGGCGCCAGCTGTGCGGGATCTCCGAACAGCAACAATGTCGGAAAAATCTCCTTCAGATCCTGAAACTGGCGGTCATCCAGCATGGAGGCCTCATCGATAAAGCCGATGTCCAGCGGCTCCTCTCGGCGTTTCCAGCCGGTGATGAAATCGGACCCCCGCAGCCCGGCAGCCGCCAAGGCGCCCGGGATGGATTTATTGCGCTCATAGAAGGCTTTGGCACGGGCCAGCGCCTCCTCGGTCAACCCTTCAATTTCCGGCTCGTCACCGCTACCGGCTAGCCATTCGGCAATTCGCTCGTATTCAGGATCATAGACCGGCGTGTAGAGAATTCGGTGAATCGTGGTTGCAGGCACACCCCGCAGGCGTAGAACACTGGCCGCTTTGTTTGTCGGCGCCAGGATCGCAAGCGTGCGGCGGTCCTCGTTTTTCTTCCGGCTTTCATAGTCGCCCGATACGACTTCAACACCGGCTTTCTCCAGTGCCTTGTACAGCTCCGCCAGCAACAGCGTTTTGCCGGAACCGGCCTTGCCGATCACAGCCATTGCACCGCCGTCACCACGCGGCGGGTGTAGCAGATCATCTTCCAGATCGACCCCCGCGTCATGAAGAAGACTGCTGACGCGATCAAAGGCAACCGCCTGATCATCGGAGAATTTTATGGGTGCTGCGCTCATGTCGCGACCCTACAGGGGCAGGGCCGGCTGCACCAGAGCAGACGGCCCTGCATGTCCCGGTTTTGGCAGCGGTCAGGTCTGCCTCTAACGTCCTCTTTAGCGCAGCCGTCAGCCGGTCAGGGCGACGGGTCCAGGCTCCTCTGCCCCGCCAAACGAACGATCAAACCACAATGTCGACAGCTCTGGCTGAATACCCGCCTTCTGTGCAACGCGGTGATAGGTTTCCGACGAATAATCCCAAAGGCCGAGGCAGATCCGGTCCCGCCCCTCGCCCATGGTGCCAATGACGTCCGGACTAAAACCAAGCGACCGGTAGATCCGGACCATACGACGGTCAAACACCCCTGCAAAATGGGCGATGTTGAAGTTGCGCATGATCTCCAGCCCGGCCAAGGTCAGGGCCCCGGCGACGTTACCACTGACATCACGCGACAGGCAGAACCGCGTACATTCCCAGATCAGCGGGCTACAGATCGCGTCGCCTCCAGTCAGTTCAGGAAAGACATCGTTTACCATGATCGGACCAGTGGAAGGCAGGAACCGCATCGAGCCACCGTGGCGGCCATCAGCCTGCTCCCAAATCACATAAAGCGGATCAAGCGCATCATATTCATCGCGCTCTTCTCCTTGAGCATCTACCGAGACATCCCACCCGAGCCGCGTCTTGAATTGATCGGCGCGGTCCACAAACATCGAATGGGCCAATTCACGGTGCTGGTGCAGGTCGTGTGCATATACATAGCGAAGCATAATCTAGTCCCCTTTAGATAGAAAAGTGGGACCAGATTACGACCAGAAGAGATTCTCAACTATAAGGTTAATGAATGCCTGTAGCTTCAACGCGTTAAATGATGATCAGCCCGAGACTCAGTGCACGCGCGATGGCATGGGTGGTGTTGATGGCCCCCAATTTGAATCGCGCGCTCTCGATATAGACACGTAAAGTATGCTCGGAGATTGTCAGCGTTTTCGCTACTTGGGCGCGGCTATAGCCCATCGCAAGAAGGGTCAGCGCGTCAATCTCGCGCGGGGACAGCGGTTGCACATGTTCCGGGCTGCGATCGGGTTCAAACTCAAGCGCCTTGCGGTTGAAGTAGTGCCCGATCAGGATCAGATCACGGCTGTGTTTGTCGGTGAATCGGGTCCAGGTGTCATCGTCGCAGTTATGACTGACCGTAAACAGTGCAAATTGTCCGTTTGGACCCCGGATCGGGATCGAATACCCTTGGTTGCCGACGTTATGCGCCAAGGCGTCCTGCAGAAACTCACGCGCCGGTTTGGATGACCAGTCAAGCCGCCGCCAATCGACCGGGTGGAAACGCTGATAACAGCCGATAATGACAGGATCGACGCGAACATAGGCTTTTTCCTGATACCGCTCGACCCAATCCTTCGCGTAAGTACCAAAGTGATAGTGGTCCCCAGCGCTGTCCACCCAGTGATACATGGCGTGATCGACCTCAAAAGTATCGCAGACCCTCTGGATGATTTCCTGCAGACCGTCGACCGAGGTTGTCGCGTCCAACACCTCAAGGATCAGATCAAGATTTACTTTGGTTGCCATAGATTGCCTGAATCTCACTTGGTCTTGGCGCAGCTTCCCTGCACCGTTTCGGCTCTCGGTATACCTTACCAACCGCGTCATGGTCTTTGTGCCGCGATCATCGCAGCAGCGTCAACGGCATGGCAGTATATTGATCGAGTTTTATTTCATAAGGGATTATCAATCGCGCCGCCACAAAATGTCGGCACCATCAGCACCAAGTCGCCTGCCCTTCCAACGTCACGATCCGCTGGGCGACAACGTACCAAACACACGAAAAACCCCGCCAGTCCTATCGGAGACTGGCGGGGCGAAACTGACAGAAATCAGCTGGAGGTTCTACCCTGCCAAGACATCTTCCAGGGTCCGCAGCCCGGTACGCGGCGCCTGGACCAGAACGGACATATTGCCGGGTTTATGTTCATTGCGCAGCATCTTCATATGGGCGTCCGGCAGGTCCGACCAAGAGAAGACCTCAGACATGCAGGGGTCCAGACGACGCTCAACCATCAGCTTGTTTGCTGCGGCTGCCTGCTTCAGATGCGCAAAATGTGAACCCTGCAGGCGCTTCTGATGCATCCACATATAGCGCACGTCAAAGGTCAGGTTATAGCCGGTGGTACCAGCGCAGATCACAACCATACCGCCCTTTTTGCAAACAAAGGTCGAGACCGGGAATGTGCTTTCGCCCGGATGTTCAAACACCATGTCAACATTATTGCCCTTACCGGTGATATCCCAGATCGCCTTACCGAACTTACGCGCTTCCTTAAACCAATTGGCATATTCAGGGGTGTTCACTGTCGGCAGCTGGCCCCAGCAGTTGAAATCTTTGCGATTGATGACACCTTTGGCCCCCAATCCCATGACAAAGTCGCGTTTGCTCTCGTCAGAGATCACACCGATGGCATTGGCGCCGGCGGTGTTGATCAACTGGATCGCATAGGAGCCGAGGCCACCCGATGCGCCCCAGACAAGTACGTTCTGGCCCGGCTTCAGATCATGTGGTTCATGGCCGAACAGCATCCGGTAAGCGGTGGCCAGTGTCAGCGTATAACAGGCGCTTTCTTCCCATGTCAGATGTTTAGGGCGCGGCATCAGCTGCTGTGACTGAACATTGGTGAACTGGGCAAAAGATCCATCAGGGGTCTCATAGCCCCAGATCCGCTGGCTGGGGGAATACATCGGATCGCCGCCGTTGCATTCCTCATCATCACCGTCGTCCTGATTGCAGTGGATCACCACCTCGTCGCCGACCTTCCAGCGCTTCACCTTGTCGCCAACTGCCCAGACAATGCCAGAGGCATCGGAACCTGCGATATGAAACGGGGCGCCATGCCCATCAAAGGGGCTGATGGGTGTGCCAAGTGCGGCCCAAACACCGTTGTAGTTCACCCCGGCTGCCATCACGAGAACGAGCACATCGTGGCTGTCCAGCTTAGGCACATCGACAACCTCCTGCACCATGGCGGTGTCGGGGTTGCCGTGACGTTCCTTGCGGATTGTCCACGCATACATTTTCTGCGGCACATATCCCATCGGCGGCAGTTCACCGATCTCGTAGAGCTCTTTTTCAGGGGCCTCGTAGGAGAGGGCGCCGTTCTGCGTATCCAAAGCCATGCTGGCCTCCTTTTTTCCGCTGTTCGCCGCAATGCAGAATCGCAGCTGCTACCTAGGGAATAAGATTCACCAAGCAACAATGCAACATCATTTATTCAATTTTGGTAATTTTATAACCCAGCAAACGCGGAATATTCCTTCGCACTCGCAGCAAAACCGCCCTATTCAGCCTGCGTTTCGGGCAGATCAGGGATGAGATGTCGAATGGAATTCGCATAGTAGACAAGCAGATCCCGGCGCTCAGCGACCACCTGATAGCGGTTCTGGTGCTCTTCCAGGATCCCCCGGGCTGTCAGCTGACGCAGCCCGGCCTCCGCTGCGTAACCCTGCCCCCCGCCCGGCGTATGAATATGGGCAAAGGGCATCTGTGCCAGTAGCCCCTCCATCGCCTGTTCGATATCTGACCGTCCCCAAGGGTCGGAGCCAGGCGGCAAGCGCACCAGCGTCGCGGCCACCAGAGCCACCGGCAGGACCGGAACACATTCACCAATCCGCCCCATCAACTCCTCCGCCAAAACGGTCGGCGCATCTCCCTCCCCGTCGCGCAACATAAACGCCCGTAGGCTGAGTGGACGCCCGAAGCTGACCGCCGCATATCCAAATCGTTGGTAGCGTCCTGTGAGCCAGAGCATCAGTTGACGCAGCATTCGGATGACGACCACATGGATGCGCGGTCGAAACCGCCGCTCTCCGGCTTGGGCCGCCGACGTCAGAATCTTGTCCTCAAGGACGCGGTCGTAATTCAGAGCGACCGGCACAAAAACCACATCCCGCCCCCCTTCGCCCTGGGCCAACTGCCCATCGACAATATACTTGAGCAGCCCCAACTTCGGCTCGGCCAGGGCTCCGTCCAGGCTGAGCCCGCCCTCGGGAAACATCGCCTGTGTCACACCGCCTTGCGTCGCCAATCGTACGTAGGTTGCAAGAACACGGCGATAGAGGTCATTTCGTGATTTCCGACGAATAAAATATGCGCCCATTGCCCGGATCAACCGTGATAAGGGCCAAACCCGCGCCCACTCCCCCACCGCGTAGGAGAGCGCGGACCGATCTGCCGCGAGGTAGGTTATCAGCACATAGTCCATATTTGACCGGTGGTTCATCACAAACACCACGGTCGCCTCCGGATCAATGGCCTTGAGCGCGGCTTCGTCGACGTAACCGAGGCGCACCCGGTAGACGGCGTTGGACAGAAACCGAGCCACGCGGATCGCAATGCTGAAATAAGCAACGGCAGAGAATGAAGGCACAATCTCACGCGCGTAGCGGCGGGCCTCCTCGAAGGCGACGTTCTCGGGAATACTCATATTACGCGCATGATCCGCGATCGCTTGTGCCACCTGCGGGTCATAAATCAGCCGTTGGATCATGTCGTAGCGCCGCGCCAGTTTGAATGGCTGAATAGGGCGCTCGAGCCGCCGATTGAGCCGCGCCACCGCACGCTCAAGTCGACGACGAAAGAACCACCGTACCGAAGGGAACAGAAAATGCGACGCCAATGTAGTCGCAGCAAACAACAGGATCAGCACAAAGAGCCAAAGCGGGAGTTCCACAGTCTGCGTCATTCTCAGACCCTTCCCCATGCTTACAGCGTTTACAAGCACTTTGACCGATGGCGAGGCAGGAGCCGGCATCTATCCCGTCTAGGCGACCGCCGCCCACAGGCGAAAATCAATGCACTATAGGCGCCTTCAGCAGACATTCTGCACACTGGAGCATGTGCCGCATTCTCATTCAGGCATGAGAGCCAGAACAGGCTTTATGGCAAAATACGACATCGCGCAGCTGCCCGCCGCCTTGACCACATCGATCATGCCGCAACGCAGCGAATTGACACGGGTCTATAATTACTATTTAGATCCATTCAGGGAAATATAATTACCGCAATTCTGTTGGGAGGCTGACGATGCCGCAGATGCAAAAAGACCGCCCTTGGCTGATCCGCACGTATGCGGGCCACTCCACTGCCAGCGCATCCAACGCGCTCTACCGTGCCAACTTGGCGAAAGGGCAAACCGGTCTTTCCGTCGCCTTCGATCTGCCAACGCAGACCGGCTATGACAGCGACCACGTCCTGGCTCGCGGCGAAGTGGGCAAGGTTGGTGTGCCGGTCTGCCATCTGGGCGACATGCGGTCCCTGTTCGACCAGATTCCGCTGGAACAGATGAACACCTCCATGACCATCAACGCCACTGCCCCTTGGCTGCTGTCTCTTTATATCGCGGTGGCGGAGGAGCAGGGTGCAGACGTCTCGAAATTGCAAGGCACCGTGCAGAACGACCTGATCAAGGAATACTTGAGCCGGGGCACCTATGTTTGCCCCCCCAAGCCCAGCCTCAAGATGATCGCTGATGTGGCTGAGTACTGCTACACCAATGTGCCCAAATGGAACCCGATGAACGTCTGCTCCTATCATTTGCAGGAAGCAGGCGCGACGCCTGAGCAGGAGCTGGCCTTTGCACTCGCAACCGCACAGGCGGTGCTGGACGAGCTGAAACCGCGCATCGCGCCCGAGGATTTCCCGGCAATGGTGGGGCGGATCTCCTTTTTCGTGAACGCGGGCATCCGGTTCGTGACCGAAATGTGCAAGATGCGCGCCTTTGTCGATCTTTGGGACGAGATCTGCCGCGACCGCTACGGCGTCGAGGATCCCAAATTCCGCCGCTTCCGCTACGGCGTGCAGGTGAACTCGCTGGGCCTGACAGAACAGCAGCCGGAGAATAATGTTTACCGTATATTGATCGAGATGCTGGCTGTGACCTTGTCGAAAAAAGCGCGAGCCCGCGCCGTGCAGTTGCCCGCCTGGAATGAGGCGCTTGGCCTGCCCCGCCCCTGGGACCAGCAATGGTCCATGCGGATGCAACAGATCCTCGCCTATGAGACCGATCTTCTGGAATATGGCGATCTGTTTGATGGCAACCCAGCTGTGGATGCAAAAGTTGAAGACCTGAAGACAGGCGCACGTGCTGAGTTGGCGAATCTGGAATCTATGGGCGGCGCGGTGGCCTCTATTGAATACATGAAGGGCCGGTTGGTCGATTCCAACGCCGAGCGCCTGAACCGGATTGAGAAAAACGAAACCGTGGTCGTTGGCGTTAACAAATGGACCGAGGGTGAGCCATCTCCGCTACAGACCGAGGACGGCGGCATCATGGTGGTCGACCCGGCGGTCGAGCAAGAGCAGATCAGCCGCCTGGATGACTGGCGCAGTGGGCGCGACGATGGCGCAGTTCAAACAGCGCTCATGGCTCTGCGGACCGCAGCGCAAAACGGTGACAATATTATGCCGCCCTCCATCGCCGCAGCAAAGGCGGGTGTCACCACCGGCGAATGGGCCGAGGAAATGCGCAAAGTCTATGGCACCTATCGTGGCCCGACCGGTGTTTCGGGATCGGTGTCCAACAAGACTGAAGGCCTGGATGAGTTGCGCGACAAGGTCAATGCGGTGAGCGATCAACTTGGCCGCCGCCTGAAATTTCTGGTCGGGAAACCTGGCCTCGACGGCCATTCAAATGGTGCCGAGCAGATCGCCTTTCGGGCCCGCGACTGCGGCATGGACATCACCTATGACGGTATTCGCATGACCCCGGAGGAACTGGTCGCCTCGGCCATCGCGGATGACGCCCATGTTGTTGGCATGTCGATCCTCTCCGGCAGCCACCTCCCCCTGATCGAAGAGCTGATGGGCCGAATGACAGAGGCCGGTCTTGCGCATGTTCCGGTTATCGTCGGAGGAATCATTCCGGACGATGACGCCGACCGCTTGAAAAAGATGGGGGTGGCTCGTGTTTATACACCCAAGGATTTTGAGCTCAACGCAATCATGGGAGACATTGTCGAACTTGCGAAACAACCAGAAACGGCTGCGCATTAGCGGATTTTCGCGAATAAAAATAATCGAAACAATTTTCTTGGTGAAATCTCCGAGAATATGGGGTCATAAATGAATGCACCTCGGCGTATCGCGTCGTGCATTCATTCATGGAGATAAAAAATGGCCGTTGACCTCACATCGATGTCGCGAAAAGAGCTTTTGGAATTGCAGACGAACGTTGAAAAGGCGTTGAAAGACGCAGAGCAGCGCGAACGTATCGAAGCACTAAAAGCCGCTGAAGAAGCCGCCGCCAAATTCGGTTTCTCGTTGGATGAAATTGCTGGCAATGGCCGTAGCACTGCCAAGAAAACCAAGGCCGCTCCGAAATACCGCAACCCTCAAAACCCGGAAGAAACCTGGACTGGCCGTGGCCGCAAACCACATTGGGTTCATGCAGCACTGACCTCTGGCGTTGATATCTCCGACCTGGAAATCTGATTTTTCGAAACTGAGGATAGAAAATGACTGTTCATATCGGGGCCGCCAAGGGCGAGATTGCCGAAACCGTTTTGTTGCCAGGAGACCCCTACCGCGCAAAATGGGCTGCTGAGACATTTTTGAAAGATGTGCGCCTTATAAATGAGGTGCGCGGAATGCTGGGGTTCACCGGTACATGGAATGGTCATCCGGTGACGATTCAGGGCAGCGGGATGGGCATGCCATCCCTGTCAATCTACGTGAATGAACTGATCCGCGACTATGGAGCAAAAACCCTGATCCGCATCGGATCCTGTGGCGGCATGCAAGATAAGGTGAAGATCCGCGATGTGATCCTCGCCATGACAGCGACAACCACTGGCTCTCCATCACGCGGGATTTTCAAAGAGGTCAATTTCGCTCCCTGTGCCGATTGGTCCCTGCTTCAGGCGGCCGTGAAAGCCGCTGAGACCCATGATTTGACCCCGCATGTCGGCGGCATCTATTCGTCAGATGTGTTCTACGATGAACGCCCGGATCTGAACGAACAAATGGTGCGCCACGGCATTCTGGGCGTCGAGATGGAGGCTGCTGAACTTTACACGCTTGCAGCGCGCTACGGATGTCGCGCCTTGGCAGTGCTGACCGTGTCCGACCACCTTGGTACAGGCGAGGCGCTGCCCTCCGATCAGCGCGAACGCAGCTTCGGAGATATGGTGGAAATCGCACTTGAGGCGGCTTTCGCCTGAACTGATCAAACGCTGTAGTCCGAAAAAAAGGCAGCGCCTCAGGCGTTGCCTTTTTCCTATTGGCAGGATCGCAGATCAGCTGCGCCCATGACTGCCATCGTAGCCATTGCGCGCAGGTGATTGCCAGCCGTCCAACGCAGTGCCCTCGGGCGTAAAGACCTCTACCAACAGCGGGTAGCACGCAGCGCTGTCGCTGGTGTGTTCCGATCCACAATCGCCCCCAGGACACGCACTTAATGCGCCCAACAGGTCGATTTCGGCGAAAAACTCAAGATAGTCACCGGGGCGCACCGGACTGGCCTTCATGAAATACTGCCCGGTATCGCGGGTAAACCCGGTGCACATGAAAACGTTCAGAACGTCGTGTACATGCCGCTCCGCGTCTGCCAGCGATAGGTTCAGTTCATCAGCCAGTGCGCGGGTCAAATTGGAGTGGCAGCAATGGTGATAATGGCCGCCGCCGAGAAGATTGCCGGTATAGGGATCGCAGCGTGTGCCGATCACGTCATGTACTGAACCGCCGTAGCTGTCGATTCCGTACCAGCCAAGACTATCGGCAACAATGGTTGCCATGGGGCGCAGATGCGGCAGTGTGCTCCACAGTCTCTCCCCGGCTGTCACATGGGTTCCGTGCAATGCCCGCGTCTTGCCGGAGAAAAACCGCTCGTTCAGATCGGCGTCGTTCCAGAGGTTCAGGTCCCCCACCTGCGCCCCTTCGACCGATGTAATTCGGAAAAAACTGCCGGCTGCGACACGAAAACAAGCCGCCTGGCGCGGGGCAACAACCACCTCATCGGTCTTCTGCGCTGTCTCACGCGCTGCAAGGTATCGTGGCAAATCCGGCTTTGGCAGCGTTTCGTTGGGATAGCAGATCACTGGCGGGATCGCGCGGCGCTCCTCCGCATCTGACGGCAACCCTGTCTCGGCGTTTGGGAGCTCAGTATTGGACATGGCGCAAACCTCTTTATTGTTTGCGCCATGAAAGCCAAAGCGACGCCCCGAGACAAGCGGTGATTGCGACCGCGTTCCCAAGCCGCCTGACGTCAGATCACCACCACATCCAGCGGCGGGAAGCCATTGAACCCGACCGATGCATAGGTGGTCGTATAGGCGCCACAGGCATGGATCACGACGCGGTCTCCGGCTTTCAGCTCCAGCGGCATTTGATAAAGCTGCTTTTCATAGAGCACATCGGCGCTATCACACGATGGGCCCGCCAGAATGCAGGGACCGGTCTGCCCGTCACCATGATCCGTGGTGATGCGATAGCGGATCGCCTCGTCCATGGTTTCGGCCAGACCGGAGAATTTCCCGATATCCAGATAGACCCAGCGGTGCAGATCACCCGCATCCTTGCGCGACACCAGTAAAACTTCTGCCGCGATTGCGCCTGCCTCTGCCACCAACCCGCGGCCCGGTTCCGCCATGATTTCGCAGGCGTCCGGAAACCGCGCGTTCACCAGCGCCATTACGTCCTGCGCGTAGCGGTTCGGCGCCATCACCTCAGTGCCATAGCTGGCGGGAAAACCGCCGCCAATGTTCAGCAGGGTCAACTCATGTCCGGCGTTCTTGGCCGCGCGCCAGACCTGCGCCACCTGATCAAGCGTGTCGGCCCACATCTGCGGATCACGGGTCTGCGATCCGACATGGAAGGAAAGGCCAGATACGCATAGACCAAGGTCGCGGGCACGGTCCATCAGGGTCAGCGCCATCGCAGGGGTACAGCCGAACTTACGGCTCAACGGCCAATCAGCGCCGGTCGCCTCAACCAGCAGACGGATACAAACCCGCGCACCCGGCGCGTGCTCAGCCAGTTTCTCCATCTCTGCCAAGGCGTCAACGGCGAAATGCGTGATACCGATTTCATGCGCGAAAGCGATGTCCGCCGGGCGCTTGATGGTGTTGCCAAAAGTAATCTGTTTCGGCTTTGCGCCAGCAGCCAAACACATCTCAATCTCAGCCCGACTGGCCGCATCGAAATTGGATCCCATGCTGGTCAGGCGCCTCAGGATCTGCGGCTCCGGATTGGCTTTAACAGCGTAGTGAATACGGGCGCGGCCCAGACCTTGCGCGAGGGCGGCGTATTGCCGGGCAACAGCTTGACTGTCGATCACCAGTGTCGGTCGGTCAAACGCGTTCTGTGCAATGTAAGACAGGTGGCGAGAAACGGGGACAATAGCATCTTGACGGGCAAGTTGCCCGGTTACGTTTGCGTTCATGGTCATCTCCAAAAGACCCGGCCATCTATGACCGCTCACTTCAATCAGAGACGTTACCGTCGCTACGTAACCATGGGGGATAACCCTTGGGACAGAGGCGCGTGCGTTGGCGTCTGTGCGCCGTATCCACCAAAGCAATGAGTCGATCAAGCATTTTTTTCGCCCCATCACTCAACTTATACGTGATAGTCGCACGTGCCGTGTTTCAGCGATCTCACCGGCCATAGAACATCGTGGTTTCAGGGAACGCCCCTACCTACCCCGCCTGCCGCAGACATAGTTTTGGCGCCGCAGAGCCGGGCTGTACTGCCCCGCAAGCCGCACATCTCCATTGGTCAGCCGCGCGTTCCTGCCGCCAACGACAATGTCGGCTCAGACTGGACGTTTTGTGCCGCCAAAGGAAATATCCGAAAACGCCAAGCAACAGGAAGAGGATCAACACGGGCATGTGGCCTGTCTATCTACCGTTTTATTCAGCCGCAACTGTCGCCAACGCCGCCCTGCTCCGACCAATCAGGCCGCAGCGTAGTAATCGACAACGCCCTCAGTGGTCGCAGGCTCTGTGATAGCGCGGGAAGCCACGCGTGGTTCCGGCACATAGTAAGCCCAGGCCTGTTCCAGATGTGCCAGTGCTTCGGCAGCTCGCCCTGCTTTCGGTGATGCCGACGAATTGGCAGCCGTCTGATAAAATTGCGTCGCGGCTTGATCGGTCATGTGATCGCTCCTGCTCAAGAGAATGCCTCTCCCCTGCTCAGGAATTTATGCCTGTGAGCGCGCTAACACACCCTCCGTTTCAACAAGATCGCCATGCGCGCAGCGCAACCCCACACGCGAGCGATCTCTGACAAAACAGAGTCTGACGATACAAAGAAAAACGCCGCCCAGGGTTCCCGAGCGGCGTTTGAGAATACGTACTCTGAGTCAGATCAGACCGCGCGTTCCACCATCATCTGCTTGATGTGCGAAATCGCCTTGGCCGGGTTCAGACCCTTGGGACAGGTTTTTGCGCAATTCATGATCGTGTGGCAGCGGTAGAGCTTAAAGGGGTCTTCCAGTTCGTCCAGACGCTCCGGTGTCGCCTCATCCCGGCTGTCGATGATCCAGCGGTAGGCATGCAGCAGTGCGGCCGGCCCAAGATAACGATCACCGTTCCACCAATAGCTGGGGCAGGACGTCGAACAGGAGGCACACATCACACATTCATAAAGACCATCAAGTTTCTTGCGATCCTCGATAGACTGTTTCCACTCTTTTGCAGGGCGGTTGGTCTTGGTTTCCAGCCACGGCATGATTGAGGCGTGCTGCGCATAGAAATGCGTCAAATCAGGGATCAGATCCTTCACCACCGGCATATGCGGCAGCGGATAGACTTTCACGTCACCTTTGATTTCATCCAGCCCGTAGATGCACGCCAGCGTATTGATGCCGTCGATGTTCATCGCGCAAGAGCCGCAGATCCCTTCGCGGCACGACCGACGGAATGTCAGGGTTGGATCAATCTCATTCTTGATCTTGATGAGCGCGTCCAGAACCATCGGACCGCATTTGTCCATATCGACAAAATAGGTATCCACCTGCGGGTTCTTGCCGTCGTCCGGGTTCCAGCGATAGATGCTGAACTTGCGCACATTGGTTGCGCCTTCGGGCTTGGGCCAGGTTTTACCCGTGGTGATCTTGGAATTTTTCGGAAGTGCGAATTCGACCATAGATCGTTCTCCTTGCTTAGCTGCCCACCATCCGCAGGCGCGAGGCGCTGCGGAGGCAGGAGATCGGTGTCTGCGGCCCGGACAGGCCGGATCGCAGATCTTTGGGTGTCGCGGCCATGCCAGCCGCAATTTCGTAGACGCAGGGCGGCATCAGAACAGCCCCCCTGCCGTAAATGGGGTGTGCTCTGTTACACGTGAAAGCCGGGTCGCATCATCGGGGTAGTGCCGCGCCAAAGCCGCCAGCAGTGCCTCATCACGGGCCGCGAGGTGCAAAATCGCCTGATATTCTGCGTCCTCCGCCATCTGTCGGCAGCGTTTATCCGTCTTCAGATCGAAATCGGCGTCGCCCCGATCCTTGTCAAAGGACGAGCCACCGCCGTAGGTTTGTATCTTGCCGAGGGTGTTGTCTGCGCAGGGCAAATCCAGGCGATCCAGCAGATCCGTCCGATAGTGGGCACTGCGCATCCATCGGTCGTAGTCAACCACCACCAGCGCAAGTTCATCCGCATGTGAGGCCAGCTCCAGCATGCGCCGATAGCTGTCAATTGCCCGCAGCAGCACGGCGTTACGCTGAACCAGAGAAAAAGCAGGGTTGCCCTGAAGCTTCTTCAACAACGACGCGGACCAGTTCAAAAACCTACGCAACAGCAGAATATCACCACTCAGCAGGCGCTCATCCAGATCACCCGAGACGGGACGATCCAGACTGTAATCCGACGGAACAGTGTCCTCGTAAGAAATCAACAGCAGGCCACCCGAGGCCATTGACGCCCCAAGCGCTGGCAGATCACGCGCCTCTGACCGCGACAGGCCCACGGTATTTCGCTCTATCCCCTGATGATGCGAAAGCGGCATGCGGGCGGACTTACAGTTGTTGAAGAACAGAGCCTGCTGACCCGGCGCGTTGCGCTGCAACCAATTAGCGACCGCATGATTGCCAGACCGCCGCATCCCGAACAGGCGGAGTGCGACGTCAGGCTGCCAGCCAAGAGATGGCCAACCGCCGGGTTGTTCTGCAGCAGATGCCGGAGGTGGTGTCGAAACGTCTTGCTCGAGTGGCATCATAGCAGCCCCCAACCATGTACACTCAGCTCCCGCGAGGGGGCGCTGAGTGTCATGTTATATGCAGGAACTGCGCGCATCACGGTCTTAGAACGTCCGCGCCTTGGGGGCGATCTTCGCCTCGCTGATGCCGCCTTCGGCCTCAGTGGTGAGAGGATCCACAATAACCGGGCGATAGGACAGATCCACCTTGTTGCCATCAACACGGCTCACGGTATGGACACGCCATTTCTCATCGTCCCGGCTGGTGAAATCCTCATGAGCATGGGCACCACGGCTTTCCTGACGCGCCTCTGCCCCGACAATTGTTGCCAAGGCGTTTGGCATCAGGTTGGTCAGCTCAAGCGTTTCCATCAGGTCAGAGTTCCAGACCAGCGATCGGTCCGTCACAGCCAGATCGTCGATCTTTGCTGCGATGGCGGTCATCTTGGTCACACCTTCGGCCATGGTCTCCGATGTGCGGAACACCGCGGCATCGCTTTGCATGGTGCGCTGCATCTCCAGACGCAGATCCGCAGTTGGGATGCTGCCCTTGGCATAGCGCAAACCGTCAAACCGATCGAAGGCTTTGTCTACCTGCGCCTGATTAAGAACAGGGTTGGGCGCATCAGCATCCACCACCTTGCCCGCACGGATTGCCGCAGCTCGGCCAAAAACCACAAGGTCGATGAGCGAGTTGGACCCCAACCGGTTGGCCCCGTGAACTGAGGCACAGCCCGCCTCGCCCACAGCCATAAGACCCGGCACCACAGCGGTCGGATCCTCGGCTGTCGGGTTCAGCACCTCACCCCAATAGTTGGTCGGGATACCGCCCATGTTGTAATGAACCGTTGGCAGAACCGGGATCGGTTCCTTGGTCACATCCACACCGGCAAAGATCTTCGCGCTTTCGGAAATCCCCGGCAGGCGTTCGGCCAGCGCTTCGGCTGGCAGGTGGCTGAGGTTCAGGTGAATGTGATCACCATGTTCACCCACACCGCGGCCTTCGCGGATCTCCATGGTCATCGAACGCGAAACATAGTCACGCGGCGCCAGATCCTTGTACTGGGGCGCGTAGCGCTCCATGAAGCGTTCGCCTTCGGAGTTGGTCAAATACCCACCTTCACCCCGCGCCCCTTCGGTGATCAGGCAGCCGGAGCCATAGATCCCTGTGGGGTGGAATTGCACGAATTCCATGTCCTGCAGCGCAAGGCCTGCCCGCGCAACCATGCCACCGCCATCACCGGTGCAGGTATGCGCAGAGGTTGCGGAGAAATAGGCACGGCCGTAACCGCCAGTTGCCAGCACCACCATCTTGGCGTTGAAGACATGCATGGTGCCGTCATCGAGCTTCCAGCACACCACCCCCTGACACTGCCCGTCCTCGGACATGATCAGGTCGATGGCGAAATACTCGACATAGAATTCGGCGTTGTTCTTGAGGCTCTGGCCATAAAGCGTGTGCAGGATGGCGTGGCCGGTGCGGTCGGCGGCGGCACAGGTGCGCTGCACCGCCGGGCCCTCGCCGAATTCGGTGGTGTGGCCGCCGAAGGGACGCTGGTAGATCTTGCCCTCTTCGGTGCGCGAGAACGGCACGCCGTAATGCTCCAGCTCGTAAACCGCCTTGGGCGCTTCACGCGCGAGATATTCCATCGCATCGGTATCGCCGAGCCAGTCAGACCCTTTGACCGTGTCATACATATGCCACTGCCAGTGGTCAGGCCCCATGTTGGACAAGGACGCCGCAATGCCGCCCTGGGCCGCCACGGTGTGCGAGCGGGTCGGGAAGACCTTCGTCACGCAGGCCGTGCGCAGCCCCTGCTCCGCCATGCCGAGGGTGGCGCGCAGGCCGGCACCACCGGCGCCAACCACGACCACGTCATAATCATGTGTTTCGTATTCGTAAGCAGCCATTGAAAACCTCGGGATTTACAGCGCCAGGCGGATCAGCGCATAGGCGCTGACCGCGGCCACGGCATAAGACAGGCAGGTGACCAGAATGATCGTCAGACGACCGGCAAAGCCATGCACGTAGTCCTCGATCATGATCTGCGCACCGGATTTGAAGTGCATCATGCCGACCCAGATGGTCAGCAGAGCAACAAGTGCGGGAAACGGGCGAGCGTAGTAGGCGGTGATCTCTTCATAAGATCCGCCCAGCGCCGAGCCAAAAGTAAACACGAACAACGGCACCAAGATCAGCAGCCCGATGGAGCTGACCTGCATCGACCAGTGGTGTGCCGTGCCGGATTTCGCAGCACCCATGCCAACGGCACGCTTGCGATCTGTCAAATAACGCATTGCGATTGCTCCTTCAGATCAAACGATAACAAGGGTGAGGACAGTCAGGACAACCGACCCGACAATGACGAACCAGCCCAGTTTCTGCGCAGGTTCCAGATCCAGCATCTTGCCGTTGTCCCAGATCAGGTGACGCACACCGGCCAGCGTGTGATACCAAAGGCCAAGCACCGACAGGCTCATCACGATGTCGCCGAACCAGCTGGTCATTACAGCATTGGCAGTGCGGAAGTAGTCTTCAGAGGTTGCCGCCGCCAGGAACCACCAGGCGATCAGCAACGCGCTCACGATAAGGGCATTGCCCGTAATCCGCGTCAGGATCGAGGTGATCGAAGTGATCTGCGGGCGATAGACCTGCAAATGTGGCGAAAGCGGGCGGTTGCCCCGATTTACATCGGCCATGTTGGCTCCTTTCCGGTTAGCTGACGACGTTTTAGCGGTTTTTTACGTCCTGTCACGCAAACGAGGGGTAAAAATGTGCAGTTATTTTTTGGAATGCCGCTAAAACAACAATATGTGATCACACGCTTCCGATAAGTGATCACAAACAAGAGCCGCTGGAATCCTTACAGAATCACATGGTGTTCGCGAATTTATGGGATCGCCGTGAGAAAGCTGCCCAATCCGGCATTCTGCTGCGCCACTTCGCGTAACAGCTTTTTACGGATCGCTTGCGGATAGTCCTCAAACCCTGCTGCGGTCTGAACAAAGGCGTCCGCTCCAAAGATGACCTGCTCAAAGAAATAGGCCGTCAGATCCGGCTCGCTCTCCTCAATGGCCAAGGCATTCACCGTGACGCCAGCCGCGCCGAGCGCATCTCGCACCGCGGCAGGCTCCACCCCCTCGTTAGACAGCCCGTCGCCAGAGACATCAATCACCCGGCGGCGGCATCCGGGTACGGTTTGAAATTGCTCAATGGCCAGCTGCAGCGCCTCTCCGATGCCTGTTGCATAGTTGCGCCAGGGCCGCGGCGCCGCCGCGATATCAGCCGCCAGCAGGTCTAGGGATCGAAAATCCGAAGCATGTCGCCAACTAATAGTCACCTCTTGTCGGCCGCTGCCTGACCACTGAATCAAAGCAATCCGTGCCTGTGCCCGAACCAGGGCCTCCGCCACGACACCGTCTTGCAATGCTGCGGCCAGGCCTTCCATCTGTGTGCGGTATTCTTCGACATCGACGCTGCCGGAGACATCCACTGCCAGCACCAATGCCAGATCACAGGCGCGCGCCTGTATCGGCACCTGAGCAAAAAGCATGAAAACCATCAGTTGAAGGATCCGCATATCCTGAGCTTAGCCAAAACCGACCCGCATCCCTATAAATTTCCGCACCCCATTGCGCCACCCTCAAACAGGGTCTCGATTGGCGCCCAATGGCCAAATGGTTTCCCGCTGAACCGATCAAAGGCAAACCAATTGCCACCACCTGCCGGTTGATCCCAACGCCGGTCAATTTCCACACCTGCCAAGGAACAGAAAAGCAAAGTGCCCACTGCGCCGTGACCACAGACAATCAAAGCGCTGTCCGGGTGGTCCGCCTCGAGGGCGCATATCTCCCGCAGGATGCGGTCTTGCGCATCCACCGCCCGCTCCCAACCGCGCACTGACTGCAAGGGACTCGCAAAAAACGCATCTGCCTGCGCTTCAAATGCGGCCGCTGGCAGATAGCCCGTGCTGGTTCGGTCGTTTTCATGCAGTCCCCTGCGCTGGTCGACAGCAGCCCCAAGCGCTGCCGCCAGTGGCGCGGCGGTCTCGACGGCTTTGCGCTCAGCGCTGGAGATCACCGCCGCCTTTCCTGCCAGCTGCAACCGAGCGAAGCGCTGCGCCAGTTCCGCCACACGCAAGGCCCCGACGTCGGATAAACCCCAATCCGGCACCGCAACTGTTGCGTCAACCGTCACCTGCAGATGCGAGATGTAAAGAACTGTTCCCGGATCACCTATGTTCATGGCTTTTGCACATCGCTTCGCCTGTGTGAAGGTCCCGGCCAAGGCCGATTTCGAAACAGAAACCGCCTCCGCCAGCTGTTATCACAATGGCATTAATGCCCAGTAGTCGAGATCCAGCAGAACCTCCGGGTGATATTTGCCATCGTCCCCCTTCAGCCGGAAGGGAGCACCCCCGCTGGTCGCGACCAGTCGCAAGCGGATCGCCCCGATGCCGGGCGCGCGGGTTTCAACCTTGTCCAGCACCTCCGACCAGGCACGGATTGTCATACCGGATGTGCAGGGGTTTGCATGTGCGCCCCCGTTCAATCCAACAATCATCTGCGCATTGGCCAAGCCGTTGAAGGACAACGCCCGCGCCATGGAGATCACATGCCCGCCGTAGATCAGCCGCGATCCATCCGGCCGAGCGGTGGTGTCAAAGTGAACCTTGGCCGTGTTCTGCCACAGCCGGGTTGCGAGCATATGCTCGGCCTCTTCGACCGTGACACCGTCGATGTGGTCAATCTGTTCCCCCACCGCATAGTCGCCCCAGCGGTGCGGCTCCCCCGCGAGCGTGAAATCATAGCTGGAGAAATCCAGCCCTTCGGGAATGACCAGATCCTCAACCGAGATCACCCGGGTGAGCTCGGGGATACAGGTCTCAGGCGCGGGCGCCTCCAGATTGCCTTTGCGCACCATAACCCAGCGCACATAGTCCAGCACGCAGTCACCCCGCTGGTTGAGGCCACGTGTGCGAACATAGACGACACCGGATTTGCCGTTGGAATTCTGTTTGACCCCAATCACTTCGCTTTCGGCGCGCAGGGTATCTCCGGCATAGACCGGCAGATGCCAGCGCCCTTCGGCATAGCCAAGGTTCGCCACTGCGTTCAACGAGACATCCGGAACGGTCTTTCCAAAGACCATGTGGAACGCCGCCAGATCCTCTAGCGGCGCGCCCGTCAGACCACATCCGCGCGCAAATTCGTCCGAGGAGTAGAGCGCATGCCGCGCCGGGTAGAGCGCGTGATACAATGCGCGCTCCCCCCCCGAAACGGTGCGCGGCACCGCATGGTGCAACACATCGCCAACGGCATAATCCTCAAAGAAGCGGCCCGGATTGGTCTTGGCCATTAGTGCTCTCCCAGTTTGGTCTCGGGGGTATAGGTGCCGGGCACCTCTTTCACCACAGATTGACCGCAGCGCATGATCCCCTTCACGGGGTCGAAAGTCTGGGTCGGACTTCCGTAGAGTTCCCACCCTTTGTTCAGCGCATCGGTCACCTTGTGACAGAACGCCGAGGTGTCGTCCTCAGACAGAAATCGATAGAGTTTCATCAGTGATTACCCCGGAAACGGCGAGGGGCCGATCAGCCCGTGAACATAGCCGATCACACCCAATAGGACGATCGACGCGACAAAGAACATGGCATCCTTGGCAAGGCTGCCCTTTGGGTTTGCTGTCCAGACTGGCTCAGCGCGGTTGATCACAACCATTTCCGCCAGCGCCCAGACCAGCATGCTTCCAAAGAGCACAAAGGAGGCCGGATCCCAGTTTACCAGCAGATGTGCGACCGCCCACATCGCAAAGCCCAGCAACATGGGATGGCGGAGTTTGTAAAACAGCGCGCCTTTGCTGGGACCAGGGCTGGTGAAGTAAAGCGCCAACAGCATCAACGTGTTGTTGATATGTGTGAAAAACGGCGGCGGCAGGGCCAGATCAAACGACTCCGCACCGCGGTAACCGATCATCATCAGGACCACGCTCGCCAGCAGGATAAGCGCCATCAGCCCCTTGCCACGATCACCAAGAGCCGCGCGCGCATCCGGCGCCAAACGTTTGAAAAAATGGGCGCCCCACCAAATCAGGATGCCTAGAAGCAACAATGCCATGTCAGTCTCCCAAAGAATTATGACCGACCCAACGCCTAGGCTGAAACCGCTGCGATTGCATCCGCTTTTGCAAGAATTTCACGGGCAGTGACCACGTGCAGGTTCTCGACAATCTTGCCATCCACAACGGCCACACCCTGCCCCTCTGCCTCTGCGGCGTCAAACGCCGCGATCTGACGTCGCGCGAGGTCAATCTCGTCCTCGGAAGGGGCGAAGGCGGCATTTGCCACATCCACCTGCGCCGGGTGGATCAATGTCTTGCCATCAAACCCCATGTCGCGGCCCTGACTGCACTCAGCTTCCAACCCTTCGGCATCCTTAAAGGCGTTATAGACCCCGTCGACAATGACCACTCCTTCCGCCTTGGCCGCCAGCAGGCACTGACCCAGCCCCGCCATCAGCGGCAAGCGATCCGGACGAAAGCGCACCTGCAGCTCCTTCGCCAGATCATTGGTCCCCATCACCATGCCTTGCAATAGCGGATGCGCGGCGATGGCTGCGGCGTTCAACATGCCGCGCGGGGTTTCCATCATCGCCCACAGCGGTTTATTCCCTGTGATGGTTGCCAGAGTCTCCAGATCTGCTGGGGAGGAGACTTTGGGCAACAGGATCGCATCACAGTCCATCTTGGCCGCAGCATCAGCATCAGCGCGTCCCCATTCGGTATCCAATCCGTTGATCCGAACAATCTTCATCCGCGCCCCATAGCCCCCTTCGCGCAGCGCCTCTTCCAACGTCTGGCGGGCGTTTTCTTTCTCATCCGCCGAGACCGCGTCCTCAAGATCAAAGATGATCGCATCCACCGGCAGATTGCGGGCCTTGTCCAGCGCGCGAGGCTTGGACCCCGGGATATACAGAACCGACCGATAGGGGCGTGTGCGCGGATCCATGAGTAATCTCCTGAGTCATTTTGTTGCGCAAACGGCTACATAATTGAAAGGAAGCTTTCAAGTGAAATGATGCCGCACCGCAGAATAAGTCGCGTCGACACAGCAAGCGCGAAGGGCTGTGATCACAATAAAGCCCTGATAAACAGTTATTATCGCTTGACTCGACCCCCAAGAACGGGCCGTTAAGAGGATGTCAGCTTCTTTTCGCCACTCTGATTGCACCGGATGAGGATCGAACCAAAACGGCATCATACATCCGGGAGCGGGCGCAGCAGCCCGTGCAGACGATGACGCGATACCGGCACGGCGCACACCCTGTCCGGGTCTGATCAGATGACCCGAAGGGCAAGCCCACCGCCGGATCTTCCGGAAAGGGTAAAACCCATGTTGAAGAAGACGTTTGAACTTGCAGTCCTCAAAAGCGCCGCTTTGGCAGCACTCGCCCTGATGGCACTGCCCGCTGTCGCACAGACCAGCAACAACTGCGCGCCCCGCGATCAGGTGGTGAAGCGCCTTGCCGAACGCTACGGCGAAAGTCGGCAGAGCATCGGCATCGGCCAGCGCGGCGTGGTGATGGAAACATTCGCCTCGGCGGATACCGGCAGCTGGACCATCACGATCACCACCCCCGGCGGCGTGACCTGTCTTGTGGCCTCGGGCCAGTCTTATGAGTTTCTGGCGGAGGCCTTACCAGTCGTCGACAGTGACGCCTGAGCGGGCTTCCTCGCAAGGTGAGCCTTAGGGGTGAGACATCCGATCTGACCAGCCGGCGGAGGGGCCGTGTGACAACGGCCCTCTGCCAGCAGCCCAAGATCCGCCCCCTGCTCAGGTCAGCCCGTCCCAAATCAGCTTCGTCCCGGTGGTAACCAACAGCACATAGGTCAGACCAAAAAAGACCGGCTCAGATACCCTGTGATGTAAGCGGACCCCGATCCAAGCCCCAAGCAGGGCAAAGGGCGCCAACATCAGATCCAGCGTCAATGACGCGGGCGTCACCATCCCCAGCATCGCATAGGGGACGAACTTTGCCGCATTCAGGATACCGAACACCAATACGGTCGAGGCTTGGTATTCTGTTTTGCTCATATTGCGTCCAAGCAGATAGACAGCCGCCGGCGGCCCACCAGCGTGGCTTACGAAACTTGTAAACCCGGCAACCACGCCGGCCACAATCCCGGTCACATCCGCCTTTTCGCGCGGCTTGGTCAATCGTGCCCTCAACCGCCCGGACAGCTGCCAGGCCACAAACGCGACCGAGATGACACCAATCAATATCCGCATCGCATCGGCGTCGACGGATTTGTAGAACACCGCCCCCAATGCAACGCCAGGCAAACCGCCGAGGATCAACAAGAGCGACTCCCGCAGCCGCCAGCGCCCCCAATAAGGCCGCAGCGAGGCGACATCGATCAACATCAACAGAGGCAACATAAAGGCAAGCGCCACGCCGGGCTCCACAATCACAGCGAGAATCGAAGATGACGCAAAGGCCGCGCCCGATCCAAAACCGGCCTTGGAAACACCAGCAAACGTAATTGCTAAAACCGCTACCAGAAAAAACATCACTGTAATCTCAGGCATCTGAGAAATCCCTCTAAGTGCCTCATATGTCGGTTTTTTAAACGCATCTGTCCGATTTGAACAGTCTGCGGCACATCGGCCTTCGCCGCGCAGGGATCTTGCGCCACGCCACGGAACGGCTTAGTCCTCCCGGCAATCACAACCGGACCGGAGATAAATTCCAATGGCTCGACCCAAAATCGCCCTGATTGGCGCAGGTCAGATCGGTGGCACACTTGCCCACCTCGCAGCACTGAAAGAACTCGGCGACGTCGTCCTGTTCGACATTGCCGAAGGCACCCCCGAAGGCAAGGCGCTCGACATCGCTGAATCCGGTCCTTCCGAAGGCTTTGACGCCAAACTGAAGGGCACCCAATCCTACGAGGATATCGCTGGTGCAGACGTCTGCATCGTGACGGCCGGTGTGCCGCGCAAGCCCGGCATGAGCCGCGACGACCTTCTGGGCATCAACCTCAAGGTCATGAAATCCGTCGGTGAGGGCATCCGTGACCACGCACCGGAGGCATTTGTGATCTGCATCACCAACCCTCTGGATGCAATGGTCTGGGCTCTGCGGGAGTTCTCCGGCCTGCCCCACGAGAAAGTCTGCGGCATGGCCGGCGTGCTGGACAGCGCCCGCTTCCGCCACTTCCTGGCGGAAGAATTCAACGTTTCCATGAAAGATGTCACCGCGTTTGTTCTGGGCGGCCATGGCGACACCATGGTGCCGCTGACGCGCTACTCGACCGTTGCCGGTATTCCGCTGCCTGATCTGGTAAAGATGGGCTGGACCAGCCAGGAAAAACTGGACGCGATTGTCCAACGTACCCGGGATGGTGGCGCTGAGATCGTCGGTCTGCTGAAAACCGGCTCCGCCTTCTACGCACCTGCAACCTCCGCGATTGAGATGGCCGAAGCCTACCTCAAGGATCAGAAACGCGTCCTGCCCTGCGCGGCCTACGTTGATGGCGCCCTCGGCCTCAAAGGCATGTATGTAGGCGTGCCGACAGTGATCGGTGCTGGTGGCATCGAACGTGTTATCGACATCAAAATGACCTCGGATGAGCAGACCATGTTCGACAACTCCGTCAACGCGGTCAAAGGTCTGGTTGAGGCCTGCAAAGGTATCGACGGCTCGCTGGCCTAAGATCCGACCAGAACACCACAAACTTTGTGAAGGCCCGCCCGATTGGCGGGCCTTTTCCTTTACCTCTTCCCTAAATGGCTCCTCTCAACGCGGCGTCGCACCCCCTCAGGTGCAGCCCCACGCACGCCAAAATGAGACCCGCCCGAGCCACGACGTCAGTTTTCGACCAACTAACAATATCTTACTCCAGCATCAGATAACCCGTCCGAAGCCTTGATTCTCCCCGCCGAAAGCCTCGGACGGGATCACATCACCTGTCTTGATGTCCGCAATAATATCGGTGCTTCCGACCTCCTTGGCAGTCGGCACCCCACTATTTCCAAAGCCATCATGCGGATCCGGACCAAGCCGCAATACCGCGGCCAAATCAGTTACACCTTAATGCGGTTGTTGCCGCATCCGCGTAACTTACAGTCGGAGTTGATCAAAACCACTCCTATCGAATCAACCGCGTTCACCTCCCGTAAATTTGTGATCACACGTCGGAAAGCCGTGATCACAAAATCGATAAATCTTCGGCATTTTTTTACCAGCTGTAAGAAAACCCTTTAAACATTGGCGCTATGACGGCGTATTAGATCAAGATAATTGCAGCCAGACGGGACAGTTTCAGATGAACATCCACGAATATCAGGCCAAGGCCCTCCTCCGCAGCTACGGCGCGCCGGTTTCGGACGGGCGTGTGGTGCTCAAGGCAGAAGATGCCAAAACCGCAGCAGGTGAACTGGACGGCCCGCTCTGGGTGGTCAAAGCTCAGATCCACGCTGGTGGTCGCGGCAAGGGCTCCTTCAAGGAGGCTGACGCGGGCGAAAAAGGCGGCGTGCGCCTGACCAAATCGGTTGAAGAAGCCGCTGACGAAGCCAAGAAGATGCTGGGCCGCACCCTTGTGACCCATCAGACCGGTCCCGCCGGTAAGCAGGTGAACCGCATCTACATCGAGGCAGGATCCGGCATTCAGACCGAACTCTACCTCGCGCTGCTGGTGGATCGCCAAACCTCGCGCATCTCCTTTGTCTGCTCCACCGAGGGCGGCATGGACATCGAGGAAGTGGCCGAAGCCACCCCCGAGAAAATCCTGTCCTTCTCCGTTGATCCGGCAACTGGCTATCAGGCGTTCCACGGCCGCCGCATCGCATTCTCGCTGGGTCTTGAAGGCGCACAGGTCAAGCAATGCGTCAAGCTGATGGGCCAACTCTACAAGGCATTTGTCGAAAAAGACATGGAGATGCTGGAAATCAACCCGCTGATCGTCTCCGACAGTGGTGATCTGAAAGTGCTGGACGCCAAGGTCGGCTTTGACGGCAACGCGGTTTACCGCCACGCTGATATCTCCGAACTGCGCGACACCACCGAGGAAGACCCCAAGGAACTGGAAGCCTCCAAATACGATCTGAACTACATCGCTCTGGACGGTGAGATCGGCTGCATGGTGAACGGTGCGGGCCTGGCGATGGCCACCATGGACATCATCAAACTCTACGGCGCTGAGCCTGCGAACTTCCTTGATGTTGGCGGCGGCGCCACCAAAGAGAAAGTGACCGAGGCGTTCAAAATCATCACCTCTGACCCCAACGTCAAAGGCATCTTGGTCAACATCTTCGGCGGCATCATGCGCTGCGACGTCATCGCCGAGGGTGTGGTCGCCGCGGTGAAAGAGGTCGGCCTGAAGGTACCGCTGGTTGTCCGTCTCGAAGGCACCAATGTGGAAGCTGGCAAAGACATCATCAACACCTCCGGTCTTGATGTCATCGCAGCCGACAACCTGTCTGACGGCGCCGAGAAAATCGTGAAAGCGGTTAAGGGTTAAGAAAGTTGAAAAACGTCGTTTTAGTTGCACTTTTGGCTCTGACGGTTTCGGCTTGTCAATCAACCGAGACCACTCAGATTGGGACACGCCCGCAGACTACACTGCAGCAATCTGCCTATGCCCAACCAGGATCACAATCTGTGAGTCCGGCGATTGCAACAGCAATGTTCAGCAAAATGTGTGGGGGCGATCGATCTAATGTTGCCACACAAGCTGCAAAGCTGGGCTTTGTTCAACATTCGACGTTTAAGACTTACTATCACCCAAAACTGAACCTCTCTGTGAAACTAAGAGATGGCGAATGCTCCATGGTGTTCGCCTCAGACGAAAATCCTCAGAAACTCCACCAGGCGTTTAGGGCAAACGAGAGCCAAATCGGCAAGACGACCTTTCGACCGTCGCTGATTGCTACAAGCACTCCCCATTACAACGTCCACGTCGGAAACAGCTGACAAATCAAGGAGACTCCTAAAATGGCAGTCCTCATCGACGAAAACACCAAGGTCATCTGTCAGGGCTTCACCGGCTCGCAGGGCACATTCCACTCCGAACAGGCCATCGCCTATGGCACCAAGATGGTCGGCGGCGTGACACCGGGCAAGGGTGGCCAGACCCACCTGAACCTGCCGGTCTTCAACTCCGTGCATGAAGCCAAGCATGTGACCGAGGCGAATGCCTCTGTGATCTACGTGCCGCCCCCCTTCGCAGCTGACTCCATCCTTGAGGCCATCGATGCCGAGATGGAGTTGATTGTCTGCATCACCGAGGGCATCCCGGTTCTGGACATGATGAAAGTCAAGCGGGCGCTGGAAGACAGCAAATCGCGCCTCATTGGCCCGAACTGCCCCGGCGTGATCACGCCTGATGCCTGCAAGATCGGCATCATGCCTGGCCACATCCACAAGCGTGGCTCGGTCGGTGTTGTGTCCCGCTCGGGCACCCTGACCTATGAGGCGGTGAAGCAGACCGCAGACATCGGTCTGGGCCAGTCCACCGCTGTCGGCATCGGCGGCGACCCGATCAAAGGCACCGAGCACATCGACGTGCTGGACATGTTCCTGAACGATGATGAAACCCAGTCGATCATCATGATCGGTGAAATCGGTGGCTCCGCTGAAGAAGAAGCCGCAGAATTCATCGCCGAGCAGAAGAAAAAAGGCCGCTGGAAGCCCATCGCGGGCTTTATCGCAGGCCGCACAGCCCCTCCGGGCCGCCGCATGGGTCACGCTGGCGCGATCGTCGCAGGCGGCAAAGGTGGTGCCGAAGACAAGATCGAGGCGATGAAATCCGCTGGTATCGTCGTCGCCGACAGCCCCGCCACACTGGGCGAGGCCGTGCTGAAGGCCATCGGCAAATAATGCCACAGCCTGCCTCATACGGCATCCAAGATCACTTTCCGGACGGATCTGAACCGTCTGTCCGGAAAATGAGCGCCTGTCATGGGCGCTCTTCTTCCCGTTTCAGGGATCCTTTTGTCGATAGGATTGTTACCTCCAGAGGCCGATCTTATCTGCTGCAGGATTCCAGAGGCGTTTTACTCTTCCGAAACGCCTTCTGATCAGGCTGTCACTCATGACCCCAGGTCGCACTAGAACCGGTCCCAACCCGCAAGAGGTACTTACATGACCGACCAGAGCCCTAACGAACTCTTCCATGCTTCCTCCTTCATGCAGGGGCACAATGCTGAGTATCTTGAGCAGCTCTATGCCCAATACGCCAATGATCCCAACGCGGTGGATGCCGCCTGGGCTGAGTTCTTTCGGCAGATGGGTGACGCAGAACTTGATGTGAAGGCGGAGGCCGCTGGCCCCTCCTGGGCGCGCGCCGACTGGCCGCCTGCCCCCAATGATGATCTGACTGGCGCGCTGACGGGCGAGTGGCCGGCCCCGGCAGAGGCCAAGGGTGCTGGCAAGAAGATCAAGGACCAGGCCGCTGCCAAGGGCGTTGAAGTCACCGATGATCAGGTCCAGCGCGCTGTGCTGGATTCGATCCGGGCCCTGATGCTGATCCGGGCCTACCGGATCCGTGGCCATCTGGCCGCCAATCTCGACCCCCTCGGTATGCGCGAGGAGGCCCAGCATCCCGAGCTGGATCCGCGCACCTATGGCTTCACCGAAGCGGACATGGACCGCCCGATCTTCATCGACAATGTTCTGGGGCTTCAGGTCGCCTCGATGCGTCAGATCGTCAGCATCGTGAAACGGACCTATTGCGGCACCTTTGCGCTACAGTACATGCATATCTCCGATCCCGAACAGGCCAGCTGGCTGAAGGAGCGGATCGAGGGCTATGACAAAGAAATCCGCTTTACCCGCGAGGGCCGCAAGGCGATCCTCAACAAAATGGTTGAGGCAGAGGGTTTCGAGAAATTCCTGCACGTCAAATACATGGGCACGAAGCGCTTCGGTCTGGACGGTGGCGAGAGCCTTATTCCGGCAATGGAGCAGATCATCAAGCGCGGTGGCGCGCTGGGGATCCGTGATATCGTCATCGGCATGCCACACCGCGGACGCCTATCGGTGCTCGCCAATGTGATGCAGAAGCCATACAAGGCGATTTTCAACGAATTTCAGGGCGGCAGCTTCAAGCCCGAAGATGTTGATGGATCGGGAGATGTAAAATATCACCTCGGCGCCTCTTCCGACCGTGAATTCGACGGCAACACCGTTCACTTGTCCTTGACTGCGAACCCCTCCCACCTTGAGGCCGTGAACCCGGTTGTTCTTGGCAAAGTTCGCGCAAAGCAGGATCAGCTCAAGGACAGCGAGCGCACCAAGGTGCTGCCGATCCTCTTGCA
Source organism: Phaeobacter piscinae (assembly GCF_002407245.1). Classification (NCBI taxonomy): domain Bacteria; kingdom Pseudomonadati; phylum Pseudomonadota; class Alphaproteobacteria; order Rhodobacterales; family Roseobacteraceae; genus Phaeobacter; species Phaeobacter piscinae. The sequence goes on along the minus strand of NZ_CP010681.1, from coordinate 308,940 downwards.
CGGTGACGCAGCCTTTGCAGGCCAAGGCGTTGTGGCCGAATGCTTCGCCCTCTCCGGCCTGCGCGGTCACAAGGCCGGCGGCACTATGCATATCGTGGTGAACAACCAGATCGGTTTTACCACGGCACCGCATTTCTCGCGCTCTTCGCCTTACCCCACCGACAACGCGTTGGTGGTCGAGGCGCCGATCTTCCACGTCAACGGTGACGATCCGGAAGCGGTGGTTCACGCCGCCAGGGTCGCCACGGAATTCCGCCAGAAATTCCACAAGGATGTCGTTCTCGATATCTTCTGCTACCGCCGGTTTGGCCATAACGAGGGCGACGAGCCCATGTTCACCAACCCGCTAATGTACAAGAAGATCAAGGGCCACAAAACAACCCTGTCGCTTTATACCGAGCGTCTGGTGAAGGATGGCCTGATCCCCGAGGGTGAGATCGAGGATATGAAAGCCTCGTTCCAAGCCCGATTGAATGAGGAATTCGAAGCCGGTAAAAACTTCAAGCCGAACAAGGCGGACTGGCTGGATGGCCGCTGGTCCCACCTCGACAAAAAGGACACCGATTACCAGCGCGGCCAGACCTCTGTGTCGCCCGAGACGTTCAAAGAGGTCGGCACCGCTCTCAGCCGTGTGCCCGAGGGATTTCCAGTCCACAAAACCATCGGCCGTTTCCTAGACGCACGTGCCAAGATGGTGGACAGCGGCGAGGGGATCGATTGGGCAACCGGGGAGGCGCTCGCCTTTGGCTCTCTTCTGACTGAGGGCTATCCGGTGCGTCTGTCCGGACAGGATGCCACCCGTGGTACATTCTCCCAGCGTCATTCCGGCATCGTCAATCAGAACACCGAGGAACGATACTATCCGCTCAACAATATCCGCAGCGGGCAATCCCACTATGAGGTGATCGACTCGGCCCTCAGCGAGTATGCTGTGCTGGGCTTCGAGTATGGCTATTCACTCGCCGAACCCAATGCACTGACGCTCTGGGAAGCGCAGTTCGGTGATTTCGCCAATGGTGCGCAGATCATGTTCGATCAGTTCATCTCCTCCGGCGAAAGCAAATGGCTGCGGATGTCCGGCTTGGTCTGCCTGCTGCCGCACGGGTTTGAGGGCCAGGGGCCGGAGCACTCCTCCGCGCGCCTCGAACGCTTCCTGCAGATGTGTGGTCAAGACAACTGGATCGTGGCGAATTGCACAACACCGGCGAACTACTTCCACATCCTGCGCCGCCAGCTGCACCGTACCTTCCGCAAGCCGCTGATTTTGGTCACGCCGAAATCGCTGCTGCGCCACAAATTGGCCGTGTCCAAGGCAGAAGAGTTCACCACCGGTTCGTCCTTCCACCGTGTGCTGTGGGATGACGCCCAGCATGGCAATTCCGACACCAAGCTGGTCGCCGATGACAAAATCAAGCGCGTCGTTCTCTGCTCGGGCAAGGTTTACTATGACCTTCTGGAAGAACGCGACGCCCGTGGGCTCGACGATGTATATCTGATGCGGATTGAACAATATTATCCGTTCCCTGCTATCTCCCTTGTGAAGGAGCTTGAGCGCTTCAAAGGTGCTGAGGTGGTCTGGTGTCAGGAGGAGCCCAAAAATCAGGGCGCCTGGAGCTTCATCGAGCCCAATATCGAATGGGTGCTGACGCGCATCGGCGCCAAGCACAGCCGCCCGACCTATGTCGGTCGCGCCACCTCGGCTTCGCCCGCAACGGGCCTGGCCAGCGAACACAAAGCCCAACAAGCTGCGCTCGTGAACGAAGCGCTGAGCATCGAAGGATAACACCCCATGACCACCGAAGTTCGCGTGCCCACCCTGGGCGAATCCGTGACCGAAGCCACCGTTGCCACCTGGTTCAAGAAGCCGGGGGACGCGGTTGCAGCAGACGAAATGCTCTGCGAGCTGGAAACCGACAAAGTCACCGTTGAGGTCCCGGCCCCTGCCGCCGGTACCCTGGGTGAGATTGTCGCCGCCGAAGGCGAAACCGTCGGCGTCGATGCGCTGCTGGCAACCATTGCTGAAGGCGCCTCCTCCGGCACCTCCACCCCGGACACCCCCAAGGCCGAATCCGCTCCCGCAGCCGAATCAGGCAATGCCGGTGGTGGCAGCACCGATGTCATGGTACCGACCCTCGGTGAATCTGTGAGCGAGGCCACGGTCTCCACCTGGTTTAAGAAGGTCGGCGACAGCGTCGCGCAGGACGAAATGCTCTGCGAGCTGGAAACGGATAAGGTCTCAGTCGAAGTCCCAGCCCCAACTGCCGGTATCCTGACCGAGATCACCGCTGAAGAAGGCAGCACCGTCGATGCGACTGCCAAACTTGGCGTGATCTCCGGCGGCGAAGCAGGCGCCGTAACGCCTACGCCCAGCAAAGGCGAAACCGCAGGTGGGGCGCAATATACCACGCCCCCCGCAGGCCAGGGCGGTCCGGCCAAGGATATCGCAAACGCACCTTCCGCCGAGAAGGCGATGGCTGAGGCCGGCCTCTCTGCAGATCAGGTGCAAGGCAGTGGTCGTGATGGCCGCATCATGAAGGATGACGTCGCCCGTGCCGTGGCCGCTGCCGCAGCGGCACCGGCTGCCAGCACTTCGGCCCCAGCAGCGGCGGCACCTGTGCGCGCGCCGGTTGCTGCGGACGACGCCGCCCGTGAAGAGCGCGTGAAAATGACCCGCCTGCGCCAGACCATCGCCAAGCGTCTGAAGGACAGTCAGAACACCGCTGCCATGCTCACCACCTACAATGAGGTCGACATGACCGAGGTGATGGCCCTGCGCAACGAGTACAAGGACCTGTTCCTGAAGAAGCACGGCGTGAAACTGGGCTTCATGTCCTTCTTCACCAAAGCCTGTTGCCATGCGTTGAAAGAGGTGCCCGAGGTCAACGCAGAAATCGACGGCACCGATATCGTCTACAAAAACTTTGTGCACATGGGCATCGCCGCAGGCACGCCCACAGGTCTGGTGGTTCCGGTGATCCGCGACGCGGATGCAATGTCGTTCGCGGACATCGAAAAAGCGATTGCCGAAAAAGGCGCCCGCGCCCGCGACGGCAAACTGTCGATGGCAGAGATGCAGGGCGGCACCTTCACCATCTCCAACGGCGGCGTCTACGGCTCGCTGATGTCCTCGCCGATCCTGAACCCGCCGCAGTCCGGTATCCTTGGCATGCACAAGATCCAGGACCGTCCGATGGCGATCAACGGCAAGGTGGAAATCCGCCCGATGATGTATCTGGCGCTCTCCTATGACCACCGCATCGTCGACGGCAAAGGCGCCGTGACGTTCCTGGTCCGCGTTAAGGAAGCACTGGAAGACCCCCGCCGCCTGTTGATGGATCTGTAATTCAGTCGCGTACCAATTGCATCGGGCCAGCCCGTGGCCCGATGCGTACCGCATCAAATCACTGTGGGGCCATATGAGTTATCAGCCCGAGCCTGACTATGAAAAAGAGTGCCCGAAGCTTTTTGCGCTAAGGGACCGAGTAGTCAAATGGCACGGTGAGCGGCCAGTCCTGTTCTGGTTTTTGATCTGGCTAACCTGTTCAGTAGTGACGCTGTTGACTTATGCAGAGCAATCAGCTCACCAGATGCAGCGTCCCTCATTCAAAGCCTTCACCATATACGCGACTCTGGGCTGGATTCATCCCTTCTGGATTTGGATCGACGCTCGAAAAGATCGGCAGTCATGACCCCTGAACTCACCGCCCTCACCCTCGCCGCACTGCTGCAAGCGCTTCAGTTTTGCGCATATGCCATCACGGCAAATCGCCAACTGGATCCGAAAATAGCACTTGGCCCACGCGACACACCGGTCACCCTGACAGGTACAGCCGGACGCTTCAAACGTGCGATGGAAAACCATTTCGAAGGGCTGATCCTCTTCACCATCGCCTGCGGCGTGGTGGTGATCAGCGATCAATCCACCGGATTCACCGCAGGCTGCGCCTGGGTCTACCTTGCCGCCCGGGTGTTCTACGTGCCGGCCTACGCATTGGGCTGGTCTCCTGGCCGCTCGATCATCTGGTTTGTTGGCTTTTTTGCCACCGTCTTTATGTTGATCGCAGCGCTGGTATGAGCTGTCACCTTTCTCAAATACTCCGGGGGAGGCCCGCAAAGGCCGGGGGCAGAGCCCCCTCCCCGTTCAACCCTGAAGGAGCACATCAAAATGGCATCCTATGACGTCATCGTAATCGGCGCCGGCCCCGGTGGCTATGTCAGCGCCATCCGCTGCGCCCAGTTGGGCCTAAAGACCGCCGTGGTCGAGGGCCGCGAAACCCTCGGCGGCACCTGCCTCAACGTCGGCTGTATCCCGTCAAAGGCCCTGCTGCACTCGACCCATCTGCTGCATGAAGCGGAACATAACTTCGCCCATATGGGTCTGAAGGGCAAAAGTCCCTCGGTCGACTGGCCGCAGATGAAATCCTACAAGGAAGAGGTCATCGGCCAGAACACCGGCGGTATCGAATTCCTGTTCAAGAAGAACAAGATCGACTGGATCAAGGGCTGGGCCTCCATTCCCGAGGCTGGCAAGGTCAAGGTGGGCGATGACACCCATGAGGCCAAGAACATCGTAATTGCCTCCGGCTCGGTGCCCTCCTCGCTGCCAGGCGTTGAGGTCGATAACGACAAGGGGGTTGTGGTGGACAGCACCGGCGCGCTGGACCTGCCGAAGATCCCCAAGAAAATGGTTGTGATCGGTGCTGGTGTCATCGGCCTGGAACTGGGGTCGGTCTATGCACGTCTGGGGTCTGACGTGACCGTGGTTGAATATATGGACGCCGTTTGCCCGGGCATGGACAAGGATGTTCAGCGCAGCTTTAAGCGGATCCTCGAAAAGCAGGGTCTGACCTTCATCATGGGGGCTGCGGTACAGGGGGTTGAACCGTCCAAAACCAAGGCAAAGGTGAAGTATCAGCCGAAAAAAGGCGGCGATGAAGAAGTGATTGATGCCGATGTGGTGTTGGTCGCCACCGGTCGCAAACCCTACGCTGAGGGGCTGGGCCTTGACGCTCTGGGTGTCAAGATGACCGAGCGCGGCCAGATCGCCACCGACGCCCATTGGGCCACCAATGTCAAAGGTGTCTATGCCATCGGTGACGTCATCGAAGGTCCAATGCTGGCCCATAAGGCCGAAGACGAAGGCATGGCTGTTGCCGAGGTGATCGCGGGCAAACACGGACACGTCAACTACGGCGTGATCCCCGGCGTGGTCTACACCACACCCGAGGTGGCCACCGTAGGCCAGACCGAAGATGCGCTGAAGGCCGAAGGTCGCAAGATCAAGACCGGCAAGTTCATGTTTATGGGCAATGCCCGCGCCAAGGCCGTGCATCAGGCCGAAGGTGGTTTTGTGAAACTCATCGCGGACAAAGAAACCGACCGTATTCTGGGGGCCGCCATCATCGGTCCGGGCGCTGGCGACCTGATCCATGAAATCTGCGTCGCAATGGAATTCGGCGCCTCTGCTGAGGATCTGGCCCTCACCTGTCACGCGCATCCGACCTATTCCGAGGCCGTGCGCGAGGCGGCCTTGGCCTGCGGGGACGGTCCGATCCACAGCTGATCATGGCTTTGTCTACAGGAAACGGGGTACTTTCTGCCGCCGCCTCCTGCTAGAGACAGATCCTACACCAAAGCGGTCCACCTCTGGTGGGCCGCTTTCTCATGAACCGGAGCTTCTGCCATGACCGTCAGCCTGCAAGTGATCTACCCTGCATCCGAAGACGCAACGTTTGACTACGACTACTATGAAAAAACCCACCTCCCCCTGTTGGAAGAGCACTGGGGCGATCTGATGGACACGGTTGAGGCCTCGCGCGGGATTGCCAGCGGGCCGGACGTACCGCCTGCCTTTCTGCTGATTGCGACCATTACCTTCCCGGATATGGAAACGCTCGACACAGCGATGGCGGAGAAAGGCGGACCGATCATTGATGATGTGGCAAACTTCACCAACATTCGCCCGCAGATCCTTGTTGGGCAGGTCCTGATGAGCTGACCGAAGGCACCTCACGCCTTAACTGCCGATGTCCTGACGACAGCGCGCTGGTCCGCGTCCCAACGCATTGGCTTTACCACATGGTCTTGGCGGCGCGCGGTGCCCAGGCCTCGTCATACGCCTTCCCGCCCTCTACTCCGGCGGTCTGCTCGGCAAGGATTTCCCCCATTGTCGGCAGATCCGCGCTTTCATCTTCTGAGGTCCAGGTCCGTGCGCGCATCAGTGCGCGGGCGCATTGGCTGTAGATTTCAGTGATTTCGATAACAATGACGGTACGGGGCTGTTTGCCGTTCTTGTCAAACCTGGCGCGCAGATCGGCGTCCGCCGTCACCCGGGCGTTACCGTTCACCCGCACCACATTGTTCGATCCCGGCACCAGAAACATCAACGAGACACGCGGGTCCCGCACGATATTGCGCAGGCTGTCGATCCGGTTGTTGCCCCGCCAGTCCGGCAGGGCCAGCCTGCCCGGATCCAGTTCCAGAACCACCGGACCATCATCACCACGCGGGCTGTCATCGGTGCCTTCTGGTCCAACCGTGGCCAACATACACAGCCGCGAGGCCATGATCCACTTGCGATAAAGCGGCGTCATCTGCCGCGCCACCTTGCGCAGAGAGGGCGCGCCGGGTGTGCCGTAATGCGCCTCAAGCGCCTCAACGGTGGTGAGAAACTCCATCGACTTCGAACCCCGCTTCCTGCATCAACTTATTCGAATGGGCTTCGACCTCGCGCTCCAGCGTGGCCATGAACACATCGCGGTCCAGCCCCGGCGCAATAGCGGGCAGGAACTCAACCACACCCAGCCCAGGTTTGCGCATAATCCCGGTACGCGGCCAGAACAGACCCACATTGGTCGCCGCAGGCACACAAGGCTGCTCCAGTGCGGCATAAAGAACCCCGGTTCCGATCTTGTAGGGCCTGTCCGCCCCGGGGGCGACGCGGGTGCCTTGCGGGTAAATCACCAGCTGACCGGGGTCAGCGAACTCTGCCGCGACGTCCTTGACCATACGGGCAATGGCATTGCCTTTCTTACCGCGGTTGACCGGCACGCAGCCCAATCGCTTGGCATAGATGCCGATGATCGGTGTCCACAGCAACTCGCGCTTCATAATGAACTTGGCTGATGGGGTGGCGTGAAAGATGATCAGAATATCCAGAAAACTCTGATGTTTTGCTGCGATGATCACCTCCTCGGTGGGCACCGGGCCGCGTACCTCGGTACGCAGGCCCAGCATCCAGCGGGCGCACCACAACACATAACCGGCATAGCTGCGGCAGGCCATGCGGGCGCCGCGCGGCGACACCAGAGCCCATGGCGCAAAAACCAGACCAAAGATCAGCATCATCACATAGATCTGAACCATAAACACGGCCGAGAGCAGCCATCGAAATGCAGTTTTCACGCCAAATCTCCAAGACGTTTGTTGGCCGCACGGGTTGTTGCGGCAAAGGCGACGAGCGCACCAAGCAAAGGAATGCACAGCGGCAGGAGCCAGCTCCAGCCCTGAAAGCCCAGACCGGTCAGAAACCCACCCTCGCGCGTGGCCTCGGGCATCAGCCAGACCCCCAACATGCCAAGCATCATACCAACCCCCGCCCCGAACAGCGCGCGCAAGGTAAAGCGCCGGATAAAGGCCTGTGCGATATAGGTGTCCAAGGCGCCAACCAGGCGCAGCACCTCAATCACTTGGGCATTGGCGGCAAGAGCTGCGTTGGCGGCGAGGGTGATCATCGCAGCAGTGGCACCGCCGATCAGTAGAATTGACACCCATGCCAGACGCCGCAGCGCCTGCGCCGCATCCACCAAAGGTGCGCGCCAACGGGTGTGATCATCCAGAACAGCACCCGGCACCTCAGCCTGCAGCCGCAATCGCAATCCTGCATCATCGTAGCCCGGATCACCTTCGATCACCTCAATCAGCTGCGGGATTGGCAGTGTATCCAGCGGCAGTTTGGTTCCGAACCACGGTGTCAGAAGTGCCGCCTGTTCTTCGCGGCTGAGCGCGCGGGCGGAGGCAACACCCGGGGTCTGTTCCAGAATGGTCATCGCCGCTTCGGTCTGGGCGACGCGTTGCTCAGCAGGCGCGTTGATTCGCAGCGTTGCAGCGCGGGCGAGCTCTTCCGCCCAGCGGTCCGCCAACCGGCCCGAGGCCAGCGACAAGGCCAGCGCAAAGACCGCCAGAAACGCCATCGCCCCCGACACAAACAGCGTCAGCTGGGCGGTAAACCCGCTTGGCGGAACCACGCGGTCAGCCTGGGCATCTCCGACGATCACATTGCGCAGCCGGGCCAGATTCATAGATCTGCCCCCGCCTGCTGAAGCTGCCGGTTGGAAATCCGCAGAACCCGTGCTTGCACCTGTTTTTTGGCCGCCCGGATGAGCGACAGATCATGCGTGGCCACCAATACCGTTTTGCCCATGTGGTTCAGCTCCACCAGCAATTGCAGCAGTCGCTGCGACATTTCCCAGTCCACATTGCCTGTTGGTTCGTCCGCGATGATTACCTCGGGTGAAAGAATAACCGACCGGGCCAGAGCCGCGCGCTGCCGTTCGCCCCCGGACAGCTCAGGCGGCGTTGCATGTGCCCGCTCCGACAGGCCGACCCAATTCAGCAACTCCCTCAGATTGGCCTCTTCCTGGTCGATGTCACGCCCGGATACGGTCAGCGGCAAAGCGATGTTTTCGATCACCGGCAGATGGTCCAGAAACCGGCAATCCTGATGGACCACGCCGATACGCCGCCGTAGATAAGCCATCTGATCACGGTCCAAACCATTGATATCCATGTTGAAAGCGCGCGCCCGGCCAGACGTTGGGGTCAATGCACCGTAGCAGAGTTTCAAAAGGGTCGTTTTACCTGCCCCTGACGGACCGGTCAGGAAATGGAACGACCCCGGCGCCAGCTGTACTGACACCTCGCTCAGCAGTTCCCCGCCACCGTAATTGTACCCCACATTGTCCAGCTCGATCACGGCGGTCCCCTTTTGGTCACCGGTGTTTTGCCCGACTGTGCGACCAGTTTCAATGGTCGGCGCTGTTGCCATGCTGCGCCCTCTGGAAACAGTCGACGCTGGTCGACGCGATTGGCTCTTTCGTGGAAAGGCGGAACTGCCTATGATTATTCAACAATCACACGCCGACAGCCGCCCGGACCCCCCCGGAGCCACCCCAGGTCCCAAGGAGTGACCCATGCGACTGACATGTCCGAACTGTGCCGCCCAGTATGAGGTGCCGGATGATGTAATCCCTGATGACGGCCGCGACGTGCAATGTTCCAATTGCGGGCAGACGTGGTTTCAGGCTGGCCGTGCGCTGGACGCAGATGACGCTGAGAGCGCGCCAGCAGCAGGCCCGGATCTCGCCGACCTGCCGCCGGATGCAGTTACGCCCGCATCTCATATCTCCGATCAGGACCCGCTGACCAAAGACGCAGACGACGATATCGCCGAAGAGACCGATCTGCCCCCCGCTGAGGCAGCGTCCGAAGATCACCCCGCCGAAGAGGACACAGCCGAGGATCGCGCCCCCGACGTCGCAGCCACTGCGCGCGGTCTGGATCCGGCAATCAGCGATATCCTGCGCGAAGAGGCTGAGCGCGAAGCCAGCCTGCGTGCCGCTGAAAACAGCCCTCTGCAAACCCAGACAGATCTGGGGCTTGATTCACTGCCTGAGGAAGAATCGGCGCGACGTGCCCGCGAAGCCCGCGAACAGATGGCCCGGATGCGCGGCGAGGATCCGCAGCAGCTGGCCTCCGCTGAGACGGAATCCCGCCGTGGACTGTTGCCGAATATTGATGAGATCAACTCCACCCTACGCTCAGGCGAGGGCGCCGCAGCGCCAATTGCACCCCCGATGGATGCAGCACCGCCCAAGAAAAAGCGCAACTTCGCCCGCGGCTTTGCCTTCGCCCTGCTGATCGCGCTGGCCCTTGCTATGGCCTATGATAATGCGCCGCTGATCGCACAGAAACTGCCACAGGCTGATCCCTATCTCAGCACTTATGTCGCCAAGGTGGATGCCGCGCGGCTGTGGCTGGATACGCAGGTGCGCGCCTTCACAGTGCAGCAATAGCCCGTCGCGCCCGAGCCTAGAAACGCCCAAACGTGGTGGCGCCACCAGCCTATCAGAACCGGTCGAGTAATCGCTCAAGATAGCTGCGTTCTGTGTCGCTGCGGCTGCGTTCACCGGCCCGGCGGCGAATTTCCTCCAGCAGGTCCCAGGCGCGGCGATAGGCCTGACCCTCGCTGAACTGCCCGTCCGAGACCCCGCCGTCCCCCTGCTCGCCATTGCGCCGACCCAACGGGTCCATGCGATTGCCCTGCGCCGAGGTATTGGCGCGCCCCTGTCCCTGCTGCTGTCCTGGCTGTTGCTGTTCTGCCATCGCTTCGCCAAGCGCCCGCATGCCCTCGCGCAGCGCCTCCATGGCGTCGGATTGCCGGTCGATGGCCTCTGCCAGATCCCCCTGTCGCAGCGCCTCCTCAGCACCGTCCATGGCACGCCCGGCATCATCCAAAGCATCCCGCGTCGCCTGATCCCCTTCGCCATTGCCCAATGGCAGACCGTTGCGCTGCGCACGCAGCTGATCCCTGAGGGCCTGCTGGCGATCTGCAAGGGAACCACCGAGGCCACGACGCCCACCCGACTGGGCTGCATCGCCACCGCTCTGCCCCCCTTCGGCGTCAGGTGCGCGCTGCCCCTGCCCCCCCTGGCCGGGCTGTCGCTCCCCGCCGGGAGTACCAGCACCCGGTCGGTCGCCCTGCCCCCCTTGATTGCCCTGTCCGCCCTCATGGGACTGTCCACGGCCCAGACCGCCATTGCGTCCTTCGTTGCCTTCGCTTTCGCCACGACGGGCGCCGGGGTTGAATTGCTCCTGTAAGTCGCGGAAGGCCTGATCTGACAAGCCCTGCTGTTCGCGCAGGGTATCGGCCAGCCCGTCCATGCTTTGCTCCCCGGGAGACCCGTCCTGCCCTTGCTGCCCCTCGGTCACGCGCATGTTCTCCATCATCTGCTGGAACTCGCGCAGCGCCTGTTCAGCCTCGGCCATGCGACCCTGTTCCATCAGCTCCTGAATCCGGTCCATCATCGCCTGCAAGTCCTGCTGGCTCAACTGCATCGCGTTCTCATCCGGGGCGCCCTGCTGCTCGCCCTGATTGCCCTGCTCTTGTGCCTGCCGCTGCAACTGGCGCAGATAGTCCTGCGTCGCATCGCGCAGCTGCTGCATCAGGCGGGCAATCTCTTCCTCGCTGGCGCCGTCCCGCATCGCCTGGCTCAGCTGCTCCTGCGCCCGTTGCATCCGCGCCATGGCATCTCCGACATCTCCCTCTTCAAGCTGAACAGCCAGATCCCAGAGCGCCTCAGCAAGATCTTCCTGCTGATCCGGCCCCAAAGTGCCCGCCGTGCTATGCTGCTCAAGTCGGCGCAAAATGGTACGTAGGCGCAGGTAATCACCGTGATCGCGAAACACCTCAGCCGGGTAGGTCGACAGGGTGCGCAGAATTTGCGCCACCCTTGGTCCATTGGCCCGCGCCCAGAGGAGATCGCGCCGCTGCTCTGCCACCGCAGCGGCCATAGGATCGAAGAAGCGGCGGGTTACAAGCGGCGCGCTCAGCGGTTCGGCCTTCGCCTCCTGACCAGCGGCATCCTGTGCAACCATCCGGTAGGTGACCGGCATATTCGCCCAGGGATGCTTGGCAAATGTCTCTATCATCTGTTCATCAAACGCACGGCGATCGCCGCTTAGTGGCAGCGGCAGATCCTGCACAATCGGATCGCGCGCATCCGGCGTCACCGCCAATCCGTGACGACGATCCAGCGCGTCCATATCCAGTGAAATCTCCACCTGCCCGCCAGCGACGCCGTAGTCATCGCTCGCGGTATAGCCCAGCGATGTGGTGTCATCGGATTCAAGCGTCGGATCACCGATGATGGCAACGCTCGGAGGCTGATCCTTGAGCAATGTGACATCCCAACTGCGTCCGCCTGCACCGTTGATCGCGAGCGTGCCGTCACGGGTAATCTCAAAACTCTGTTCGGCGGCAGCGGCAGACGGCAGGTCACCGACACGTCCGGAAATGGTCTCGTCCAGCGTCAGATCGCCGACCTCACCATAAAGTCGCAGGGTAAGGCGGCTGTTCTCCGGCAGGTTCAGCGCAGTCTCCGTCTGATCATTGAGATAGAGCACAGGAAGCCCAGTGTAGCGTGGCGGCTCGATCCAGCCTTCCCAGGTCGGTCCCGTGGCAGCCGCAACCGCGCCGGGGGTGATCTCGCCAAGGGTGCCGACCCGCCAGATGGAGCCGAACAACACTGCCACCGCCAGCGCCAACATCGCCAGATAGCGCAGCGCAAACGGATCCGCACGCACAACGGAGAGATTGGGTTTCGGAGCTTTGGCCGCAGCGGCGCGGGCCTGCATCCGCTGCTGGTGCGCCTGCCAGAGCGCTTGCGATGCAGGGTCATCAGAACCAATAGCCTGCGCATCCAGCAGTGCCGCAATCGGATGTCCGGGAACCGTCATATCCAATCGCGCCAGAGTGTCCGACAGACGAGGCCAAGTAAAGCGCCAGACCCCAAAAGCAAACGCTGCCGCAGCGGCGAGGACCAGCACAACCGCGCCGACCCAGACCAGCTCCACCGGCAGCTCCTCATGGAGGCCAAGCATCATCGCGGCAAGCGCCAGCATCACCAGAGAGGATAAGGGCCAGAAAGCGCGCACCAGCCGTTCCGACAGCAGGCCAAGCCACGTCAATCGCAGGGACCAGCGCAATCGCGCCAAACGCGGATCAGAGAGTTGCAGGCCAGATGATGTCGAATCTCGGATCGCCTCGCCGCCACCTGCCCCCCATGGACGCCCGGAAACTGCCCTATCGCGCCCCGGAGAACCGGGCGCGGTTGCAGATCTGTCGTCAGCCTTGCGGCGGAACTTGGGGGTCTTCACCATGCGGGCGGCGCCTCCGTCTGGCCCTGCGCCGCGCCAGATGCCGCGAAACCCGTCAGAGCCACTCAGGGATGGTATCGCGGTTTATCATTTCGTCAAAGTCCGGACGTCGGCGGATAACCGCGAATTGATCCCCGTGCACCAGGACTTCGGGGATGAGCGGACGCGAATTATATTCGCTGGCCATCACCGCCCCATAAGCACCTGCACTGCGGAAGGCGACCAGATCCCCCGCCTCAAGTGGCGGCATATCGCGGTGGCGGGCAAAGGTATCGCCGGTTTCGCAGACCGGGCCAACAATGTCATAGGCCCGCTGTTCGATCCCGGCCCCCGGTTCGATGACCGGGACGATATCATGATATGCCTCATACATCGCGGGGCGGATCAGATCATTCATCGCACCGTCAATGATCAGGAAATCCCGGTCTTCCCCGGATTTCACATAGATCACCTTGCTCACCATGATCCCCGCGTTGCCCGCGATAAGACGCCCCGGTTCAATCTCAATCTCACACCCAAGGTGCCCCAATGTGCGCTGCACCATGGCACCATATTCAACCGGCAGCGGCGGTGTATCATTGGAGCGGGTGTAGGGAATGCCCAAGCCACCGCCGAGATCCAGCCGGTGGATATCATGCCCGTCAGCGCGCAACTGTTCGGTCAGCTCCGCCACCTTCTGATAGGCCAGTTCAAACGGGGCCAGCTCAGTCAGTTGCGATCCGATATGAACATCAATGCCGATCACTTTCAGCCCCGGCAGGCTGGCGGCTCGGGCATAGACCTCGCGCGCGCGGGCAATCGGGATGCCAAATTTATTCTCGGATTTTCCGGTGGCAATCTTGGCGTGAGTTTTGGCATCAACATCAGGGTTCACACGCACGGTGATAGGCGCCACCACGCCCAGCTCCAGCGCCACGGCGTTGATCACATCCATTTCCGGCTCGGATTCGACGTTGAACTGGCGAATGCCGCCGCTAAGTGCGGTGCGGATCTCGTCCTGTGTCTTGCCGACACCCGAGAACACGATCCTGTCGCCCGGAACCCCGGCGGCCTTCGCGCGCAGATATTCGCCCTGGCTCACCACATCCATGCCCGCTCCGGCCTGTGCCAGCGTCTTCAGGATCGCCTGATTGCTGGCGGCCTTCATCGCGTAGCAGACCAGATGATCCATCCCCTTCAGCGCGTCATCGAAGAGATGGAAGTGGCGCAGCAGCGTCGCGGTGGAGTACAGGTAGAACGGGGTGCCCACAGCGGCCGCGATCTCGGCCACCGGCACATCTTCGGCGTAAAGCGCGCCGTCACGATAGAGAAAATGATCCATAGATCGCGCTTAGACCAGAACCGGGGCGCGGATCAAATGATTCCGCGCTGCATCACACGCCAAGATAAACGCTGAGCGGCCCCTTGTGCAGACCAAGGCTGCCGCCTGCGTGCACACCGCTGCTGGAAACACCGACGCCTGCGTTCAGAGAGGGGCGCACCGGTTCGCCGTCAACACCGCAGGCTGCCAGTCCAGCGCAGGCTGCCAGCGCACATAGGATCAAAACGGGTTTTGCCATGGTGACCTCTTTCGACGTTGGCCTCTACTCAGTTGGGCGGTTGCGGTCGGGTTTCGCCTTCTGACCGCAACCTTGCTGCCGTCAATCGGACAGGACATCCTGCCAGCGGGCGATCTGCGCGCGGACCTGCGCCGGTGCCGTGCCGCCATAAGACATGCGCGAGTTTACCGAATTTTCGACGCCAAGCACAGAGAAGATGTCTTCGGTGATGCCTTCGTGAACGCCCTGCATGTCCGCCAGCGTCAGGTCCGGCAGGTCGCAACCACGGCTCTCGGCCATCGCCACAAGCGTCCCGGTCACGTGGTGGGCGTCGCGGAACGGCACCTTCAGCACCCGCACCATCCAGTCTGCGAGGTCAGTCGCTGTGGAAAAACCAGACCCTGCGGCGGCGGCCAAAGATTCGCGGTTGCCGGTCATGTCCTTGACCATGCCTTCCATCGCCGCCAGCGCCAGCATCCAGTTATCGGCAGCGTCGAAAACCTGTTCCTTGTCTTCCTGCATGTCCTTGGAATAGGCCAGCGGCAGCCCCTTCATAACCATCATCAGCGCGGTGTTGGCGCCAAAGATCCGGCCCACCTTGGCACGGATCAGCTCTGCCGCGTCCGGGTTCTTCTTCTGCGGCATAATGGATGAGCCGGTGGAGAACCGGTCGCTGAGGGTCACAAAGCGGAACTGAGCGGAGGACCAGATCACCAGCTCTTCGGCAAAGCGGCTGAGGTGCATGGCGCAGATCGAGGCACAGGACAGGAACTCCAGCGCGAAGTCGCGGTCGGAAACCGCGTCCAGCGAGTTGGCTGCCGGCCGGTCAAACCCCAGCGCCTTTGCCGTCATCTCCCGGTCGATCGGGAAGGAAGTGCCTGCCAGGGCTGCCGCACCCAAGGGGGATTCGTTCATCCGGGCGCGGGCGTCGCGCACGCGGGACAAATCACGGCCGAACATCTCCACATAAGCCATCATGTGGTGGCCCCAGGTTACCGGCTGCGCGGTTTGCAGATGGGTGAAGCCCGGCATCACCCAATCGGCGCCCGCCTCAGCCTGCGACAGAAGCGCGCGGATCAGCGCCAGAAGGCCGCTTTCGGCTGCGTCCAGCTGGTCGCGCACCCAGAGTTTAAAATCGGTCGCCACCTGGTCATTGCGGCTGCGGCCCGTGTGCAGACGGCCTGCAGGCTCTCCGATGACCTCCTTCAGGCGGGCCTCCACATTCATGTGGATGTCTTCCAGGGCGGTGGAAAACTGAAAAGTTCCGCCCTCGATCTCTGACAAAACGGTGAGCAGCCCTTCCCGAATGGCCTCAGCATCATTATCCGTAATAACGCCTGTCGCGGCCAACATCGCCGCATGGGCCCTGGAGCCGGCAATGTCCTGCGCTGCCATCCGCTTGTCGAACCCGATCGAGGCGTTGATCGCCTCCATGATCGCGTCCGGGCCAGCGGCAAAGCGGCCGCCCCACATCTGGTTCGAGGATTGATCTGTCATGGTGTGGAACCCCGGAGATAATATGCGTCTGTTACGTCAGCTTTCCCTTTATATCGCCCTGACCTTGGGTGCAAATGCCGCCTTGGCCGCCGACTTGGCCACGCTGGCGGATATGCGACAGGGTGATATGAAAAAATTGGTGCTCCATAGCGCCCCGAAACCTGTGTCCAGCGCAGAGTTTCAGCTGGCGGAGGGCGCTGGCACCGCGACGCTGGGGGATTACAAAGGCAAGATCGTGCTGCTGAACTTCTGGGCCACCTGGTGCGCGCCCTGCCGCAAGGAAATGCCCCAGCTGTCAGAGCTGCAAGAGGAATTTGGCGGTGACGATTTCGAGGTGCTGACGCTTGCCACCGGGCGCAACTCGCCTGCCGGTATCCAGAAGTTCTTTGACGATACCGGCATCACCAACCTCCCCCGCCATCAGGATCCCCGGCAGGCCGTAGCGCGTGAAATGGCGGTGTTGGGTCTGCCGATTACCGTTCTTCTCAACCGCGAGGGCGAAGAAATCGCCCGACTGCGCGGCGACGCCGAATGGAACTCTGACAGCGCCAAAGCCATCATTCAGGCGCTGATGGTCTCTGATTGACACTCAGAGCCATCGCCTGCTGAGCGGCTTGCCTGCGACCACGGCAGGCCGGTTGACCCCACGCCACCTTTGACACGACCGCGCCCCTGCCGCCAATCTCGGTGGCAGGGAGGATATGATGCCGCTGGAGATCCTGATCGCAATGGTGCTGGTCGGCATTATTGTCATAGCTATTCTGCTACATTTTACTGGCCGGTCCGCGCCGGTACTCATGACGCGCGAGACGGCTGCTAGGGCATGGGCCCGCCACGATCCCGACTCCCGGATCCTCGATGCCCAGCCAAGCACTCTTGGCCATGCGGCCCTGATCGACACAGATACGGGGCTTGGTTTGGTCTGGTGTTTTGGTGCCGACACAATCGCCCGCCCGCTTGCCGGGTGCAGCCTGATGGATCATCCCAAAGGGCTCCGGGTTAGATTTGCCGATTTCGCCACCCCATCTGTGATGCTGCACCTGTCCGATAAGGAACGCGAGGGCTGGCGCCGCCGGATCCTGGCCGCAAGCGCCACCTCACAGCCCCCGACCGCCACAGAACAGAGAGACCAGACACATGCCTGATACGATCTCCTACCCTGATGTCACGCAATGGGCCGTTCCCTTTTTCATCGCGGCCATTCTGGCTGAGTTTCTCTGGATCGCGATCAAGCGGCGGGGTGGGCGCTATGAAACCCGGGATGCTGTCACCTCTCTGGTGATGGGGGCCGGTAGCGTTGCCTCAGGCATTGCCCTCGGTTTCATCGCTTGGGCGTTCTTCACGCTGCTGTGGCAGATTACGCCGCTGGACCTCGGCACCTCGGTCTGGGTGATTGCATTGTGTTTCGTTCTTGATGACCTGCGCTACTACTGGGTGCATCGGTTTGGGCATCGGGTGCGCTGGGTCTGGGCCAGCCATGTCAATCATCACTCCAGTCAACACTACAACTTGACTACGGCGCTGCGGCAGACGTGGACCGGCACCTTCACCTTCATGATGGTGGTGCGCGCGCCTCTGGTTCTGCTGGGGTTTCACCCGGCCATGGTGCTTTTCGTCGGGGGGATTAATCTGGTCTATCAGTTCTGGATCCACACCGAAGCTATTGGCCGCATGCCCCGCTGGTTTGAGGCAGTGATGAACACGCCCAGTCACCACCGCGCCCATCATGGGCGCAATCCACGCTATCTCGATTGCAACTATGCCGGCGTCTTCATTATCTGGGACAAGATGTTTGGCACCTTCGTTCCCGAACAGGATCACGACCGTCCGGATTATGGTCTGGTCCACAACATCGGCACCTTTAACCCGCTGCGTGTGGCTTTTCACGAATGGGTCAGCATTTTCAAAGACATGACACAGCCGGGCCTGACGTTACGGCAGCGACTGCTCTACGCAGTTGCGCCCCCTGGGTATAGCCACGATGGCAGTCGCGACAGCTCCGAGACGATCCGCGCCAAACATCTGCATCGCCATCCGGAGGACATTGGCAGCGCCGGGTTTGACAAGACCTGAGCACCGCCCCTCAATTTGGGTAAAATTGTCCCTTTAATGCAAGCGCAACGCTTTTGCGCCAAGGTGCAGCTTGATCCATATTGATCAGACCACGCCAGTGCCAAGGGATACACCCGTGAAGAAGAAGCAACAGGTCATGGCCGACATGCCGGAAGGCGGGGAAAATCCCCTGACCTCTGCGGTCGTCTCACGCGATCGGTCAACTCTCGACATGGTCAGCGATGCGATTCGCCACAACCAAACCATGCTCGCCTATCAGCCGATCATGCAGGCCATGCCGCCGCAGGGCGTTGCCTTTTACGAGGGGTATATTCGTGTGCTGGACTCGACCGGTCGTGTGATCCCTGCACGTGAATTCATGCCACTGGTCGAGGATAAGGAGGAAGGCCGCGAACTGGACTGCCTCGCACTGGAACACGGTCTAAAGGCGCTCGCGCGCAGCCCGAATATCCGGCTCTCGATCAACATGTCAGCGCGATCTATTGGTTATCGGCGCTGGATGCGGGTTCTGGAACGCCACCTGAAGAAAGATCTCACATTGGGTGAGCGTCTGATGCTTGAGATCAGCGAAGCGTCCGCGATGGCGACGCCTGAGCTTGTGATCGATTTCATTGACCGGATGCAGAAACATGGCATCGCCTTCGCGCTTGATAATTTCGGTGCCGGGGCAACCGCTGTCAGCTACTTCCGGCAATTCTTCTTTGATGCGGTGAAAATCGACGGGCAGTTTGTGCGCAACATCCATGCCAGCCACGACAATCAGGCAGTGGTCCGTGCACTGGTTGGGATCGCCAAGCAATTTGATATGCTCGTCGTTGCCGAATCCGTCGAAAGCCCAGCCGACGCAGAATTTCTGATCTCGATTGGGGTCGATTGCCTGCAAGGGTATCTATTTGGCGCCCCTTCTGTCAGCCCGCCTTGGCTAGAGGAGCTGCGGGAAAACAGCCGCGCCTCCTGAGCGCCGCCAAACTGCCATCCACCACCATGCCAGAAATGGCCGGATCCCGCCTGCGCGGATCGCCGCAAGGCAGCGTCGAATTGATCGCTTGGCAAATGCCCGGGCCTGTCACAGTATATTCGCCATAGTATTGATTGACACAGGCTCTCCCTGTGGGACACCTTGTGCGTGCTGCACCTGCAGCGAGATACACGGCCTTATTTAGAAAAGGCAGGGGGATCCCGGTTGCTGCGGCTGCGAAAAGCGGCCTGCTCAGTTGGCCTCCCGGGACGATGAATGGCAGAGGACCCTAACTGATGACCAATGTAGTAATTGCATCCGCCGCGCGCACCGCCGTCGGCAGCTTTGGTGGCGCATTCGCCAAGACCCCCGCTCATGATCTCGGCGCTGCGGTGCTGGAAGCTGTCGTAGAACGCGCCGGGATCGACAAATCCGAAGTCTCAGAAACCATTCTGGGCCAAGTATTGACGGCAGCGCAGGGTCAAAACCCAGCCCGTCAGGCGCATATCAACGCTGGGCTCCCTCAGGAATCCGCAGCTTGGGGCCTCAACCAGGTCTGCGGATCGGGGTTGCGGGCCGTGGCCTTGGCCGCTCAGCACATTCAGTTGGGCGACGCTGCTATCGTCTGCGCCGGCGGTCAGGAAAATATGACGCTCTCGCCGCATGCTGCAAATTTGCGTGCCGGTCACAAGATGGGCGATATGAGCTATATCGACACCATGATCCGCGATGGTCTTTGGGACGCTTTCAACGGCTACCACATGGGCCAGACCGCTGAGAATGTTGCCGAAAAATGGCAGATCTCCCGCGAGATGCAGGATGAGTTCGCCGTTGCCAGCCAGAACAAGGCCGAAGCGGCTCAGAAGGCGGGCAAATTTGCTGATGAAATCGCAGCCTTTACGGTCAAGACGCGCAAGGGCGATATCGTTGTGGATCAGGATGAATACATCCGCCACGGCGCCACCATCGAAGCCATGCAAAAACTGCGCCCAGCCTTCGCCAAGGATGGTTCGGTCACCGCCGCCAATGCCTCCGGCCTCAACGACGGTGCCGCTGCCACTCTGCTGATGAGTGCGGATGACGCCGAAAAGCGCGGCATTGAGCCTCTGGCGCGGATCGCCTCCTATGCCACCGCCGGGCTGGATCCGTCGATCATGGGTGTCGGCCCGATCTACGCCTCCCGCAAAGCACTGGAAAAGGCAGGCTGGTCCGTTGATGACCTTGATCTGGTGGAGGCGAACGAAGCCTTCGCAGCGCAAGCCTGCGCCGTGAACAAGGACATGGGCTGGGACCCGGCAATCGTGAACGTCAACGGCGGCGCCATCGCCATTGGTCACCCGATCGGGGCTTCTGGATGCCGCGTCCTCAACACCCTGCTATTCGAAATGAAGCGGCGCGACGCCAAAAAAGGGCTGGCAACCCTTTGCATCGGTGGCGGCATGGGTGTCGCCATGTGTGTGGAGCGCCCCTGAGGCGCAGACTGCTGACCATATCAAGGGCGCCCCGGTGGCGCCCTTTTCTATCTCTGGCATATTTTGCGATATCTTTGCGGAGCAAGGCGACGCGACGTTCACCTCAATGTCGACATAAGAAGAGATTTTACGCACGCAATATAATTGCGTAATTCAAAACAAAATAGTAGCAAGATTACCAAGTCAACTAACGGAGGACTATTCCATGGCACGTAACGCACTCGTCACCGGCGGCTCTCGCGGCATCGGCGCAGCAATCTCTCAGGCGCTGAAGGCGGAGGGTTACACGGTGGCGGCGACCTATGCCGGCAATGATGAAGCGGCGGCAAAGTTCACCGAAGAGACCGGCATCAAGACCTACAAGTGGGACGTTGCCAGCTATGAGGATAGCGCTGCCGGTATCGCCAAGGTCGAAGCGGATATCGGCCCCATCGACATCGTGGTCGCCAATGCCGGCATCACCCGCGACGCCCCGTTCCACAAGATGACGCCGGAACAGTGGCAGCAGGTGATCGACACCAATCTCACCGGTGTGTTCAACACCGTGCACCCGATCTGGCCCGGCATGCGTGAGCGCAAATTCGGTCGCGTCATCGTGATTTCATCAATCAACGGACAAAAGGGCCAGTTTGCGCAAGTGAACTATGCCGCGACCAAAGCCGGTGACCTTGGCATCGTGAAATCTCTGGCCCAAGAAGGCGCCCGTGCCGGCATCACCGCGAATGCCATCTGCCCCGGCTATATCGCAACTGAGATGGTGATGGCTGTTCCCGAGAAAGTCCGCGAATCGATCATCGGTCAGATCCCGGCAGGCCGCTTGGGTGAACCCGAGGAAATCGCCCGCTGTGTCGCCTTCCTCGCGTCGGAGGACTCAGGCTTCATCAACGGCTCAACCATCTCGGCAAACGGCGCGCAGTTCTTCGTCTGAGACCCAGAAAGCCAAAAACGGCAAGGGCCGGTCCTACGGGCCGGCCCTTTTCCAATCCCGTAAGGACATGCGCGCTATGCCCAGCGGGAAACCCCTGCACCCACTCGGCCAATACGGCGGGATGTAAATAAACGCGCCCAGAGTGCACGAAGGACCTGACCGCGCTCTTCATGCGCGCGCTGCATGGCCAGTTTCACGGTACTATTGGCAGAATATTCCATCGTTTCGGCCTCCATTCAGATCAGTGTTGCTAACTTGACCTCAATATGGACCTTTCTTGCAAAAGCGACAAACGAGACTTTTCACGGCTTCAGTTAAGTATTACTGATGTCAGATGCCGGACCGTCTTCCCCCACTGACCGCCCTACGTGCCTTTGAGGCAGCTGCCCGCCACATGTCCTTTGCCCGGGCTGCGCAGGAGCTCAACGTGACGCCCGCCGCGTTGTCGTTCCAGATAAAATCACTTGAAGAGCATTTGGGCACACCGGTGTTTCGTCGGCTAAACCGCGCAGTGGAGCTGACCGCCGCCGGAACCGCCCTTGCGCCAGGAACATCCGATGGGTTCCAGGCTCTGACCGCCGCGTGGCGCACGGCCCTGCGCCTACAAGACGACGGCGCGTTGACGGTTACCGCTGGCCCTGCCTTCACTGCCAAATGGCTGGCCCCGCGTTTCTATGAATTTGCCCGCGCCCATCCGGAGATTGATCTTCGGTTTTCCGCCAGCCTGCGCCGGGTTGACCTGATGCGTGACGACGTGGATGTGGCCATCCGCTTTGGCTATGGCCCCTACCCGGATGTCTATTCGATGCCGCTTCCGGTCGAATGGGTCATGCCGGTGATGACGCCGGAGATCGCCAGGCAATACCCCACGGTTGCTGCGCTGAAGGATGCGCCGTTGATACATGATGATTCACTGAATTTCATGTCACCACAACTTGATTGGGCAGCTTGGTTCAAGATGATGGGCGAGGAGTTCACTCCGACCCATGGCGCGCGCTTCAGCAACGCCGATCACGCGGTAGACGCGGCGTTGGCCGGTGCCGGAGTGGCCTTGGGAAGACGTGCGCTGGTGGTGAAGGATATCGCCGAAGGACGGCTGGTTACACCGTTCAGAGCGGCACTGACAGGCAAGGCCCGCTTTAGCTTTCTGTGCCAGAAGGGAGCCGAGAACCGCCCGCAAATTGTCGCCTTCCGAGATTGGATCCTCGCCGAGATCGAAAAGACGGCTGAAGTATCGGAGGGATTGACCATCGTCTCCGTGGACAGCCTTACATGAGCAGAAATCGCGCAACCGCCATCGGATTTATCGCTGTGCTGCTTTGGTCACTGCTGGCGGTTTTCACCGTTGGCACGGCCCCAACCCCGCCACTGTTGTTGAATGCGCTGTGCTTCACCATCGGCGGATCGCTGGGGCTGGTCTGGTGCTGGCGCAGTGGCGGCCTTACCGCATTGCGGGCGGTGTCTTGGCGGGTCTACCTCTTTGGCAGTCTGGGCCTCTTTGGTTATCACGCGCTCTATTTTTCTGCCCTGCGGCTGGCCCCCGCCGCTGAGGCCGGATTGATCGCCTACCTCTGGCCATTGCTGATCGTGCTGTTCTCCGGCCTGTTGCCTGGTGAGACCCTGCGGGCCGGACATCTCTTCGGGGCTATTTTGGGGTTTGCAGGGGCCGCCGCCATTATCACCGGCGGCGGCGCGGAGTTTGATGCCGCTGCCCTTCCGGGATACGCGCTGGCGCTGCTCTGCGCTTTGACGTGGTCCGGCTATTCCGTTCTGGCGCGGCGGCTCGGGACCGCGCCCACCAGCACAGTTGCCGTGTTCTGTCTGATCACGGCCGTGGCCTCCTGGCTGCTGCATTTCGCGCTCGAGGACAGCCAGTGGCCAATTGGCATCGCAGGCTGGGGCGCAACACTGGCGCTGGGGTTGGGGCCGGTTGGGCTGGCGTTCTACGTCTGGGACATCGGTGTGAAACAGGGCGACATCCAATTGCTGGGCACCAGCTCATATGCGGCGCCGCTTCTCTCAACCCTGATCCTGGTGCTGATCGGAATTGCCCCTGCCACCTGGACGCTGGCCATTGCAGCCTGCCTGATCACGGGCGGAGCTGTTATTGCCGCCCGCGCCAACAGAGGTCTGTCCTAGCGGGTGCAATCGAAAAGGGGTCACCAGCCGCGCTGATGACCCCCTCACATCCTACTTTCAAGCTCCCGGTACCGCAGCGGTGGGGCCGCAGGTCACACGGGAGACAAGGTGCCCCTCAGACGGCTAGCTCCTCCGTCGAAAGGCGTTCAATTTCTTCTTTCAGCTTTAGTTTCTGCTTCTTCATCGACGCGATACTTAGCCCGTCTGTCGCGGGCGAACGTTGCGCGTGTTCGACTTCCATGCTCAGGTGCTCGTGCTTCTTCTTAAGTTCGGTGAGATGCGAGCTGAGGCTCATGTCATTCCTCCTTCTTTGAGCGTGTTGCGTACAAACTGAGTGGAACACAAGAATATTGCCCTGTCACGCTGCAGAAGCATATATTTTGTCATGAAACCGTCATTTCGGCAGGGACCCGCCTAATGAGGCCCGGATTTTTCACGAATCATCCGGAAATTTCAGCGGGGCCAGGGCAGCGCACATCCGTCCCGAAGGACCGCCCGGACATCCGGCCGGTAGCTCTCCGCATCACACAGATGCGCCTCACCATCATGCAGGATCAGTGGCGCGTGTAGCTTGAAACCCGCACGCCCGCCCTTGCGCGCGCGCAGCAGAACAAGCTCAGCGCTCCGGCCCACACGGGCGGCCAATGGCAGAACCTCAAGCGATCCCAAACGTCCCAGACAGGCCCCCAGCATTTCCGGCAGGCGATCGGCCCGCTGGATCATATGAAGATACCCTTTGTGAGAGAGACGCCGCGCAGCCGTGTCGAACCAGAGGCTCAATTCGGTTGCGCCACCCAGCGCGATTTGCCGCCCAACATCCTGCGCAGGACTGTGCGCGCCTGCGCGGTAATAGGGCGGGTTGGCGATAACCTGGTCAAATTGCTGCTGCCGCAGATCCATCGGCAACTCCGCCAGATCCGCTTCAACCACGGTCATATCGACAGAGTTCAGCGCGGCATTGCGTCGCGCCAGATCCGCATAGTCGGCTTGCAGCTCCACGCCGGTCAGGTTCAGGTCCGGCACCCGTGCCGCCAGACACAGCAGGCCCGGCCCACCACCGCAACCCAGCTCCAGCACCCGGTCACCAGGGCGTGCAGGGACAGCCGCAGCCAGCAACACCGGGTCCACGCCGGCACGATATCCCTGTTTTGGCTGCAACAGCTGCAGTTCCCCCCCCAGGAAGGCATCCTGACTAAGCGCCGCGTCATCAAAGCCGGGCATCAGCGCAACGGAATATCATTGTCGCGCATCACGCGCTCGGCAGCGGCATGATCATCGCTGCGCACCATCAGCCTGCGGGGGAAGATTCCGATGCCGCCTTCAAGGATGCTCATATTTACGTCCATTTGAAAGCAGTCTATATCCTCACCCTCAAGAAGGGCGGTGGCAAAGGCCATAATGGTTGGGTCGGTGCTGCGCAAAAGTTCCTTCATAGGGATGGATCTAAGGGCAAGGCCCGCGCCTTGTCGAGCCTTGCAAGCGGGAAAACAATGAATCAAATCCTGACGCAAAAGCCGCATGATATGCTGGCCGCGACACTCAGCGACGAAATGGCAGCGGTGAATACGCTGATCCAGACCCGGATGGCGTCCAAACACGCCCCGCGCATTCCAGAAGTGACGGCCCATCTGGTTGAGGCCGGCGGCAAACGTCTGCGCCCGATGCTGACGCTCGCAGCAGCGCGCCTCTGTGGTTACAGCGGCGACAACCATGTGAAACTGGCAGCCACTGTGGAGTTCATCCACACTGCCACCTTGCTGCATGACGATGTGGTGGACGAAAGCGGCCAGCGCCGCGGTCGCCCGACGGCAAACCTCCTCTGGGACAACAAAAGTTCCGTCTTGGTCGGCGACTACCTGTTTGCCCGCAGCTTTCAGTTGATGGTGGAAACGGGATCATTGCGGGTTCTCGACATCCTCGCCAATGCTTCTGCCACCATCGCCGAAGGTGAAGTCCTGCAAATGACCGCTGCCAGTGATCTGGCCACGGACGAGGACATCTACCTTCAGGTTGTGCGGGGCAAAACCGCGGCATTGTTCTCAGCAGCTACGCAGGCTGGTGGTGTTGTCGCAGGCGCGCCTGAGCCGCAGGTTGATGCCCTCTTTGCCTATGGTGACGCCCTCGGAATCGCCTTTCAGATCGCAGATGATCTTTTGGACTATCAAGGTGATAGCGCCGCGACGGGCAAGAACGTCGGTGATGATTTCCGCGAACGCAAGCTGACCCTGCCCGTGATCAAGGCCGTGGCGCAGGCCACCGCAGAGGAGCGTGCATTCTGGGTCCGGACTATTGAGAAAGGGCGCCAGGACGAGGGCGATTTGGATCACGCACTGGCGCTGATGGACAAATACGACACCCTGACCGCAACTCGCCGCGACGCCATGGACTGGGTGGCAAAAGCGCAGGATGCATTGACCGCGCTGCCCGATGACCCAATCCGCCAGATGCTGCATGATCTGGCCGATTACGTGGTGGCCCGGCTCGCCTGATATCGCAAAAATAAAGTGGTGATTTCGCCAAAACGAAGCCAGCGCCCATGCGCTGGCTTTTCGGTATCAGGGCCTCAGGCCAGCAAACGCCCCGCGCGCACCCACCACGCAGGATGCACCACCCGCAAATGGTCTGCGGCGGCCTGCGCCTCTGCCTCTGTTGGGTAGAGACCATAGCAGGTCGCGCCCGAACCAGACATGGCGTGATACAGGGGCGCCGTCCCAGACAACGCTTTCAGAACCTCTCCAATCACCGGCTCCAGTTGGATCGCTGGCAGCTGAAGGTCGTTGCGCTGTGTCTTGAGCCATACCGCCAAATTCCCAACTGTGTCCCAGGTCGGCAACTCGGCAGGCATGGCCGGGTTGTCCCGTTTGCCCATCGCGCGGAAAATTGCAGGCGTGGCAACAGACACGCCCGGATTGATGAGCACAATCGCGCAGTCTGGCAGCGGCGGCAGACCGTCCAGCCGCTCACCGATCCCGCGCATCCGCTGCGTGCCCGGCGACATGCAGACCGGCACATCGGCACCCAGCGGCAGAACATCCTGCGTACCCGGCATGGGCAGCCCCCACAGTTCAGACAGTGCCCGTAGAGTCGCCGCCGCATCAGAGGACCCACCGCCAATACCAGATGCGGGCGGCAGGTTTTTCTCCAGTGACAGCGCAGCACCCCGCGCAGGATCCATCAACGCTGCGGCCTTCATCATCAGATTGCCGGCATCCACCGGCACGCCTGCTGCCATCGGCCCGGTCACCTGCAGCGATCGCTGATCCGACACAGCAACCGTGATCCGGTCACCGATATCAGCAAAAACCACCAGCGAATCAAGGAGGTGATAGCCATCTGCGCGCTGGCCAGTCACATGCAGGGTCAGATTTATCTTGGCCGGGGCAAAGGCCTCAACCGTCATGGGCAACCTTCAACGGCGCTGCACCCTCTTCCGCAAGCACAGCATCCAGCCCGGCGTCCAGTTTGCGGCGAATACGCTCTGGGTCGGCCTCGCTGTCAGTGTCCTCCGGGTCGATGAAGGACAGCGCCCGCTTCCACTGGAATTCAGCCTCACGGGCCCGACCAACGGCCCAGTAAACATCGCCAAGATGATCATTCACCACCGGATCCACCGGCATCAGCTCAACGGCAGTCTCCATATGGCCAACCGCTTCTTCATAGCGCCCCAGTCGATAAAGGACCCAACCAAGGCTATCGACGATATAGCCCGCATCAGGCCGTGCTGCGACAGCGCGCTCGATCATCGAGAGGGCCTCATCCAGTTTGATCTGCTTTTCCACCAGCGAATAGCCAAGATAATTCAGCACCTGGGGTTGATCGGGGCGAATATCCAAAGCTGAGCGGAAATCGGCCTCCGCCTGCTCCCAGTTCTTCAGCCGCTCGTGACAGATTCCGCGGGCATAGAGCAGGAACCAGCGCCCCTCGACGCTCTCACCCAGTAGATCCAGCGCGGTATCATAGGCGGCGACCGCGCCGTTATAATCTTCCTGCTGGCGCAGAAGGTCACCCAAATTGGTATGAACCGGCACCTCATTTGGGAAATCACGCGCCAACTGCTGCAACACCTCTGCGGCAGCATCCGGCTTGGCTGCACGACGCAGGGCCTCAGCCCGGCCCAGTTCAGCCGCGTGGTAATCGGGATGATCGCGTGGCACCTGTTTGTAGAGATCAATCGACAGCGTATAGCGGCCCAATTGGTCAAACAACTCAGCTGCCAGCAGCAGCGCATCCACGTGATCTTCACGCAGCGCCGCGGCGACGCGTGCATACATCAGCACATAATCATCCGCCATCTCACCATTGAGTGCAGCACCCATGGTGAAAAACACTTCGGCAATGCCCTGTTGCGGTGTGGCGGCCAGCGCGTACGGCAGGGTTTCACCGTCTTTCAGCCGCGTTGACATAGCCGCCAGGCCCGGATCCAGCTGTCCACTGAAAGCCTCGGAAAGAACCTCCAGCGCCTGCTCGTTGCGGCCCAGCTGAGACAGGATCTCAAGCCGCGCAATCACCGCCCGGCGTGAGGTATTGGTCAGCTGCCCCTCATCGGCGGCAAAGAGCGCCTCCGCCCCTTCATAATCGCCAACGGATGCTAGCGCCAAGGCGCGGTGATAGCGCGCAAAGAGGCCCAGCCCCTCTTTCTCACCCAGTTGGTCAAACTGCGCCAGCGCATCACTCACCGATCCAGCCCCTAGATGCGCCCAGCCCAACAGCAGCCCATCCACCAGAGCGTTGATTTCATATTGTCCGTCTTGCTGCGAGGTCACGCGCTCAATGATGGTCTGGTAGTCCTCGGCCATCACCAGACTCGCGGTCATGACGATATTGGCAACCTGACTGCGCGCGCCCATTTCGGACAGGCGTTTCGCAACCGGCGCTGCCCCTTTGACGTCGCCCAGCGCCAGCCGCGCAAAGACCACATGCTCCATCAGCAGCGGGTTCTGCGGATCGCGCACCAACGCCCGATTGTAATAATCTGCCGAGGCCTGAAAATCGCTATCCAATGTCGCCGCCCGCGCCGCCAGATACGCCCCGGCAAGCCCATCTGCATGCGCCGCATCGGCCTGCAAAACCATAGGCAGGGTGGTCGTCGCGGCAAGGGCGGCCGCACATGTCAGGCTGCGAAAGAATCGGACGGGCACGGGGGGCCTCCTCTTTGGTGACTGGTCAATATCTGCCTCGCCACAAAGCGTAGAGCGCCACCCCTTAACACGCAATGGGGCAGCCCGCAGGCTGCCCCTATTATTCCGGCAAATACCCGCCGAAACCGCTCGCGACACGATCACATGTTCGGGTAGTTCGGCCCGTCACCGCCCTGAGGCGTGGTCCAGGTGATATTCTGGCTCGGATCCTTGATATCGCAGGTCTTGCAGTGAACGCAGTTCTGGAAGTTCACGACAAACTCCGGTTTGCCATCCTTTTCGACCACCTCATAGACACCGGCCGGACAGTAACGCTGCGCAGGTTCAGCGAATTTGGGCAGGTTAACACTGATTGGCGTGTCCAGATTGCCGAGACGCAGATGACACGGCTGGCTTTCCTCGTGGTTGGTCGCCGCAAAGGCCACGTTGGTCAAACGGTCGAAGGACAGCACGCCATCGGGCTTGGGGTAGTCGATCGGCTTGTGTTTGGAGGCTTCTTCGGTCGCCTCGGCGTCGTTCTTGTCGTGACCAAGGGTGCCAAACAGCGACACGCCCAGAATATTGTTGGTCCACATATCCAGACCACCGAGCATCAGCGACGCGGTGAGGCCCCACTTAGACCACATCGGTTTCACGTTGCGCACCATCTTCAGGTCTTTGCCAATGGCACCGTCGCGCACGCTGACCTCATAGTCGGCCAGCTCATCGCCCGAACGCTCAGCCTTGATCGCGTCGAAGGCCGCTTCGGCAGCGGCTTTGCCCGACAACATGGCGTTGTGGTTGCCCTTGATGCGCGGCACGTTGACCATACCGGCAGAGCAGCCCAGCAGAGCCACGCCGGGCGCAACCAGCTTCGGCATCGACTGATAGCCACCTTCGGTGATCGCACGGGCGCCATAGGCGACGCGCTTCCCCCCTTTCAGCAGCTCAGCCACCATCGGGTGATGCTTGAAGCGCTGGAATTCCATGTAGGGATACAGATGCGGGTTCTTGTAGTTCAGGTGGACTACAAAACCGACGTAAACCTGATTGTTGTCGAGATGATAGATGAAGGAGCCACCACCCGCGTTGGAGCCCAGCGGCCAGCCCATGGTGTGGGTGACAGAGCCCTCTTTGTGCTTGGCGGGATCAATCTCCCAGATCTCTTTCATGCCAACGCCGTATTTCTGCGGCTCTTTGTCATCAGAGAGGCCGTATTTGGCGATCACTTCCTTGGACAGCGACCCGCGCACACCTTCGGACAGGAACACGTATTTGCCGTGCAGTTCCATCCCCGGTTCGGTGTTGGGACCATAGGAGCCATCCGCTTCCAGACCAAAGACACCGGCAACCACGCCTTTGACTTCGCCGTTGTCGCCGTAAACCAGCTCGGAGCACGCCATGCCCGGGAAAATCTCGACGCCCAGCTCTTCGGCCTGCTCTGCCATCCAGCGGCAGACGTTGCCCATGGAGACGATGTAGTTGCCGTGGTTGTTCATCAGCGGCGGCATCGGGAAGTTGGGGATGCGGATCTGACCCGCCTCACCCAGCATGTAAAAATTGTCGTCCTTGACCGGCACGTTCAGCGGCGCGCCTTTGTCCTTCCAGTCAGGGATCAGCGCATCCAGACCGCACGGGTCCAGCACCGCACCGGACAGGATATGCGCACCCACTTCGGAGCCTTTTTCCAGCACCACGACCTGCAGGTCGCTGTCCAGTTGCTTCAGTCGGATCGCCGCAGACAGACCAGCCGGGCCTGCCCCAACGATCACAACGTCGTATTCCATCGCTTCACGTTCAATCTCGGCCATTGCGGGCTCCTTGGCTGTAGGTCTGGGCCATCCCGTGCGGGTGGCGTATCCTTGGCGTAATTTTGTTTCGCGGTTGCTTAGCGGGTGGCAGAGGCACTGGTCAATCCAAACTCTACGTTACACTGCTGTAGAACCCTCAAATGCGACAATTCGAGCGTCAGTTTTCGTCATTTGGAAGAGTATTCCCGTCGTTCACCGTCTCTGAGGGCTTATCCCCCATCAGATAGCGCGGTCCCTGCCCTTTGGCAGCGGCCGCGTCATCGGGATTATACAGCTTGCAGGTGGGCAAGGACAGGCAACCGCAACCGATGCAGCCGTCCAGATTATCGCGCAAACGCTCCAGCGTTTCGATTCGGGCATCCAGATGGCTGCGAAAAGCGGCGGACAGATTGGTCCAGTCAGCCTTGGTCGGGGTCCGCCCGCCCGGCAGGCTTTTCAGAAAGTCGCGGATCTCCGGCAGTGTGAAGCCGAACTTCTGCGCAATCATAATGAAACTCAACCGCCGCAGATCCGCCCGGTGAAACCGCCGCTGTCCGCCCGTGTTGCGCCAAGGCTCAACCAGCCCCTGTGCCTCATAGTAGCGGATTGCCGATACCGCCAGGCCTGTGCGTTCCGCCAGATAGCCGATGGTCAACCCGTGAGATGCAGCCATGAAATACTCCCTACTAGTCCCTGAGATTCCGTCGCGTCTCAGCCTGCGGGCCGAGAAAAATCACCAAACAAAAAAAAAATGCTTGAGCTAAAGTTAGGTTTAGAAATTACGACTCAATCAGGCAAGAGAAAACACAAAGGAGCCTGACATGACCGTACGTCTTGAACACGCAAACATCACCGTGTCCTCTCCCGAGAGCACTGCCGCCTGGATGCAGGATATTTTTGGCTGGCACATTCGCTGGCAGGGGGAGGCCATCAGCGGCGGCTACAGCCTGCACGTGGGCGAGGCTGACAGCTATCTGGCGCTGTACTGCCCCCCGGCCCCCCTGACCGAGGCCCCGACCAGCTACGCCATCAACGGGGGTCTCAACCATATCGCCGTTGTTGTCGACGATTTGGACGCCGTTGAGACACGGGTCCGCGCGGCTGGCTTCACCCCGGGCGAGCATCACGACTATGAACCGGGTCGCAGGTTCTATTTCCGAGACCGGGACAATATCGAATTCGAGGTGGTACAATATGATGCTTGATCTTCTCTGGCACAGCAGCCACCCGCGCGCGGTATTACCCACCCAGCGGCGGCACCCGGCCCCGACGATATTGTCACAGCAGCGCGCGACGACACGCCAGCTGCAACGGATCCGACACTCTTCCCCGATCAGCCGCCTGATCAGCTTGCTGCAACGGCTGGATCCCCGGCCACGGGTGCCCCGCCACAGCATCACAGGCAGAACATCCAGCCTACCGGAGGTTCTCTGACCGCACCAAGACGCTGCCGCGGTGAAGACAAAACCGGACCGAAGTCGGCCGACACATTGCAAGTTTCTCGCCGACCCTCTGTCCGGGGGCGTCTAAAAAAGCGGAGTTTTCCGCCTGTTGGCATGAAATCGCTGTGGACAGACAACCCCGCCCTCTTGCATTCGGCGGCAGGATTGGGTCAGGTAAATACGACACAACCGGTTTGTCCCGCTGTCAGTTCGGCAGTGAGACAACCGGTTTTCCTATAGACGCGAACCGCCACGCCTGGTGGCCAAACCTGACACGATATCTGGACACAGACATGGAAAAGATCCCGATGACCCCCACGGGTCACGCCGCCCTCGAAACTGAGTTGAAGACCCTGAAATCGGTGGAACGCCCGGCGATCATCAAGGCCATCGCCGAAGCCCGTGAACTGGGCGACCTGTCGGAGAACGCCGAATACCATTCCGCGCGCGAAAAACAGTCCTTCATTGAAGGCCGCATCAAAGAGCTGGAGGGCATCCTGTCGCTGGCCGATGTGATCAACCCGGCCAAACTTTCCGGTGCGATCAAGTTCGGCGCCAAGGTCACCGTCGTCGACGAAGACACTGACGAAGAGAAGACCTGGCAGATCGTCGGCGAACATGAGGCCAATATCGAAGCCGGTCTTTTGAACATCAAATCCCCCATCGCCCGTGCCCTGATCGGCAAGGAAGAAGGCGACAGCGTCGAAGTCCGCACTCCCGGTGGGGACCGCGCCTATGAGATCCTCAAGATCATCTACGCCTAACTCACTGCAACGGCGTGGCGCGCCATGCAGGCGCCCCGCCCACCTCACCCAGCCGCCGCACCCTGCGGCATATGCCAACCCAGTACACCCCTGTTTCCGAGCAACAGTATGACCCGTTCCAGTTCCCCAGCCGCAACGCCGCCCACCAGCGCCCTTGATGCGCCACCGGAACGACCAGTCTTTGGCCTGATCGAGGCCGCAGCACTCGGGCTCAGCGCCCTGTGGTTTTTGGCGGTGGTTGCGATCTTTGTATTGGGTGGCACAGCAGACGCGCCAGCAGCGGGATGGCCGGATATTCTGCTGCGCATCGTCGCAGTGATCCTGCCGGTGCTGCTGATCTGGGTGGGCGCCATCGCCTTGCGATCAGCGCAGGTGATGCGGGATGAATCACAACGGCTTCACGCTGCCATCGACGGGATGCGCAACGCCTATATTGCCCATGCCCAGCAGGCGGCCTCGGTTGCCGAACCCTCGGTGACGCGCAAGCTGGATGAAATCGCCGCCGCGACCCGCAAGACGGAAACCGCCCTTGCCACCTTCCACACCAGCCGCCGTGACCGGCCGATGCCGGGGATCTCGACCACCGCCGCAGCAGGGGGCGAGGTGACCGATCAGGGGCTTCTGGCACTTGGCACCCCCGCCGAGGATCTGGCCACTCCGCTGCCCTCCACCCAGTTGATCCGCGCGCTGAACTTTCCGGAAACCGCAGACGATGAGGAAGGCTTTGCCGCGCTGCGTCTGGCCCTGCAGGATCGTAAGGCTGCACAGGTTATTCAGGCCGCGCAGGATGTGCTGACCCTGCTCAGCCAGGATGGCATCTACATGGACGATCTGCGCCCCGATATGGCCCGTCCAGAGATCTGGCGTCAGTTTGCCCAAGGCACCCGTGGCCGCGCCGTGGCCGCCCTTGGCGGGGTCCGCGACCGCAGTTCCCTTGCCCTGACCTCCGCCCGGATGAAGCAGGATCCGATCTTTCGCGATGCGGCCCATCACTTTCTGCGCCGCTTTGATCAGATGCTGGCCGAGTTCGAGGAAGAGGCAAGCGATACGGATATTTCATCGCTGGGCGAAACCCGCACCGCGCGCGCTTTCATGCTGTTGGGCCGTGTGGCTGGCACCTTTGACTAACACCGCGCGGGCTACAGGCCGAAACTTGCATATGGTATGAAACGCACCGGGTCACCGGGTTGGATCGTGGCCGCGCCATCTCCCAATTCAACCAGCCCTTCCGCCCAGCTGAGGGAGCTGACCCGTCCTGACCCTTCGGATTTGAACACCTCGACCTCGCCATCCCGCACGCGGGCACGCAGATATTCCCGCCGCCCCGGCTTCTTCCGCTTCTGAAAGGCGGCAGGCAGATCAAAGCCCTGAGGCTCCAACCAGCGCGCACCCGCCATCAGCCCCATGGCCGGGCGCGCAAAAATCAATGTGCAGACCATCGCCGCAACTGGATTTCCCGGCAAACCAAACACCGGCACCCCCTGCCACAGCCCCAGCGCCAGCGGGCGGCCCGGCTTCAAGGCAATCCGCCATTGCTGCATCGCCCCGCTTTCGCGCAGCAATGCCGACATATGATCCTCATCCCCCGCAGACGCCCCGCCGCTGGTCAAGATCACATCGACCTGTGTCGCCGCGCGATCCAGGCGGTTGCGCAACGCCGCGCGATCATCGGGCGCTTTCCCCAGATCCACAGCAACGAAACCCATCCGGGTCAGCAAGCCCAACAACATCGGACGATTGGCGTCATAAATCTGACCCGCCGCCGCAGGCTCCCCCGGTTCCACCAGCTCATCGCCGGTAGAGAGAACACCCACCCGCAGCAGCTGCCGCACTGGCAGTTCAGACACGCCCGTCGCCGAGGCCAGCGCCAGATCCGCAGGTGTGATCACCCGCCCCTTGGACAGGATCAGATCACCAGCAGCCGCATCCTCGCCTGCCTTGCGGGTATTGGCGCCCGTCTTCAGCGGCCCATGAAAGGCGATCTCGGCGCCCTCCCGGCTGACATCCTCCTCAAGGATCACGGTATCCACACCAGACGGCAGCGCCGCGCCAGTCAGGATACGAATAGCCTGCCCGGCGGCGACCTCCCCCTCATAGGCCAACCCGGCAGCGGCCCGCCCGTCAGTGAGCGGCAGCACCTGCGGCCCATCTCCTATCGGGCCGGCAAACCCGTAGCCATCCACGGCGGTATTCGCCTGCGGCGGGTTGCTGCGGGCAGCCAAAACGTCCTCAGCCAGCACCCGGCCAAGGCTTGCGGCCAGCGATACACTCTCAACCGCAGTCACCGCAGTCAGGTTCTGTCGCAGATGGTCCAGCGCGACATCCACCGGCGTCCAATCCACCCCGGCGGGCAGAGCAAAGCAGTCATTGCGCAAGGGCGGCGGGGCAAGGGTCATATTTGATCTACTCCCAGGATCCAGCCCTCTTCGGGCGCGGTAACGGTCAACAGCCGCTGTAATTCTGCCACGGGTAGGCCCGCAAGTTCCAGCGCCACCTTATGGACCTGCCAGGCATCCTTGATCCAATGATCCGGTCCCGTTCCAGCCAGCAGTGTCGGCCAGATTTCAACCAGCACCACCGGTTTGTCCAGCGGTTCGAACGGCCAGACTGCAACCTGTCCAGCAAAGCGGCGGCGCAGGCGCTCCAAAACCGGCAGCCCCATCATCACCTGACTGCCAACCGCTCCGGCACCGGCCATTTGCCAGCAGGTGAAACTGCCCTTGGCGTGATGCTCAACCGCGCGGCGCTCGGGAAACGGATTGCGGTAGTTGTCTTTCTTGCGTGGCAACCCCGCAATATCGCGGCTGAGGCCATTGGCCCAGAACGGCCCCAAACCACCAAACTGTCGATTGATGCTTCCGGCGAGATCAAACCGGTTGTTATCATGGGGCGCATCCTCGATGCGCGCCTCGATCCAGTGCCAGAGGGCAAACGGATCATCCGATCCGGTCATCGCCCTGCAAAATCCAGCCGGGTAGCCAAAGGGAAAATCAAACCCAAGCATCAATCTGCGCCCAGCTGTCAGTTCGACCTCAATCAGATCGGTCAACCAATCCTCTGCCAGTCGGCGATTGCGCAGATAAACAGGATCATCCGCGGCACCGTCACGCCAGACGCAGGCCCAGATGGCATCTTTGCACGGTGTTGCCCCACGATCCTTGCCGCCCGACCAGTCCACCATGGCAAAGCTCTGCCACGGGATCACAGGGCAATCTCCCCCGCGATGAAATCCGCAATCGCGGCTGTATCGTCCAGATCAAACACTGGCCGGTCGAGATGAAGCGGAACATCGCTGGCAACAGCACGGATCGTCGCATCCTCGGGCGCGATAAGCGGCTGCCCCGCAGCCGTACGATAGGCTTCGATCTTCGGGTGGGTCTCGCGTTTGAACCCTTCGACCAGCACCAGATCGACCGGGCGCAGCCGCGACAGCAGCTCAACAAAGCTCGGCTCATCCGCTCCGCGCAGCTCCTGCATAATTGCAACCCGGTTTGGCGAAGCAAGGATCACCTCAGCCGCCCCCGCCGTCCGGTGACGATAGCTGTCGGTGCCTGGCTGATCCACATCCGTGCTGTGATGGGCGTGTTTTAACGTCGAAACACTGTGGCCGCGCCGACAGAACTCAGCGACCAATCGCTCCATCAATCCGGTCTTGCCGCAGTTTTTCCAGCCCGTGACACCGTAGATCTTCATCGCAGCAATGCCTCCGCCTGCGCCAAATCGTCCAGTGTATTGACGTTGAAAAACGGATCAAAAGGCTCGGCCTCAAACAGGGCTTCGCGCCCCTGGTGCTGATCGGTCCAAAGCACCACCTTGCGCAGACCACCCTGCAAGGCCGCACGCAGGTCATCGCGCAGGGCCACCGGCCAGAGGCCAAAGGTCGGATGTCGGTTTACCCGGCGGTGCCCACCGGATTTCAGCTCTTCTCCAGTGCGTGGCGTTGTCGCCAGCACCAACGGATGCACCTGCCCGGCGGCGCTTTCGCTCAGGCGCGCGACGAGATCCTGCGGGAAAAAAGGAGTATCGGCCGCGACGGTCACGATGCTGTCAGCCCCCTGTTCGGCGGCCCAGTCCAGTCCCGCCAGCACCCCGGCAAGCGGCCCGGCAAACCCATCGATACTATCCGCAATCACCGGCAGCCCCAGGTCGTCGAAACGCGCAGGCTCCCCATTGGCATTCAAAGCCACCTGTTCCACCTGCGGCGACAGGCGATCGATCACATGACGGATCAGGCTGCACCCACCAACCTGCAGGCGCCCCTTGTCGCCGCCGCCCATGCGGGTCGCGAGACCTCCTGCGAGGATGATGCCCAACGGTCCGTTTTGTCTCATGACATCTCCTCTTTGCGCGCGAATTGACCTGCCTTCAAAAGCAGAGCCCACATGCAAGGCACCTATCGTTCCGCGCTCTTGCGCCGATGCGCCTTTGCCTCTGCGGGCACATTGGCCGGATCCATATCCCGGATCAGCCGCGCCTCCCCGGACAGACAGATAAACCGCTGCCCACGCATCCGGCCGATGAGTGTCAGGCCCAACTCCTGTGCGATCTCCACCCCCCAGGCGGTGAAGCCGGATCGCGACACCAGCGCCGGGATCCCCATCATCGCGGTCTTGATCACCATCTCTGAGGTCAGCCGCCCGGTGGTGTAGAGGATCTTGTCGGACACCTCTGCGCCCGTGCTCTGGATCCAGCCCGCAATCTTGTCCACGGCGTTATGCCGTCCGACATCCTCCATATAGACCAGCGGGCGGTCTTCTTGGCACAGCACTGTGCCGTGAATGGCGCCGGCCTCAAGATAGAGCGAGGGCGTGCGATTGATCTTATGGGCCAGCGCATAAAGCCAGGAGCTGCGCACGGGCGTCTGAGGCAGCACGACCCCCTCAAGCCCTTCCATCATATCACCAAACACCGTGCCCACGGCGCAGCCGGATGTGCGGGTCTTCTTCTGCAGCTTGTCTTCATAGGAGGTTTCAACCGCGGTTCGAACCACCACCGTCTCCAGCTCTTCGTCATAGTCGATGGCGGTAATCTCATCACCGGGCTGCAACATGCCCTGATTGCGCAGAAAGCCGAGCGCCAGATACTCAGGATAGTCCCCAATGGTCATCGCCGTCACGATTTCCTGACGGTTGAGGTAGATCGTCAGCGGTCGTTCCTCCACCACCGAGATTTCTGTTGCCGTGCCGGTGTGGTCGATCCCCTGAACCGCCCGCGTCAGCCGCGCATCAGTCGGCGCAGGGGCGATCACATATTCGGCCAATACCGACGCCAGATCAGAGCCTTCTTCAGCCATCATCAATTGCAAACCTCCGCCACCAGGCTTATGCCATCTGAGCAGTAACCTAGGACCAGATCATGGCAATCACCACCACGAAATCGGCGTTTTGGAAGGGGTTTCGCGACGGCGCGCCCTTCCTTCTGGTCTCGGGACCATTTGGGCTTCTGTTTGGCGTTCTCGCCGCCGAAGCGGGACTGATTGTCCCCGAAGCCATGATCTTCTCGCTCTCGGTCTTTGCCGGGTCCGCACAGTTTACAGCCCTGCAACTGATGGAAGAGAACACACCGCTAGTGATCATCCTGATTTCCGCTCTCGCAGTGAACCTGCGGGTTGCGATGTATTCTGCCTCTCTCACGCCGTACCTCGGCGGCGCTCCTCTGTGGCAGCGCGCCTGTGCCGCGTATCTGACGGTTGATCAGTCTTATGCACTCTCCATTGTGCAGTTCGAAACCCACCCGCAGATGACCCTGTCGCAGCGTATGGCCTATTTCTTCGGCACCAATGGCTGCGTGGCGCCGGGCTGGATGATCGCCACCTATATCGGCGCATTGGTCGGCACCCAGATCCCCGCCAGCTGGGGACTCGATTTCGTCTTGCCGCTGGCATTTTTGGCTATGATCGGGCCAATGCTGCGCACGCCCGCCCATGTTGTGGCCTGTTTCGCCGCCGTCGCCACCGCTCTGCCTGCTACCGCGCTGCCCTATAACCTTGGCCTGATTGTTGCAGGCCTCGTCGGCATGATGGCCGGTGCCCAGGCCGAGGTCTGGCTGGAGCGCCGCCAAACTGCAAAGGATCCGTCATGACACAGGCCCCCGATCCAACCCTGCTCTGGACCATTATCATTGGTCTTGCCATCGGCAGTTTCGCCCTGCGGTTTGCCTTCATCGGGCTGATGGGCGGGCGCAGCATGCCACCCTGGCTGATGCGTCATCTGCGGTACACGGCGGTCGCGATCATACCGGCACTGGTGACACCTCTGGTGGTCTGGCCAACCCCGACTGGCGGCACGCCCAGCCTTCCGCATCTGGCGGTCGCCGCCGCCGTCTTTGCGCTAGGCTATTGGACGCGAAATGTGCTGATCGCCATGGGTAGCGGCGCGGTCGGCTTTCTGCTGCTGTTTCTGTTTTCAGGCTGATCCGTTCCGGCCAAAACAAAAGCCGCAGGCGATGCTGCGGCTTTTCAAATATCTTCAGTCGCGGCACGCGCCGAGGAGATCAACCGCCCGCGTTCAACGCTGCGTTGTTCTTCGCCAGCCCTTCTTGCAGGTCTGCGCTGTCATTTTCCCGGTAACGCTCCGTTGTGACACCCGGCAGGGCGCCGAACTGCTCCGACAGGTTACCCGGATAAAAGGTCACGTTCAGGCTCTCGAACCCCGGAATCTGTTTCAGAATTGATGCCGTAGCATTGGCACAAAACGCCCCCGGTACGCGTCCGTTCGCCCGGACCAGCTGATAGGCCCGTTGCGCTTGCTCCGGCGTCACCTCAAGCCGCTGCACCACCACATGATGCGTGCTGCGTGCATGAGACCCGCGATAGGCCTTCTCTACGCCCGGCGTAATGCCGAAGAGCACATCGTCGCGCTCTGGCACCACATCTGCATAGAACGAACCCGCTGGATCAAAAATCACCCGTTCGGAGGCGTTGACCATCAGCGATGTATGCGCGCCCTTGCCGGTGCGGTTATTGATCATGGTGTACAGCGTCAGCGCAGGCGGACCATTGTGACGATAGGCCACCCGCTCAAGCGTGGCGTCATCGGCATTGGGCTGCTGTTGGGCCGCACAGGCCGTCAGCGCAGCAACCGCCACACCGAGCGCTGCAACCCGCAATCCGGTCGACAGCCGCCGAATACCGGAACGCCCGTTAAGATCAGAACCGCTCACGAGGGTGATCAGGTCGCGAAAATTGCAAGGAACACCGCAAAGAGCAGCGCCGCAATGCAGAACCGGGTGGTGAATTTGAGGAAGCCTTCGTAGGTTTTTTCCTGAACGGTAATAT
Source organism: Phaeobacter piscinae (assembly GCF_002407245.1). Taxonomy (NCBI): domain Bacteria; kingdom Pseudomonadati; phylum Pseudomonadota; class Alphaproteobacteria; order Rhodobacterales; family Roseobacteraceae; genus Phaeobacter; species Phaeobacter piscinae. The sequence goes on along the minus strand of NZ_CP010681.1, from coordinate 269,010 downwards.
CCATCGAACCGTGCTTATGGTCAGCCATATGTCCATTCCTATACGCGTCTGTTTTCCGCTGAATACTGGATTTCACGGACCCTGTCACCACGTCAATCGGGCGCAGTCGGATCAAATCAGCGGGTGAAATAGCCACGGCAGGGCCGGTAGCCATACCCCCAACGCCAACTCAACCCCGAGCAGGGCGCACCACCGAATCGCACGGCTGCATAGACCGCAGTCGCCACTGGTGACGCCAGATTGGCGATTGTGGGATCGTTGACGCTGAGATTTGTCTCTACGCAGCGGCGCAGAGCCTGATCCGCAGCCAATCGCGCACCTTGACTGGCCGCCGCCGGTTCTACCCCTTCCGACACGGCTGGATTCGCACCGCCAATCCCGGCCGCGTTGTGATATTTCCGGTCATGGATCACACAGCAGGCCTCAAACGGTGGTCCGCCATCAGCCCCGGATTGTCCGCTCAGCTGCCGCCAGATCGTCGACAAACCACCGCTACACCCGTCCGTGGTGAACGGTGCAGTCTTCCCCCCAGCCGCTGCGACCTCCTGCATCAGCGCGTGATGCGCGGCCCGCTCCAAGCGCTGCCAATATCCGTCTGGCACATCCGCATCCCCGGCAGCAGCGCCCGCGGCGACGCCGCAAAATAACGCAACGCCACCCCACAGGGATAGTGCTACCCCGCGATCAGGTCTCAGACCCATCGCCCTCCAGATCAGAGACCAGACGAAAACCGATCCGATTAGCGGGTGCTGCCTCATTGCGCTTGGGCAGGGCGCGCAGCATCACGTTCAGCTGGCTCACATGCTGCACCAGCTGGGTGCGCGCGCCGCTGGAATCGCTGCCGTAATAGGTAATGATATCGGGATCAAAATACCCCATGCCTTCAATCCGCATCACCCCGGCATCGCCACCGGCAAACCCCATGGCGACCTCATGCTCGCCATCCAGCTGCTCTTCGAAATTCTTGATGTAGAGGATCAGCCGCTCATAGGCCCAGCGTGCAGCGCTTTTGTCTGCGACCGGCTTTTGCAGCGGCTCAGGCAGCTTTTTGATGCCTGCGCAGGCATCAGGATCTGCATGGACCTCATGTACACAGGGCAGAACAGCCGCCTCGGCAGCCTCGGCGCTTGTTGCGATTTCATCTGTCATGATCTCTCCCTTCCCAGGGGTCGATCACCCCTTACGCTGGTAGAGCCAGGCCCCGTCAGCCCGGCGGCTGCGGTCCACCTGACCCAGGTGGTACAGATGATTTACATGGGCCACCGCCTCAACCAAAGCAAGCCCGTATTCCCCGCCCCCGATCTTGCGCTTGAACAGCGGGGCAAAGCACTCTGCTGCAGTCCTCGGTTCATCCAGGTGGTCAAGCAATCGCGCCAGCGCACCGTGATGATTGTCAATGAGCTGCGCCATGCGGTGCGGCAGACCGAGAAACGGCAGCTTATGCCCTCCCAAGGCCAGCTGATCGGGCTGTGTCAACGGTGCCATGCGCTCGCAGGCCTCCAGCCACTCCGCCACCGGATCGGCCATGGGTTCAGTGGCATAAACGCCGATATTGGGGCTGATCGACGACAGGATCTGATCCCCTGTGATCACCAGATTGTCATCGCGGCTCCAGAAGGTTGCATGCTCCGGCGCGTGGCCATTGCCCATATGCACATCCCAGTCGCGCCCGCCCATGCGCAACACGTCGCCCTGTTTGATACGGGTAAATCCTAGCGGCATGGGATAGACCGTATCAGAGAAATTGAATGGCCGCTCCGCCACCCGCGCGTCATAGATCGCCGGATCCATCCCGGCGCTGCGATAAAACGCCAACGTCTCCTCCGGCCAACTCTCCTGCACATCCAGCGTCAGCATACGGGCAAACAGCCAAGCGGTGCGCGTGGTCACCAGCTCCGCACCATGCACCGACTGGAACCATCCCGCATTGCCGATGTGGTCCGGGTGATGATGGGTCACGACCACCCGGCGAACCGGTTTACCACCCAATGGCCCCGCCATCAGCTCTTCCCAGATCCGACGGGTCTTGTTCGACGACATACCTGTGTCCACGATGGTCCAGCCATCACCGTCGTCCAGCGCATAGACGTTCACATGATCCAGCTTCATCGGCAGTGGCAGGCGCATCCAGAGCACGCCTTCCGCCACCTCGATCGCCTCGCCCTGCGCGGGAGGTTCACTCCATGGGCCGTCTGGGCGCGGGCTGGTCATCCGTCTGCCAGCTCATCCAGTGTCAGCGCCCGCGCGCCCGCGCTCCCCGCCTGCGCATGCGCCAGTAGGGAGGCGTGCTCTGGCAGCATCCGGTTGATGTAAAAGCGCGCCAGCTTCTCACGCGGCCCGCCCAGATCCGCCATCGCCGCCGCCAAATGGTAATGCCCGCCCAGAACCCGTGCAAAAGCATGCAGATAAGGCACCGCCCCGGCAAAACGCTCGTCCAGATCATCCTGTGCTGTCAGCCATTCAGTCGCCTCGCGCAGGGATTCGCAAGCCTGCCAGACCGCTTCGGCCATATTCGGATGGGTGGTGCGGGCGCGTTCGGCCTGTTCCTCTATCTCGTCAATCAGCCGGTGCGCCATATCGCCACCGTCCATCATCTTGCGGCCCACCAGATCCATCGCCTGAATACCGTTGGTGCCCTCGTAAATCGCCGTCACCCGCACATCGCGGTAGAATTGCGCCGCGCCGGTTTCTTCGATGAACCCCATGCCGCCATGCACCTGCACACCGGTCTCAGAGATCCGCATCCCGGTTTCGGTGCCAAAACCCTTGGCGATCGGCGTCAGGAAAGCCGCCCGCGCTGCCCACTCCTGCGCACCGGTGGCGGTCTGCATATCAATCGCCTGCGAACACGCCAGAAGGATCGCACGCGCGGCAAACAGATCTGCCTTCATCTCCATCAGCATCCGGCGCACATCCGCATGATCAACGATGGTACCGGACGCAGATTTGCCCTGCTTGCGCTCCAGCGCGTAGGCCAGCGCCTTCTGATAGGCCGCGCCGGCAATGCCAACGCCCTGACCGCCAACGCCAAGACGGGCGTTGTTCATCATGGTGAACATCGCCGCCAGACCACCGCCCGGCTGACCGATCATCCAGCCAATGGCACCATCATATTGCATCACACAGGTGGGTGAGCCGTGCAGACCCATCTTGTGTTCCAAGCTCACCACCTTCAGGTTGTTGGCCTTGCCGGGATTGCCCTCGGCATCCGGCAGATACTTGGGCACCAGAAATAGCGAAATTCCCTTGGTCCCCGGCGCCGCATCAGGCAGGCGCGCCAGCACCAGATGGCAGATATTGCCCGCAAAATCATTGTCACCCCAGGAGATATAGATCTTCTGCCCGCTGATCGCATAGGTGCCGTCGTCCAACGGCTCCGCCTTGGAGCTGAGCGCCCCCACATCGGACCCCGCCTGCGGCTCGGTCAGATTCATGGTGCCGGACCATTCGCCCGAAATCAGCTTCGGCAGATACAGCGACTTGATCTCATCGCTGGCGTGATGTTCCAGCGCCTCGATCTGGCCCTGGCTCATCAGCGGTGCCAGTTGCAGCGACAGACAGGCCCCCGACATCATTTCGTTCACGGCGGTGGTCAGGGTCATCGGCAGCCCCATGCCGCCAAACGCCTCAGAGGCGCTCATCCCGATCCAGCCCCCCTCGGAGATCGCCTGCCACCCTTCGGCATAGCCCGGCGATGTGCGCAACACCCCGTTTTCCAGATGTGCCGGCTGCAGATCGCCGCCCCGGTTCAACGGCGCCATCACCTCATCACAGAACTTCCCGGCTTCGGTCAGGATTGCCGTCACGACATCGTCGCTCGCCTCGCTGAACCGCTCAGTTGCGGAAATATCGCTATAGCCAACGATGTGGTTCAGAAGAAACTGATACTCGGGAACGGGGGCGCGGAAGGTCATGTCTGGCCTCTTTCAGAGAGAGCTGGTCGGGGCAGCCTTGGCATCATTGCCCCAAACCTTTATGTTGAACGTCTTGTCCGATTACCTAACCGGGCCCTTTATTCAAGCAACCAAAACGCCGCGTCACCAGCCATGTCCAGCCCAACAACCCGCCTCCTGACCGCTCAGCCGCAGGAAATCAGCACCGCTGCGGACCTGTTGCAGGAGGGCCAGCTTGTCGCCTTTCCGACAGAAACCGTCTACGGACTGGGCGCCGATGCCCGCCAGACCGACGCGGTTGAGGCGCTTTATGCCGCCAAGGGACGCCCCAGCTTCAATCCGCTGATCGCGCATGTCCATTCGGTCGAAACCGCTCAGCGCCATGTGATCTGGTCCGATATCGCCGATCGGCTGGCGGACGCCTTCTGGCCCGGCCCGCTGACCCTGGTCCTGCCGCTGCGCGAGGACCACGGTATTTCACCTCTGGTCACCGCCGGGCTGAGCACCCTTGGTATCCGCATACCTGCCCATCCCGCCGCCCGCGCGCTGCTGTCTGTGCTGGATGGTCCGGTGGCCGCGCCTTCGGCCAATCCGTCGGGCAAGATCAGTCCGACAACCGCCGCCCATGTTATCGCCGGTCTCGATGGGCGGATCGCCGCGGTTGTTGACGATGGCCCCTGCGGTGTTGGTGTGGAGTCAACAATCATCGGACTGGCCACCGGCACCCCCTTGTTGCTGCGACCCGGAGGGCTGGCCACCGAAGAGATCGAGGTGGTTCTGGGCCAGCCCCTGCGCCTGCGCGATGCCAGCGATCCGCTCACCGCGCCGGGACAGCTGCTGTCACATTACGCCCCCCGCGCCAGCGTCCGCCTGAACGTCACGGCCCCGCAGGACGGTGAACTCTACCTTGGCTTTGGCGCCATGGAATGTGATTTGAACCTATCCGCCAGCGGTGACCTGCACGAGGCGGCCGCGCAGTTGTTTGGCCATCTGCACCGCCTCGACGCCAGAGCACAACCCATCGCTGTCGCCCCCATACCGGAGACCGGGCTGGGCGTCGCCATCAACGACCGGCTGCGCCGCGCCGCTGCGCCGCGCTGACCGGCAGTCCCCAAAACGTCAGCATGTCTTGATCGGTCAGGCGTGACCGGCACTGGTTGACAGGGTCAACGGATCAACCCCCAGCGACCGCAAGGCCGCCTCCCATTTGGTGAGATCATCCAGACCGAACACCAACTCCGGTGTTGCCGGAGCGGTCAGCCAGCCATTATTGGCAATCTCCGTCTCCAACTGCCCCGGCCCCCACCCTGCATATCCCAGCATCACCATAACCTGCTCAGGCCCGCGTCCCATCGCGATGTCTTCCAATACATCCACGGTCGCCGTCATTGAGAACGCATCGGCCACCCGCAGAGAACTGACGTTGGATTTATATTCCGGCGAATGCAGCACAAAGCCACGCTGCGTCTCAACCGGCCCCCCGAAACGGACCGGCAGCGCCGCCTCCTCTGCACTGCGCGGTGTGATGTCCAATTGCTCCAGAAGGTTGGACAAATCGACACCCGCTGCGGGCTTGTTCACGATCAACCCCATTGCGCCATCATCTTCATGTGAGCACAGCAAGATCAGCGAATGTTCAAACCTCGGGTCACCGATGCCGGGCATCGCAATCAGCAGTTCGCCGGTAAGATCCATATGAAGCTGTCGTCCTTCTTGTAATTGCCGTCATCCGCGCGCGGCAACGGGCCTGCCCTTTCACAATGGCCACCCGCAGCGAGAGGTTCAAGGCCAAGCCGTGCCAAAGCGTCAGCTCGCAGGCGCTGACCGGAACGTGACTTGGCATTTCAGGCGGAATTGCGCATGTAACCTGACATGACGACACATCCGCTTCTCTCTGTTCTCGCGACCGCTGCCAGATCACTGGCGAAGGGTCTTTGCGCACCGCTTGTGCTGGGGCTTCTGGCCTTGCCAGCCAGCACGTCAGCCGAGCAAATGTCCGATATCGTGCAGATCGAGGTGCTGGATGGCGGCCCGACCCGGCGCGGCACCCATATGGGCGCATTGCGACTGACGCTCTCGGAGGGCTGGAAAACCTACTGGCGCGCACCCGGTGACGCCGGCATCCCGCCCCGGTTCAGCTGGCGGGGATCGCGCAACGTCGGTGCGGTGGAAATCCGCTGGCCCACGCCCGAGGTTTTCCTGACCTCCGGATTTCGCACCATCGGCTACCATGATCAGCTGGTGCTTCCGATTGAAATCACCCCCGCCAAACCCGGCCAGCCACTACGCCTGAAAGGCCGGATGGAGCTGGGCATCTGCAAAGATGTCTGCATCCCCTCCGAACTGCGCTTTGATCGCCCACTCCAACCCGACAGCCGCCGCAATCCGGCGATTGTTGCAGCGCTTGCGGATCGCCCATGGTCGGCGAAAGAGGCCGGCGTGCAGGCCGCAACCTGTGCGATCACCCCCAGCCGCTACGGTATGGAGCTGGTCGCCCGGATCACCATGCCCAGCGCGGGCGGAGATGAGATCGTGGTGGTTGAGCCTGGCCCTCCAACTTTGGTGACGACCGAGACGACAACCACCCGGCAGGGTCGCCATCTGACCGCCAAAACCGAGATCATCTCCGCTGAGGGTGGCCCCTTCGCCGTTGATCGCTCGCAGATGCGGTTTACCGTGCTGGGCCGCAACCATGCGGTGGACATTCAAGGCTGCACCCGACACTAATACGGGCATTGTCAGCCGGATCGGATCCAGCCATGCCCAACGATGCAGCCATCCCCGATAGCTCCGGCGGACCAAATCAGCCCCGGCGCCCGATCCTTGGCGCCCTTGCGGTGGTCTGCCATGCAGATCAGGGCGGCGATCAGGTCATTCTCATCCAGCGCAAATCGCCCCCGAATGCCGGCTGGTGGGGCTTCCCCGGCGGCCATGTCGAACTGGGCGAAACCGCGATGCAGGCTGCCGCCCGTGAACTGCTTGAAGAGACCGGCGTTATCGCAACCCCGCGCGAGGTGCTGACCCATGTCGATGTGATGCTGCGCGATGAGGCCGGGAAGATCCAACGACAGTATCTCTTGGTTGCTGTGCTCTGTGATTACATCTCAGGTCAACCAACCCCGGACGATGATGCCCTGCAGGCGCTATGGGTGCCGGTCGCCGATCTGACCAGCCGTTTTGGCGCTACCCCTGACCGTATGCTGATCGATCAGGTGGCAGAGGTCGCCTCCCTCGCCCAGGAGCGACAGCATCGCACAACGCGTGCGTGACCTCCATTTCGCAGGTCGAACCAGTGGCAGCCGATCGTCAGATCCCTGCGCGACGCCCGCCCAAGACCCGCGCGCTGACATAGGCAATCGCACTCAACAGCGCCGCGCCGGTCACAAACAGCAGCAGGGCGCCGCGCAGCGGATCCATCTCCACCAGCCCGGGCGCGACCGCTCTCAGCACCGGATGCAGCGCCCCCACCGCCATCGCATAGCCAACAGTCGCCGCCAGCCACAGGATCTGTGCCGCTCCCAGCCCCAGCGTCAGCCAACGCAGGTCACCAGCCCGCGATGACATTCCCCGCCGCAGCGCTGCAAGGGGACGCGCCACATCCGCCTGCACTGCCACCAATGCGGGCACAACCAGCAGCACCAGAAACATGCCGAACCCAAGGCCATAGACCAGCGTGATCACTGTGGGTTTGAGGAACTGTGCTTGTTGCGAGCCCTCATACATCAACGGGGCCAGCCCCAGAACGGTTGTCAGCGTGGTCAGCATCACCGGCCGCAACCGATCCGCAGCCCCGTCAATGATCGACGGGATCAGCCCGCGCTCTTCTGCGTATTCGTCAATGGTTGTCACCAATACGATCGAGTCGTTGATGATGATCCCCGTCATTCCCAACAGGCCAACAACGGTGAACATCGACAGCGGCACCTCCCACAGGTAGTGCCCCCAGATTGTCCCGACGAGGCCAAAGGGAATGATCGCCATAACCACTAAGGGCCGCGTCCAGCTGGCGAAAATCCACGCCAACACCAGATAAATCCCCGTCAAACACAGGATCAATCCGGTTCTGGCGTCATTCAGAAACTCGTTTTCCTGCTCGCTCAGCCCCGCCAATTGCCAATCCACCTGTCGCTCACTGGCGATCTTCGGCAGGATCTCCTCTTGCAGCGCTGTGGCAATGGCCTGTGCCCGTGTCGGATCATCCTCTGAGATATCCCCGGTGACGCTGATCACACGGACACCATTTTCACGCCGAACGGTGGAAAATCCGTTGCGCTGGGTCACCGACACGATATCGGCCAGGGGCAGATAGACACCCGCCGGGCTGCGCATCAGCGTACGCTCCAGAAAATCAGCGGTCAGCTCGCCCTCCGGCAGTTCAACCCGGATCGCGGCACTGCGCGGCCCGTCTGGATAGGTCGCCGCCTCTATGCCGTTCAGCCGTGCCCGCAAGGCCCGCCCCAGCGTCTCCACTGTGAACTCCAGCGCCCGCCCCTGCGGGGTCAGTTCGAGCACCAGCTCTTCCTTGTCATAGGCAAGATTATCCTCAACTGCTGACACCTCCGGGTAGCGCAGAACGGCGGTTTTCAGATCCTCTGATGCAGCCTTCAACACCTCGACCGCAGCACCGCTGAATTGCACATCCAGCGCATCACCGCCGGGACCCGACCGCCAGCCCCTGAACGATACCGTCTCCGCCAGCGGGTGGCGGCGCACAGTGTCCTGCAGCTCCGCCACGAAGGCAAAGCTGGAATAAGGCCGCAGATCAGCATCAATCAGCTCAATCGAAATCCCGCCAAGAAGATCGCCGTCCTTGGCGTCCACCCCGGCCAGACCACGCCCGGCGTTGCCACCAATCTCGGCCATGACAAAATCAACCGGGTTGCGGCCATGCCGGGCCTCATAGTCACGCCCCAGCGCCTCAACCGCGCGCTGCATTTCCCGCATCATCGCCAGCGTATCCGCCCGGGTTGCCCCCTCGGCCATGGCAAAATTGCCGGTGACCGATCCACGCTCCGGCGCGTTGAAGAACCGCCATTTGACGTCGCCGCCAATGAACAGCGCCAGCTGGCTCGCCAGGATCACCGCAGCAGCAGCCAGCACCACGTAGCGGGCGCGAACCACCAGCGCCATCAAAGGCCGAAATAACGTGTCACGCAGGCGGCGGAACCCCCGATTTACCACACGGCTGGGCAGGTCATACCAATGCTCCTTGGCACTATGTGCCAGCGCATGGGCCAGATGGTTGGGCAGGATCAGGAAACACTCGATCAAAGATCCCAGAAGCACCGCAATCACTGTCAAAGGAATGTCGCGGATCAACTCGCCAAACCGCCCGCCAATCGACACCAGCCCGAAAAACGCAATCACCGTGGTCAATGTGGCCGCGAAGACCGGCATCGCCATGCGGCGCGCGGCGTTCTCTGCCGCAGCAACTGGGTGTTCGCCCAGACGCCGCGCCCTGAAATCGGCATGTTCCCCCACCACGATTGCGTCATCCACCACAATACCAAGGGTGATGATCAAACCAAACAGGCTGATCATATTGATGGTCAGCCCGGCCATATACATCAGTGCAATGGCGGCAAACATTGCCGCCGGAATGCCCGCCGCCACCCAGAAGGCGATGCGTGCATTGAGAAACAGGAACAGCAGCGCCAGCACCAGACCCAACCCCATCAGCCCGTTATCGACCAGAATATCCAGACGCCCGGTGATCGCTTCCGCGCGGGTGCGGATCAGATCTGCACTGACGCCATCCGGCAGGCTGGCCTGCAAGGCCTCCACCACATCTTCGACCTGATGCTGAATATCGATGGCGTCGCCCTGATCCGACCGGTCCACCCGGATCGACATCGCGGGATTCTCCCCCACGAAGTAGGAGCGATTGCGATCCACGCCCTCCACCCGGATCGTGGCGACATCACCAACCGTCAGGGCCGACCCATCCGGATTTGTCCGCAACACGATACCGGCCAGCTCCTCCGGCGTGCGTTTCTCGCTGCCAGTGCGGATGCGCGCATTGGCGCCACTCACGTCACCCGCCGGATTGGCGTCAACCTCCGCTGCAATCGCCGCCGCAATATCAGCCATCGCAATATCATGGGCGATCAAGCTGGCAGAGGGCACTTCGACCATGGTCTGCGGGGCCGCAATGCCGCGGATCGTGGTGCGGGTGACACCCACCTCAAACAGGCGCACAACCAGCTCATCTGCAAACAGTCCCAACTGGCGCGGTGCAATTGGCCCGGTGATCACCACATCTGTGACCCGATCGCGCCATGCCCCGCGGCGCACGCTCGGATCTTCGGCCTCCTCCGGCAGTGTGGTGATCCCGTCTACAGCACTTTGGACATCATCCGCTGCGCGCGCCATGTCCCAGCCCGGCTCAAAGTCCAAGGAGATGCTGGCGCGCCCCTCGCGCGATGTGGCACTGGAGCTTTCGACGCCATCAACGGCCAGCAGCGCGGGCTCCAGCGCCTGCACAATGGCGCTGTCGATGTCCTCAGGCCCGGCCCCTTCCCATTCGACAGAGACGGACACCCGGTCCACGATCACATCCGGAAAGAACTGCGCCCGCATATTGGGAATCGCCGCCGCGCCCAGCACCAGCAGCAGCACCAGAAGCAGGTTCGACAAGGTCCGGTGGCGGGTAAAGTAGCTCAGAACGCCGCCAGCCGAGCGGGGGAGGTTCCGCAGCATGATTTCTAGCCCCCCATACGGGTTTCAATACGGTTGATCAGCCGCGCGGGGACCTTTGCAGCGGCCAGCTGTTCCAGCATCCGCGCCCGCACCGCCTCTGGCATCCCGCTATTGCCTTCAACCATGGCAACCAGCCTGGCCCGGCGATCTTCCGACAGTTCAATCAATTCAGCCTCTGCCGCTGCGGTGTCGCGCGGGGTGTCAGCATTGGCACCGGTAACCTCAGCGCCCTGCCGCAGGGGCCGCACCTTGATGCCTGCGCCCAGCAGGGGCGTGCGCCCGGTGACAACCTCGCGCCCCTCCAGCCCGGCGCCACGCAGCAGCACATCGTCCCCTTGTCTGCGCACCAATGTCACCTCCAGCGCCTGTAGCCGGTCCTCCTCCCCCAGCACCAGCACGGTGCCGTCCGACCCCAGCGCAGAGGCGGGCAGCCGGGCCACCTCGCTCACCACCGGCTCCTCAACCTCAACCGTGACAAAATCACCGGGCTTGAAACCGGGCGCCGGGTTCAGCCGAGCGTAGATCAGCCGACCGGCCAGCCCCTCACCTGCATCGCCACTGTCGCGCACCACCACGCCGGATGCTGTCAGCGCCGCACCGGTTGCGTCCAGCGTAACCGCCACCGGCGCCGAGAGCAGCTGCCCCGTCGCGTCCAGCAGTCGGGCGTATTGCACGGTCGAAACCCGAAACGCCACATCCAGCTGCGCCGGGTCCACCAGATCCGCAAGCTTTTCATTGGCCGAGACCAGCCGCCCCTCAACCAGATTGACCGACTGCAAAGTTCCGTCAAAGGCGGCTGTGATGGTCGTATCATCAAGATTGCGCCGCGCCTCATCCAGCGCGATTTGTGCCCGCGCCAGCCGGGTTGCCGCCTGATCAATGCGCGCCTCCGCCAGGGACAGCGCCTGCCGACGAGAGATTACCGCCTGCCGGGCCTGTGCAGCAGCCAGCTCCGCCACTTCCACTGTTGCAGCTGATCCAACACCGCGGGTTTCCAGATTTTGCTGCCGGTCCAGCGCACGGGCCCGCAGCGCTGCCTGATCCTCGGATGCCGACAGCTCATCCTGCGCCAGCGCCAATCCGCGCCGGGCCTCGCGGGTTTCTGCCTCGGCATCCCTCATGTCCGCTTCTGCCCGTTGCAGGGCCGCGCGCGCATCGGCCGGATCGATCTGCACCAGCAGAGTGCCCGCCGTGACGTCGCCGCCATCTTCGAACCCGGGCGCCAGCTCAACCACCCGACCAGCCGCTGCCGTGCGCAGTTCCAGCCTGCGACGGCTCTCGATCCGGCCAAAGGCGGTCAGCACAGGCTGCACTACGCCCAACTCGGCCCGCACCACATTCACGGCAAACACCCGTTCGCGGGACGGCGGCGCACGGCGCTCCTCCCCCATACGGGTCTGGATCGCGGACAGCACCATTTGTACCGCCAACAGCAGCAGCGCCGCTGTCAGCGCCGCCAGGAAAACCCCAATCACCGTTTGCCGCAAAAAGCGCATTCTCTATCCCTCAATCGGCCAAACGAACCGGCACAGACAACTGCCGCAGTACCCATGAACGGGCCTCGTCAGGCCCAAAGAATACCAGTTTGCACAAAGCTATACGAGGTTACACGCAGTCGCGGATCAATTCCGTCTCACTTGCGACGCAAATGTTCGTCAAGCCGAGGCATGATTTCCACGAAGTTGCAGGGTCGGTGCCGGTAGTCGAGCTGCTTCACAAGGATTTCATCCCAGGCGTCCTTACAGGCCCCCGGACTTCCCGGCAGCGCAAAGAGGTAAGTGCCCCCCGCGACCCCGCCTGTGGCCCGTGACTGCACAGCCGAGGTGCCGATTTTCTGCATCGACACGATGGTGAAGACCGTCCCGAACGCGTCGATTTCCTTCTCGTAGACATCGCGGTGCGCTTCCACCGTGACATCGCGCCCGGTCAGACCGGTACCTCCGGTTGAGATCACAACATCTATCTCCGGGTTGGCAATCCAGTTCCGCAGTTGGCCTGCAATCTTTTCCCGTTCATCCGGCAGGATCTTGCGGTCTGCCAGCACATGCCCCGCAGCGTCCAGCCGATCAACCAGCACCTGACCGGAGCGATCTTCCGCCAGTGACCGGCTGTCCGATACGGTCAGCACTGCAATGCGGACCGGAATGAAATCCTTGCTGTTGTCGAGTTGCGCCATGGTCCTGGCCCCTATCGCTGATGTTGTCACAGTCTTTAAGAATGATGTCCGAAGATCGCGTGGCCTGATCAGGTTTCAACCTGCCGTCAGCCGCGCCTTGATCTCCAGCAGATCCGCCCAGGCGGCCCGTTTCTGCGCGGGCTGTCGCAACAGATAAGCTGGGTGGAACATCGGCATCACCGGCTTACCCTGCGCCTCCTGCCACGTGCCACGCATCCGGGTGATTCCGCGTTTGCCGAGCAGCGCATCACAGCTGATGTTGCCCATGGCAATCAGGATATCCGGCTTTGCCAGCGCAATATGACGCTCCAGAAACGGGGTCATCATGGCGATTTCTGCCGGCAGGGGATCGCGGTTCTGCGGCGGCCGCCAGGGCAGAACATTGGCGATATAGACGCTGTCCTTGCGCGACAGACCGATGGCCGCAAGCATTCGGTCAAGAAGCTGCCCGGCGCGGCCCACAAACGGTTTGCCCGCGATATCCTCATCGCGGCCAGGCGCCTCGCCCACCACCATAACGCGGGCACCGGGCTGGCCATCTGCAAACACAAGATTGCGCGCACCTTTTTTCAGCTCGCAATGCTCAAACTGGGCCAGCGCCTCATAAAGACCCTCCAGCGACCCGGCGGCTCCCGCCATCTGTCGGGCCACCTCAACCGGATCAATTTCCCGAGGTTTCGCCGGTGTCGCCTCAGCCGCGGCTGCGCCGGGTTTGGGCAGACGCGCCTGCAATTCATAGCGATTGACCGGCGCGTCCCCGATCGCATCGGTCGCCCCCAGTTCGATCTGCCACGCCAAGAGCGCATGGGCGCTGTGATAATCCAATGCCGATTCCATGCCCCAAGCTACCCTGCCTAGAGGCGGATCAAAATACCCGCCGTGCGCGCCGCTTGCCGCAGGTCACAGCCCTGCTATAAGAGCGCCAAACATCGCGGAGCCTGCCCATGCCCACAGCCACCTCGTCACCTGATCCGATGGCCTTTTCTCAACGGCATCTCTTGGGCATCGAACCGCTGAGACCGCATGAAATCACCGCAATCCTTGACCTCGCGGACAGCTATGCCGATCTGAACCGTCGTCCCGACAAACACGCCAATGCGCTGTCAGGGCTGACCCAGGTCAATATGTTCTTTGAGAACTCCACCCGCACGCAGGCCAGCTTTGAAATCGCGGGTAAGCGGCTGGGCGCGGATGTGATGAACATGGCGATGCAGGCCTCCTCGATCAAAAAGGGGGAGACCCTGATTGATACGGCGATGACGCTGAATGCCATGCATCCCGATCTGCTGGTGGTGCGCCATCCGCATTCCGGCGCCGTGGACCTTCTGGCGCAGAAGGTAAACTGCGCGGTGCTGAATGCCGGCGACGGACGGCATGAACACCCCACCCAAGCACTGCTTGATGCCCTGACCATCCGCCGCGCAAAGGGCCGTCTGCACCGGCTGAACATTGCGATCTGTGGTGATGTGGCCCATTCCCGGGTGGCACGTTCGAACCTGATCCTGCTGGGCAAGATGGAAAACCGCATTCGTCTGATTGGCCCGCCAACACTGGTGCCCGGCCATTTTGCCGACTTTGGCGCCGAGATTTACGACGATATGCGCGAAGGCCTGAAAGACGTGGATGTGGTCATGATGCTGCGCCTCCAGAAGGAGCGTATGGACGGCGGTTTCATCCCGTCGGAACGCGAATACTACCATCGCTACGGGCTTGATGCGGAGAAACTGGCGCTGGCCAAACCTGACGCCATCGTCATGCACCCCGGCCCGATGAACCGGGGCGTCGAAATTGACGGCACGCTTGCCGATGACATCAACCGCTCTGTCATTCAGGAACAGGTCGAAATGGGTGTCGCCGTGCGGATGGCGGCGATGGATCTTTTGGCCCGTAACCTGCGCGCCAGCCGCGAGCGTGCAGCGTCGCAACCGGGCGTGGCCTGATCCATGGCTGGCCCGGTGGCACAGCCCCTGATCATCGCCGCAGGTGAGCAGCGGATGATCCATGTCTTCGACCTCGATATGCGGCCCGAACAGGCACGTTTCCTCCGTGAACCCGGTGCGTTGGCGCAGGTTTTGGGCATTGATGAGATAGATCTGGATCACGTGGAGATCTTCCCGGTGAGCGATCTGGAGGACCTGGGACTTGTCGGCTATCTGCGCGATGGCTGCGGGATCCCGAAAGAGCAGCTGGCCTCCGACGCGCAGAAACTCGCCGCGATCGAAGGCTATGTGCTGCTGCTGCGGTCGCGCGCGCTGCGGGGCGAGGCAACGCGCCTCACCCCGGCCAGTCAAATTCGACACATTGGCGACTATAGTGAGGTGGGCGCGGATTGGGCCAGCGTTCCCAGCAATCCTGACGACGCACCGGAAAGCGCCAAACCCTATTCCGCATCACGCCCCTCCCCACGGGAGGCCCGCTCTCGCGCACGGCGCATCGGGGCAACGATCTTTGTAATCGTGATGGCGCTGATCCTGCTTGTCGTGCTGATGCTGGCGACCTGAGATGTCCGAAACCGTCTTCCCCCCTGATCGTATGGCATACTGGCGCAGCCACGCCTGGCTCGCCGTGATTGCCATGCTGGGCGCCATGGGCATTCTTTGGGTGATGGGAAACCCGCATGTCTGGACCGGTGCCATCGGCGGGCTGGCCGCCATTGGTCTGCGCGGCGGCTACCTCATGTCCGATGAAATGACCCGCGTCTGGTCGCTTGGGGGCGAGGTTATCAAAGGCCCCGATCAACAGACCATTCCGCTCGCGGATGTCGCCGAGCTGAACCGCATTGGCAGCACGGTCCAGATCGTCACCCATGAGGGTCACAAGCACCTGATCAAATACCAGCCCGACGCCGCCGCAACAATTGCAACGCTGCAAAATGCCCTGTCCACCCTGTCCGAGAGATCCCGCGTATGACCCTTCTGTTTACCAACGCCCGCCTGATCGACCCAGAAGCCGGAACCGACAGTGTTGGTGCGGTTCTGGTGCAGAACGGGCGCATTGCGGCGGTTGATAAAAATGGCACAGAGTCTGACCAATTGTTTCGCACGCGAAACATTGTGGCAGAGGATGCGACCCTTATTGATTGCGGCGGCAAATGTCTGGCTCCCGGCATCGTCGATATCGGCGTGAAGGTCTGCGAGCCGGGTGAGCGCCATAAGGAAAGTTATAAATCCGCAGGCCTCGCAGCGGCGGCGGGCGGAGTCACCACCATGGTGACGCGCCCAGACACCACCCCATCCATCGACAGCCCGGAAACGCTCGAATTCGTGACCCGGCGGGCGCAGGCCGATGCGCCGGTGAATGTTCTACCCATGGCCGCCCTGACCAAGGGCCGTGCAGGCCGGGAGATGACCGAGATCGGCTTTCTCATGGATGCGGGCGCGGTTGCCTTCTCCGATTGTGACCATGTGGTTGCCGACACCAAGGTCTTTTCCCGCGCGCTGTCTTATGCGCGCAGCTGCGGCGCACTGGTCATCGCGCATCCGCAAGAACCGGGATTGAGCAAAGGGGCTGCGGCAACCTCGGGTAAATTCGCCACCCTGCGTGGGCTGCCCGCCGTCACGCCAATGGCCGAGCGGATGGGACTGGATCGCGATATCGCGCTTTTGGAGATGACCGGCGCCAGATACCACGCCGACCAGATCACCACCGCCCGCGCCCTGCCCGCCCTGCAGCGGGCGAAGGCAAACGGGCTGGATATCACCGCAGGCACGTCGATCCATCATCTGACGCTGAACGAACTGGACGTGGCGGACTACCGAACTTTCTTTAAGGTGAAACCACCGCTGCGCTCCGAAGAAGATCGTCTGGCGCTGATCGAGGCGCTGCGCGAGGGGCTGATTGACACGATCTCCTCCATGCACACCCCGCAGGACGAGGAAAGCAAGCGCCTGCCGTTTGAGGAGGCCGCCGCCGGTGCCGTGGCGTTGGAAACGCTGCTGCCTGCCGCGCTGCGGCTCTATCATGCGGAGCAGCTGGATCTGCCGACATTGTTCCGCGCCATGTCCCTGAACCCGGCCAAGCGCTTGGGGCTGAACTGTGGTCGTCTTTCCGAAGGGGCACCTGCGGATCTGTTGCTATTTGATGCGGACCAACCCTTTGTGATGGACCGGTTTGCGCTGCACTCGAAATCACAGAACACCCCCTTTGACGGGCAGCGGATGCAAGGTAGGGTGCTGGCAACCTATGTGGCCGGTGAACCGGTCTACCGGAGAGATTGATGCCGCCTATTGAAACTGCCGCCCCTGTCCTGCTGCTATGGGCCGTGATTGGCTATGCACTAGGGTCTATTCCCTTCGGCCTGCTGCTGACCCGGATCATGGGGTTGGGCAATCTGCGCACTATCGGATCGGGCAATATCGGCACCACCAATGTGCTGCGCACCGGCTCAAAAAAAGCCGCTGCGTTGACCCTGCTGCTGGATGGCGGCAAGGGGGCCGTGGCGGTGCTGCTGGCCCGCGCGCTGGTCGGTGAAGATGCCGCACAGCTGGCCGGTCTGACGGCTTTTCTCGGCCATTGCTTCCCGGTCTGGCTGAAGTTTCAGGGCGGCAAAGGCGTCGCCACCTTCCTTGGTCTGATGCTGGCGCTGGCCTGGCCGGTGGGGATCGCCTGCTGTCTGACGTGGCTGGCGGCCGCCTATCTGAGCAAGATTTCCTCAATGGGGGCTTTGGTGTCTGCAGTGGCGGCACCGCTGTGGTGCCTGCTTCTGGGCGCACCAATGACGACCGGTCTGGCAGCCCTACTGGCGGTGATCATCCTGTGGCGGCACAAGGAAAACATCGCGCGACTGCGCCTCGGGACCGAGCCAAAGATCGGGCAAAAGTAACCCGTTACCTGCTAAACCTTTGTTTTACAAAGATGCCCTCCTCCGCCATGGACGAGGGCTTTTTCATGTTCACAGGAATGTGCCACCGCGCCTGTGCAGAGATTTTGTGCATCAACGCACATACAAAAGGAGTTGTTTTGAACGTGATCGAGGGAGTCCTCATATCGGTGTCGTGACCAAAACGGTCCAATTTTAAAGACCTGAATTTTGATGACGTAACGCTTTGATCATTCCAACTCCGGGTGCCGAGGTACCCGCTACATCGAAAGGTTCATACCGATGAACACCGTAAAATCCCTTCTGGGCGGGATCGCCCTCTCCGTTACTCTGGCAACCTCCGCGCTGGCCGCTGGTGTTGATGTCAACGCCTCCTCTACTGGTCTGGCCATGCAGGGATACGATCCCGTCGCCTATTTCAACGCCGGTGAAGCGACCAAAGGCTCCTACAAGGTGACCGCCACCCACGACGACGCCACATATTGGTTCGCCACCGAAGAGAACAAAGCCCTGTTTGAGGCCACCCCGGACGCCTACATCCCGGCGTATGGCGGCTACTGCGCCTTTGGTGCGGCGATGGGCTTCAAGTTCGACGGTGATCCGCATCAGTGGAAAATCGTGGATGATGTCCTCTACCTGAACCTGTCAAAGGACATTCAGGAACGTTGGAGCACAGACATTCCCGGCTTCATCGAAAAAGCCGATGTGAACTGGGATGAGATCGCTGACGCCGAACCGGCGGAGCTGCTGCAATAAGCCTGTAACGGCAGATCCAAATTGCAGATGGGCGGCAGGATATCCTGCCGCCCATTCTGATCCACATCTCAGAGGGGACACTCCCTCCGCGCGGGGTATTACTTCGAGGCCAGCCGTTCGACCGCTTCAGCCGTACGCTTGGTGTTGTTGTAAATCCCCAGCGCCAGATAGAGTGAACCGGCGATCAGGATCACATAAAGAGTGCCCACAACCAGCACACCGAGTGCCGCGAGGATACCGCCGCCGCCCGGCTGCATGGTTGCCAGAACCGCGCCACCGACAACTGCGAGCAGCAGCAGCACAACAACGACACCAACCAGTTTCTCAAATGCCGAAATGAAGAAATTGCCCATATCAATACCTTTCAGAGCCATAGATTGCGCGCTCTTTTAGGGGGGCAATATTTAGAGAACAAGCTCTCAATTAGGGGGAAAATCAAGCGGATAGCGCCAGAGGACGCTTCCGCCAACATCCGCAAAACCAGTCGCACAACCGCCCGCCGCCCAGGCAGAAAAAGGGGCGCCTGCCAGCGCCCTTTCCGTGATCTCAGCCTGATCCCTTATGGGGCTCAGTAGCTGTATTCAGAGTAGATGCGGCTCAGATCGCCATTCCAGTCGCCATGATAGCGATCCAGCAGCTCATCCGCGGGGACTTTGCCGGTTTCGATACTGTCCTTCAACGCATTCAGGAAGTGGGTTTCATCCGGCACCAGCCCCCCGGCCCCGGCGCGTGCGCGGGATTTGAGGCCCGCCTCTGAGATCGCCACAACTTCGCGGGCCAGATCATGCATTTTGATGTTGCCGACCTGTGCCTGCAGCCCCTGTTCCGATGCGGCCACACGCAGGGCCTCGCGGGTCTCGGCATCCCAGCCCTTTGCCAGATCCCAGGCGGCATCAAGGCTGGATTGATCGTACATCATCCCCACCCAGAAAGCTGGCAGGGCACAGAGGCGGCGCCAGGGGCCGCCGTCGGCACCGCGCATTTCCATGTATTTCTTGATCCGCGCTTCGGGGAAGGCGGTGGTCAGATGATCGGCCCAATCGCTCAGGGTGGGCGTTTGCCCCGGCAGTGCGGGCAGCTCCCCCTTCAGGAAGTCGCGGAACGACATGCCAAGCGCGTCGATATACTCACCGTCGCGGTAGACAAAATACATCGGGACATCGAGCGCATATTCGACCCAGCGCTCGAAACCGAACCCCTCGTCAAAGACGAACGGCACCATGCCGGTCCGGTCCGCATCCAGATCGCGCCAAACGCGCGAGCGCCAGGATTTGTGGTTGTTCGGCTTGCCCTCAAGGAAGGGCGAATTGGCAAAGAGAGCGGTTGCGACGGGTTGCAGGGCGATGGCCACGCGCATTTTCTGCACCATGTCCGCCTCGGACCCGAAGTCGAGGTTCACCTGAACGGTGCAAGTCCGGCGCATCATGGTGCGGCCCATAGTACCGACCTTGCCCATGTAGGCATCCATCAGCTTATAGCGGCCCTTGGGCATCAATGGCATTTCTTCGTGGGACCAGATCGGAGCGGCCCCAAGACCGATGAAACCGACGCCGATTTCATCGGCGATATCCTTCACCTCGCGCAGGTGAGTGTTCACCTCGTCGCAGGTCTCATGGATCGTCTCCAACGGGGCCCCTGAGAGTTCCAGCGCGCCACCTGGTTCCAGCGAGACATTGGCGCCGTCTTTTTCAAGGCCGATCAGATGGCCGCCTTCGCGCACCTCCGACCAGCCGTGGCGGTCGCGCAAGCCCTCAAGAACGGCCACAATAGAGCGCGTCCCCTCAAACGGCAGCGGCTTCAGCGAGTCCTTGCAATAGCCAAATTTCTCATGCTCGGTGCCGATACGCCATTGGTCACGGGGCTTGCAGCCAGAGGCAAGATATTCCGCCAATTGTTCGTGCCGTTCGATCGGCCCACCGCCGGATTGAGGGATAGACATCTGGGGCTCTCCGTAAGGTTGATCTGTCTTGCGCTGCAAGTCGTGGTCGGTATTTTCGGCAGTGTCAATGCAGCCTGTGCACGGTTGGTCGTGTTGGCGCGCGCTCCCAGATCACGACCTGGTGACCGCCGGATCTGTGCAATTCTGCCAGCATCCGCTCCATGCGCAACCCCGGCAGGGTCGCGAAGGCATCAAAGAGTGCATCGGTGTTGGTTGCATTGACCGGGATCGCCAATGCGGACTGCCCCGGTTGATCCAGCAGCCAATGGGGTGGTTTGGCGGCGTGATCCAGTGTCAGGCGCTCCAGTTCGGAAAGCGCAACAGCACCGCCAGTGAGGGGGCCGAAATAGGCGATCTGCCCTTCGTCCACCTGAACCACACCGGGGCCGCCGCCGCCGAGGCGAAACCGCATGCGCTGCATGCCGATTACCGCGATCACAACGCCCAGCCCCAGCAGCGCCCAGCCCAGCAGCGCCTGCCCTCCATAGCTGCCAAGCGCCCAGAACAGGCCAAGCGCACCAAGAGCCGTCGCCGCAATCATCTCGCGCCAGCGCCAGAGGGCCGCGCGGGCTTCTGGTCGAATGAAGGTCATGAGGCAGACGCTCCCCCAGCCATCGCAGGCTGCGGTGCGTGATCAAAAAGGATCAGCGAATAGCCGCCAATGGGCTGGAACCCGATGGCCCGATAGGCCCGCACGGCGGCCTCTCCCGCAGCAAAGAGCACAGACTGTTCCACCCCTGCCGCATGGGCCTCCTTCAGGTGCAGTGCCAGCGCGCAGCGGGCGTAGCCGTGGCCGCGTTGTTCCGGCGGTGTGTAGACCCCGCCGATCTGCACCACCTCTGGCAGCTGCGCGTTAAATCCTGTCATCGCGACCCAGCGGTCTGCGATGTTCAGCACCCGATGACTGTCGCGCAGCAGGTAACTGTCGATATCCTGTGATGCGACGGCCACGGCCTCGGCCGCGGAGGTGCCAAGAATTTCCTGATGATAAGCCGCCCGCCACTGCACCAGCATCGGACGGGGCGCAGCCGACAACGGGTGTAGCGTCGCGCCCTTTAGTTGCGGTCGGTCTAGGCTGCGCAGATCCAGATCCGTCAGCGATAGCGCCAGCCCCGGTTCATCCCGATCAAGCCGTTTGGGGTGCTGGTCGAGCCCGGTGGCCGCAAGGTAGCGACGCGCTTGCGTCGTTTCCCCCAAGACGCCGACCTGGGGGTGCGATGAGGTCTCTGCCAGTCGCTGCTCGACCAGCTGTTGCAATTCGTGCCAGTCCGTGGCGCTGGCCTCCGCCGACTGCAACAACAGGGTGCCATCGTTGGTCAGACCCGCCACGCCGCCATTGCCACTGCCGCGCACCCACAGGCGCATGGCCTTGGCCTCGGCCCCGTGCAGGCCGTGGTCGCGCAGATTGATCAGTAGAAACATGGAGCTGGCGACATTGCGACGCAGCAGATCATGGACCGCAGCGAGGTCGCCGTCCTGTGCCGGACGCCAGCTCATCCCCAATCTCCATAGCGTTGCTGCCAAACGGTTAGTGCCGCGACCGCAGCGGTATCAGCGCGCAGGATGCGCGGGCCGAGGCTTACGACATGAGATTGCGGCAGCGCGTGCAGACGCTTGCGTTCGGCCTCAGAAAACCCACCTTCGGGACCAATGAGAATCGCCCAGGGCACCTGTGCCGCTGTCTCGCTGGCCAGTGCCAAGGCGCTGCCGACCTCGGCTTCGTCGCAAAACATCAGCTGGCGCTCTTCGGGCCAGTGGTCCAGCACGCGGGAGAGTTTTTGCAGATCCACCACCTCTGGCACATAGGTGCCACCACATTGTTCGGCGGCTTCAACCGCGTGGGCTTGAAGGCGGTCCTGGCGAATGCGGTCGGAATTTGTGAACTCGGTCTGTACCGGCAGAATCCGCGCCGCGCCCATTTCGGCAGCCTTCTCCACGATAAAATCGGTACGGGCCTTTTTGATCGGGGCAAACAACAGCCACAGATCCGGCGGCAACACCAGCGGGCGGGTTTGCTCCTGACAGATAAGAACGCCACTGCGCTTGCTGGCCTCGGCCACCTCGGCGCGCCATTCGCCGTCTTCTCCGTTGAACAGCAATAGCTGCGCCCCAACCGCCTGCCGCATCACCCCAAACAGGTAATGCGCCTGATCCCGGTCCAGAGGAACCGATTGCCCTGCCCCCAGCGGGTGCTCTACATACAGTCTGATCTTTGCACTCATGAGGCATACATATGCAAGGCGGGACGCCAACACCAGATGGACAGGTCGCAGATGCGGTCAAAGGCAATTGGGTCGATCGCTACGCCCCTGAATGGAGCCGCCCCTATCTGCGCCTCAGCCGCGCGGATCGACCCATCGGGACCTGGCTGCTGTTGATCCCTTGCTGGTGGGGGCTAATGCTGGCGATCCTATGGGATCAAAGCCCACGCTGGGGGGATCTGTGGATTTTTGCCGCCTGCGCCGCCGGAGCCTGGCTGATGCGCGGAGCGGGCTGCACCTGGAACGATATCACCGACCGCAATTTTGATGGGCAGGTGGAACGCACCCGGTCACGACCCATTCCATCGGGTCAGGTCACGGTCACCGGGGCTGTTGTCTGGATGGGGCTGCAGGCGCTGGTCTCGCTGGGTATTCTGCTGAGTTTCAATCAGGCCGCGATCGCGATGGGCATTCTGGCCTTGTTCCCGGTGGCGATCTATCCCTTTGCCAAGCGGTTCACCTGGTGGCCACAGGTGTTTCTGGGGCTGGCCTTCAACTGGGGCGCAATGCTGGCCTGGGTGGCCCATACCGGCACGCTGAACTGGCCAGCGGTTATCCTGTATCTGGCGGGAATTGCCTGGACGCTGTTCTACGACACCATCTATGCCCATCAGGATACTGAGGATGACGCACTGATCGGGGTCAAATCGACGGCACGGCTGTTTGGCACGCAGACGCCCATGTGGCTGCGCCGGTTCATTGTCGCCACCGTCAGCCTGATGGCGATTGCCATCATTTTGGCTGTGCAGCCGCAGGGATCGGTTCTGGCGCTGATGCTGGCGCTGGTCGCGCCTTGGGCGATGGGCTGGCATATGACCTGGCAGCTGCGGGTGTTCGATGCGGAGAACACTGATCGTTTGTTGCAATTGTTTCGCCTCAACCGGGATACGGGCTTGATTCCGCTGATCTTCTTTGCCGCAGCTCTGTTCGCATGATTGAACCCGTCGCGCAGCCCCTGTAAGACAGGCAAAAGCCGTCTCAGACGGACGCCCCAACGGAGACCAGCCTACCCATGCGCCTGTCCTCGCTTTTGATCTCTGGCCTGACCTTTGTCGCCGCTGCCGCGCTGAGCCTGGTGGTGGCCGGTTTTGCGGTGACGGGCATCGAAGCAGGCAGCGAAACCGCCGTACGCCGTGCGCTGGACAAAGCCGGTCATACCTGGGCCGAAGTCACCGCTGACGGGCTGCGTGTGATCCTGAATGGCACCGCACCCGATGAGGCTACACGGTTTGGCGTGATATCGCTGGTCGGCGGCGTGGTCGACGCGGCGCGGGTGATCGACGAGATGCAAATCACCCCCTCAGAAGGCATAGCCCCGCCCCGGTTTTCAGCGGAAATTCTGCGCAACGACAGCGGCATTTCGATCATCGGACTGATCCCGCGAGTGACCGACCGCGACACAGTGATCGCCCGGCTGAATACGATCGCAGGTGAGGATCAGGTGGCGGATCTACTGGAAACCGCAAATTACACCGCCCCCAAGGGCTGGATGCCCGCAATGGACTACGCATTGGATGCTCTGAGTCTGCTGCCCCGGTCAAAGATCTCGGTCGAGGCGGAGGAAGTTTCCATCACAGCCATTTCCGATAGCGCCGAAGCCAAGGAACAGATCGAGAAACGCCTGACCCGCATGGCGCCTGCCGGGCTGCGCCTGTCGCTGGATATTGCGGCGCCGCGCCCGGTCATCACCCCGTTTACGCTGCGCTACAGTCTGGATGACACTGGCGGCCGTTTTGATGCCTGCTCTGCCGAAAGCGAGCTGAGCCGCGACCGCATTCTGCGGGCGGCGACCAAGGCCGGGTTTGACGGCAAGGCTGATTGCGTAATTGGTATGGGCGTGCCCTCGCCCAATTGGGCCCGCGCCGCAGAGCTGGGGATTGCATCCCTGGCAGAGCTGGGCGCGGGATCGGTGACGCTGGCCAATGCCGATATGACGCTGGTTGCAGCGGAGGGGACCGCACCGGCACTGTTTGATCATGTGGTCGGCGAGCTGGAGAGCGCGCTGCCCCAGGTTTTTGCCCTGCATGCGGTCTTGCCCGAGCCGGAAACCAATGAAGGCAGCGGCCCACCTGAGTTTACCGCAACCCTGAGCCCGGAAGGACAGGTGCAGCTGCGGGGGCGGATTTCGGATGAGGCGCTGCGCCAGATCAGCAGCAGCTATGCCAAGGCGCGGTTCGGTTCACAGAATGTCTATAGTGCCACGCGGGTGGTTGAGGATCTGCCTGCCGATTGGCCGGTGCGGGTGCTGGCCGGGCTCGAGGCGCTGTCCCATCTCCAGCGCGGCGCGGTGTCGGTGACCCCGGACAGCCTGAGCCTGAGCGGAATGAGCCACCGCGAAGATGCGCCCTCCGAGATCGCCAAGCTGTTGTCCGCCAAACTGGGTGAGGCAGAGAGCTATGAGCTGAACGTCACCTATGAGGAGCCGCCGGAACCTGCGGATAAGCCGATGTCGCCGGAACTGTGTGAGGCGGAGCTGGCTGCGGTGCAGACAGTCTCAAAAATCACCTTTGAACCGGGGTCGGCGACCGTGGCCGCCGACAGCCGGGACACATTGGATCAGATCGCCGACATCCTGGCGCGTTGTAACGGGGTGCGGCTGGAAATCCAGGGCCATACCGACAGTCAGGGGCGCGAAGAAATGAACCAAAACCTCAGCCAAGCGCGGGCACAATCGGTTCTCAATGAGCTGCGCGGCCGTCGTCTGGTCACCAGCAGCTTCACCGCCAAGGGGTACGGCGAAAGCACCCCGATCGCGAGCAATGACACCGAAGATGGCCGTGAAGCCAATCGTCGGATCGAATTCCGCCTGATCCGCCCGGCCAATGAGGCCGCCAGCGAAACCACGCTTGATGAGGCCGCCACCGCCCCTGAAGGCACCTCAGAGACCCCTTCCGACAGTGAACAGGAGACATCCGGACAATGAACAGGACAGAGTTCATCATCACCACTGCCATTATCCTGTTTGTCGCCTTTGCGATGGGGTGGTTTGCCAATTGGCTGGTGCATCGCTTTACCCGCGTGAAGCAGAGCGACGTGGCCGATCTGGACCGGATGAGCCAGGAATTGCACGAAGCAGAAGAAACCCGCGATCAGGCGATCACCTATCTGCAACAGCGTGAGGCGGAGCTGTCCAATCAGCTGGCCCAGACCGAGGCAGAGTTGCGGGCGGCGATGGACGGTCTGCGAGATGCGCGCCGCGAAGCCGAAGAACTGCGCGGACAGCTGCACGCCTGAGGCGCTCTGCGGGGACTACAATCTTCCCAGCGGATCAAACCGCAGTGGGGTCAGTCCCAGCGGGTCAGCGCCTCTTCGTCGCTGTCCTTGGCCTCGACCCAGTTGCCGGTGCCGTCCTGTGTCAGCTCTTTCTTCCAGAAGGGGGCGCGGGATTTGAGGTAATCCATCAGATATTCCGCCGCCTCAAACGCATCGGCGCGATGAC
This sequence comes from Phaeobacter piscinae, assembly GCF_002407245.1. Taxonomy (NCBI): domain Bacteria; kingdom Pseudomonadati; phylum Pseudomonadota; class Alphaproteobacteria; order Rhodobacterales; family Roseobacteraceae; genus Phaeobacter; species Phaeobacter piscinae. The sequence goes on along the minus strand of NZ_CP010681.1, from coordinate 243,028 downwards.
GTGCCGCGGTGGCGACCATCATGATCTGCTCGCCCGGAACCAACTGCCCATGACGATGAATGACCAGCGCATCCGCAAGGGACCAGCGCTGTTGTGCCTCCTGCGTGATCGCCTCTATCGCGCGCTCGGTCATGCCGGGATAATGCTCAATCTCCATCGCCACCATCTCACCGCTGTCGGACCCCCGCACCACGCCGGTGAAGGTTACAATAGCGCCGGCATTCGCGCCGGAGGTCGCAACATCCGACGCAAAGCGCTGGCTTTCCTCCCCCAGATCAAAGGCGTCCGTCTGCACTGCGATCCGCATCGCTCAGCCTCCGGTCATCGGTGGGAAAAACGCCACCTCTCGCACGCCATCAAGCGAGGCATCAAAATCTGAAAGATCCTGATCCAGCGCCACACGTAGCGCCGACAGATCGGCGAAGGCGGCCGCATAGCGCGGATCGCGGGCGCTGAGTTCAGCCACCAGATCGCGCACATTTGCGGCCGTGCTGTCCACACGCTCCTTGGGCAGTCCGATACGCTCGCGCACCCAGGCAAAATAGAGAACATCCATCAGCGCGTCTCCTTCAGATGTGGCAGCGCCTTGCGCATGTAGTCGGCGCCAGTGATCAGCGTCAGCGCCGCCGCGATCCACAGCAGCAACAGGCCCAACCGGCTGGTCCAGATCATACCCTCGTATTTCCAGCGCAGGCCAAATTCATCGCTGACCTCCCCCAGCATAATCTGATCGACAAGCGCCTGATCCATGCCAAAGGAAGACATCACCAGATAGTGTTCAAAGATGCCTTGGGAAAACAGCGTGGCAATGGCGATCATCTGCGCGGTGGTCTTCCATTTTGCCAGCGCCGTCACCTTGAGCGTGCCCGCCGTATCGCCGAGAAATTCGCGCAGACCGGAGACAAATACCTCACGAAACAGGATCACCGTGGCGGGCAGCACCAGCCAGGGCGTCCAGTGTTCGGCGGCGTATCCAACGAGGATCATCAATGCGATCACAACCATCGCCTTGTCAGCGATGGGATCTAGCATCGCCCCCATCTTCGTCTCCTGCCCCCAGGACCGGGCGAGGTAGCCGTCAAACCAGTCGGTAATCGCCGCGCTGACAAAGAGGATCAGCGCAAACCAATCCGCATAGGGGCGCGAAAAATAGAGGAACATAATCGCGAGCCCCGGTGCTGCCACCAGGCGCATCAGGGTGAGGATATTGGGCACGGTCCATTTCATGGCTGCACACTAGCCCGCAGTTTCACGGGTGAAAAGCGGTACAGATGAATTTTCGGAGGCGAATGGCCACATCTTCGCGACTGTTTTTTGACCATCAAGTCAGGACCTTGTCGCCGCGATACCTTATGCCACCCACGGAGCGCGCCGCGCCCGGCACCAGATCGCTGCCAGGCAGGCTGACACTGGAGTTCGGCACCTACCCCTGCGCGTGGAAGAAATCATAGATCCGTTGCGCCAGCGCCGCCGAGACCCCCTCTACCGCCTTCAGGTCTGACAGGTTGGCCCGGCTGACCGCCTTGGCGCTGCCAAAATGCGCCAACAGCGCACGTTTGCGGGCTGCACCGACGCCCGGCACCTCATCCAGCGGCGTGGCGCCCATGGCTTTCGCCCGTTTGGCGCGGTGGGTGCCAATCGCAAACCGGTGCGCCTCATCCCGCATCCGCTGCACAAAATAAAGCACTGGATCATTGCGCTGGAGAGCAAAGGCGGGCTCACCCAAGCGGTGAAACTCTTCCTTGCCGTGGTCCCGGTCGACACCTTTGGCGACACCAATCATAGGGATGTCCTGCACACCATATTTAGCCATGATCTCCGCCACCGCGCTGACCTGTCCGGCGCCGCCGTCAATCAGCAGAAGATCCGGCCAGAGGCCCTTCTCACGGTCGGGATCCTCCTTCAACAAACGAGAGAAGCGGCGGTTGAGAACTTCCTTCATCATGCCGAAATCATCACCGGGCGTGAGGTCATCCCCTTTGATGTTGAACTTGCGATAGGCGTTCTTCATGAACCCTTCGGGGCCGGCGACGATCATGCCCCCCACCGCATGGCTGCCCTGAATATGCGAGTTGTCGTAGACCTCAATCCGCTGCGGCGGCCCTTCCAGACCAAAGGCCTCAGCCACACCGCGCAGCAGTTTTGCCTGTGTCGCGCTTTCGGCCATGCGGCGGGCCAGGGATTCGCGGGCGTTGCGGACGGCACCCGCCACCAGCTCTGTTTTCTCCCCGCGTTGCGGCACCAGGATTTCCACCCGGCGCCCGGCCTTGTCGCTGAGTGCCTGCTCCATCAGGTCGCCGTTTTCGATCTCATCAGACAGGATCAGCTGCCTGGGCGGCTCCTTGTTGTCGTAGAACTGGCCGATGAAGGCCTCCATCACCTCCGCCGGGGAAACATCACCGTTGATACGGGGATAGAAATCCTGGTTGCCCCAGTTCTGATTGGCGCGAATGAAAAACACCTGCACACAGGCCTGTCCGCTGTCGAGATGCAGACCGATAACATCCGCCTCCGCCACACCACGGGGATTGATGCCTTGCGAGGTTTGCACCTGCGTCAGCGCCTTGATCCGGTCGCGCAGGGCGGCGGCCCGCTCAAACTCCATTGCCTCGGAGGCGGCGGCCATCTGTTCGGCCAGCTCTTCCTGGATCTTGGTGGAGCGCCCGGACAGAAACCGCTCGGCATCCCGCACGGAGGCCGCATAGTCCTCGGCCGAGATTTCACCGGTACAGGGCGCGGTGCAGCGCTTGATCTGATATTGCAGGCAGGGACGCGTGCGGCTTTCGAACATCGCATTGCTGCAATTGCGCAGCAGGAAAGCCTTCTGCAACTGGTTGAGCGTTCGGTTGACCGCGCCTGCACTCGCGAAGGGACCAAAATAACTGCCCTTCTCGCGCCGGGTGCCGCGGTGTTTCTTGATTTGCGGAAACGCGTGATCCTTTGCGACCAGAATATTGGGGAAACTTTTGTCGTCGCGCAGCAGCACGTTGTATTTCGGCTTGAGCTGCTTGATCAGGTTCTGCTCCAGCAGCAGCGCCTCAGTCTCCGTGCGGGTGGTCAGGAACATCATCGATGCGGTTGCCGCGATCATCCGCTCAATCCGGGGCGAATGGCCCGGACGGGAATAGTTCGACACCCGCGCCCGCAGATTACGCGCCTTACCGACGTAGAGGACACGGCTCTCGCTATCCAGCATCCTGTAGACGCCCGGAGAGCTGTCCAGGGTCTTCAGATAGTCCTGTATTACGGCGTACCCCGTCCGGAGGGTCGGGCGTGCCGTTTCCGGCGAGGATTCGGGCTGATGGTCTGTCATGTTTCGAGATCTATGATTCCCGCAGGTGGTCTGCAATGTTAGCGCATCGGGATCAACATGGAACAAATCCACTGATGCTGTGGATAAGTCTGGTAATATCTTATGGCTATCCGCGATTTTTCCTTATTTTTGGCTGATTTCCAGCGTTTGCCTAAAAATTAGGCACAACCGCAAGGCACTGATAATAATATATAATTTTTATTTCTGCGGACAAGTTAATGATTCCAAACGGATTTTTGTAACGAATTGACGACGGATTGACGCTACGTGCACAACTTCGGCGCTACCACTTTTGAACCGCGCCGCAAAGCGGGTTATTCCAGCCCCACAACGTCCGGTGTTTCCCAGCTGAGATGCTGACCGCTATCGATGCAAATCAGCTGCCCGGTGACCGATGGCGCGCGCAAAAGATAGCTCAGCGCCGCTCTGATATCAGCCGGGTCGGCACCGCGCTGCAGCGGGGTGTTGGCACATTGGCGGGCGAATTGGCTTTCGGTCTGCCGCGGACCTCTCAGCGTGGGTCCCGGGCCGATACCATTGACACGGATGCGGGGCGCAAGCGCCTGCGCACTGGTGCGGGTCAGCGTCCAAAGCGCGGATTTCGCCAGCGTATAGGTCATGAAGTCCGGTGTCAGTTTATGCACGCGCTGATCAATGAGATTGATGACGGAGGCAGACGCCAGCGCCCGCCCCTGCTCATCAACCTGTTGCGGCAGTTCCTGCGCGGCCAACTGCTGCGTCAGGATAAAGGGCGCACGCAGATTGCTGTCCATATGGCGATCCCAGCTGTTGCGGGTCGCCGTCTCCAAACTGTCGTGCTCAAATATAGAGGCGTTGTTCACCAGACAGGTGATCGGCCCTCCCAGAGCCTCCGCTGCAGCAGGCAGCAGAGCCTCAGTCGCTGCCTCCTCCAGCAGGTCGGCCTGCAGGGGAACAGCAACGCGGCCCATCGCACGAATATCTGCCGCTGTGGTTGCTGCTGCGTCAGCTGAGCTCGCGTAGTGGACGGCGACATCGTAGCCGTTTGCCGCCAGTTCCAACGCCATCGCGCGGCCAAGTCGCTTGCCCGCGCCGGTTACCAATGCCCGCATTTTGCTCTCTCCTCATCTGCCTGTTGGCAATGAGTTAGAACAGCTGCACCAGGTAGACCACATAAACGGCAGATAAAATCACACCCCAGGTGCGGGTGATGTCCATTTTGAAGAAGACAAAGGGCACCAGCAGCAGTGACGAGGCCAGCATCACCCAGAGATCCGCCCGCAGGAAAGAGGGGTCAACACTGATCGGACCAACAAAGGTCGCGATGCCGACGATCGCCAGCAGATTGAACATGTTGGAGCCAATAACATTGCCAAGCGCGACATCCGCCTGACGGCGCAACGCGGCCATGACGGTGGTCGCGAGTTCCGGCAAAGAGGTGCCAATGGCCACCAGCGTCAGGCCGATCACAGTTTCCGTGACCCCATAGGTGCGGGCGATGATCGACGCGTTGTCGACCAGCAAATCAGCCCCTAGTGGCAAGCCGATCAGCCCCAGGAAAAGGTAGATGCCGATGCGCCAGTAAGGCATATCGGGATCGGCCTCCTCGATGTCATCCAGATCACTGTCCTTGCCATTGCGGCGATGGGCGCGGGCCTCGCGGAAGGCAACGCCAAGAACCACAGAAAGGGCCGCCAGCAGGATCAGGCCGGACCAGACCGTGAAAGTCCCGCAGAAGGCCAGTCCGATAAACAGGACCGAGGCGATCAGCATAAAGACGTAGTTCTTGCGCGTGTCGCACTCGCTGGTGTGCAAGGATCGCATCAGGGCAGGAATGCCCAGGACCATCAGGATGTTGGCCGTGTTTGACCCGACCACATTGCCAAGCGCAATCCCGTCCGCGTTTTCCCCGACGGCGCGGACGGCGATCAGCAGCTCCGGCGCCGAGGTGCCAAAAGCCACGATCGTCAGACTGACGATCAACGCCGGCACACCCAGCCGCAGGCTGAGGTTCACAGCCCCGCGCACCAAAGCGTCCCCGGCGAGCAGCAGGATCACAAGCCCAAGTCCAGACAACAGCCATGGCATCATTGCCGAGGCCCTCCATTCTTTTTGCAGGCGCAGGGGCCTTTTCCGATCTTGAAGCGGCCGCAGCTGCCACAGCGCCGCGAGGCCAGGTGTTTTTGGCCGGGCATCCGCAGCTTGCCGAACATCGCCAGCACAGCCATCACCACAAGAAACAGGGAAACGATCTTAAAAATCACGTCAGAGGCCAAACCGCGCGTATTCGGCGCGTTCCTCAATGCCGCTCAGCGCGTCTTGCGCAATCTGCATACCGATCCGTCCCAGAAGCGGCTTCTTAATGCCGTAGCGGCGGAACCGCACCTTGGGACCAAAGCGCGCCTGCATTTTGGGGCGCAAATGGCCGATGCCATCAATCAGACCAAGGGAGGCGGCGCGTCGTCCAAGCCAGATCTCACCGGTGTAGAGATCCTCGCTGCTGTCCAGTTTGTCGCCACGACGATCTTTGACATGGGCGATGAAATTGTCGTGGATATCGCCCAAGAGCTGCTTCAGGCGCTTCACGTCCTCGGCATTTTCCGGGCGGAACGGGTCCAGCATCGATTTGCTGCGACCGGCCGTATAGACCCGCCGCTCAACGCCCTGACGCGCCAGGAACACATGGGCACCGAAGCCTGCGGAAATGACGCCAATGGAGCCAAGGATCGAGCTTTCATCGGCCCAGATCTCATCCGCCGAGGCCGCCAGCCAGTAGCCACCTGAGGCCGCCACGTCTTCGACAAAGGCGATAGTGGGGACCTCCAGCTCTTCCGAGAGGCGGCGAATACGCGCACCGATCAGGGCGCTTTGCACGGGTGAGCCACCGGGCGAGTTGATCTCGAGCGCGACCGCAGCCGGTTTGCCCTTGCGAAAGGCACGTTCCAGCACCGGGCCCAGCGCGGCATCATTCAGCGCACCGCGACCGGCCATGCCAATGGCGCCATTGAGGCGCACAACAGCAACCAGCGGTGGCTTGTTCAAGAAGGGCAATTTCAGGTTCATGGCGCCGATGTAGAATGCCGACTGCCCTGAAACAAGGGATGGCGCCGGAACGAAGCAAGCGCAGCGGCAAAAAAGCCGCGCAGCTTGGGTAAAATTGCAACGTTCCCTCAATACGTGCGACGTCCGCACAGATTGTCTGCCGTTGGGGCAGCCTGATCAGGGCCGCCCCGATATCGTGTGTGTGATGCTCAAGACCCGTCGCCGGGGCTTGATGGCTTAACCAAATTGCCTGGCCATCAGGTCCGAATGCGCCAACCGGTTTTGAAGATCCACCAGATCACCGCAAGACAGAGTGCTGTAAACCCACCGATCGCCAGAAGGCTAAGCCCGACAGGCACATCTGAGGCGCCGAAGAACGACCAGCGGAAACCGGAGATCAAATAGACCACCGGATTAAAGAGGGTGATCTTCTGCCAGATTGGCGGCAGCATCGAGATCGAATAAAACGACCCGCCCAGGAACACCAGTGGCGTGACGATCAGCAAAGGCACCAGTTGCAGCTGTTCAAAATTTTTGGCCCAGACCCCAATGATGAAGCCCAACAGAGCAAAGCTGACGCATGTCAGCACCATGAACAATACCATAGCCAGCGGGTGCGCGATGGTCAGATCAACAAAGAGCGACGCCGTCACCAGAATAACCACGCCGATGAACAGCGCCTTCGTCGCCGCCGCACCCACATAGCCAATCACGATCTCCAGGAAATTCACCGGCGCGGAGAGCAACTCATAAATGGTGCCGATAAATTTGGGAAAATAGATCCCGAAGGACGCGTTGGACGTGGCCTGAGTCATCACGCTGAGCATGATCAGACCCGGCACGATGAAAGCACCGTACGGCACCCCTTCGACCTGATCAATGCGGCTGCCGATGGCGGCTCCGAACACTACGAAATAAAGCGAGGTGGACAGCACCGGAGACAGGAAGCTTTGCATCAGCGTGCGAAAGAACCTTGCCATTTCAAAGCGATAGATTGAAGAGATTGCTGTCCAGTTCATGTCGACTCTCCTGAAACCAGCCCGACAAATATGTCTTCAAGGCTGGATTGCCGGGTTTGCACATCCGCCAGCGTAAGGCCGGATTTTGCCACGTCGTTCAGCAGCGCCGTGATGCCGGTGCGCTCGGCGTTGGTGTCGTAGGAATAAATCAACCCGCGCCCGTCCTCAGTCGGGGTCAGCCCATAGGCAGCAAGGCTGTCGGGGACCGCTGTCAGTGCGTCGGTCAACTGGACTTCCAGCTGCTTCTTACCGAGTTGCGCCATCAGCTTGGCCTTCTCCTCGACCAGCAGGATTTCTCCATTTGTGATGACGCCGACCCGGTCGGCAATGGCCTCGGCTTCCTCGATATAATGGGTGGTTAGAATGATGGTGACACCATCGCGCTTCAGCTCTGCCACCACATCCCACATGTCTTTGCGCAATTCCACGTCGACGCCAGCGGTCGGTTCATCGAGGAACAGGATGCGGGGATCATGGCTAAGCGCCTTGGCTATCAGGACGCGCCGTTTCATGCCGCCTGACAGTTCCTTGATCTGGCTCTTGCGTTTATCCCAGAGCGACAGTTTGCGCAGGATATCCTCAAGCAAGGCATCATTGCGCGGTTTGCCAAACAGCCCGCGGGAAAATCTGACGGAGTTCCAGACCGTTTCAAAGGGCTCAAGATTGATTTCCTGCGGCACCAGCCCGATCAGGCTGCGCGCGGCGCGAAAGTCTTCAATAATGTCGTGCCCGCCGACCGAGACATGGCCTGATGTGGGTGTTGTGATGCCGCAGACAGTTGAAATCAACGTGGTTTTACCGGCGCCGTTTGGACCGAGCAACGCAAGGATTTCGCCCTCCTCAATATCGAGCGAGACTCCCTTGAGGGCCTGGAACCCACCCTCATATGTCTTTTCCAAATCACGAATGGATAGGATGGCTGACATTGCTGCCTCCTTCAAAAGTAAACTCATCAGTTCAGTGCAAGGTAGCGCCAACATTGCGCAACCGCCAGCGGGGATTGCAGCGCCAGCGTTTACAGGTGCGCATTATCTTGTGCACTGGTGCAGGACGAAATTTATCTTGACGTCAAACTATTTTTACATCATCAATTATCTCGACATCAAGATATGAGGCATAACATGGATATTCTTCTTTTTGGGGCAACCGGAGATGTCGGCCGCGCCACGGCGCAGCAGGCCATTGAACGCGGGCACCGTGTGACTGCGATTGCGCGCAATCCCGACCTGCGCGGACCACTGGGCGACCAGCTGGTGACACCGCTCGCCCTGGATGTGTTGACCAGCGCTGAGCAACTGGCCGATCTTGCCCGCCGCCATCAGATCATTATCAGCGCATTGCGCCCGATCGCCGGGCAGGACGCCTTGCTGGTGGCGTTGACGCAAGCGGTGCTGCGGGCCGCAGAAGCGGGCAATATCCCCGCTCTGATCACCGGCGGCGCTGCCCTTTTGAAACTGGCTGACGGCAGCGGGGAAACGGTGCTGAGCGCACCAGGCTTTCTGCCGGATGCCGTACGTCCGATTGCAGAGGCCTGCGCCACGCAGGATCATTTGCTGGAGAGCACATCATATGTGGATTGGACCTGCCTGCGCCCACCTGCGATGCTGCAGGAGGGAGAGCGCCGGGACCGCTACGAATGGGGCACCGATACGCTGGTGACCGATGCCGATGGGCTGTCGCAGATTTCCTTTGCCGATTTTGGCGGTGCCCTGATGGATCTGGCAGAGCAGCAAAATCGCCCCGAAAAGCGGCTGACTGTCGCTTGGGGAAACGCCTGAGTTTAGACCCTAATAAGGCAAACCAACGTAGTTTTCGGCCAAAGATGCCTGCGCCGCATCGGAGGAGAACAGATAGTCGAGATCGGCCTGCTGCAGCCGCAGATCCGCTGGCGACATGTCAGGGAAGCGATGCAGCAGGTTGGTCATCCACCAGCTGAACCGTTCAGCTTTCCAAATCCGCGCCAGCGCGCGCTCGGAATAGCTGCCCAGCGCAGTGTCATCACCGCGCAGGAAGTGATCAGACAAACCGTCGTAGAGATAATGGATATCCGAGGCCGCAAGGTTCAGCCCCTTGGCCCCGGTGGGGGGCACGATATGGGCGGCGTCGCCCGCCAGAAACAGCGCGCCATAGCGCATAGGCTCTGCCACGAAGCTGCGCAGCGGCGCGATGGACTTCTCAATTGAGGGCCCGGTTTGCAATCCACGTGCCACATCGTCGGGCAGACGTCGCTTCAACTCCTCCCAGAAGGCGGCATCGCTCCAGTCCTCGACCCGGTCGGTCAGCGGCACCTGAATGTAGTAGCGGCTCAACTGAGGATTGCGCATCGAACACAGCGCAAATCCACGGTCGTGCCGGGCATAGATCAACTCATCCGCAGCGGGCGATGTCTGCGAGAGCACGCCGAGCCAGCCGAACGGGTAGACCTTTTCGTATTCACGTAGGACATCCGACGGGATCGACTTGCGGCTGACCCCGTGAAACCCATCCGCGCCAACAATGAACTTGGTATCAATGCGACGGGTTTCGCCCTGCTGTTCATAGGTAACATAAGGCCGCACCGTCGTCAGATCATGCAGCGCGACATTCGCGGCCTCGTGGATAATCTGCCCTCCCATGGCGTCACGGGCCTCATAGAGATCGCGCGTCACCTCGGTCTGGCCGTAAACCATCACCGTCTGTCCCTTGGCGCTGCCCGCAAGGTCGATACGGTCTAGCCGCCCCTGATGGGCAATGTGAAATCCATGGTGCACCATACCGTCGCGGTCCATGCGCGCGCTGGCGCCAGCCCGGCGCAGCAAGTCCACAAACCCGTGCTCCAGAACGCCTGCGCGAATGCGTCCCAGCACGTAGTCCCGGGTCTGACGCTCCAGCACGATTGTGTCGATCCCGGCCCGGTGCAGCAGCTGCGACAGCAACAGCCCGGAGGGACCACCTCCAACAATCACCACCTGTGTTGTCTGGCTCTGCATCAGCTCTCTCCTGTTCGCCCACACATCATGCCGAAACTCCGCCATCTTGCGAATAGACCCAATCGCCGCATTCTTGTATATTTCGCACATGACCGACCCAAAGGCGATAACCACCTACTCCCTGTTTGGGGAGAATACAGAACTGGCCGATCTTCTGCATATCGAGAGCATTGAGGCACGGTCCTCGCTCCACGATTGGTCGCTGACGCCCCATCGCCATGCCCGGTTGCATCAGATTTTGACGCTGACGCAAGGCGGTGGTCTGACCACGCTTGACGGTATCGAGCAGGATCTTCATTCCCCGTGCATGATCAATATCCCTCGGGGTGCCGTGCATGGGTTCCGGTTTAGCAGCGATACCAGAGGATGGGTGCTGACATTGACGTCCGACCTTATGGATCAGGTGCTTGGCGATAGTTCCGACATTCTGACAACGCTGGATCGTGCGGCGGTCACCCCCCTGCGGGATGACTTGTTACAGCTTATCACCGCGATCCGTGATGCTTATGGTGCCGACGGGTTTGCACGTACAGCGATCCTACGTGGACTTGTGGGCGCGGTCACCGGCACGGTCGCGCAATACATCGGTGCGCAGCAGTCCCGCGATGCCAACCCGAAGGCGCATCAATTGTTTGCCCGGTTCGAAACACTGGTAAACCGGGATTTCCGTGCCCGGCGTCAGGTCAGCGACTACGCACGTGAACTTGCCGTTTCGACAACGCACCTCAGTCGGATCAGCCATCAGGCCACCGGGCAATCCGCCTCACAGCTGATCAACGAGCGGATGCTGCGTGAGGCGCGTCGCCTGCTGATTTACACGACATTGAGTGCAGCACAGATCGCCTATGAGCTTGGCTATGCTGACCCCGCCCATTTCAGCCGTGTGTTTGCGCGGGGGACAGGGCTGCCGCCAAGACGGTTTCGTCGGCATGTCACCGCAGGTGGATTGCCACCTGAATAAACCGCCGCTGTCTTGGCAGATGATTAAAAAAGAAACCGCCCCGGATCGCTCACGGGGCGGTTTTGATTGGTTTTGGGCAGATAGCTGGCGGTTACTCTTCCGGGCCCAGCTTTGACAGACCTTTCAGAATATCGATGGCATAGGCCAGTTGATAATCCTCTTCGCGGCGCTCCGCTGCGGCCTCCGCTTTGGCGCGGTCTTCCTCGATCTGGCGGACCTCATCCTCGGAAAGGCTGTCGTTGTTCAGACGCCCCCGCAGATCTGCCTCAGACCGGGTCCGGCGGGCGGCGGAGGTATTTTCCTCTTCCTCTTCCGCATTTGGATCCCGGCGCGGCTGTTCCACGACAATATCCGGGGACACCCCAAGCGCCTGGATCGAACGGCCGGAGGGCGTGTAATACCGCGCTGTGGTCAGGCGCATCGCACCATCCCCCTTCAGTGGCATCACCGTCTGGACCGACCCTTTACCAAAGGATTTGGTGCCGACCACAATCGCACGGCGGTGATCTTGAAGGGCACCCGCGACAATCTCAGATGCTGAAGCCGACCCGCCATTGATCAGCACCACAATGGGTTTGCCGTCGACCAGATCGCCGGGAGTGGCATTGAACCGTTCGCCGTCCTCAGGATTACGCCCACGGGTAGAGACGATTTCACCGCTGTCGAGGAAGCTGTCCGCCACTTTGATCGCCTGCGTCAGCAGACCACCCGGGTTGTTGCGCAGATCCAGTACGATACCGTTGACATTGTCCATGCCGCCGGCCTCTTCCAACTGCTTTTTCAGGCCCGCCTCAAGGTTGGGCGTGGTCTGGTCGTTGAAGGTGGTCAGGCGCAGAACAACCGTTTCATCTTCGGTCCGGGCGCGTACGGCCGTCAGCTTGATGGTGTCGCGAATGATCGACACATCAAAGGGCTCCGCCTCACCTTCGCGCACAACGGTGATGACGATCTCGGAGCCAACCGGCCCGCGCATCAGATCCACCGCCTCGTCCAGAGCCAGCCCCAGAACGCTTTCGCCATCCACATGGGTGATGAAGTCGCCCGATTCCATCCCGGCCTCATCCGCCGGGGTGCCATCAATGGGCGAGACCACTTTGACGAAGCCTTCTTCCTGCGTGACCTCAATGCCCAGCCCACCAAATTCGCCACGGGTCTGCACCCGCATATTGGCGGCATCATCCGGGGAGAGATAGCTGGAATGCGGGTCCAGCGAGGCGAGCATGCCACCGATGGCGGCTTCAATCAGCTCGGTCTCATCGACATCTTCGACATATTGCACGCGGATGCGTTCAAAGATGTCCCCAAAGAGGTCCAGCTGCTCATAAACGCTGGCCTCCCGGCTGCCTTCCTGGGCCAGAAGCGGCTCAGCTACATAGGTGGTGGCAAGTATCCCTGCCAGCGTGCCGCCCACTGCGGCCATCGCGAATTTTCTCATGAACTAATTTCCATCCTTGTCGGTGCGGAACCAGGTTTCGGGGTCCACCGGACTGTTGTCCATTCTCACTTCTATATAGAGCGTTTCTGTGCGGTCAGTTCCAGCCCCTTCACCGCTTAGTGACAAAATGGCGCCGATTTCCGGGTTTTTACCCCCCATCAGGCCAATCGGGGTTCCTGCGGGGATGACCTCCCCCATGGTTCCGTAAACTTCGGCCAGTCCCGACAGCACAAATAGCGTCTCGGGCTGCGGTTCGAGGATGACCACATTGCCAAGATCCAGCAGCGGCCCCTGATAGCGGATCGTGGCGGCGGTGGGCGACACCACCAGCGCGCGCGGACGTGCCGCGATCAACCAGCCGGGACGGGCGATGCCTGCGGCGTCTTTTTCACCATAGCCGCGCAGGACCAGCCCTTCGACGGGGATCGGCAGCTCGCCCCGCAGGGCACTGACATCGGCCTCAATTGTTGCGATCTCCCCTTCGGCGATTTCAGCCAGCCCGCTGGCAAAGCCGCTGAGCGTCTCTGTCGAGGATATCAGGATCGCAGTGCGTACCGGATCCTGAGTAAAGCGACGCGGAAGGTCGGTGCGGTCGGCGATGGCGGCAGACAGTTGCACACGGGCCTCTTGTACACCGTTCAGACCTTCCTGCAGGGTGTTGGCGGCGCTTTGTTGCAGCAGGCGCAGCGTCTGGACCTCCTCCAGATCACGGCGCAGCGCGGTTGCTCGCGCCTGCAAGGCCGGTGTCACCTCAGCCAATGTCATGGCAGAGCGGGCGGCCCCAAGCGGCCCCGAGGGGTGCAGCATCAGCACCGGTGGTGGTGCGGTCTCAATGGTCTGCAAAACCCCGAGCAAATCCGCCACGCCATCTTCGCGCGCTTTCAGCTGGGCCGCCAACTGCCCCTCGCGCTGCGCGACACGGCGCAGGCCATCGCGCATGGCAGCCAGCCCGGCCTCATAGGCGCGGACGGTTTCGGTCAATGCAGCTACGCGGTCCCGTGCAGTTTCCGCCTGCTGAAGCGCAAGCGTGGCAGTCTCCAGCTGGTTGGCCGCCCGCTGCGCCGCTGTCGCGGGATCCTCTGCCGCACTTGCCCCCATTGCCGATGCGGACAGAGCCAGCGCAAGGGCGCAGATCTGAAAGCCACGCCAGACAGCAACCGGCCCCAAGATGCCAAATGCTGAACTCATGCCAGCAGGCTCTCTCCGGTCATTTCATCCGGTTTCGGGAGGTTCATCAGCTGCAAAAGCGTTGGCGCCAGATCTGCGAGACGGCCATCACGCAGTTCAGCCCCAGCCGGTCCACCAACCAGCGCCGCGGGTACCAGATTTGTGGTATGGGCGGTGTGCGGGCCGCCTGTGTCAGGATCGACCATCACTTCACAATTGCCATGATCAGCTGTGACCAGCATCACGCCACCTGCAGCCTTCAACGCGGCGACGACCTTGGCCAGCCCCTGATCGACCGCTTCGCAGGCCTTGATCGCAGCATCGAGATCACCGGTGTGACCAACCATATCCGGGTTCGCATAATTGGTGACAATCAGGTCATAGCCCGCCTCAATCGCCTCGACAAACCGCTCGGTCACCTCAGGCGCTGACATTTCCGGTTGCAGATCATAGGTCGCAACCTTGGGCGATTTCGGCATGGCGCGGTCTTCCCCCTCCTCCGGGTCTTCTTTGCCACCGTTGAGGAAGAAGGTCACATGCGGATACTTCTCCGTCTCGGCGAGGCGGAATTGACGCTTGCCCTGTTTCGCCACCCAAGCGCCCAAAGTATTGATGATCGCGCGTTTGGGAAACACGGTTTGCATGTATTCGTTATGGCCTGTGGAATATTCCACCATGCCCAGCAATGCTGCCAGCTCCGGGCGTGCCCCAGTATCGAAGGCATCAAAACCCGGCTCTCCCATAGCGCGCAGGATCTCGCGGGCACGGTCGGCGCGGAAATTCAGGCAGAAAATGCCATCCCCGGCCTTCACGCCACCATACCCATCAATCACCGTGGCCTTAACAAACTCATCCAGCTCATCGCGGGCATAGCTGGCCTTGATCGCGTCCGCGGCGGTCTCCGCCTCATATTGCCCGCGGCCATGGATCATGGCGTCATAGGCCTGACTGACACGTTCCCAGCGATTGTCGCGATCCATCGCATAGTAACGCCCCGTCACGGTGGCGATACGCGCGCCCTCCGCGAGATCGCCTTGCAGGGCGGTGACAAAGTCCAGAGCAGATTTCGGGGCAACATCGCGCCCATCGGTCATCACATGCAGCCAGACAGGCACACCCGCATCGCGGATCGCCTTCACCGCAGCAAGGATATGGGTGACATGGCCATGGACGCCGCCATCCGAAACCAACCCCATGAGATGTGCCGCACCGCCGGTCTCCTTCAGCCGGGCAATAAAGCCCTGCAGCGCCTCATTGTCGAAAAACGAACCATCCTCGATTGCGAGATCAATCTGGCCCAGATCCATTGCCACCACCCGGCCGGCGCCGATATTGGTGTGGCCCACCTCTGAGTTCCCCATTTGCCCGCTTGGCAGGCCGACATCCGGCCCATGGGTGATCAACCGTGCCATTGGGCAGGTCTTGGCAATCTCGTCAAGCGTTGGTGTCCGAGCCAGATAGGGCGCATTGGCGGTTCCTGGATCGGCATTGCCCCAACCATCAAGGATACACAGAACAACTGGTTTGGGCGTCGACATGGTTTCAGGCTCCGGCTCTGAGTGGCGTTACTGCCTTCTACAGATTTGCCGGGGGTTGGGAAACCGCCGATCGGTCTGGAGGGGCTATCCACGCGCCCCTCCGGTCTTGGGCGAGACCCTCAGACCGGCTGCGCCGCCGATGTGCGATACTGGCGCTCAATGTCCAAGAGCCGCTGTTTGCGCCACAGCCCCCCACCGTATCCGGTCAGCGACCCATCCGCACCAATCACCCGGTGGCAGGGCACCACCAAAGCGATCTGATTGGCGCCATTGGCGCGGGCAACAGCACGGGTGGCATCAGGGCGGCCAATGATGCGCGCAATCTCCGAATAGCTGCGGGTGATGCCCGGTGGGATCTGTCGCAGCGCATCCCAGACCTGTTGCATGAAGGCTGTGCCATGATAGGCCAAAGGAGTCTCAAATCGCGCCGAACGCCCCGCAAAAAACGCATCCAGTTCCGCCCGGATCTGCTCGCTCGGCGGTGTGGGACCTATGCCGAGGTCGCCTTTCACGGCGCGTTGCAATTTATCCAATTCGCCCTTGAGCGCCTTGCGCTCCACAAATTCCAGCAAATGCAGTTCTGTCTTGCTGGCAACGGCAATCATGTCACCAAGCGGTGTCGCAATCCAATCCGCCAGCAACAGGCCTTCGCCGGTCAGGCTGCCAGGCGCACGTCCCAACAGGCGGGCAAATGCGGCGCGAAACGCGCTGGGGGAGTCAAATTGCGCATCCAGCTGCGCCTCGATCACCTTGCCGCCGTCCGACAACACGGTGAAGCCTTCGCGCAGTCGGCGCTGGCGGGCCATCTCCAGAAAGGTCATGCCGAACTGTCGCTTGAAACTGCGCCGCACCGTGGAGAGATCAAAGCCCATGCGGGTGATATCCCCCTCCCCCCAGCGGTAGTCCGGGCGTTGGTCCAAGGCCGCCAAAAGGGTGGCCACTGCGGGATCCGCCTCTGCCATCGGGCGCAGGGGGTGGCACCGTTTGCAGGCGCGAAACCCGGCTTCGATACATTCGCCTACGCTGCCGAAAAACTGGCAGTTCTCGCGTTTGGGTTTGCGTGCCGGGCAGATCAGGCGACAGAAGATGCCGGTGGTGGCGACGCAGACATAAGCCTGCCCGTCATACCGGTCATCGCGATTGAGCAGCGCCTGATACAGCGCCTCATGGTCAGGAAGATCAAACAACATATGCCTTGTTTAGCATATGGTCGTCAGCCTGCCGCCGATAATCAGGCGTGGATTATGCGGCGGCAGGTTTTTTTGGTTTAGCAGCCTCTGGCATGCGCCCGTGTCAGTCCAGCGCGACGCGGCACCAGACAGCATCGTGATCGGACAGCGGGCGGCCATTTTCATCAACTGAAGACACCAGACGGTTTTCCGTTGAGCGCATGCCACGGGTGCAGAACCAATCCAGTTTCATCTGCCGGTCCGGATGCGGCGTGATGAGGCTTGGCCGGGTGGTGACACCATCCGGGGTCGCGGACCAGTCATAGCCATGCGCGCGCGCCAGATCGAACAGCGTCTCACGTTGCCAATCGAAATCAGGCGGCAAATGGTTGCCGGTGTTGAGATCCCCGCCGATCAACACCGGCATATCCGGCGCAAACGCCTCAATTGCATGCAGCAGACGGTCGAATTGCGCATGGCGGTGTTCGGCGTCAGCATTGCTTTCCAGATGGGTGGAGACAACGCAAATCGGCCCCGCCTCAGTCGGCAGGACCGCCGCGATAGCCATCCGCCCGCCAAGACGTGGCTGCTCCGGATCGGCGGGCACCTCATCGGAGGAAAACCAGTGGCCGTGGTCATCCAGCCGGATCAGGGTGACACGCTCTGGCGGAACGGCCGAGAGGATGGCGTTCCCGTGCCAGCCAAACAGGTTGAAATCATCCGTACAGAAGGCCTGCTCGGTCGGGCCCCCCAGATCCAGCTCATGGAACTCAACGCCAAAGACGTAAGCCATGTCCAGCGCTTTCGCCATGGCCTCGGTGGTGTGGCGCTGACCGGTGCGGGCCATGCCGTGATCCACCTCCGACAGCAGGACGACCTGCGGGGCGAGAGGTTGAATATGGCGGGCCGTATCCTCCGGGAACAGGCAGCGCTCGACGTTCCAGGCAACAACGGAAACCGAGGCGGTCAAGACCTCCAGAGAGGCCTGACCGCCGGATTGCAAGGTCGACATTGCCGGCACCTCAGCCATCAGCGCCCGGTGCGCCACCGCATTGCGCGGCGCCGCCTTGATCCGCGCCTGCAGATCGGATGAAACCGTCGGCAGGCTGTCCAGAACCCGTGTCATCGTCGCTGGCCGCTTTCCGCGTCAAACAGGCAGATCGCTGCCGGGTCGACCGATATCTGATGGGTGCCGGGATCAACCGGGATGTCCTTCAGTACGTGAATGGTGAAGGGTTGCCCCCCCAGCTTGCCATGCAACAGACGATGGGCGCCGAGTTCTTCGATCAGCTCCACATTGATGGCAAGGCCACCTTCGGCAACCAGCTGGACGTCCTCCGGCCGGATACCCAGCTTGACCGCGCCCTGGGCCGAGGTGTCCAGCGCGCCCATGGAGACACCATCCGGCAATGTCACCTGGCCGTTGGCGATGGTGGCGTCGATCAGATTCATCGGCGGGGCGCCCATAAACGACGCCACAAAGACAGACGCCGGGTTGTGGTAGATCTCAGACGGGGTGCCGATCTGTTCGATACGGCCACCGTTCAGCACGATGATGCGATCCGCCATGGTCATCGCTTCGACCTGATCGTGGGTCACATAGATAGAGGTCACGCCCAACCGGCGCTGCAATGCCTTGATCTCAATCCGCATCTGGTTGCGCAGCTTGGCATCGAGGTTCGACAGAGGTTCGTCGAACAGGAACAATGCCGGGTCACGCACGATGGCACGGCCCATGGCAACCCGCTGGCGCTGTCCACCGGACAACTGAGACGGTTTGCGATCCAGATACTCTTCGAGGTTCAGCATCTTGGCGGCCTCGGCCACCTTGCGCTCGATCTCATCCGCAGGGGTTTTGCGGTTTTTCAGACCGTAGGCGATGTTCTTGCGCACGGTCATATGCGGGTAAAGCGCGTAGTTCTGGAACACCATCGCAATATCGCGATCTGCGGGATCCACGTTGTTCACCACCCGGTCGCCGATCTCCAGCGAGCCTTCGGTGATATCCTCCAGACCGGCGATCATGCGCAGCAGGGTGGATTTGCCACAGCCCGACGGGCCGACCAGGACGACGAACTCGCCGTCCTCGATCTTGAAGCTGGAGGAGGTGACGGCCTCAACCCCGTTGGGGTAGACCTTGCGTACAGAATTCAGGGTAACCTGAGCCATTGTGTGAAGTCCTTACTTATCGGATTCCGTCAGGCCCTTGACGAACCAGCTTTGGAAGAAAATGACGACTGCCACCGGGGGCAGGATGGCAATCACTGCCAGAAGATTTGCGCGACCGAATTCCGGCACATTTGTGCCTTCCAGGGTCTGAGTGATCTGTTTGATCCCCCGCACCAGCGTATACATGTCCTCTTCGGTCGTGATCATCGTGGGCCAGAGATACTGGTTCCAGCCAAAGACAAACATGATGATGAACATCGCTGCGATCATGGTTTTGGACAGCGGCACGAGAATATCGATGAAGAACTTCACCGGCCCTGCCCCGTCGATGCGGGCAGCCTCAACAAGTTCTTCGGGGATCGACCGGAAATACTGCCGGAAGAAGAACGTCGCCGTGGCCGATGCGATCAGCGGAATGATCAGCCCCTGATAGGTGTTCAGCATACCCAGCTGCTGCACGACCTCATAAGACGGCAGAATACGCACCTCCAGCGGCAGAAGCAGCGTGGTGAAGATCACCCAGAATGCCAGCGAGGCGAACCGCAGGCGGAAGTAAACGATGGCATAGGCCGCCATCATCGCGATCACGATCTTGCCAAGCGCAAAGCCGATGCCCAGCACGAAGGAGTTGAACAGCATCCGGGTCCCGGTATTCGCTCCGGAGAACCCAGACGCCTCAAACATCGCCTTCTCGAAATTCTCATCGAACTGATCGCCGATTTTCAGCTGCGGGCCGTATTTGATGATGTCCACATCCGGCACCGTGGTGGTCAGCACCACCATGATCAGCGGCACCAACATGAACAGCGAGCCGAGGATCAGCACAGTGTGGTCGCCAATAGCCCCCCAGTTGATGGAGCGGCGTGGCGTTTGGACGGGTGTTTGGTCAGCCATGTCAGCCCCCTCAGGTATAGTGGATGCGGCGGTCGATCAGCCGGAACTGAAAGATCGTAAGCGCCAGAACAAGGACCATCAGAATAACCGACTGCGCCGACGAACCACCCAGATCGTTGCCACGGAAACCATCCACGTAGACCTTGTAAACCAGGGTCATCGGGTTGTTTCCCGGCTCACCTTTCACAAGGGTATCGACGATGCCGAAGGTGTCGAACAGCGCATAGGTGATATTGATGATCAGCAGGAAGAAGCCGGTCGGCGCCAGCAGCGGAAAGGTGACATCCCAGAACCGGCCTGTGGCTGAGCGATTGTCGATCAGGGCCGCTTCGCGCACGGAACGCGGGATCGACTGAAGCCCGGACAAAAAGAAGATGAAGTTGACCGGAATCTGTTTCCAGACCGACACCAGAACCATGGCGGCAGCAGTGTCATTGAAATTCACACCCAGCACAAAATCCCAACCAAAGACGCCAGCAAGGCGCGTCAGCGGCCCCCAGCTCTGGTCGAACATGATCAGGCCGATAAAGCCTGCAACCGGCGGCGCCACCGCGTAGACCCACATAAGAAGCGTCCGGTAGGTGCGGGCACCGCGCAGAACATTGTCCGCCTTCACCGCCAGCAGCAGTGCAATCGCCAGCGAGAAGAAGGTTACCAGCACTGTAAAGACGAGAGTGAAGATCGCGACACGGCGATATTCGGAATTGCCCAGAAGATCGGTATAGTTATCCAGCCCCACGAAGGTCGAGCCAAACCCAAACGGATCCTGAAGGTAGAAGGACGACTGGATTGCATGCCAGGCGGGCCAATAGAAGAAAATAGCGATAATGACGAGCTGCGGCATCAGCAACAGGATCGGCATCCACTTGGTCGAGAATCCGGCGCGTTTCACGGTGTGCCTCTTCGTTGGAATGCGTGACGGCCGCAGGGGCTGCGGCCGTCACAAGTAAGGGGAAGCCCCGCGATTAGCCTTGGGTTTTTGCGAAACGGGCCAGCAGGTTGTTGGCTTCGGCTTCGATGGCGTTGAACGCGTCTTCAACCGATGTTTCACCAGTCAGGATGCGGCCGTATTCACGGTTCATTACATCGCGAATCTGCACGTAGAAGCCCATGCGATAGCCTTTGGTGTTGTCACCACCGGGCAGCGACAGCTGCTGGATACCAACCTCGGCAGCAGGCGCGCGGTCATAATGACCGTCCGCTTTTGCCATTTCATAGGCGGCTTCTGTGATTGGCACATATCCGGTCTCTTTGTGCCAGAAATACTGCACCTCAGAAGAGGTCAGGAAGTCGAAGAACGCAGCGGTTGCCTTGTTTTCTTCGGCATCATGACCAGCCATCGCAAACAGGGACGCGCCGCCGATGAACGTCTGCGTCGGCTCTTTGGTCACACCTTCCCAATAGGGCAGCATGGTAGCGGAGAAATCAAACGGCAGGTCTTTTTTGCTCAGACCACCAAAAGAGCCGGAAGACCCCAGCCACATGGCAACCTTGCCTTCTTCAAACGGCGTCTGGTTGTCCCCCCAGCCCGTGCCGAACCATTCAAAATGGCCCTTTTCCTGCCAGTCAGTCACGGCGGTGAAATGCGCTTTGATCGCGTCATTGTTCACCAGAATCTGAGTGTCGACGCCGTCGTAACCATTGTTGTTGGTTGCAAACGGCAGGTTATGGCGGGAATGGAAGTTCTCGGTGAAGATCCAGGGCAGGTGCGATTGCGACAGGGCGGTATACCCAGCCTCTTTCAGCGCGGGCGCAGTCACGGTCTGGAATTCTTCCCAGGTCTTGGGTGCGGTAACCCCCGCTTTCTCCAGCGCCTGAATGTTATAGTACATAATGGGCGTGGAGGAGTTGAACGGCATGCCGATCATCTTGCCATCGCTGTCGGCGTAGAAATAGCGCACACCAGCGATATAGTCATTGATGTCGAAATCAACGCCATTGTCGGCCAAGAGATCCTGCACCGGAATGGTCGCGCCCTTCGCGCCAATCACGGTAGCGGCGCCGGCGTCAAACACCTGCATCACATTGGGTTGCTCACCCGCGCGGAAGGCGGCGATGCCTGCGGTCAGGGTCTCCTCATAGGTGCCCTTGAAAACCGGGGTGATCTTATACTCATCCTGGCTCGCGTTGAAGTCAGATGCGATCTGGTTGACGGTATCACCCAGCGCACCACCCATGGCGTGCCACCAGGTGATTTCAGTTTCGGCAAATGCAGCATTGGCGGCGAATGCCAGCGTGGCAGCGGTTGTGAACGCAATACGTTTCATCTTCTGTCTCCGGTCCTCCGTCGCCCCCTAAAGAGCGAGCGGTTCCAATTGAACCACGGCGACCGGTTTAGCCCGCCGTGGTATTATGAATTGGCCTCCCCTTAGGCCAGTGAGCTCTGCTGCAGCAGCGCTTGAAGCGCTTTTGTCTCAGGAACGAGTCCGTTGCACCAGATCTGCACACGTGTTCATATAGGGGCGGTATGTAACGGTTATGTCAAGGGTTTCGGTGTTTGAAGAAAAAAACATCCCGCCCGAAAGGGACGACAGATGAAACGACAAGGGCCAGCAGCTGGTAGGCGGCTTTCGCGCGTGACAGCAGCGGATGTCGCTGAAATTGCAGGTGTTTCGCGTTCGGCAGTGTCGCGGGCCTTCACCGAGGGCGCCTATCTTGATCAGGAAAAGCGCGAACGCATCCTGTTGGCCGCCCACGAGTTGGGCTATCAGCCAAACGCACTGGCGGCCACGTTGCAGGGCGCCCGCTCAAATCTGGTTGCGGTCTTTGCGGGTGAGATGCGGAATGAATACGACAAGGAGGCCACCTCGGCCCTGATTGCTGGCCTAAACGCTGCGGGTAAATGGCCAGTGGTGATCGCCGGTAGTGGCGACCATGCCCGCGATGCCGTCACTCAGGTGCTGCGATATCCGCTGGACGCGATGATTCTGCGCAGCGGCAGCCTCGCCACCGAGATTGTCGATCTTTGCAGCAAACTGCATATCCCCGTCATTGCCTCTGGCCGTATTATCGACGCTGAGCGGGTCGACAACATATGTCTGCGCAATCATCAGGCCGCCCTGCTGGCAGCAGATCTGTTTGCGCAACGCGGGCGGCAGCACGTCGCACTTGTGGGCGGGCCGGACGACTTCGGCGCGACCGCTGAGCGTCGGAATGGGCTGCTCGAGGGCCTGGTGAAGCATCGGCTCACCCTTGCTGGAGAAATCAAAGGAAACTACACGACCGAGAGCGGATATTTCGCCACCCAAAGACTGTTGGAACAGGCCGACTTTGATGGGATATTCTGTGCCAATGATGCCATGGCCATCGGCGCACTCGGGGCGCTGAAGGATGCCGGGCGTGCCGTATCACAGGATATCTCGGTCATCGGTTTTGACGATATCGAAATGGCCCGCTGGCCAACCATCCGGCTGACCACATTGCGAAACCCCATTGATGACATGGTCGCTGCGGTGTTGTGCTGTTTGGATCGACGCCTTGACCATCCGCAAGCGCAAGAAGAGACTGTGCTGCTGGATGCGGAACTCATTCTGCGTGACACGCACTAATCTCCACATCCTGTTTCTAAAACAAATCCAATATCTTACCCCGTCTAAGACAGGTCCATCTGACTTCGCTCCCAGACGATGAAAATCGGCTGGTCCGCCCCATAGGCTCAGGCACAGGTCGGCGGCGCCGATCAACACGCGATTTGAGTATCATCGCATCTGCCCAGCAATATGAAGAAGAACACTCACCTAGCAGTCAGAGCCACGATTTACGTGACCACCGCGTCAACGCCCTGAAACGCCCGCACATGCGCCCGGGGAAAACTGCCTAGTTCATCGGATGTTCAGAGAAAAATGGCTGGGGTGGTAGGATTCGAACCTACGATCTTCAGTACCAAAAACTGTTGCCTTACCACTTGGCCACACCCCATCGGTGAGCGGCTGTCTAAAGGCAGATATCGGGAGGCGCAAGGGGGTTTCTGGAAAAAAATGCAGTTTTCGCGCTTCCCTTTGATCGCGTGGATTGGCCTTGGAAATCACCACCTGCGATCTTTGGTTTTTCGTGGCTCACCCAGTCTTTACAAGGATCGCGCCTGCGCGTTTTCCGGCCTCCACGGCCTGATGCGCCTGAGCTGTATCCGCCAGATCGAAAACCGCAGCGACAGGAGGCTGTAGCGCGCCCTGCGCCGCAGCGGCATTGATACGTTCGATGGCATTGCGCCGGGCCTCTGCGGGCAACAGATAGACCAGCGCCATCTCCAGCGTTACGGCTTTGAACATCAAGGGATAGAACGGCAGGCTTGGGGTCATGTCCCGTGCTGATCCATATGCGGTGATGCGTCCGTTGGGGGCGATGACGGCGGTGTCGACCGCACAATTGGCGCCAAATTCGACCTCAACAATGTGATCCACGGGACGGCCCCCGTTTGCCGCCAGGATCTGGTCAGCCAGATCATCCTCAGCGTAACTCAGCACTGCATCAGCTCCGGCACGCTGCACCCGTTCGAAATCCGCGGACGAGCAGGTGGCAACCACCCGCGCGCCGCCCCATTTGGCCAACTGCACCGCCAGCAGACCAACCGTACCGGCGCCACCTTGGATCAGCACCGTTTTGCCACCGACATCGCCGCCAGAAAACACTGTATGAGCCGCTGTAAGTGCAGGAATACCCAAGACTGCCCCCTGTTGTAGGGTCAGCCCTGCGGGCAGAGGAGCAGCCTGATTCGCGGGCAGGGTGATCGAGCTGGCTGCGGTGCCATTTGGACGTTGCCACTGACCATTCCAGATCCAGACCTCCTCACCGATCCGGGCCGGATCAACCCCCTCGCCCACCTCGACGACCACGCCAGATCCGTCGCTATGCGGGACAATCACAGGATAGGGCAGTTCAGAGACGCCAGCACGGGCACCGGCCCTTGCCTTCACATCTGATGGGTTGACGCCGGAATAGGCCAGTTCAACGCGCAGTTCGCCCCGCGCAGGCGCAATATCGGGCAGATCCTCCAATTGCAGCACAGTTTCCGCCGGTCCAAATGCCCGATATGTGATCGCTTTCATGATGTGGCCCCTCTCGCCCTATGCGACCGAGCGCCTGCGTCGGCAAGACCTGGCACCAGTCACCCCCGCAAAAGAACGAAGACGCGGCAGGCTTGCAAGCCCCCGCGTCTGCCTTGTTTTCACCCGGATTAACGATCACCCGGCTTTCATCCTGTTCAGGCAGGAACGCCTGCGGATCTCAGCGCCTTGCTCCAGTCTTTGCCGAAAGGGGCATTGGGGGCGGCATGGTCTTTCTCATAGCGGGCGATATTGAAGCCCGGCTGGACATCCAGCAGGGATTTCACAACATCCCGCGCCTTGGCCGTTTGACCCATGGATTGCAGGGCAATGGCCTTCGTCCGCAACGTTGACGGGAACGTCGGGTTGGCCTGTAGCGACCGATCCGCAAGGCTGACCGCGCGATCATAGTTCTGCGCCCCAAGGTTGGCAGTTGCCGAGAGCGAATCAAAGTAATATCGCTGCGGCCCAAGCGGTGACAGACGACGCGCGGCATCAGTCAGGCGCACGGCATCTTCCGGCTGGTTCTGATAGGCAAGCGTTGTCCCCTTGAGCAGCAGAGCCAGAGCCTCGTTCGGATTGTCCTTCAGCGCAAGGTCATAGGAATCCTGCGCCAGATCGAAGCGGAACATCAGGTGGCTCGCGATCAATCCGCGCACGGTCAAAGCCAGCGAAAAGGACGGATCCTGCGCCAGTGCCGCCGCAATCAGCTGATTGGCCAGATGCGCATCCAATTGTCGGTCGGTCGAGAACCCCTTCTGTACGCGCATCACGTGCCACATGGCCATCCAGGTCAGAGCAACCGGGTGCTGCACCTCACGCTCCAGCAACACCGCGAGAATTTCCTGCGCCTGATTGAACTGCGGCAGCTGCATGTCCTGCATCAGTGCAATCGCAGCCATCAGCAGCGTGTGACTGTCGTGCTTGGACAAGGGGCGAAAGCCGACAAGTCGTACTGACTCCCCCACAACCGTCCATCCGATCTGCGCAGTCACATCCCGCAATGCGGCGCTGCACCCGCTGGTCAGTGTCGACAGGGACTCTGTGAAATCACGGGACCAGATAACCCGCTCACGTTCGGCATCATGCAGATCGACCTGAAGCCGATAGGTCTGTCCGGTGAGATTTACCGTTCCCGAGACCAAATAATTGGCACCCGCCATTGAATAGACTTCACTTGGTCGGATCTGATGCGGGTCAAACTGCCGCGAAGCCAGGTAAGACGTCACGCAAAAGGCGTGACTGCGCGACAGATGGCGCACCAGTTCCTCGGATAGTAAGGCACCGAGCGGCGATTTCGCATCTCCTGGCGCACGATGCACAAAAGGCAGCACCGCTATCGGTGGCAACAGGCTATCAAGCACGGCACGGCTGTAGTCTCTCAGCATTCCGGTTGCAGCCCGGTTCCGCGCATCCGCTCGTGTCAACTCATTGCGCTGCTGTTCCAACCAAACCGCAAATGTCGTCTCATGAGGAAGTTCGAATCCCTCCATGAAATCGCCTTTCCCCGGGTCTGCATCCACTTCAATTTTGGACAAATCTAGCACCACGCGCTCTCGATTTGCAGAGAGCAGAGACGCGCATTCCGTTCCAAGATGTCGTCGAAGTGTCGATAGTGCGGTGCGCAGGCTCGCCTTGGCCTGTTCTGGCTGCGCCAAACTCCAAAGGGTGCGCTCCAGAAACGCCCGCGTTCGTACTCCGCCCTCGGCGGTAGACAAAAGTGCCAACAATGCTTGGTGCTTTGAGCCGAGAAGAATACTCTCTCCATCGGGCAGAAAAACTCCAAACGCGCCGAAATGGCGAATTCTAAGTTTATTTTCCATATCCCAAACCCACTACCTCTAGCAATACAACCGGAACCAAAACCCCCTACCCCGATCAAATTGATTACCCACGCGTTAACCATCTCACAGAGGCAAATGAAAGTCATCAAAAATAATACAACCTAAGGGGTTTCAAGCATTTCCAATAAAAACTGTTGCAGGTAGCACCACCTTCTCAGACATGGAGTTGCGCTACTTCTCACGGGTGCTCCGCTGACTGAGGACTATGTCAGCCAAGAATGGTCTGATTGGGCAGGGCACACCCCTCCTTGTGAGCTGTGTGTGCCAATCTACAACCATCTCAGGCAGTTATTAGGATGCGTTAGCAACGTGGACCGGCTGATATAGCCCCATTCACACCCCGCATATTTATAAAAAATAAATACATGCAAAGGTTGTCTTTATATCATGCACCTTGCACGAACCGGTACCCAGCCCCCGATGCCTCAACATAACCTACGCCGCCAGCTGGCAAATGATAGCCCACCACCATCATCTGTTCCGCAGCCAGTTGTTGTAACAGCATTTGTCGCACCTGTGCTGCGAGGGCAGGGTCCTGATCTGACGCAATCTCCCAACCGGGCTCGGAGAAACTGACATGCGCGTTGGTAACCGCATCCCCCAAAACCATAACCCTGTCTGAGCCACGGGCGATCTCAAACGACATATGGCCAGGCGAATGGCCAAAAGTGGCCCGCGCAGCAACATTGGGAAGGATCTCGGCACCATCGTCAAACAAGGTGATTCGCTCTGCCAATACTTCCATCCGGCGACGCGCACCGACAGCCATGGACGCCCTATCCTCGCCAACCATATCGACAGTCGCCGGGTCGAACCAATAGTCCCACTCCTGTCGCCCCATCAAATGCTTTGCGTTACCAAAAAGCGGATCATCAAAATCGTCCAAAACTCCCCAGAGGTGATCCGGGTGACAATGGGTAAAGACAACATGGGTAACGTCCTCTGGGCTGATGCCAACCGCGGCCAGTGCATCCGGCAATTGCCCTGTCCCATCCTGAAAGGCTGGCCCAGCCCCCGCATCGAAGAGAACAATGCGGTCCGCGTCACGCAGAAGCGTGATATTGATCGCCGGCGTCAGCGGATCGTCAGGCGTCATCCCATGCTCTGCCAGAACCGGGGCAAGCATGGCGGGATCCAGATCACCGTATAGGAACGACGGCGGCAGACGCATCTGACCATCGGACAGGCTGAGAACCTCCGCACCACCAAGCGAGATTCGGGTTTCGGCCCAAACGCGACTCGCTGGCAACAAAGCCATGCCCGCCCCCAGCCCCTGCACAAAACGCCGTCTTGTCACTGTCATGATCTGCCTCCCTCGACACATTCTTATGATATTCAAATATGTGCATGATATGAAGCCCGGTCAGACCTGATATCTCGGATTGTTTTTGCAGAATAAGAAAGAGCCTACAGATCGCGATCTGCAGGCTCTTTGGTTTTCATTGCAAGAATACGGCTTACTTCCGGCTCAACTCTTTCCAGACGCCGTTTTCAACCACCGAAATAACAATGACATCGGCACCGCGATGGTCATCAGGACCATAGGTGATCTGTGTGTCAGTCAGCGCATCAAAGAAATCGAGGCTTTCCATCCCCTTGATAAAGCTCTCATGCGTCAGCTCGGGGCCCGCCGCCTCCAGCGCGTTCACCACGGTATTGGCAGCGCTATATCCAAGCATGGCAAAGCCACCGGCGGGCTGGCCGAACTTGGCCTCATAATCCGCCATAAACTTGGCGGGCACTTCATCATCGGCCCGGGCGATCAGATCGGCCCAGCCTGCCGCCGCATATAACCCGTCTGTCACGCCGCCCGGTACGGCGGCCACCACCTCAAGAAATCCGGCAGAGGTGTTGAGGAATTTCACATCTGTCCAACCCAGTTTCTTGGCCGTGCCAACCACGGTGATCCCCTGCCGCACGCCAAGCGCCATGGTGACGACATCGCACCCTTCCGCCTTCAGCTTGGTGAGGGAGCCAACAAAATCCAACTCATCCGGTTTGTGCGTCGTCTCAGCAGCGAAGCGCAGGCCCAGGTCGGCGGCAATATCCGCACTGCCCTCCTTGATCTCCTTGCCAAAGTCGGACGGGATATACATGGAGCAGACTTCCTTGGCATCGAACTCCTCTGCCAGATAGCTCACCCCGGCCCGCACCTGATCATAGTAGCTGGAAAAGCCGATAAATTTGTTGTCCACCGGGTCCTGCAGCATCTGTCGCGCAGCGGTCAGCGGGCTGATGTTGGGAATGCCCTTCGGGTCGAGCAGTTTAAAACCGGCGATATTCATCGGTGTGCCAAGCGACAACAGCATCGCAAACACCTGATCGCGGTTCAGAAGCTTGTTGTAGCCCTGCATCGCCCGCGGGATCTGGTAGCCATTGTCTTCCACCACGAAACGGAGCTGACGGCCATGGACCCCGCCATTTGCATTGGCTTCCTCGAAACGTAGATTGGCGCCATTTACAGCAGGCACGCCCACCGCGGCAAAGATCCCGCTTAGGTCATTGACTGACCCCAACACGATTTCGCTGTCGCTGACGCCCTGAGTGTCCGCCATCGCCTGCGGCGCAAGCCCCGCTGCCAGAGCTACCCCGACAAGCTTCGCTGTCCATGTCTTCATCTGCGCTTACTCCCTTGTGTCCCCCGGCGCGGATGCGCCCGTTATGTCAGTACATCTGGTCAATCAGGTGCTTGTGCTTTTTCTCCACCAGCCCGCGTTTCAGCTTCATCGTTGCGGTCAGCTCGTCATCCTCAGCCGTCAGCAGGACATTGATCAGGCGAAAATCCTTGATCTGTTCGACGCGCGCAAAATCCCTGTTCACCGCATCGACCTCCCCCCGGATCAGATCAACCACCTGTTCCGCCGCACAGAGCGAGGCAAAATCACTAAACGGGATTTTTCGATCCTGGGCAAATTTCTCGACGTTCTCCTGATCAATCATAATCAGGCAGGTCAGGAATTTACGCCGATCACCAATCACCACTGCATCGGAAATATAGTGGCTGAATTTTAGTCGGCTCTCGATTTCCGCCGGGGTGATATTCTTCCCACCAGCAGTGATGATAATGTCCTTGATCCGCCCGGTGATGGTTAAGAAACCTGCATCATCCAGCTGTCCGACGTCTCCTGTGCGCAACCAGCCGTCCTCAGTATAGGTTTCAGCGGTTTTTTCAGGCTTGTTCCAGTAGCCCTGGAAATTGTTCAGCCCCCAAAGCTGAATTTCGCCATCCGGCGCGATGCGGATCTCGACGCCTGGCACTGCCTGACCAACAGTGCCTGGACGATGCGACAAAACCCGATTGGCTGCGGTTAGCCCGGCGTTTTCGGTCATCCCGTAACCTTCGATCAGAGGCACCCCGATCGACCAGTACCAGCGCAGCAACTCAGGTGAGATCGGGGCCGCCCCCGTACCGCCCCGGCGCAACCGGTCCAGCCCCAGCATCCGCCGCAGATTCCGCAGGACCAGCAGATCCCAGATACGGTAGCGCAGCGCGATGCCGCTCGGGACGGGTTTCGCGGCCAGCACATAGTTGGCCCGCGCCGCGCCCGCCGCCACCGCCCGGTTAAAGGCCCAGCGACCCAGCCAGGTTGCCTCCTGCGCCAGCACCAGAACGCGGGAATAGACTTTCTCCCAGACACGCGGCACCGCAAAGAAGGTTGCAGGCGAGACTTCCTGAATATTGTCAAAGACCGTCTCCGGGCTTTCGGCGAAGTTGACCGTACTGCCCGCCGCCATCGGCAGATAGACCGAGACGTTGCGCTCAAGAATATGGCACAGCGGCAGGAAACACAGCTGTTCATCCGTGGCATAACACTCCAGCGACCGCGCACCTGACTCCATCGTGGCCAGAATATTCTCATGGCTCAGCATGGCGCCCTTAGGCAGACCCGTGGTGCCCGAGGTATAGATCAGCAGCGCAGTATCATCCGGTCGAGATCGCGCCACCGCATCCTCAAACGCCGTTGGATTGGCGATTTTATAGGCTGCCCCCTGATCATAGAGCTGATCGAGAAACAGACATTTTTCATGCCGGAGATCATGCAGCCCGTCGCGGTCCAGAATGATCACCCAGCGCAGGTGCGGAACCTCCGCCTCAATCTCCAGAAACTTGTCCAGCTGTTCGTCATTCTCCACCACCAGAAACCGGCTGCCGCTGTCGTTGACCAGATAGACCAGCTGCTGCGCTGAATCCGTGGTGTAGACCCCCGAGGCAATTGCCCCGGCGCCCTGAATACCCATATCGAGGTAGAGCCATTCCTTGCGATCTTCGCTGAGGATTGAGACAACTTCGCCGCGCTCCAACCCAAGCGCCATCAGGCCGAGGCCGATCTTCTCAGCGTGGTCCCAATAATCTTGCCAGGAATAGGCCTTCCAGATGCCCATGTCCTTCTCTCGGTGCGCGGTGCGGGGACCAAGCGTGCGGCAGCGCAGTGCAAAGAGCTTCGCCACCGTATCGCAGCGATCCACCATGACCGGCCGTTGTCCGGGCGTTGCGTTGTAGCTGGCACCGTTCAGCACGACCTGAGGCAACGGGGCCGTTGCCCCATCCTGCTCTGCTCTGCGATCTGCCGCCACCACTGTCTGTGTCACCGTCATTCCCATCCGCGCTTGAACCCATGTTTTTGCGCCTGTTCAGGCCTCTTGGTCAGCGCCATGTCTTCTTGCGCTTCCAGCGTTTTTCACTGCGTTGGCCCGCCTCCTGATGGCCCAGATAGAAGGATTTGATATCCTCGCTCTCCATCAGCCGGTCGGCGCTGCCGTCCATGACAATGCGCCCGATTTCCATGACATAACCGACATGAGCCAGTTCAAGCGCGATACGCGCGTTCTGTTCCACCAACATCATGGTCACCCCCTCATCACGGTTCAGCCGTTTGAGGATGCCAAAAATCTCCTGCACCAGTAGCGGCGACAACCCCAGGCTTGGCTCATCCAGAAGCATGATCCGCGGGCGCAGCATCAGGCCGCGGCCAATCGCCAGCATCTGCTGCTGACCGCCGGACAACGTCCCGGCCTCCTGGTGGCGCCGTTCCGCCAGAATGGGAAAATAGTCAAACACCATCTGGCGATCACGCTCGATCTCCGCTTGATCCCGGCGGGTGTAGGCGCCCAGTGTCAGGTTTTCCTCAACAGTCAACAGGGGGAAAACCTCCCGTCCCTCCGGCACATGCACGATGCCGCGCCGGACAATGCGGTGTGGCTCCTCGCCTTGGATCTCTTCACCATCAAAGCTGACACTGCCCTTTTCAGGATCCATGATCCCAGAAATTGTCTTTAGCAGCGTCGATTTCCCGGCCCCATTTGCACCCAGAACAGTGACGATCTGACCAGCCTCCACCGACAGGGAGACACCGCGAATGGCCATGATGGGGCCGTAGAAACTCTCCAGATTGCGGATGTCCAACAAGGCTGCCCCCATCACACCGCCCCCGCGCCCAAATAGGCCTCAATCACCGCAGGATTGGCCTGAACCTCAGCCGGGGTTCCTTCCGCCAATTTGGCGCCATCCGCCAGCGCCAGCACCCGGTCCGATACGCTGGAGACCAGCCCCATATCGTGCTCCACCATAAGAACGGTGATCCCCATCTGCTTGCGAATATCATCAATCCACCAGCGCATGTCCTGAGTTTCTTCAACCGACAGGCCGGAGGCGGGCTCATCCAAGAGCAAAAGCCGTGGGCCGGACGCCAGCGCGCGGCCCAGTTCAACCACCTTGCGCACCCCATAGGGCAACCCGGCGATCATCTTGTCGCGGTAGGCCTGCAGGTCGAGGAAGTCGATCACCTCTTCCACCGCGGCCCGGTGGCGGCGCTCTTCGCGCCGAACGCGCGGAGAAAAGAACAGCTCCTCCATCAGCGTGCTACGCCGGTGGCGATGCCGCCCGACCAGCAGGTTCTGCAACACGGTCGCATGGTCGAACAGCTCGATATTCTGGAACGTGCGCGCAATGCCCAAGTCGGCCACCGCATCGGCTTTGGACTGCAGCAAGTCCTGCCCGTCAAAACTCAGACGGCCCGAATGCGGTTGGTAAAACCGGGAAATCAGGTTGAAAACCGTCGACTTGCCAGCCCCGTTAGGACCAACGATGGCATAGACCTCCCCCTCCTCCACCGAGAAACTGAGATCGTTCACCGCCACCACGCCGCCAAATTTCAGCGTCGCATGTTCAATCTCCAACAGGCTCATCTGAGGCGCTCCGTCTTGAGATAGGATTTCTGGCGGCGGAACATGTCTTTGCGGGCAAAGGGGAACAGCTCAAACCAGATACGGATCTTCAGCCAGCGCCCATAGAGGCCCATTGGTTCAAACAGGATGAACAGGATTAGGATCATCCCGAAGACGCCGGTTTCCAGCCCCGGAATGGCAACACCACTGCCCAGCACGCTGTCCTTCAGGATCGACAGCCCCTGCGGCAGGAACGCAACCACCACCGCGCCAAAGAACGCGCCATGGATGGACCCAAGCCCCCCGATGACGATCATCATCAACAAGGTGATGGAGATCACCAGGGAAAATGTTTCATTGTTGAAAGCGCCAGCGTAGTAGCCCATCAACGCCCCGGCCCAACCGGTGATCATGCAGCTCAGCCCGAAAGCGGTCGCCTTGGTGCGGGCGATATGAACCCCCATCGCGGTGGCGCTGACCTCACTGTCGCGCACTGCGGCAAAGGCCCGGCCAAGCGGTGAGCGCAGCAGGTTTCGATAAAACAACGTACAGATTACCGTGACACCGAGCACAAGATAGTAGAACCGGACCGGCATCGTCCAACGCTCGATCTCAATACCGAACAGGCGGATCACATCAGGGAACTTACCCGAGACACCACCGGTCCAGGGTTCCAGCAAAACGATGATATCATCGGCAAGGATCGACAGGGCAATCGTCGCAATAGCAAGGTAGATCCCGTGCAGACGCAGCGCCGGAATGGCGATGATGCCCCCGACGATCCCGGTAATCACCCCAGCCAGCGGAAACGCCACAACAAAAGGCAGCCCTTGTTCAATCAGGATGGTATTGGCATAGCAGCCAATTGCCAGAAACGCGGCGTGGCCAAGGCTGGCCTGACCGGTCTGCCCGGTTAGCAACATCAGTCCCAGACCTGCTATTGCCCAGATCAGAACATTTGTGACTTCGCCAATGTAGAACTCATTGATCAGCAGCGGCAGCACCAGTGCCAATGCGATCAATGCGCCATAAACGATGAGGCTGTGACGGTCGGGAAACAGGCGGATATCGTGGTCGTAGCTGGTTTTGAACTGGATCCGCATGACTTCAGACCTTCTTCGTGCGGACTTGGCTGAACAGGCCGTGTGGGCGGAACACCAGCACCGCGAGCAACAGCACGTAGGGGGCAATCTGTGAATACCCAGCCGCGAGGTATCGCGCGGCAAAGGGTTCAATGACACCCACGATCAACCCGCCTGCCAAGGCACCAGGCAGCGAGCCGAAACCGCCGATGACCGCTGCCGCAAAGGCCTTGATCCCCAGCAGCCCTGCATTCGGATCAATCGCCCCTTTGGAGGCAAAGAGAATGCCCGCAACCGCCGCAGTTGCCCCAGAAAGCCCCCAGATCAGCCCCTGCACCCGCTTGACAGGAATGCCCATGAAATACGCCGCCATCTGGTTCTGACTGGCCGCCTGCATCGCTAGCCCCAGCTTGGTGCGCTGAAAGAACTGATAGAGCGACCAAGTCAGCAGCACGGTCACAATGATGATCGCCAGATCCGCCAAGCCCAGAACAACCCCTGCAAGTTGCACATCACCGAGGGCAAGCGGGCTCTCTAGCGTTTGCGGTTCATGCCCCCAGATGGCACCCGCGAAAAACCGAATGACAAAGCCGAGCGCGATGGTCAGGATGACCACCGCCGTCTGGTTCTGACCGAAGAGATGGCGCAGGATCACCAGATCCAGCAGATACCCGAGCCCGGCCATGATCGCGATCGACAAGGGCGCGGCCAGCCAGAACGGCAGATGCAGATATTCGGCGTTGGTCAGCCCCAGCGTGACAAAGGCGCCGAGCATCATGAAATCGCCCTGCGCGAAATTGACCGCTTCGGTCGCCTTGTAGATCAGCACAAAGCCAAGCGCGATCAGGCCGTAAACACAGCCATTCGCAAGCCCGCTGACCAGCAGCTGCACTCCGTCCAAGATGTCCTCCCCTGCCCGTTCAGGGCGGCTTTCGCGTATTTTTGCACGATGCAGGCCTCCTCAAGCCTGCTCGTTACCGCGATTAAACCCAGAGTAGAGAGATACATTTTCACCTGTCAATCCACGCGACCCTGCGTCAGAGCCAGAAAAACAGGCTATCAGATTCGCAGAAAGCACCTAACATTCGCATCGGATCAACCGCCTACAGCATCACCAAAATAGGTCGTATCGTCGCTGTCAGCTGCAGACGTTTTTCAGTGCAGCGCAGAATCTCGCGGCGGCTGGGGACAGGCGATGTTCACTGCGCAGGCACAGCCCCACTGGCCCACGGGTGCTGTCCGTATCCAAGGGCAGTGCCACCAGAACACCGCTGGCAAGATCGGACCTCACAACGCCGTGGCTGATCACCCAGATGGCCTGATGGGCCAACGCGAATTGGCGACCAAACGTCGACGACACCGTCTCGATGGGCGCATCGGGCATCGGGATGCCCTGCTCCAGGAACATCCGCTCAACTGAGGAACGTATGATCGACGCAGGCGGCGGCATCAGCACCGGGTATTTGCCGAACAGGGCATCCGGCAAATGCGCAGCATCCAACCTTGTCAGTGGATGGTCCGGCGCCACAACCACCGTGACCCGCTCGCGAAACAGCGGATCGAAATCCAAGCCAACCATGTTTTCAGGCGCAGGCAAACGCCCCACCACGACGTCCAGCTCTCCGCGTCGCAACAGATCAAGGAGATATTGATTGTCACCTGACATCACCGAAAACCGGTTGCGCCCGCCTTGCTCCCAGATACTGGCCAGCGCGTCTGGCACCACGGTGGCCGATACCGTTGGCAAAGCCCCAATAGTGACTTTCGATCCTTCCGCCGCATCCAGCCCGCGCAGCAGATCAACACCATCACGCGTCAGTGCCAAGCTGCGTCCGGCGTAGTCCCGAAACATTTCACCATAGGCAGACAGACGAATACCGCGTCCATGCTTCTCCACCAGCGGCTTCTCGCAGACCGCTTCCAGCTCACGCAGAGCGCGCGTCACCGCCGGTTGGGTCATACCCAATCGCTCCGCTGCCTGGGTGACGCTCATCTTTCGCGCAACCTCGACAAAGACCTCCAGATGGCGGAGTTTCAACTGAGACGAAAGACGCATATCATTTTCGACATAAAACTATCCATATTGCAGGATTATACAGACCAATTACGATATGAGATAACACATAGCGAATGGAGGAGCAGATGCGCAAGCCACAGTATGACGCAGGTCAGAACATTCGCCGAGAGGTCTTGGGAGCCGCCCATGTCACCAACGCAGATGCGGCCACAACCCCGTTGGACGCGCCGTTTCAGCAGCTGATTACCGAAGCCGCGTGGGGCACGGTCTGGGCTTCAGATCAGATCAGCCGCCGCGAGCGGTCTATGCTGACGCTCGCGCTCTTGGCAGCACTCGGCAATTTTGACGAGATCCCGATGCACATACGCGCGACCGCAAACACAGGGGCAACCCCCGAAGATATTGCGGAAGTTTTTCAGCATGTCGCCATTTATGCCGGGGTGCCACGCGCCAATCATGCGTTGAAGCTCGCCAAGACAACCTATGCCGAGATGGCCGCCGAAAAAGAGGCCACAGACGATCATGCAGGAGACAGCCATGACGCCCCCTGATTACTTCTCCCGCGACCGCCGCTGGCACCCGCCCGCTTTTACACCGGACTACAAAACATCGGTTAGCCGGTCACCGCGATTGCCCCTGCTCAGTCTGGAGAACACGGCGAGCGAAATCACCGGCCCGACCTTTGCGCCAACTGACATCGCAGAATGCGATAACGATCTTCTGACCAATTTCGCGCGTGA
This sequence comes from Phaeobacter piscinae, assembly GCF_002407245.1. NCBI lineage: Bacteria > Pseudomonadati > Pseudomonadota > Alphaproteobacteria > Rhodobacterales > Roseobacteraceae > Phaeobacter > Phaeobacter piscinae. The sequence continues at coordinate 206,483 of NZ_CP010681.1, read as the reverse complement.
TGGCGGCAGTCCGGTCGGCGAGCGGATCCTGCTGCATGGCCGGGTCCTGGACGAAAACGCACGACCTGTCCCCAACACGTTGGTCGAAATCTGGCAGGCCAATGCCTCTGGCCGGTACCGGCACAAGAAAGACGGCTATTTGGGCGCATTAGACCCGAATTTCGGAGGCTGCGGTCGGGTGCTGACAGATGACAATGGCGCCTATGCCTTTCGCACGGTGAAACCAGGAGCCTATCCCTGGCGCAACGGTATCAACGACTGGCGTCCGGCGCATATTCACGTTTCGGTCTTCGGCAGCGCCTTTGCCCAGCGCCTGATCACCCAGCTTTACTTCGAAGGCGACCCGCTGATTGCCCGCTGCCCCATTGTCAGCACCATCCCGGATCCAGTCGCCGTACAGCAGTTGATCGCGCGGCTCGATATGAATGAAACCCGCCCACTGGATCTGATCGCTTATCGGTTCGACATCGTTCTGCGCGGACGTCGGTCGACGATGTTCGAGAACCGAATGGAGGGGAACTGATGACGTCGCTGAAGGAAACACCCTCACAAACTGCAGGGCCTTATGTCCATATCGGTCTGGCTCCCGGCGCTGCCGGGTTTGACATCTACGAGACCGAGCTGGGGCAGGATATCGCGGGGCCAGAGGCCAAGGGCCAGCGCATCCGCATCGAAGGCCAGGTTCTGGATGGCACTGGCGCCCCGCTGAAAGATGTGTTGCTCGAGGTCTGGCAGGCCAACGCCAAGGGGATATATGCGCACCGGGAGACGCCCCAACCGGAAGGGAAGCCGCAACAGGTCGAGGCCGGGTTCCGGGGCTGGGGGCGCGTGATTTCAGATTTTGATACCGGCGACTGGCAGTTTGAAACCGTGAAGCCCGGTCCGGTTCACGGCCGCGGCGGCCAAATGATGGCGCCCCATATCAACCTCTGGATTGTGGCGCGCGGCATCAACGTTGGCCTGAATACCCGGCTCTACTTCGAGGAAGAGCATGAAGCTAACGGTAACGACCCTGTGTTGAAGCTGATTGAGCAGACCGCTCGACGCAGCACTCTCCTCGCTCGGAGGCAGGGGCAAGCAGACACGGACACCGCCGAAACACCTTTGGTCTATCGCTTCGACATTCATCTACAGGGACCGGATGAAACCGTGTTCTTTGATATCTGAGGAGGCTGATCATGAACAATCCTTGCATCATCTGCGTCGCCATTACCGGCTCTGTTCCGCGCAAAGCTCATAATCCGGCCGTACCAATCAGCATTGAAGAGCAGATCGAAAGCACCCATGAAGCCTATGAAGCCGGTGCCAGCATCGCACATTGCCATGTCCGGCTTGAGGATGAGACGCCGACCTCGGATCCCGACCGCTTCGCCCGGCTCATGGGCGGGATCCGTCATCACTGCCCTGATATGATCATCCAGCTGTCGACTGGCGGGCGGTCAGGGGCCGGGCGCGAACGCGGCGGCATGTTGTCGCTGCGACCCGACATGGCCTCGCTCTCTGTCGGCTCCAACAACTTCCCGACCCGCGTCTATGAGAACCCACCGGATCTGGTGGACTGGCTGGCGGAGCAGATGCTGGCGTATGACGTCAAACCGGAGATTGAGGCCTTTGACCTCTCGCACATTCATCAGGCAGTGGCGATGTCACGGGACGGTCGACTGAAGGCCCCGCTCTATGTGCAGTTCGTACTGGGTGTCAAAAACGCGATGCCGGTGGATCGCGACGTCTTCGACTATTACGTGAAGACCATGCAGCGGCTTGTTCCGGACGCGCAGTGGTGCGCCGCTGGGATTGGTGCCGGTCAGCTGGACGTCAACGAATGGGCCATCGCAGCGGGTGGTCACACACGCACCGGGCTGGAGGACAATCTGCGGCTGGACCGCCATACGCTTGCGCCCTCCAACGCCGCATTGGTGCGCCGCGCCGCAGATCTATGTGATCGCTACAACCGCCCTGTGGCAACATGCGCCGAAGCCCGTGCCATTTTAGGTCTGCGCGCTGCCAACTGCTGAAACCCTTCGCGCACAACCTCTTGGGCCTAGGTTGTCGCGAGCCCTCCGCCCGCCCCTCTTTCGGCTGTTTTATGCTGAGAATTGCGGACGCCGCGTCAGGCGGCTCTCGCCTCTTGTTTGCGCGGATAGCGCACCTTATCTCGGTGATGCGCGCGACGCATTCGCAGCAAGAGCCGCTCCTCCCTCGGCTGCTGTTGCCCCACTGCCTGACCCTCCCGAGTTGCATAGGGCCTCGAATGCGCCGCGCGTCACCTCACATCACAAACATCGGCTGATCTGATTGAACTGCCCGATTATTCACCCGTTTCAGGTGGCTGCGACAGATCACGCAGAATGGGGCAGTCAGGCCGATTGTCACCTGCGCAACAGGTCACCAGCTCCGACAGAGTATCCCGCATCGCTTCAAGATCGGCGATCTTGATATTGATCTTATCGAGATGCTCCTGCGCCAATTGTTTCACGTCGGCACTGGCCCGACTCTCATCCTCATAAAGCGCAAGCAGCGTCCGGCAATCTTCGATGGTAAAGCCAAGCGCGCGGGCGCGGCCCAGAAACGCCAGCTTGTGCAGGTCGGTCTCCGCAAAGCAACGATAGCCATTATCACTGCGCCGCGGTTTAATCAGACCAATGTCTTCGTAATAGCGAATGGTCTTGGCCGGCAGGCCAGAGCGGCTGGCCACATCACCAATGTTCATGGTCGCACCTCTTTCATCTGCTGCGCGGGTGTTGGATCCGCCGGTGTCTCTGACTGACCTATGTCCGACCGCAGCCCACGCAAGCGCAGCGCATTGCTGAGCACAAACACACTGGACAGCGCCATCGCACCAGCCGCCAATCCAGGCGACAAAAGCGGCCCGCCGAAGGGCACAAGGACTCCCGCAGCCACAGGCACCAGAAGTATATTGTAACCAAAGGCCCACCCCAAATTCTGCCGGATATTGCGCAACGTCGCCCGGCTGATCTTAATGGCGTTGACCGCCCCGCGCAGGTCGCCAGAGACCAGGACGATATCAGCTGTCTCAATGGCCACATCGGTGCCAGTGCCGATTGCAATCCCGACGTCTGCCGCCGCGAGAGCCGGGGCATCATTGATCCCGTCACCAACGAAGGCAAGGGCCCCATGTTGCTTCTGCAGCGCCTCCAATGCGCTCACCTTATCACCGGGCAAACAGTTCGCTTCAACGATCTCAATCCCCAGATCATCAGCGATAGCCTGCGCCGTGGCCGCCCCATCGCCGGTCAGCATCGCAACCTTCAGCCCCTGCGCGGCCATGGCCTTTACAGCGGCACGGCTGCCCTCTTTGACGGGATCGGTTACGGCCACCAACCCGGCCAGGCGCCCATCAACTGCCGCATATAGCGTGGTTGCACCGCGCGCGGCGAGACTCTCAGCCTCCGCCTCAAATGGCGCACAGGAAACACCCTCACGCGTCATCAGTCGTGCAGCCCCGATAAGAACCAGCTGGCCCGCTACAGTGGCACGCAAACCATATCCTGGGATGGCCTCGACCTCTGTCGCCTGCGGGATATCCGCCCCCGCTGCCGCCGTTATGGCCCGTGCGATCGGATGTTCCGACTGGGCCTCTGCCGCCGCCAGCAGTGGCAGCAGCCCGGCCCTGTCAAACCCGTCGGCACAGCGCAGCATGGTCAGTGTCGGGCGGCCTTCCGTCAGGGTGCCCGTCTTATCCAAAGCAACCACGCGCGTATCCTGCAACCGTTGCAGAGCGTCTCCCTTGCGAAACAGCACGCCCATCTGTGCCGCACGCCCAATCCCAACCATGATTGACGTTGGCGTCGCCAGCCCCATTGCACAGGGGCAGGCGATGATCAGCACAGACACCCCCGCAACCAGCGCCAAGGGCAGGGCCGGGTCCGGGCCAAACAGCAGCCAGACAGCGACCGTCAGCGCCGCAATCACGATCACCGCCGGGACAAACCACAGTGTCACACGATCCACCAGCGCCTGCACCGGCAGTTTGGCGCCCTGCGCCTGCTCCACCATGCGCACGATCTGCGCCAGCAGCGTATCGGCGCCGACATGGGTGGCGCGATAGTCCAAAACCGCAGCCCCATTGATGGTGCCTGCCGTTAGCACATCGCCATCAGCTTTCTCCAAGGGAATCGGTTCTCCGGTGATCATGCTCTCATCAACAAAGGAGCGTCCGGTCAAAACCGTGCCATCTACGGCGATCCGCTCACCCGGTCGCGCCCGCAGATGATCGCCAACGCGCAGCTCCGAGACCGGACGCTCCTCCGCCTTGGTGCCCGTAACAACCAACGCGACCTTGGGCTGCAGCCCGACCAGAGCACGGATCGCAGCGCCGGTGCGCCCCTTGGCGCGGGCCTCCAGCCAGCGCCCCAACAGGATCAGGGTGACGATTACCGCTGCCGCCTCGTAGTAGACATTGGCGGTTCCCGCAGGCAGCAGGTCCGGGGCAAAGGTTGCCACCACCGAATACCCGTAGGCCGCCGCGGTCCCGATCGCCACCAGCGCATTCATATCCGGCGCAGCGCGCAGCAGCGCAGGCACCCCCTGGCGGTAGAACCGCAGACCGGGACCAAACAACACCAGTGTTGTCAGCAGGAATTGCAGAATATGGCTGTTTCCGGTGCCGATGGTGCGCGCAACCCAATGGTGCAGCGCAGGGATCATATGGCCACCCATCTCAATCACAAAGACAGGTAGCGTCAGGGCCGCGGCGATAAGGAATTCCCAGCCAAGACGCTGAATTTCAGCTTCCTTTTCAACCTTCAGGCTATCGGCGTCGCTTTGCGTGTTCCCGATTGGGGTCGCGGGATAACCTGCGTGCTTGCTGGCCTTCAGCAGATCCTCGGCGGTCAGCACCCCGGCCAGATAGGTCACATGGGCCTGCTCCTGTGCAAGGTTCACGTCTGCCGAAACCACCCCGTCGACCTGTTGCAGAGCGCGTTCGACGCGACCAACGCAGCTTGCGCAGGTGAGACCACTGATCTGCAACTCAATCGTCGCCTCTGCCGCCGGGTATCCGACCGTTTTCAAGGCTCCGCGCAGACCCTCCGCCGATACCTCGGACGAACCAACAACGCGCGCCTTGCTGGTTGCCAGATTGACGGACGCCTCCTTCACCCCTGGCACCGCAGCCAACGCCCGCTCTGCCCGGCCAACACAGCCCGCACAGCTCAGGCCGGTCACCTCAATAGTCCGCTCCCTGACATGTGATTTTTCCATGGCTGACACCTTCCAGACATTGTCATTAAGATCGTAACTTCGCTGATATGGGGCTTCCAGTCACAGGAAGGTCAAGAGCCTATCCGTGTGAAATTAAATCCTTTCAACATCGAAGCCACCCTGAGCGCGAACTGGCTCCGGGATGACGGGAACGGAAGCCCCGCTGTCGTATTTTTTCAGGGCGCAATCGATCAGCATCGTTAGACTGGCGACAGCAAGAAATGCACATCCCGCGACGGCGGGTGGTTTACGCCCCCCCAACGGGTCTGCCAATATGCGGCTCAGCGCAATTGGCGCCTGCCGTCACAGACAGAACAAAGGAATTTCACCATGATACGCACTCGCGCCGCTGTGGCCGTTGCCCCGGGCAAACCGCTGGAGATTATGGAGGTGAACCTCGAAGGCCCGAAAAAGGGCGAGGTGCTGGTCGAAATCAAAGCAACTGGTCTTTGCCACACGGATGAGTTCACCCGCTCTGGTGATGATCCCGAGGGGATCTTTCCGGCAATTCTGGGCCATGAGGGTGCAGGCGTCGTGGTCGAAGTGGGCGAAGGCGTGACCAGCCTGGAAGTGGGCGACCATGTGATCCCGCTTTACACGCCGGAATGCCGCGAATGCGAATACTGCCTCAACCCCAAGACCAACCTGTGTCAGGCGATCCGCTCAACGCAAGGGCAAGGCCTGCTGCCCGACGGCTCCACACGGTTCTCAATGCTGGATGGCACGCCGATCTACCACTACATGGGGTGCTCCACCTTCGCCAACCACACGGTGGTGCCCGAAATCGCCTTGGCCAAAATCCGCAAAGACGCCCCTTTCGACAAGGTCTGCTACATCGGTTGCGGTGTCACCACGGGTATCGGCGCGGTGATCAACACCGCCAAGGTAGAGATCGGCTCACGCGCGATTGTCTTTGGTCTCGGCGGGATTGGCCTCAACGTGATTCAGGGCCTGCGCTTGGCCGGTGCGGATCAGATCGTCGGTGTGGACCTCAACCCCGGCAAGGTCGAGATGGCCACGCAGTTTGGCATGACCGATTTTGTGAACCCGGCTGAGGTTGACGGCGATTTGGTCGCTCATCTCGTGGAGCTGACCAAAGGTGGCGCAGATTACACCTTCGATGCCACGGGCAATGTACAGGTGATGCGGACCGCGCTTGAAGCTGCGCATAAAGGCTGGGGTGAGAGCATCATTATCGGCGTTGCACCGGCAGGTGCCGAAATCTCCACCCGTCCGTTCCAGCTGGTCACAGGCCGCAGCTGGCGCGGCACCGCCTTCGGCGGCGCGGCCGGGCGGACGGATGTGCCCAAGATTGTAGACTGGTATATGGACGGCAAGATCGAAATCGATCCGATGATTACCCACAAGCTGTCTCTTGATGAAATCAACCACGGGTTCGACCTGATGCATGAAGGCAAATCGATCCGCGCCGTCGTCGAATTCTGATCCTGCATCGCAAATAAGACACGACAGACAAAACCATGACGCAGGCCACCCGGCCTGCGTTTTCATTTGGGCTGCGCATCCGTCGAATCCGGATTCAGACACGCCCACAGGGCTGGCGGCAAGGTTCAACCACAGGCATAATCAACCTCACATGCTCCGCTTTGGCCGAGGAACCGGATTGAAACTGCACGCTATCGATATCTCCAAGAGTGAGTCTGCGGCGACGATCATTTTTCGTGCCCTGCAGAAGGCAATCATCACCGGCGAGCTCTCTGACGGCACCCCCCTGCGACAGGATGAAATCGCCAAGGCCTTTCGCACCTCGCGCTTTCCCGTACGCGAGGCCATCGCCCGTTTGGAACAACAGGGGTTGGTCACCTCACAGCGCTACAAAGGAGCGGTGGTCGCGACCCTGTCGATGCAGGATGCCTCCGAGATTTTTGATCTGCGCGCAAAACTTGAGGCCGATATTATCCGCGCCGCGGTTGCCAACATGACGCAAGAGATCACAGATCAGGCCCATGCGCATCTGGATGCCTTTGCGGCCTGCAATGATCCGATGCAATGGGGACCGCTGAACCGGCAATTCCACGGCACGCTCTATGGCGTCAGCGGCCTGCCCTACCATGTCGAAGTCGTTGAGGGCGCGATGGATCGTATCGACCGCTATCTGCGGGCGCAGTTGATCATGAGTGACGGCATGGCCCGCAGCGACCAGGAACATCGCGCTATTCTCCGCGCCTGCGAAGCGCGCGATGCTGAACAGGCCGCCCGGCTCACGGCAGAACATATACTGGCGGCCAAAACCTCACTTGAGGAGCAATTGCGGGCTCAGATCCCCTGATCCAGCCTCATTCCCCTGCATCGACTGCCGCAAGACTGACATCGTATCCCCATAGCCTGCGCAGGTGCTTCAGCACCTCGTCGCGGTCCTCCTCCGACAGGTGGATTCCGTCCCGAACGGTATGGGTCAGCTTCAGCTCGCGATCGCCCTTCAGGTCGGCGTCGGTGACCTGAATATCAGGCTCTAAATAGGCCAGATCGTAAGAATGGGCGAGATCCCGGCGCACGGAGCGATAGCCGGTTCGGTTGTGAATCTGGCTCACCACCAGATGTGATTGATCCGCATCATCCGCGAGGGTGAACAGCTTGAACTTGCGAATGAGATGCGGCGACAGGAACTGCTGGATGAAGCTTTCATCCCGGTAGTTGGCCCAGGCGTCCCGCATCACCCGGCGCCAATCCGGATCACCTGCAAAATCAGGGAACCACTCCCGGTCCTCATCGGTCGGCGCCTCGCAGATCCGCCGGATATCCTGCATCATCGCAAAGCCGAGCGCATAGGGATTGATGCCCGAGTAACGCGGGTCGTCATACTCGGGCTGGAGCACTACATTGGTGTGGCTGTGCATCATTTCCATATAGGAGCCTTCGGTCAGGCGCCCCTGCTCGAACAGCTTGTTGATGATGTAATAATGCACAAAGGTCGCGCACCCCTCATTCATGACCTTGGTCTGCTTCTGCGGATAAAGATACTGCGCCAGCATCCGCACAATGCGCAGGATCTCGCATTGCCAAGGCTCCAGCACCGGACTGTGCTTTTCCAGAAAATACAGCAGGTTCTCCTGCGGCAGATTCATCAGCTTGCGGCGGGCACTGTAGGGTTCATCCTTGATCTGTTCCAGCTTGTCCCGGCCCAACGTCGCATCGGTCCAGATGTCCAATACGCTCTGCGCGCTCTCATGACCCTCGCGCACCTTCTGCATCGCGGCCAATTCTTCGGTAGTTGGTTTGGGCGGGCGCCCGTAGCGAAACACCCCCTGCGACTGCAATGCATGGGCCGCATCAAGGATTTCCTCAACCGCGCTGAGGCCATAGCGTTCCTCGCAGGCCGAGATGTAATTCTTGGCGAAGGCCAGGTAATCATGGATACCAGCCGCATCGGTCCATTGCTGGAACAGATAGTTGTTCTTGAAGAAATGATTATGCCCAAAGGCCGCATGCGCCATGACCAGCGTCTGCATGGCCATGGTGTTCTCTTCCATATTGTAGCTGATACAGGGGTTTGAGTTGATGACAATCTCGTAGGCCAGCCCCTGTCGCCCGGTCCGGTAAAGCGCCTCATCACGGGCAAAATGCTTCCCAAACGACCAGTGCTGATACATCAGGGGCAGGCCGACGCAGGAATAGGCATCCAGCATCTGTTCGGCCGAGATGATCTCGATCTGGTTTGGATAGACGTCCAGCCCCAGATCATTGAGCGCGATTTCCTCAATCGCATCGCGCGCGACTTCCAACAACTCAAAGGTCCATTCCGGCCCTGTGAACATCGGTTTCGCGACAGTGTCACCCGCCTGCATTCTGCGCCCCTTTTGCCTTGGGAAGGAAAAACTCCCGGAAAATCGGATAGATATGCGATGGCTGCGACACGCGCTGCATTTCAAAATGCGGAGCCTGTGCCTTCACCTGCCGATAGTTCTGCCACAAATCCTCGCCCGCCTCGGGATTGTTCAACAGCATCTCTGCGTTTTCATCGACGATTTCGACGTAAGCGTAGTACTGACAAACCGGCAGCAGATCCTCCAGTAGCAGCGCCTTGCAGCGCGCCGAGTCATTGCCGAAGTTTTCCCCGTCAGACGCCTGCGCGCCATAGATGTTCCATTCATCCGGCGGATACCGTTCAGCGACGATCTCCTTCATTTTTTCCAGCGCGGTCGAGACAATGGTGCCACCAGTTTCGCGCGCATAGAAAAACGTCTCTTCATCGACCTCCTGCGCGTGATGGGTATGGCGCACGAACACCAGTTCGGTGTGTTCATAGCTGCGCGTCAGAAACAGATGCAGCAGCAGGAAGAAGCGTTTCGCCAGATCCTTCTCCCGCTCCTGCATGGAACCCGACACATCCATAAGGCAGAAGACGACCGCGCGCGAATTGCGGATTTTCTCTGGCACATGCGTATCATACCGCAGATCCAGCGGGTCAATGTAGCCCACTACCCGACGTTTGCGCTCCAACACCTCCAGCCGATGGCGCAAATCCTCGAGATGGATCTGCTGTTTTTCGCTACGCTCCGACAGCGACTCCAGCTCTTCAATCTCGGCCTGTAGCTCGGCAATAGATCTGGCGGAGGGCCGCTGCAACGCGATCCGGCGCCCCAAGGAATTGCGCATGGTCCGCACAAGGTTGAGGTTATTCGGCGTGCCCGCCGTGGTCAGCCCGGCGCGGCGTGTTCCGATAGTTTCTGTCTCTACAGTGGCCTTTTCGACCAGATCCGGCAGCTCCAGCCCATCGAACAGAATTTCAAGATATTCGTCCCGCGTCAGGGTGAAGGAGAATTCATCCGCGCCATCACCATCCTCGGAGGCCTGTTTGCCGCCCTCACCCGCACCGCCCTGGGGTCGTTTCAGCGTATCGCCAACCACGAATTCCTTGTTGCCCGGCAGCACATGGCGCCGCCGCCCCCCCTTGGGGGAATGGTGAAACCGGGGTTCCTTCAGCCCGCGGGAGGGGATGGTGACCTTCTCGCCCTCGGCCGGGATGCCACCACCATCCTTGATCGACTTATCTCGGACCGATCTGTCGACACGTTCCTTGATACTTTCGCGGGCACGTTCAAGGAACCGTTGCCGGTTCCCCAAACTCTTGCCCTTGGGATTGGCGCGCCTGTCGATAAAATGATGCATCTGGCACCCACCCTTTTTCTGTTAGCCCGCCTTGTTCACGCGCATGTACCACTCCACCAACCTGCGGACCTGCCGGTCGGTGTAACCGTGGCTGCGCATCCGTTCGACGAACTCCTGATGTTTGCCCTCGGTTTTGCTGTCCTTCTTGGAGCCAAAGGAAATCACCGGAAGCAGCTCCTCGACCTGGCTGAACATGTGTTTTTCGATCACATCGCGCAGCTTCTCATAGGAATTCCACGCCGGGTTTGAGCCGGTATTGGCGCGGTGGCGCAGGGCGAATTTCACAACCTCATTGCGGAAATCCTTGGGGTTGGCGATGCCGACGGGTTTTTCAATCTTGCTGAGCTCCGCATCCAAAACCTCGCGATCATAGAGCTGGCCAGTATCGGGGTCCTTGTAATCTTGCTCCTCAATCCAAGCGTCAGCGTAGGAGATATACCGGTCGAACACGTTCTGCCCGTATTCGGTATAGCTCTCCAGATAGGCCTTCTGGATTTCGTTGCCGATGAACTCCTCATAGCGCGGCGCCAATTCTGTCTTGATGAAGGCAAGATATTTTGCCTCCGTCTCCGTTGGGAACTGCTCGCGCTTGATCATCTGTTCCAACACATACATCAGATGAACCGGATCAGCTGCGACCTCATCGGTGTCGAAGTTGAACGTGGTCGACAGCACCTTGAAGGCAAACCGCGTGGAGATCCCGTTCATGCCCTCATCAACTCCGGCGCGATCCTGATACTCCTGCACGGTTTTCGCTTTGGGGTCGGTGTCCTTCAGGCTCTCGCCATCGTAGACCCGTAGCTTCGAATAGAGGTTGGAGTTCTCATGCGGCTTCAGCCGGGTGAGAACCGAGAACCGGCTGAGGATTTTCAACGTCTCAGGGGCACAGGGCGCTGCTGCAAGCTCGCTGTGCTCAATCAGCTTGTCGTAGATCTTCGCCTCCTCGGTGACGCGCAGGCAGTACGGCACCTTCACAATCGATACCCGGTCAATGAAGGCTTCATTGTTCTTGTTGTTCTTGAACTGCTGCCATTCAGATTCATTGGAATGAGCAAGGATCAGGCCGGTAAAGGGGATCGCGCCGAAGCTTTCGGTCCCCATATAATTGCCTTCCTGCGTCGCGGTAAGCAGCGGGTGCAGCATCTTGATCGGAGCCTTGAACATCTCAACAAATTCAAGAATGCCCTGTGTTGCGCGGTTCAGACCGCCTGAGAAGCTATAGGCATCCGGGTTGTCCTGGCTGAAATGCTCCAGCTGGCGAATGTCGACTTTGCCCACCAGGGTAGAAATGTCCTGATTGTTCTCATCCCCCGGCTCAACCTTGGCCACGCAGATCCGGCGCAGCCGAGACGGATACAGTCGCACCACCGAAAATTTATTGATATCGCCGCCGAATTCATCAAGCCGCTGCACCGCCCAAGGTGACATCAGCCCGGGCAGGCGGTGCTGCGCGATCCCGTATTCATCGTTCAGAAGTTTGCCCATCCGCACCGGATCGAAGAGGCCAAGCGGGCTCTCGAAAATGGGGGACAACTGGTCCCCTGCCTTCAGAACGTAGATCGGCTGATCCTCGACCAGACGCTTCAGCCGTTCCGCGAGAGAGGATTTGCCGCCGCCAACGGGGCCCAGCAGGTAGAGGATCTGTTTGCGCTCTTCCAACCCCTGCGCGGCGTGGCGGAAGTAGCCCACGATCCGCTCAATCGTGTCCTCCATGCCGTAGAAATCTTTGAAGGCAGAGTATCGTTTGATTGTGCGGTTCTGAAAGATCGGCCCCAGTCGCGCATCTTTCGATGTATCGACCAGTTCTTCTTCGCCAATCGCCTTGAGCATACGCTCAGCGACATTGGCGTACATGCTGGGATCATCGCGGCAGGCATTCAGATAGTCCTGCAACGACATCTCCTGCTCGCGCGTTTCGCCGTATTGTTCGGCAAAGATTTCGGCAATGTCTTTCATCTGGCTCTAGCCTCCTAGTTACTGCGCGCCGGTCCTCCTGGGGTCCAAGATCGCACACGGACAGAGGGCGCCCAGCGCGAGGGCCAAGGAATGTCCGCGTGAAAATATTCGTCTGAATTCTGCTCGGCACCGGATCCGGCTATACAAGACAAGCGGGTCACTCTGAGCGGTGACATTCCAGCTGCGGCCTGGGTTTCGGCGTCGTGTACTTAGGATCAACTCTACACCAATTATGCCCTTTATCCTATCTGAAACTGGTGTCTTTTTGGTTAATTGCCAGTGCGTTTTAAAAGAACACTCGTTCACACATCGGCGATATCCACGTGACCCGGGCTGGCAAAGCTGCGCGCGACTCGCGCCGCCCAGATTACGCTAAGTTTCAGAAACTGCCTGTGATACAAGGCCGATGAACGCTCCGGGTTGACGCAAACATATCGCAAAACCACTTCGGTCAATTCCCTAACGTCAACCAGAGGGGGACATTAACAAAAATGTCCCGATAAACTTTGATGCAAATTGACTACAAATTAGCCACACCCCGATCTTTTCGGTAAAAATCCGCTCATCAAAACCTAGACAAGGCTGCTGGGAAGGCAGCAATATGGCGGCAATATGACCGCGGAGACGGTCGATGGGCAAAACAATGCAGGCTACCTTGGCGCTACGATTCTGGCGCTTTGGTCTTTGACGAGCGGTATATAAAAATGAGTACGGTTGGATACATCGTCCGCGACATGGCGGGCACCAAGCAGCATGGTACATCTGCTGACACCCCCCAAGCGACGATTGCAACGGCAGCAGCGAAAGACATTTCGCTGAACCTCGGACCGTCCGATGTCGAGAGCTATGCGCGGCGCGGACAAGACCTTCATATTACGCTGATCGACGGCCAGGTGGTGGTACTGGATGATTTCTTCAACACCGGTGCAACAGGAAGTAAAAACCTGTTCCTCAGTGAGGAAGGCAACTTCGTCGAGGTGGTTCTGGAGGACCGCACCGATGGGATGCTCTATGCCAGCTACGAACCCCTCGATCTGAGCGGCAAGTGGAGCGCCTATGATGATATGGTGTTCCTTGACGTAGAACGTATTGAGCCAGTTGTTGCGCCTCTTGTGGCTCCTCTGATCGGCGGTCTCGGCACCGCTGGTGCAGCAGCCGGTGTGGTCGGTGCAGCTGCCATCGTTGGTGGCGGTGGCGGTGGTGGTGGTGGTGGCGGCGGCGGTGCCGTGACACCAACCGTCGACAACCCCGATGCAACATACCCCGTCGCCGGTTCCACTACCGACGATGTGGTCGTCAGCGGCACCGGTGCCCCTGGCTCCACCGTCGAGGTGACACTGGGCACCATCACCGAAACGGTCACGGTTAAGGACGATGGCACCTGGGTTGCCAATTTCCCGGTCACCAACATGCCGCCGGACGGCTCGTATGAGACAACAGTCTACGTAAAGGACCCGGACGGAACCGAATTTAATCTTGATGGCCCTTCGGTCATCATCGACACCACACCGCCACCGATCGCTGTCAACACCGTCGAGGGCGATGATCACATCAACTATATCGAAGTGGCCGATGGTGTTGTGATCAACGGTACTGGTGAAGCCGGTGCCAGCGTCAGCGTGGAATTCCAGGGCGTCACCCGCACCACTACGGTCGCGGATAACGGCACTTGGTCGGTGAACTACAGCGTGAACGAGGTGGCGACGGGCATTTACAGCTCCACCATCGAAGTCACCAGCGCCGATTCCTTTGGCAACACCAGCACCACCTCCCACACTGTTGATGTCGACACCGAGACCCGTGTGACCATCAACACCCAAGTGGGCAACGATCACATGATCAGCGGTGCCGAGCAGGCGGCAGGCATCACCCTGACGGGTACGGCCGAAGCCGGATCAAGTGTTGTGGTGACCTTCCAGGGGGTTAGCCGCACCGTGACAGCTGACGCACAGGGCAACTGGTCGGCTAGCTATCTCAGCTCGGAGATCGCAACCGGCACCTATGACGCTAGCGTCTCTGCCGTGGCAACGGACACCAGTGGCAATACCAGCTCCACCTCAACCTCGATCCCTGTGGACACCGAAACTACGGCGTCTCTCGACGCAGTTCAGGCAGGCGACAATGTGATTTCCGCGCCGGAAGTGACCAGCGGTGTAACCCTAACCGGCAAGGCCGAAGCCGGTGCCAGCGTCGCCGTGACGCTTGAGGGCACCACGCATACCGTGACAGCGGATGCGCAGGGCAACTGGAGTGCGGATTTCGCCACCAGCGAGATCCCGACCGGCGAATATGACGCCAACGTCTCGGTCACTGCGACCGACGCACTCGGCAACACAGCCTCCACCACCGGCACCGTCCGGGTGGACACCGAAACCGAGGTCGCACTCAGCAACCCCATTGCGGGGGACAACCTGATCAACGCGGTCGAGGCCAACAACGGCCTGGATCTGACCGGCACCGCCGAGGCAGGCGCCAGCGTTGTGGTACAGCTGGGCAATGCAACCCGCACCGTGACGGCCAATGCTCAGGGGCAATGGACTGCGAGCTTTGCCGGGTCCGACATTGCCGATGGAACGTATGACACAACCGTGACGGCGACGGCGACCGATGCCTACGGCAACACCGCCTCGACAAGCAGCCAGATCCACGTCGACACCACGACCAGCGTCGGTCTCGACAACGGGCAGGCCGGGGGCGATGACGTGCTGAATGGTGCGGAAGCCGCAGGCGGCCTCACCTTGACCGGCACTGCTGAGGCCGGTGCATCCGTTGCTGTCACCTTCCAGGGCATCACCCGCACCGTGACGGCGGATGCACAGGGCCGCTGGAGCGCGCCTTATACCACTGGTGAAATCACCCCCGGCGAATATGACGCTCCGGTCAGCGTCACCGCGACCGATGCCGCCGGGAACAGTGAGAGCACGACAGGCACCCTGCGCGTCGACACCTCGACCGCGGTCAGCATCGATCCCAATCAGGCAGGCGGTGACAATATCGTCAACGCCGCCGAGGCACAGGCCGGTGTGACGCTTACCGGCGCTGCCGAGCCAGGGTCTGCCGTTGAGGTAACTGTCGCGGGTGTGACCCGTACTGCGACCGTGGCTGCAAATGGCACTTGGAGCGCCCTTTTCGAGCCGGGCGCGCTGGCGGCTGGCGAATACAATACCTCGGTCACAGTGTCGGCAACGGACGCGGCGGGTAACACCGCTTCGGCCTCCTCTGCCCTGCGGGTAGACACCGTTGTAGGCACTGTGGCGCTATCTCCCGACCCGATCGAACTCGACGATGTGATCAACGCCGTCGAACGTGCGGACGGTGTCGAAATCAGCGGTACCGCGACACCGGGTCTGACCGTGACTGTTGGCCTCGGCGCGGCGAGCCGCCAAGTTGTCGCAGACGGAAACGGCAATTGGGCCACCACCTTCCCGGCCAACGATATCCCGACCGGTGAACGAACGCTGCCAATCTCGGCTTCGATCGTGGATGACGCGGGCAACACCGCAAGTGTCTCTGACACTGTCGCCCTCGATACACTTGTTGACCCGCTCACTGTTCGACCAAACCAGACTGCCGATGACATCATCACCAAGGCAGAACAACAGGCTGGCGTCACCTTCAACGGGACTGTTGAACCCGGATCGAGTGTGAAGGTCATTGTGGATGGAATTGAGGTGACAGCAACAGTCGATGCACTGGGTAACTGGAGCGCCACGCTTAACGATGACGATCTGCCAGACGGCGACCGTTCGGTCCTCGCGACCATTTCGGCAACCGATGCGGCCGGAAACACCGACACGGTCACGGAGCAGTTCGATATCGACACCGTGGTGGACCCCGCCTCGATCTACGCACTCAAGATTACGGGCCAAGGCATTCTTGAGCTTGAGACAAAGGACGCCACCGACAACTATGCGGTCAACACTCTTGATCCGGCCGGCACAGTGAGTACGCCTGCCGCGAGCAAGACCGTAGACCCCCAAGACGGGACCGAATTTGCCTTTGGAACCCCCATTCCCGATGGCACCCATCTTGTCTTGTCGCGCAGTGACAACCTGGGCAATACGTCCAGCACGCTTGTGATCTTTGACGATAACGCGACGAACGCAGGCACGCTTGACCATGCCCAGCTTGGCAATTTCAATATTGACAACCTCGATCTGAAATTTTCCACCGACGCCCAGCTGACGCTGAGCGAAGCTGACATCAAGGCGCTGTCGAACAATTCTAACACGCTGACCATTCACGGTAGCGATAACGACCAAGACAAGATCACAGTGACGGGGGGCAACGCATCTAGCACTGGAACCCGCATCGTCGATGGCGAGCTGTATAATGTCTATACGATCGGAAATGACGGCACGACACTGATCGTCGATCAGGACGTACAGGTCGTCATCTGATCCGAAAACAGGTCGACCGGGGGGCGGTCAAACACTATAGCTGACCCTCTCGACCAAATACCCGGACACAAGGGTAAGGACACAGGCGATGCGAGGGGGCAGGATGCAATTGGGACGACCCATTGGCGCGGTGGCACTGTTGTGCTGCCTGTCTGCCTGTATGCAATCCCTGCCCTTTGCCAAACCCGGCGAAGGCGCCGATACGGATGTCAGCCGTCGCGCCAGCAGCTTTGCCCAGCCAGATGCCAAGAACCCTTCAGCCGTGATCTCCACGCTGATGCAGCGCCAATCGCTGCTGGAAGACGGCAGCGTCTATGACGTCGTGGCCAAGTCAACGATCTCCGCCTCTGCCCGTGCCGCGGAGGCAGAACTGACCAGCGCCAAACTGCGCGCCGAAGCTAAGTCGAAAAACTGGCTACCCACGCTGGGGCCTTCTGTCAGTCTCACGGATCTCGGCGACCTGGTGGCGGGTATCCTGATTGAACAGGTGCTGTTCGACAACGGCCGTCGCAAGGCAGAGCGCGCCTTTGCTGCCGCCGACGTCGAGGTGGCCGCCGTCAACCTGTCGATTGATATGAATGAGCGTGTCGAAACCGCTCTAAGCCTCTATGTGTCCGGGCTGCGCGGCTCCGAGAAAGCCGCCATCGGCACCCGCGCCCTGTCACGGATGTATGAATTCGAGCGTATCGTGTTGGGCCGCGTTGAA
This sequence comes from Phaeobacter piscinae, assembly GCF_002407245.1. Taxonomy (NCBI): domain Bacteria; kingdom Pseudomonadati; phylum Pseudomonadota; class Alphaproteobacteria; order Rhodobacterales; family Roseobacteraceae; genus Phaeobacter; species Phaeobacter piscinae. The sequence continues at coordinate 189,068 of NZ_CP010681.1, read as the reverse complement.
GGCGGCGTCTCGGATCGCGCCGATCTCAATGTGGTGCAGAGCAAAATCAATGGTATGCGCTCTGCTGTGGCGACAGCCAAGGACGCCAGCGCAACGGCGACCGCAGAGCTGAAGGCGATCACCGGTCAGAGCTTCGCTGAAACCCCGAGCCACCTGCATCTGGCCTCCCCGCCGGAAGCCGGAACCTATCTGACTGTTCTCAAGGCGGAAGCCGAGGCCACCCGCAGTGTGGAACAGGCCAAAATGGAACGCGCCGGTCTGCTGCCGCAGGTCTCTGCAGCGGGCAATGTCACCAGTGATGGATCCGGCGCGGGTCTGACACTGGATCTGGCGCAGCCCTTTGGCCTTGGTACCCCGGCCGCGCTGAAGGCGATTGAAGCCTCCAAGGAAATTGCCAAACGTCAGGTCTCCGAAGTCGAGGAAGACGCGCGCCGCGACTACAGCCGGCAGATGCAGCGCCTTGCCTCCTATCGCAGACAAGAGGCCGAAGCCGCAACTCTGGCGCAGACCAGCCGCGAGACCTATCGCCTGTTTCAGGCACAGTTTAAGGCCGGGCAACGCTCGGTCATGGATGTGGTGTCCATCTATGAAGAAGTGGTACGCCGCGAACACGCCCATATCGATGCAAAATACGAAGTCGTTCTGATCCAGCTGGCACTGGCAAGCGATATGGGGCTTTTGGCCGATGGGGACCGGATTTGAGCAATTCCAACCGCCCGACAGATGACACCGTGCTGCGGACCGTCCCCCCAGCCCCCCGCGCGCCGGATGATGCTGCACGCGCCAGCGGCGGCAAACCTGTACTCCGTGCTGTAGAGACCCAAGCCGCACCACATCTGGCGCCAGCTTCGGCTGCACCTACGCCCACACCCGGCCCCGCAGCCCCGCCGATGGCTGAGGTGGATCTAACTGGCCTGCTGGAAGACGGTGACATAGGTGAGGTCAGCGCACTGATTGAGGATGCGACAGCCCGCATTCAGCACCGCGCCGCATTAATCGCGACCTTTGCCGCCCTCAAAGGGACCAATGTCGCCCTCAGTGACGTTGCCGAACACATGTGGCGCAACGATCCCGGCGATGTCTCTGTGGACTCGCTTGCGCGTGCGCTACAAACCACCGGCATGCAGGCCCAGATCAATCATCAGGTGCCTCTCACCGCCGAGAGCTGGCCCGCGCTGGCAATGATGAACAACGGCCAATGTGTGCTGGTGCTGTCGCAAAGTCGCGACATGCTCAGCGTCTATGACACCACCTGCACGGACAATCGCGCCGATGTTCCGGTGGGCGAGTTCGGCCCCTATTTTACCGGCACCACGCTGGGTGCGCGCAATTCGCTGAAACAGATCGCCGCGCGTCATACGCCGCAGCTGGAAAGTGACCATTGGTTTTGGGGGGAATTCCCCAAATACCGCCGTCAGGTCGGTGAAATCATGCTCGGCTCGCTGGTTGCCAATATTCTGGCAGTCTCGGTCGCGCTCTTCTCCCTGCAGGTCTATGACCGTGTCGTGCCGCACCAGTCCCACGCGACGCTTTGGGTGCTGGCGGTTGGTGCTTTCCTCGCCATCATGCTGGAGGCGCTGCTGAAACTGGCCCGTGCCCGGCTGACCGATGCCGCCGGACGCCAAATTGAGCTCTCGGTTCAGAACAACCTGATGCGCCGTCTGATCGGGATGCGGTCGGACAAGAAACCGCTGCCCCCGTCAGGCTTGTTTGCCGCGATGCGTGACTTTGGATCGGTGCGCGAGTTCTTCACCTCGACAACGATTTCGACACTGGCTGATATCCCCTTCATCGCCGTGTTCCTGCTGCTGGTGGCATCAATTGCCGGCCCGATTGTCTGGATCATCATCGCTGGCGGCATTCTGATGCTGTTGCCCGCCTATTTCATGCAGAAGCGCATGATTGCTCTGACACGTCAGACCCAAGGGGCCAATGCCAAGGCTGGTCGCCTGCTGCATGAGGTGGTGAATGAGCTGGACACCCTCAAGAGCCAGCGCGGCGAAGATCGTGTGCTACGCCTTTGGGACGAGTTGAACACCTTGTCCACCCATGCCGCAACCGAGCAGCGCCGCCTGTCCAGCGCCCTGACCCATTGGTCGCAGGGTGTGCAGCAGGCGACCTATATCGGGTCGGTTGTGGTTGGTACGTTGATGGTGTTTGCCGGTGAATTCACCGTCGGGACCATCATTGCGACGGGCATTCTGACCAGCCGGACGCTGGCTCCCCTAACCCAGTTCGCCGCGACACTTGCCCGCTGGAGCAATGTGAAAGGCGCGCTGGAGGGGCTGGATGCCATCGCCAATTCTGCTCAGGAAAAAGAAGACGAACGATCCTATCTGCGCCGTGACAGCCTGCAAGGGCGGTTTGAACTGCGCGAAGTGATGTTCCGCTATGACGAAGATGGCGCGCCGACGCTGGATGTGCCGGGTGTCGCGGTGACACCGGGCCAGCGGGTTGCCGTGCTGGGCGTCAATGGCTCGGGCAAATCCACGCTGCTCAAACTGATGTCGGGGCTTTATGCGCCGGATCGCGGCCGGGTGATGATCGACGGCACCGATATGACCCAGATCGACCCGCGCGATCTGCGCCGCCACATTGGCTATCTCAGCCAGGATGTCCGCCTGTTTGCCGGCACCCTGCGCGAAAACTTGAACCTGAACCAGCTGGAGCGCGACGACGACCGGTTGATGACAGCGCTGGATTTTGCCGGCCTGGGCGCGCATGTGCGCAACCACCACAAGGGCCTCGATCTGGAAATTTTCGACGGCGGCGGCGGTCTTTCCATCGGGCAACGCCAATCCATCGGCTGGGCACGCCTGTGGTTGCAGAACCCGTCAATCGTGCTGCTGGATGAGCCCACGGCGGCGCTGGATCAGACGTTGGAACGCACCCTGGTCAGCCGTTTGGAAACCTGGCTTGAAGGCCGCACGACCGTGATTGCGACGCACCGGATGCCGATCCTGTCGCTGACCAATCGGACGCTGATCCTGCAATCGGGCCGGATGGTGGTCGATGGCCCGCGTGACCAAGTTCTGGCCCATCTCGCGGCAGGGGAAACCAAATGACCTCAACCGGCTACGATCTTCGCGAAACCTCACGCGGGGCCAGCCGTATCATCTATCTGGTCGCAGGCGCGCTGGTGGTGTTTCTGCTCTGGGCCAGCTTTGCCTGGGTTGATGAAATCGTGCGCGCGGATGGCGAGGTTGTCTCTTCTTCGCGCTCCCAGATCGTGCAGAACCTTGAGGGCGGCATTCTGGCTGAATTGCATGTCCATCAGGGCGATGCGGTGAAGGCCGGACAGATCCTTGCCCGCCTGCAAGACACCAAATTCCGCGCCGCTGCAGATGATCTGCAGGACCGGATCGACGCCTTGGAAATCAAACAGTACCGGCTTGAGGCCGAGCTGGAAGGTGCCTTCGACTTCAAGGTGCCGGAGGAATTGGCGGATCGCTCTCCCGGAATTTATACGTCTGAACGGGCGCTTCTGAATGCCCGTCAGACAGATTTTACCAGCCGTCGCGCCAGTGCCCGCGAAATCCTTGACCAGTTGAAGGATGAATTGGCCAACATGCAGCGCCTCTATAAAAAAGAGATCGTCGCGCTGATCGAGGTCAATCGCGCGCAAAAATCTGTGAGCGATGCGCAGGCGAAATACAATGAAATCGGCACCCAGTCAGAGCTTGAGCTGGCGGAGGACTACTCCAAAACGCTGCGTGAGCTGACCTCCTACCGGCAGGAACTGCGGCTGGCGCAGGATCAGTTGAACCGGACCGTGATCACCTCCCCCATGGCAGGGATTGTCAACAGTCTGGCCGTTACCACCATCGGTGGCGTGATCCGCCCGGGCGAGGAGATTGTCGAAATCATCCCGCTGGGTGAGGAGATGTTTGTCGAAGCGCGGGTGAAGCCCGAGAATATCGCCAGCGTGCAACCCGGACAGGATGCCACGATCAAACTCTCGGCCTATGACTACACCATCTATGGCTCGCTGCGTGGCAAGGTGGATTTTGTTTCCGCAGATACATTCGAGGACGAACGCAATCCGCGTGCCGAACCTTATTATCGTGTTACGGTGAAAGTGGACCGGTCGGAGTTTACCGAACGCCAGCAGGCGATTGAGATCCGTCCAGGTATGCGCGCCACGGCAGAATTGCAGACCGGTAGCAAGACGATCCTCAACTACATGCTAAAGCCGCTGTATAAATCCCGCGAGGCGCTGCGCGAACCTTAGGGGCACACCTCAACGCGCCCGCTGCGATCCAGTCGGGGCCAGGCTCTATAGTAGCGTCTTGTTGCTGAACTGATTTCAGTCCAAGGCTGCGCCGGTCAGGGAGCGCAGTTCAAAGGAACTCTAGTATCAGGCAGATGCTTTGCCGGTAGAACATCTGAAATGCCTCTGTCCGAATGGGCCAACGGGGGCTGCTCGACCCGGTCTCAATGCCGGTTTACCCCGTCAGATCCTCACATCAGCTGGCAGAACGCATCATCGCAATCACTGTGCGGTCAAATGAGGTTCCGATGGAAACCCGGCGATTGCCCACCGCCGCCTTGGCCGAAATAACTGAGACCAGTCGCGGCATCCGGCCCGGCGCCACATCAAACACCGGCGCTCCGGAAGCACCGAAATCAACCCTGCAGGTCATCACCAATATTTGCGCCTGCCGCGCCAAGACATGGCAGTTTTGCTCCAGATTAGGGCGGTTCTGTTGCGCCATCGAATACGAGAGGACCTCAACTGACGCGCCGCGCGCCGGGCGATTGGCCAATTCAAAAGGCTGGATCATCTTGCGACTGATGGGGCGATCCAACCGAAGGATCGCGATGTCATTGCCAAGCTGAGAGTCGCCCGGTTGCCCGTATTGATAACTTGGATGGACAACCGTCTTTGTAATTGACCGCGCCGCCTTTGCTCGACGTCCGTTTAGCCCAGCGTCGAAGCGGATGCTGGTCGGGTCAACCTGACGCCCCGTGACCGGGTCGTAGACACAATGCGCGGCTGTCACGACCAAATCAGGCGCCACCAGCGCCCCGGTACACATGTTCCGCCCCGAAATGTTCAGCCGACCTACGGCCTCCCAACCGACGACGGAGGTAATGCTGGTCTGCGGTTCCTCCGCAGCAGCGCTATCAGGCATGCCAAGCAGGAGGCATGCCGCAAAAGCAGCTAAAATGCGTTTCATCGCCCTCTCCAAATTCCCACGCTCACACATTGGTGCAAGGCTGCGGCTGGATTGAGGCGCGAAACTGCCAAACATGGCCGAAACCATGGGCGAAATAAGTCACTACTAACAAATCAGTACCCCCCCCAGGGTTTTGATGACCCATCATCGCAAAAAAACCTCAGAGCGCACACAATTTCTCAGTGTTTTTATTAACTTTTTAATAAACCCCTATAATTACTCGACAAATCTAGATGGCAAACCACGACTGTTCGGCCATCGACTTCCGGCACCCGCCCCAATGCGGCAGCGCCGTGGCAAGGCTGCCACAAAGCGGCAGGCCCGGCTCTCACTGACGACAAGACCCGCGGCAAACAGCGGGATTAACTTTCAGAAAACCAAAACTCGACCTTAACGCTCTGTTAGGTTTTATCTGCAATATCTTAACGCGCGGTGGTGTGATGCTGCCAATTTGACCTATCTTGAGCGGCGTAGCCCCCTGAATGGCTCAACAAGAATCATATTGAGCCGGGGAATCAGGGCCCACATTGCAGCACCAAGTGCCAGACAGGCCAACAGCACAGCCGCCGCACGAAACATCCCCTGAAATCCAAGTGCGGCGATTCCCGGAATGCTCACAGCCGGTGACAGTATCTGTCCCAGAAACACCGAGGCCATCAACGCCCCTGCAACGATACCGCGCCGGTTGGCTGGCGATAATGCAAGAGCCAAGGCAATGAAATTTGGCATCACGGTTGCCAACCCGCCACCAATCGCAACCATCGCAAGGCTGTGCCACAGATCACCGTCAATCGTCAGCAGCAGGAACCCACCCGCCATCAGGGTATACCCCAACGCATAAGAACCAGCCTCCTGAAGAATGCGGTTGATACGGAGGTAGAAGAATCCCGTCATGGCACCAGTTAGCGTCAGCATGCCCAGCATCAACCCGGTTTTTGCCGCATGGTCCCCGCCCTGTGCAGCAAGGAAAAACGGCAATTGGGTTGGCATCATGAAGAAGACCAGACTGGTGATCATCTGCAGCAGCGCCAGTCCTGCAAGCAACATCCGCCATCTTGCGTGAGCTGTACCACCTTCAGGCCCGGCAGCATGTTTGTTCTGACGCAGAGGATCCGGCTCTGTCACGTGCCGCCAGACCAAAGGCGCCAAGATGATTGCGGCCCCGTAGATGGCAAACGGCAGCCGCGAAGATATCAGCGCCAGCCACCCGGCAGAGGTGATGAACAGCAACCCACCAAAGTTGCGCGCCGAGGTCTGCAACCCCATCATACTGCGCCGCGCGTCGCCGACGAAATAATCGCCGATCAGCGCGGTTTGTGCGGTCATGATCATAGCGACCGCCACCCCGAGCAGCAGCCTGCTGATCATGATGGAAGTCAGGTCCGGCAACATGAGCCCCGCGACACCGCTGAACGCAAAGAGCACGACACCAAGCAGCAGCATCCAGCGCCGCCCGTATCGATCTGCAAGCCATCCTGCAACGGGCGCGAAAATCAGAACGGAAAGCGACGGTGCAGGTACCAAGAACCGCGTCAGCAAAGCCGCATTCGGGCTTCCGGAGAATTCTGCCTCGATGCCAGGCAGCGCCGGGCTGATGGTCGCATTTGCCATGATCGTCAAGGTTGCCGCCAGCAACAATGTTATGGCGCGCGGATCCTTCCAGATGGCGTCGGATCCTGAAACTATCTGCCCGGACATGCGATACTCCTGTTGTGATATTCAGCACTCTCAAGCACCCTGCAACTTCAAGTCCACTTTAGGTCAAGAGGGGAAATCGATGCGCCTATATGATATCGGAGAGGTTGCTGCCCGCTGTGGCGTCACTCCCGCCACGCTCAGGTATTACGAGGAACTCGGCCTGATTACCTCGCTGAGCCGCAAGGGATTGCGGCGGCAGTTCGGACCGGAGACGCTCTTGCAGCTCTCGCTGATCGCGCTTGGCAAGGCTGCCGATTTCACGCTGGCGGAAATTTCCGGTATGTTTGGTTCCGACGGCCAGCCAGACCTGCCCCGCGCAGAGCTACATCAGCGCGCAGACCAGCTGGATCAGCAGATCCGCAGCCTGTCGACCCTGCGTGACGCAATCCGCCATGTCGCAGACTGCCCTGCCCCATCGCATATGGAATGCCCGACATTTCAACGTCTGCTGAAGGTTGCGAAGCGCGCGCGTGCAAGCGGCTGACACCGCATATGTGGCGCGCCGCCCATAGACTTATTAATGCTCTGAACCATATCGCAGGGAGCGAGAGGTACAGTTGCGAGGCAAAAGACATCATGGGTGTGGCACATTCGATTTATAGGCTGATCACAGATGCGAAGGCTCCAAATCAGCAGGCTGCTGACCGGGTTGCCACCCATGTTACCGCACTGACTGCAACCAAGCTGGCCGACGGGTTGATTGACCCTAAACTGGTGCTGGCGTGGCTGCTTAACGCCATCGGAGCACCGGGCTACCTGATCGGCGTACTGGTTCCGGTGCGTGAATCCGGCTCACTGCTGCCGCAGCTGGCGCTTGCGCAGCGCATCGAACAAAGTCGCCAGCGCAAATACTATTGGGCTGCAGGATCGGGCCTGCAGGGACTGGCGGCACTCGGCATTGCAACAGCGGCTTTGCTGCTGCCGGGGGTTGCGGCAGGCTGGGTCATTCTAGCTTGTCTGGCGCTGCTCGCGGTGGCGCGGTCGGCATGCTCTGCCAGCTACAAGGATATTCTGGCCCGCACCGTGGACAAGGGCAAACGCGGCTCGGTCTCGGGGACGGCGGGGACGCTCGCGGCCAGTGGCGTGTTCCTCTTCGCCGTTCTTCTCAGCACTGGCCTCTTGCCACGCACGACTGTCGCAATCTCGCTGGTGGTTGCCTTGGCAGGGGTGTTCTGGCTTGGTTCAGCAGCCATTTTTGCGCGGCTGGATGAGCCCGAAGCCGCACCCCAGGAGGCTGAAGGTTTTGCCCCGAACCAGCTGCTGCGCCCCCTCAAGGAAGACTACGAACTGCGCCGTTATATCGGCACAAGAGCGCTGCTGGTCTCAACCGCCCTGGCGCCACCGTTTCTCGTGATGCTTGGTGGCCGGGACGCGGAGAGCGGTTTTGGCAACCTTGGCCTGTTGGTCCTGGCGTCATCGATTGCCGCGATTGTGTCGTCATATATCTGGGGGAAGCTGTCGGATCGCTCCAGCCGCCAGACCCTGATGATCTCAGGTGCATTAAGTGCCGTGACACTGGCTGCGGCGGCAGCTGTCGGCTGGACCGCCGGAGCGCCTGCAGGTATCGTGGTCGCTGGTTTCGTCTTTGTGGCGCAGATCGCCTATCAAGGCGCGCGCGCCGGACGAAAGACCCATCTGACGGACATGGACACCGATGGGCACACATCTGTCTATACCGCGCTTTCCAATACGCTGATTGGAGTGCTCATACTGCTCGGTGGTGGCTTTGGGCTACTTGCCGATGCGTTTGGAGCCGCCCCTGTTTTGGCCCTCCTCGCCATTCTCAGTGGGCTTGGCGCGGCCCTTGGCGCGCGGTTGAGTGAGGTACAGGACGAGTCTGCCAACTGACAATCGATCTGGTCGCTGCTCGCCAGTGTTTCTCAGGCGGCAGCGGAGGACGACCGGCTATCACCCACCTCCGCGCCGCTTTCCGCCTCTGCCGACAGTGGGGCACAATCGGCCATGGTGTCTGCCCGTCTTTCAGCGTCCAACCCTGCGCCAAACAGGATGACAAAGGCGGAAAGCCACATCCAAGTCAGCAAAATGATCACCCCCGACAAAGCCCCGAACGTTTCGTTATAGCTGCCGAACGCCTGCACATAGAGGCTGAACCCTATGCTCCCGGCCACCCAAAGCGCGCAGCTGAGAATTGCGCCGGGGGTGAACAGCTTCCAGCCCTCACCCGACCTGTCAGGGCCAAAGCGGTAAAGCAGCGAAATTCCGGCGATCCCCACCACAAACATCAAAGGCCAACGCAGCAGTTGAGTTACACCAGCCAGCAGGGCGGAGTCCCCAAATAGCGCAATTGCTGCCGGAATTGCTGCGACGATCAATAAGAGCAGAAGCGCACCACAGATTGCGGCAAGCGTGATGGTGACAGTCACGAGCTTTAGAACAATAAAGCTGCGCTGCTCCGTCGTGCCAAAAATGACGTTCAAACCTTGGATCACACTATCGGTGCTGCGCGACGCCGACCACAATGCCAGTGCTGCTGAGGCAGCTGCGGCCCAGCCGAGCGTGTCGGGCCGTGCCCCTGCAACCTGAACCAGTTGCTTGTTCACCAGCTCCGCCGCCGACGACGGTAGCAGACTGGTAAGCCAGGTGGACTGTTCGGTAATCAATGTCGGATCAGCAAACAAACCAAACAGGGCAACCGCTGCAGTGATGCCGGGAAACACGGACAGAAGCCCGTAGAATGCAACACCGGCCGCCAGTAGCCCGCCATGGGCCTCACCCATGCGGGCCCAAGCGCACCAGAACAATTTCACTGAGGCGGGAAACTTCCCCAGCCAACCCTCTGCGCCGGAGGGTCGCTCCTGATTGGTGGCGACAGCACTATTACCTGCCATGCCCTCAGTACGCAGTTCATCTCGGCCTCGAGGTTTATTCGTCGCATTCCCCCCCATAACCTGGGTATCGTCCCCAGCGTGGAGCATAGCGGAAGCTGTCTCTTTGGACTTATCCCCTCGATATTCTGGCTGATTTGGCATGATGTCTCTCCTGAATTGACAAACCAACGCTTCAGACGCGGTTTTGTTTCTTGGAACTTACACAGTGCCTGCGGGTTGGGGTCATGACTCAATCTGATCGGAGATACCCATGAGCCATTTAACCTCTTACCCCACCGCCACCCATGACCTCGTGGTGATTGGTGGTGGTTCCGGCGGGTTGGCCGCAGCAAAAACCGCCGCACGGCTGGGCGCTTCTGTCGTCATGATCGAGCGGGCTGAACTGGGTGGAACCTGCGTCAACCGGGGCTGCACGCCGAAAAAACTAATGTGGTGCGCAGCGGCCCAGCAGCAGGGCTTGAAAGAAATGGCCAAGGTTGGCCTGACCGACAAGCCTCCGTTTGGCTTTGCCGCCCTGCGCCGCCGATCAGACGCAAAGATTGATCGGCTCAATCGCCATTTCGAAGAAGATCTGCAACAGGCCGGCGTTCACCTGCTGCGCGCAACCGCCGAGATTGACGAGGGCGGTCAGGTTCACGCCGGCGGCGATATCTTTCGACCGGGCAAGTTGTTACTTGCAACCGGTGCGCGGCCGCGCGCTCTGGATATTCCAGGAGGAGAACTTGCCGCGACAAGCGATGATGTCTTCCGCTGGGCCGATTTGCCTGGTCGGTTGCTTATTATCGGCGGTGGCTATATCGGCTGCGAGTTCGCTAGCATATTCGCAGCACTCGGTAGCGAGGTCCAGCTTATGACCGATGGCAACCGGTTGCTGGAACAGTTTCACGCCCCCGCTGTCGACTGCGTTCAAGCTGGTCTCGAAAAACAGGGCGTGACCATCGGGTTTGGCTGCAAACCGGTTAAGATCGATCTCAATGGGGCCATGTTTAAGGTCAGCTTTGACGACGGCAGCATTCAATATGCTGATCGTGTCATTGCAGCGGTCGGGCGGGTGCCTAATACGGACAATCTGGGGCCGGGCCTCCAGGGCATTGCTCACGCGAAAACCGGAGCCTTGGCCATTGATGAACGTTTCCAAACCTCGATTCCCGGCATCTATGCGATCGGTGATGTCGCAAACCGTCTGCCCCTGACACCGGTGGCGACACGCGATGGCGCCTGTTTCGCCGCGCAACATTTTGGGGCGGGCGCCGATCAGATCAATCTGGATCTCGTTCCGCAATCAGCCTACACGATCCCGCCCGTGGCCCAGATTGGGTCCTTGTCAGAGGGGCAGGACGACGGAGAGGTCATTGCGAATCTCGCCAGCGATGTATTGGACGACGGCACCGCAGCGAATTCATTTTTCGCGAGTACCTTTGTCGACGATGTTCTGACTGGCGTTGCCTTGGTCAACCATGCTGCACCTGAGATGATCGCCCCATTTGCTGCTCTCCTGGCAAGCGGTGCGACCGCTGAAGCCTTGGCAGCTGTCACCGGCATTCATCCTAGTTTCGCGGAGGAGACCGTCGGCCCCTAAGGCCCCTAAGGGCAAAAAAACGCGTTCCCAAGGGATCGCGTTCCTTTTGTCTCAGACAGGTCAGGTAACCTAGCTTTTTGCGCCGCCTGCTGAGTGTTGTAAATTCAATCGCAGAGTGTCCGATCGATCAGTGCCAATCCAAGTAAAAACATTGAAATCAGAAACACCACATTTGCAGCCAAGGCTAATCCGGTTGCGATGCCTCCGAATGCCAGCACCGCCGAAGCCGCTGCAATCAGAGAGAAAATCAATGGCCAGTTTATCATCGCTCTTCCTCATTCTGTCGTTATCGTCTGCTGAGAAAACGCTTTTAACAACGGAAAGTTCCCAATCTGACCCCAACCGCAAAGACGTCCGGTCCGGATCTGTTCTGAGATCATGGCCTGTGTTCGGGTATCTCCGGTTTGATCTGCGCATAGGTCAACACGGTGAACACCGCGGTGCCGCCAATGACATTGCCAACAAGAACCGGGATGAAGAACCCAAAGATCGCCTGTCCCAAAGGCAGTAACCCCTGCACCATCAAAAACGCCATTTCGACCGATCCGGCCACGATATGAGTGAAATCGCCCGCCGCAATCATCCAGGTAAAGATGACAATTAGAGGAATTTCGCTGTGCTGTGCTGAGGGCAGCATCCAGACAATAGCAGCGATCAAAATTCCCGATGGAATACCGCTGATCAGGCCTATAAGAGGCGGCATACCGGTCGCATGCTCACTGATTTTCAACATGGCCGCACGCAGATCTGCATCCAGCACAGGTGTCAACGCAAAAAACGAGGCGATAAGAAAGGCACCGACGACATTCGCTGCCAGCACAACCGCCCAAAGCCGCGCCGTGCGCAGAAAACTCGCTTTGTCTCCGCGCAACATGACAGGCACCACGGTGGTGATAGTGTTCTCGGTGAAGAGTTGCATGCGCCCCAAGATCACCATCAAGAAGCCTAAAGAATAGCCGAGGTTTTCGACCAGAGGTGACCAACTGGCCTCCGGCAGATGTGTCTTGAATACCGCCTTGCCCAGCACCGAAAAACTGATCAGCAACCCAGCAGCAATCCCTGACCACCAAAGCGCCCGGATCGGGCGTTCGAGCTCTTCTTCGCCATTGCGACGTATGGTTTCAAAGATTAACCTGGGAGAAAGGCCCGTCGCCTCCTCGACCGCCTCATTCTCACATTCTTCTTGAATGAGATCCTCGCCGGGGGGTCTGGCCTCGGTCATATGCAACTCCTGTTTTTCCAATACTACACAACGTTCAGCTGCCTTGGAATGTTCCGCTACTCGGTCCCTTTTCCGAGGACTGCGATAACAACCGTCACCTTCAGAAGAGCCACGTCCATGGTCGAAATTCTTAGCATGATCTTAATGAAACAGACGATAGGCCGACTGGCCGGTGCCCTGGCAGCGCCCCTTTTCCTCTGACCTGCGGTCAGCTGATTTTGTCTCAATGTACAGTTTTCCTCAACATGCGGTTACGGTCACGCCAGGCGGGAGCTAGCAGTGCCACACCGATCTGCGCCGAAGCCTATGGCAGGAATGCCAATGCGACCTGTGGCGCTATCTCCTCACCGGGTCAGAATATGAACAGTGTCCGCGACGATACCCGTACGGGTCAGAGCCTTGCAAAGAACGTTTGTGCGTCCTCTACCGACTTCCAGCGCACCCTGCGGAACATGACTGAACCTCTGGATATCCTGGACAACCGGAAAAAGCGGTTGAAACTGCCACTTACGCTCCAGATCACTTTGCAATTGCGATGGGGTAATGAGGATTTAACTCTCCTATAGGTTGTATCTGTGCTATTCAAACCTTCTTTGACCCTAAAGGAGTATTCGCAATGAACCTTGGTATACTTGACGAAAATGCTGCTGCAGTAGCGACCCAAAATCTGACCTATGCTCTCAAATGTGTCGCATATGATGACGCTTATCTTCGAATGGATGCAAATGGCGTCGACAAGCCCGCCCCTGAAGGGGCAGGAACGGTTAATGCCCAAATTGGGGCCGGACCATGGGAACAGTTTATTCTGACCCCACAGGATGGCGGCACAGTAGCCCTATTGTCGGCGGAATGGTCCAATTGCTATGTGCGCATTGGAACGCCATCACCGCAACAGATCAAGCCGATTAACTGCCAGTTTAGCTGCGGCGCACTTGAAAAATGGCTAATGCGCTTTGTCGGCCCCAATCGTGTTGCCTTCGAATGCTCGACACTGTCTGGCTACTATCTATCGCTCAACACGGAAGGCGCCAAAAATGGGAGCGGGAATGGTGTCGGCATCGCGCAGGGGATCCAAGAGTTAAACGAGAACGCGACATTTGAACTCGTGTCGCAATCCGGCTGATTTCCTGATCTACGATGGAAAGTCGCCCATCTCTCTCACTCTGAGGTATTGGCCGACAACAGCCCCAATGGGTGGCCTGTGTAGCTTTGACAGGCCACCCGAAAGGCTGCTCTCAGCCCTCTATGCTGACCGGAAGATCCATGCCGTGCTCTTTCAGCAGGGCGTGGCGGCGGGCGGTCTTGAGGTCTTCGCGCACCATTTCGGCGCACATCTCTTGGGTGGTGATTTCCGGCTCCCAGCCCAGTTTTTCCTTCGCCTTTGACGGATCGCCCAGCAGTGTCTCCACCTCAGCGGGGCGGAAATAGCGCGGGTCAATGCGCAGCACCACATCGCCCACCTTCAGCGCCGGGGCCATATCGCCCTCAATCGCGGTCACCGTGGCAATTTCCTCGACACCTGCGCCCGAAAACGCCAGCGTCAGCCCCAGTTCCTGCGCCGACCAGGTGATGAACTGGCGCACCGAATATTGCTTGCCGGTGGCAATCACAAAATCCTCAGGCGCCTCCTGCTGCAGCATCATCCACTGCATGCGCACGTAATCTCTGGCATGACCCCAGTCGCGCAACGCGTCGATATTGCCCATATAAAGACACTCCTCGAGGCCTTGGGCGATATTGGCGAGGCCGCGGGTGATCTTGCGCGTCACAAAGGTCTCGCCCCGGCGCGGGCTCTCGTGGTTGAACAGGATGCCGTTGCAGGCATAGATGCCATAGGCCTCGCGGTAGTTGACCGTGATCCAGTAGGAATACAGCTTGGCCACCGCATAAGGCGAGCGCGGGTAAAACGGCGTGGTCTCGCGCTGCGGGGTTTCCTGCACCAGACCATAGAGCTCAGACGTGGAGGCCTGATAAAACCGGGTCTTCTTCTCCAGCCCCAGAAAGCGGATCGCCTCCAGCAGGCGCAGGGTGCCGATGCCATCCACATCGGCGGTATATTCCGGCGCCTCAAAGCTGACCGCCACATGGGACTGCGCGCCGAGGTTATAGACCTCATCCGGCTCGATCTCGCTCAGCAGGCGGGTCAGGTTCGACGTGTCGGTCAGATCGCCGTAATGCAGTTTGAACCGGGCATGATCCACATGCGGATCCTGATAGATATGATCCACCCGCGCCGTGTTGAACGACGACGCCCGCCGCTTCAGCCCATGCACCTCATAGCCCTTCTCCAGAAGAAACTCCGCAAGGTAGGACCCATCCTGACCCGTTACACCGGTGATGAGGGCTTTTTTTACAATTGGCATTATTTTATCCGTTGTTCTTGCAATCAGACCTCAGATGCAGCTCAGGCTGCACGATCACGCATAGTTTTGGGCTGCGCCACATCTTTGAAGGCGCTGGCGACGCTGATCACATCCGCAGTCGACAGGTTGTGGTGGTTTGGCAGGTAGATCCCGTAGTCATGGATCATATCCGCATTTGGCAAAACCTGACGCCCATAGTGCCGGATCCAGAATGGATGACGAGCGATGTTGCCGCAGATGAGCGGCCGGCATTCAATCTGCTGCGCTCTCAAATGCTCAAACACGTCCATTCTATTTTCAACCAGCGTGCCATAGGCAAAAGAGGACAGTAGATCAGTCTCGCTATCCTGAGCATAAAACCCGTGCAATTCTTCGGCATAGGTGTCGAAATTGCGTGCCCGTACGCGGCAGATATCGTCAAGCTTCAGGATCTGCTGTCGCCCGATGAATGCCTGCAGGTCGGTTGAGCGCAAGTTAAAGCCGGCGTAATAAAAAGTATAAAGATTGCGGAAATCGTCAATATTGTGGTCCTGCTGCAGTTGATCCCGCAGCGTTGGGTTCAGATCCCGGCTCCAGCCGTGGGAGCGAAGCGACAACATGACCTGATGCAACTCACTGTCGTCGGTCACCACCATCCCACCCTCGATCGTTGAGATATGGTGGCCATAATAGAATGAAAAACTACCCGCAGCACCATGGCAGCCGAGTTTGCGTCCGCCGCTGACCGAGCCAAGCGCTTCGCAGCTGTCTTCCAGCAACAGCACATCGTAACGGTCACAAATGTCTTGGATCGCTTTCATGTGATTGGCATGACCCAACACATGCACAAGGATCAGCATCGCAGGGGCCTCATCCTTGCAGAGCTGTTCCAAATGCTCCAGATCCAGACCAAGGTTCACCGGATCACAGTCACAGAGCCTGACATCGAACCCGAACTGAATGAGCGGCGACACGGTTGTCACCCAGCTAACCGCAGGAGCAATCACCTTATTGTTCCGCAGCCGCCCTGCCTCACGGGCAGCATATATCATCAACAGATTTGCTGAAGAGCCGGAGTTAACGAATACTGCATGTTTGGACCCCATCCAGGCCGCAAACTCTTCCTCAAATGCGACGGTTTCCTCGGCCTTTGTCAGGCGGTTACCAGCCATCATCCAATCTGCCGTCTGCTGCAGTTCACGCCGCGAAATCGTGTCCTGTGCAAGCGTGATCGGGCGGGGAGGTTGGAAATTCTTCATGCCTGTGCCCCCCGCACAGCCTGCATCGCTTTCAGTTCGACATAGTAGTGGCGCACCTCATTGTAGGCAGCGGCGATATTGGCTGCTTTTTGTTTGTCAGTCAGGGCGTCGATCGTGATCGACCCTTCGTGGGCGCGAAAACTTGCGAGAGGTTCTTTGACAAATCCCACCTTGGGATAGCGCAGCATGGACAACAGCGAGGCAAAGATGTCCGGACCCACACCATGGTATTCACTGTTCTGCAACGGAAGGCGCCCCTGATAGAGCGCATCAATCAGCACTTGACGCCGGAACAGCGCCGCGCCCGGCGAGATGAGAGAGCCGACAATGTTCTCCTCCGCTAGCCGGTTGTCGAAGATACCTGTCTCCGGCAGCCATTCCAAAAACTGCACCATCATCTGTTTGCCGGTTTTGTCGTCAATGACTTCCGCGCCGGTAAAGGCGAACCCAACATCATCCTTGAGGACAGACGCGCATTTTTCGATGAAGGTAGGCGCAATCCAATCATCATCATACTGCAGATGGACAAACTCTCCGGTCGCATGCAGTACGCCTTCCAGCCAGCAAAAATGCGGGCCAAAGTCTTTCTCCCGGCGGATGTAAGTGATTTTGGCACCATACTCTGCAGCGATCTGGGCAGTATGATCCGTCGACCCGTGGTCAGACACAATCACCTCGCATGGCATTGTCTGGTTAAGTGCGCTCTCGATAGCTTTGGGAAGCATATCCGCACGGTTAAATGTCGGGATGACGATAGAAATTGTCTTAGTCATAGCGTTCTCCAAGGATCGCACGTAGGCGTGTCACATCAGCCTCAAGCGTATCGTTTTGGCCCACGGGCCGAATATTCAGCGGAAAGGGAGCGATTGATTGTGCAAAGTCGGCCACAGTCATGGCGTGCCCAGAAGCGACATTGACCGGACCTTCGGCATTTGAGAGCGCAAGTTTAGTGATCAATCGTGCTGCATCGGATGCAGAAAGAAAATCACGACGGCTGCGAGCTCCGTACAACTCAAAAGGGGTCTCTGGCGCATGGGTAGCAAAGCGCTGCTCGAGAGTCGGTCGCAAGTAGCTTCCGGTTTGATCTGGATCGTGGATCGAAAACAATCGTGCGATGCAAAGTGAGCGACCGGTCACCGCGCAAATTTGCTGCGCAGCCTGCTCTGACATGAGCTTTGTTTGACCATAAAGTGACACCGGCTCTGTTGCGTCGGTCTCTCGAAGCGGAGTCTCCTTGCTTGCGTAGACGTGACTGGACGAACACAAAAGCATCCGTGCCGCGCTGCCATCAAGCGCCGCGAGAAGGTTAATCGTCCCTCCGGCATTCACTGCAAAAGCAGCACCCGGGTTGGCTTGAACAGACTTGACTGGCACCATTGCGGCGAGATGAACCACCAGATCGATTGGGCCAGCTTCCTCAATAGCCTGCGAAATTTCACCCGGATTGGTAAGATCGGCGGTATTGCGCAACACCTCGGCGTCAGGCGCAAGCGCCTCCAGTGCCCTCAGAGCGTGGCGGCCCACAATGCCCCCGCTTCCGGTTAAAAATACACGTCTTAACATGTTACTGCATTGACGCCATTTGTGGCGCGCACTGTGCCCCAAGACCCATGGCGCGGAATTGGGCGGCCAGCTTGTCACTGGCTTGTTCAATCCTGTTACGTGGTCCGGCTTCTGGAGCAACAGCTTCCGGATTCAGCCCCGGCCATTTTGAATAGTCTCCCGAGAGAACAAAATTCGCGAAGGAAATCAAACTGATACCATGCGCGCGCAGGTGATCGTTATCCTTATGAGGCCGAAATTCAGCTTGCGATCCCTCTTCTGAGTAGTACCGCCCAATGATCATAGGGATGCGAGTGAACTTGCAGTTTTTGTCGGCCAGCATTTGCCAAAAGATCGAGTCTCCGATCGATTTGATCGGTGATTGATTGCCGAAATAGCTTGGATACCACTGCCCCACCTGCTCCAAGTTCCAAAGTGTCGCCGGCCCATATGTTCCCCGCTCCGCCGTGCCGCTGCCGAGCCGTAGATTTGCCTGCTTTCTTGGTGGCCAGTCGGCGGAGAAACCCGTCTCCCAGAGATCCTCCACACCGAATTTCTGCTCCAAGTGACTCTCATCGAAATTGACCAGCCACTCACCACCAACCAGTGTTGAGTTGGTGGCGTCAGCCGTTGCAACCAAAGTTTGGACAGCATTGGTCGCCAGGCGATCATCCATATTGAGATTCATGATGTATCTTGTGTGCGAAAGCGCGGTTGCCGCCGACCAAGCCTCGTAGATCGTTAGAGGTTCATCGAAGCTATACCATGGGGCTTCCAGCCAGTCCGGTGCCTGGTCTCCATTGTCGAAAATATAGCATGGTTCTACCGGTATCGACTGAGCCTTTAGGTTGGCCCAATGGGAGCGCAATAGCTCCAATTTGTTCGGCTGCTTATGCCAGACAGCACAAAAAACCGTCACCAGGGGGCGATTAGGCGCATTTGGGTCAGGTGCATTAAATGAATGAAATTTCATGTGACCGGTTCTCCAGCAAGATACGCACGGTGTTGTGCACGTACATCTGCAAGAATAGGTCTAGAAGATATAAATTTGAGTTAAGTTGCCATCTCACTGGCAACTTTTTGTATGCTCAGTCGGGGGCCCGACCATAGGAACTGTCCACTGCTTGTTCAGATGCATCGAATGAGCTCCGCCGCAATGAAAGCAGATATGGATGCAATGCAGGCCAACCGCAGACGGAATCCAACGGCGAAGGCGTCATTTTGCCCTGACCAGCGCTCTGGACACCGGACATGCGACGAGTTCCAACCACTGCTCCAAGTAGGAAAGTTCGGCCGTTTGGCCTTCTGGAACGGCTGCGGTAAAAATTCTAAGAAACCAAACTCGCTTCGCCGCGTTATCCAATTATGATACTCATGTTTATCGGCTTAATCAGTCTCTTCTTGGTTTTTTCAGACTTTTTGCTGACTACGGTTGCAATTACGGATCGCAAGCTACCGTCCCGTTGGGTTGCCCAAGCGGCTTGGAACCTGATGAAACGCCTTCTGCCTATCAACGCTTTCAGTCGTATCGCGGTGGGGCCTATAGTTATGGCCTCTATTGCCGTGTTCTGGGTTATCGGTACTGCTCTGGCTTGGTTTCTCATATTTCAAGGTTCTGAGAGGTCGGTGGTCCTCTCAGATACCAGACAACCTGCGGGCCTATTACTGGATCTAGGATATGTCGGCGAAGCACTGTCCACACTTGGGGGAGGGAATACCAAGCCGGGATCAGCAGGTTGGGAACTGGTAACCGTTCTCGTGGGTGTAAATGGCATGATTGTGCTCACACTCTCTGTAAGTTTTGTCTTGAACACCACGCAAACAGTCGCAGCAGGGCGTGCATTTTTGACACATTTGGCCGCACGACAGGAGCTTGGGGGCGAGCTCACCACCGAGCTGAAACACCTCGCAGATCTAGTATCCAGCCTGAACAGTGTGCCACACGCATTATACTACTCCACCCCGGCCCCTCACCTACGCCTGCCCGAAGGGCTGTTGCGGTTCACCGCGGACTGGCTTGAGCACAAGAGAAATTTGAAGGGGGTACGTACCGTACTCAGGGATCTTCCGAACTTCACTGACCAGCCAACATCCAGTGATGACGTGTTCTTGAAAAGGCTTGCGGAATGGTCCTCTGGTTTTGAGTTCAAGCGGCCCAATTGACATCGATCCAATAGGTCACATGTGATAGCTGCCAGCGAGACATCCTAGGTAGATTCGACTTAGTCTGCCGCCATGGCCTAGTAGGTTTCCACACAGACCAAGGGCCAATAAGACGGCAGCCTACCTGCCGTGCGTGCAGCCATCCTGTCTAAGGCTTCTCCCATTCTGATAGGCAAAATCCGGCGATTGAAGCCGCGCTAGCCGCATCGATGCTTCCCGAAGCCTTCGACCTGAGCCGGAAAACATCTATCAAAACCACTCAA
This sequence comes from Phaeobacter piscinae, assembly GCF_002407245.1. Classification (NCBI taxonomy): domain Bacteria; kingdom Pseudomonadati; phylum Pseudomonadota; class Alphaproteobacteria; order Rhodobacterales; family Roseobacteraceae; genus Phaeobacter; species Phaeobacter piscinae. Next base: position 168,971 of record NZ_CP010681.1, on the reverse strand, counting down.
ACAGCCTTCCTTATCCTGCACATTTTCAACCCAAGGCATATTTTTTTGGAACAAAAGCAGTCCTGAGATTGTTCGGTCATTGAAGCAAACAGAAAGGGAATGTCATATGCCTCGCCTCACCTCTTTTGCTCTTATTGCCGGTATGGTTGCAGCGCCTGCTGTTGCGGAAACAATGATGGATACTGATAATCTGATCCGCACACGCGATATCACTGGCGGAGATATCTACACTCTGAATGGCCCCATGGACGAAGATACTTGGGGTAATTGGGAGGCCGAAGGTGTCGGCCCAGACTGGAATGATATCGGTGAAATCGAAGATATTGTCTTGGACCGCGGTGGAAAGATGATTGGTGTCGTGGCTGAAGTTGGCGGCTTCCTAGATATCGGCGACAAACATGTGCTGATCCCTGTCGAAGACATTCGCCTGACACCAGTGGATGACAAGAACTATGCCATCGTGACGCGCAAGACCGAAGAGCAGCTCGAAGAGATGGAATCGGTTGATGAGGGCTGGTGGGATTAACCAGCTTCAGCAAACGTAAGCGTAGCGAAGGGGCTGTTGTAGCCCCTTCCATGCAGCAGGAAGAGCCAAGCTCCTCGATGGTTGCTACCCGGCGTGATCAGACGGCGAATCGATATGAACAACCAGACCAAATCATCAACATTCGAAGCCGAACCTACGCTGGTGATTGTGCTTGGGTGGTACTCCATAGTCGGCTGCCTAGTATTCGCTCTCTCCATCCTCGTGGCGGACTTTGTTGTCCCCAACCATGACTGGATTGCTGACACGATCAGCGATCTGGGTGCCGGCGAATTTGAGTACATCGTCGATATCGGCATCTATGCATTCTCAGGTTCGCTCATTTCCATAGCATTGTTGGCTGCACATATTCACATGGGTGGACAGGGCTGGAGCTTCGGAACAATCGGCCTAGCCCTTCTAGGACTGATCGTCTTTCTGGTTGGGGCTCGTAATGAATACGGCGACAGCGACAGTGATGGCGTGGTGATCCATATTTATCTCGTCTACGCGCTGGGATTGCTCATGGCGATCATTCCTTGGCTGATGTCCGACGGGGCAGCCTGTGCGGGTCGTCATTATGGTAAAGTTTTAGTCGGCATTTCGGTAGTGTGGGCGTTTTCTGCACCGGTCTTCTTTTTCCTCCCCGATGGAATTGATGGCGTTTACGAACGCTATCTCGGACTTATTGCCTTCGCTTTTGTGTTCGTGCTCGCGAGCTTATTCATCCGGTGCGGTGAAAGGCTCAATACCTAGGCTGAGAGCTGTCTGCCTGATGGGCTTCTAAATTTTCAGACCACGAGACAAGCGGCGGGCGGTCTTCTGCAAGCCAATATTGTAGCATCGGCTGATTGGAACAATTCAGTAGATTGAACGTTATTGGCGTAAATGGAGGTCAGGCCATTCTGGCGCTTCATCCTTAACCCTAAAAAGGTCATTTGTTATGCGCCCTATGTCTGTTGTACTTCGGCCGCTTGTGGAGATTAGACCGCATGAATTCGTGAACGCGGATCACTCTGCCAGTATTGCGCGGTCCATTCGAACTGACCAAGCGATCTGGCGACCCTTAATCATCGCGCGGCGCTGTCGGACATTGCTGGATGGCCATCACCGGTACACCGCACTGAATGCTCTGGGCGCTGACCTAGCCCCATGTGTCGAGGTCGACTACGACGATCCGGCAGAAGTCGAAGTGACGGCTTGGCGGCCGGATGAATTGGTTACACCTGAAATGGTGCGCTCGGCTGCGGCCCGAGGCGAGATGATGCCACCAAAAACTTCGAGACACCTACTCAAGTTCTCAATCCCCTCCATCCGTGTCCCGCTCAGTGATCTCCTGCGCGGCGCCTCCACCAGACCGGGCAGCACCGGTCGTCTTTGCGTATAGGTGATATCGTGAACATTGAGACAAATATTGCCCCTGCACACACTTCAGTCCCTCGTGTCGCCGACAATCTTCTGGATCTTATTGGCCAGACTCCATTGGTGCGTCTACATCATTATCTAGACAAGGCATCGGTCAACTTGTTTGCCAAGTTGGAGGCGTTGAACCCAGGTGGAAGTGCGAAGGACCGACCCGCCCGTCACATGATTGAGCGCGCCCTCGCCGATGGACGCCTCTCACCAGGTGATACGGTTGTGGAATCTTCTTCCGGGAATATGGGCATCGGCCTAGCGCAAGCCTGCGCTCTACACCACCTGAAGTTCATCTGCGTGGTAGACCCAAATGCACAGGCACAAAATATCGACATAATTCGCGCTTTGGGAGGACAGATCGAGCTGGTCGACCAAGCGCTAGACGGTGATTTTCTTGCTGCTCGCTTGGAGCGGGTGAGCGTGCTGCTCGAAGAGTCCGCTGACCGGTTCTGGCCAAATCAATATGCAAACCTCGACAACCCCGCTTCGCACGAAACCGGGACCGTAGCGGAAATTGATGCCGCATTTTCTGGGCAGGTCGATTACCTTTTTGTCGCCTGCTCCAGCACAGGCACAGCGCGGGGCTGCCGGGACTTTCTGCGCGCAAAGGGGCGCAGGACCAAAGTTGTCGCCGTTGACGCCGAAGGCAGCACATTGTTTGACGGCACGGCTGGACCGAGAAAAATATCCGGCATGGGCGCGGGGCGCCTGCCCGAGCTGGCACAAGGACAAAGTTTCGATGGCCTAGTTCGCGTATCCGACCTCACGTGCGTGGCTGGCTGCCGTCGAGCCGTTAAGCACGAGGGCATCCTGGTCGGCGGATCAGGGGGGGGCGTACTCGAAGCTGTGCGCAGCATGCAGGACGAACTATCCGGCAAGACCGCTGTGGCAATCCTTCATGATTCAGGCTCGCGGTACTTGAGTACTGTTTTCGACGACGATTGGGTCGCACGGGAGCTGGGCGCATCCGGGGACGAGGTTCGCGCCTTGGCTGGTCTGCAATGAACTTCCACATAGGTCAGGCGCATCGAGAAATCGCCATCGTCGGTTGCGGCCCCAAAGGGCTTTATGCATTGGACTCATTGTCCGAAGCAGCCCGTAAAACGCCATCGCACAGTTTCGATGTCCATGTTTTCGAAGAGTCTCCCCACCCGGGCGCGGGTCCAATTTACGATCCGGGGCAGCCGAATGTACTGCTGATGAATTTTCCGGCCGGTAAGATCGACGCCTGGACCGGCGGACGGGGGCCGGACTTGCAGGTATGGCTAATGAGCCAGGGCAAGAAGGTGGCTGCGGAGGAATACGTTCCGCGCGCGGTGGTTGGCCAATACCTCACATGGTGCTTTGGCCAAGTGGTCGCGAACGCACCGCCTAACCTCCAGATCTCGATACACCCCGTCAGGGTCCACGACGTACGACAGTTCCAGGCCCGGTGGATGATCTCACCCGGTAGCATCGTCGTTGACGAGCTGCTAATTTGCACTGGCCACCAGGATTGGTCCCGGACGCGTCGGCCCCATCTTAGCGAGGAGATTCCCTCTCCGTTTCCCGTAGATCTGGCGTTGACCAAGGCGCGCATACCGCCAGGCACCTCCGTAGCCTGTAAGGGGTTCGCCCTAACGTTCCTCGACACGATGCTGGCACTCACCGAAGGGCGCGGCGGTTCCTTCGCGCCCTCGGAGCAGGGCTACGTCTATCACTCGTCTGGCCTTGAGCCGCAGTTGATCGCACCGTTCAGCCGCACCGGACGCCCGATGCGGGCCAAGGTCGATGTTGATCGGTTCGCACGCCCCCAAGATGAGGCCTATTGGGAGACACAGCTAGACGCGTTCGAAGCACTTCTTTCGGAAAAACCTAGCGCTACTTTCACTAGTGATATTTGGCCCTCGATACGGCAGATGGCTGAGCGAACGATCAGTAGCGCGCCTGGCACTGCGGCGGCTGTCTTCACCCACTGGCAGGGGTCCGTATTCGACCCGGAACGGTGCCGAGATGAATTGCGCACGGGCTTCGAGATTGCGCTCGGTATCCGCCCACCGGACGTCTTGTGGGCCTTAGGCGAGACTTGGCGGCGATGCTATCCCCACCTCGTTGCGTGGATAAACCACCATGATCTACCGGAGACGGACGCAGCCCTATTCCGTACTGTCGCGACCGAGATGGAACGGCTGGCCTTCGGTCCGCCTGCCCAGAATATCGGCAAACTGATCTGCCTCGAACGAACCGGGTTGGTGAGCTTAAACCACCTCGATGGCGGTATGGCTGCGGATGTCACAGTTGACGCGACGATCCCGCCCGCTGGAAGTGCAGCCTTGTCGCAGCCCCTGAACGGCCTGATGCGCGACGGTCATTTGAGCGTGGGGGCATTGCAGGGCATTGTCGTAAATGGCCGAGCGCAGGCGCTGGTGAACGGTGCCGCAACACCGGGATTGTCGATCATCGGGCGCGCGACTGAAGGCAGTGTATTGGGCAACGACACCTTATCGCGCGCGCTGCACGATTTGCCGGAGCGGTGGGCAGCCAATGTCGTTCATGCAGCCCGTGCGGGCCGAGCGACAAGTCTGGAGCAAACGGCATGAACCCGCGGCAGTCCCTATTTGATCATTGCCGAGGTGTTGTCCCCCTCCGCCCGCGGCTGGAGGACTGGATGGTCGATTTGATTGCTGATCCACCCCGCTTGCACGCGCTAATTGAGGAATTTGGCGCACCGTTGAATATCCAGTCGGTTGAGCCTTTCAGTCGGCACATCGCAGCGCTGACCGGCTGTGTCGCTGATTTTGATCTGCCTTTCATGCCGATGTTCGCTCGTAAGGCCAACAAGTGCCTGACCTATGTCCAATCGGCTCGGGGTCAGGGCATCGGCATCGACACGGCAAGCCATGCAGAGGTTGAACAATGTCTTGCGCAAGGGGTTCCCGGTCACAGGATCGTTTGCACGGCGGCGGTAAAGGACCGGGCACTGATGGCGCTTTGTGTTGCTGGCGGCGTGACCATCGTGCTCGACAATTATGACGAGTTAGCATTGCTGGAAGAGGTTTCTCAGGGCGGCGACCGGACGATTTCGGTCGGGTTGCGGCTGAACGGATTTTCATGCGGTGGTAGGGCGATCTACTCGCGTTTCGGCTTCACGTTGAGCGAGATTCCTGGGATTGTGGCGCGGCTGGAACGGTCCGTCGCGCTCAGACTGGACGGGCTGCATTTCCACCTCAACGGATACAGTGCTGAGGAGCGTATCGCAGCAATATCACAGACACTGCCCATGGTGGCGGATATTCGGGGCGACTGTAGTCGCGATTTCTTCCTCGACATCGGGGGCGGCATCCCGATGAACTACCTCGCCGATCCCCGCCAATGGGACGTTTGGCTGGCTGAGCTGGACAAGGCACTAGCCGGAGAACGTGACCCGATTACGCAACACAATGACAACCTTGGGCGAAAACGGGGACCCGATGGCGCTCCCGGCACAGTGGACAGTTATCCGGTGGCTCAGTCTCTGGTTCAAACCGACTGGATGCGACAGATCCTGCAAGCCCCCGATGGGGACCGCACAATCGCTAGGCGGCTGCGCGATGCCCACGTAACCTTGCGGTGCGAGCCCGGCCGGTCTCTGCTGGACGGGTGCGGCATGACCGTGGCGCGAGTAGCCTTCCGAAAGACAGACAGTGCAGGTGAATCGGTTATTGGGGTGCAGATGAACCGCACCCAGTCGCGATCGGGCTTTTCCGAATTTGCACTCGACCCCTTGATGGTTCCCGGAAAGGGGCCGCGTGGCGATGCGGTCGCGGGCTATCTGGCTGGGACCTACTGCACGGAAAGCGAATGGCTGACCCGGCGCAAGATGGCATTCCCCCATGGTGTTGGGGTCGGTGACCTGATGGTTTTCCCTAACACCGCAGGCTACCTCATGCATTTTCTGGAAAGTCGTTCACACCAGTTTCCACTGGCCCGAAACATCTTCTTGCGATCGGACCCCGACGCGTCGGCCAGGCTCGACGGGATAGACTATGGCGGACACGATCACCCAACAGGCTGATAGCTGTGTCATTATAGGGAAGGAGACCAAGCATGAAAAAACTCAATTTGGATAAAGGTGGCGCACCGCATCAGGAAGCGGATGCACGCGAGGGAACCATCACGACGGCACAAGGCGCACCCGTCTCCGACGATCAGAATTCCCTAACAGCCGGACCGCGTGGACCGGTACTGCTGGAAGATCAGATCATGCGCGAAAAAATCTTCCACTTCGACCATGAACGGATTCCCGAACGTGTCGTCCATGCGCGCGGGTATGGCGTACACGGCCACTTCGAACTGACGAGGGCGATCCCGGAGTTCTCCTGTGCAGATATTTTTCAGCGCGAAGGAGAGAAGACACCTGTTTTCACCCGTTTTTCCACCGTTGCTGGCAGCAAGGGATCGCCGGACGTCGCACGCGATGTGCGCGGTTTTGCGGTGAAGTTCTACACCAACGAGGGCAACTGGGACTTGGTGGGCAACAACATGCCGGTCTTCTTCATCCAAGACGCGATGAAATTTCCGGACCTGGTTCATTCGGTTAAACCGGCGCCCGATCGCGCCTTCCCCCAAGCTCAAAGCGCGCATGACAATTTCTGGGACTTCATCTCACTATCGCCCGAGGCCGTCCATATGACCCTGTGGACGATGTCGGACCGCGCCATTCCTCGCTCCCTGCGGTTCATGGAAGGGTTCGGTGTACACACCTTCCGGCTGGTCAATAGCGAGGGCAAATCCCATTTCGTGAAATTTCACTGGAAACCAAAGCAAGGCCTGCAATCCGTGGTTTGGAACGAAGCATTGAAGATCAACGGCGCCGACCCGGATTTTCACCGCCGCGATATGTGGAATGCCATCGACGCAGGGGATTACCCGCAATGGGACTTGGGCATCCAGGTCTTCGATGATGAATTCGCGGATGAGTTCGAGTTCGATATTCTCGACGCCACCAAGCTCATACCTGAGGAGCAGGTGCCGGTGCAGATTATCGGCACCATGACGCTGGATAACAACGTCGATAATTTCTTTGCTGAAACCGAGCAGGTAGCATTCTGTACCCAAAACATCGTCCGCGGCATCGACTTCACCGATGATCCACTTCTTCAGGGGCGCAACTTCTCCTACCTTGATACGCAAACCAAGCGTCTGGGCGGGCCGAATTTCACCCATATACCGATCAACGCACCGAAATGTCCCGTTCACCATTTCCAGCAGGACGGCCACATGGCGATGCGCAATCCCAAGGGCCGGGCGAATTATGAGCCGAACAGCTGGGATGAGGATGGCGGGCCTCGCGAAAATCCCGAAATCGGGTTCGCCAGTTATTCTGAGCGGGTGCAGGGCGGCAAGCAACGCACGCGCTCCGAGACATTTGCCGACCACTACAGCCAAGCTCGGCAGTTCTGGATCAGCCAGACAGCCACTGAACAGAACCACATTGCTGCGGCCTATACCTTCGAGTTGTCGAAGTGCCAGCATGAAAGGATCAGGCTTCGAATGCTAAGCCATCTGATGAACGTGCACGATGATCTGGCAGAATCCGTGGCCAAGGGTCTGGGCGTCTCTGACCTGCCCGACGCGGCAAAACCAGCGCGCAAGCCTATCACCGATCTGCCCGCTTCGGACGCTCTGAGCATTCTCAAAAACGGCCCCGAGAGCTTCGCCGGCCGCAAACTGGGCCTATTTATCACGGACGGCGCCGATGCCGGTTTGGTCAATGAGATCGAGGCCGAATTCACCCGCGCGGGCGCGATGGTGGCCATCGTCGCACCGCAGATTTTCGGTGCAAAACTGTCCGACGGCACGACAAAGCCCGCAGACGAGAAAATCGATGGAGGCCCTTCAGTTCTGTTCGATGCGGTTGCGCTGGTGTTTTCAGAGGGAGCCGGCAGCGAAATGGCAAACAACAAACCATCACAGGATTTTCTCAGCGATGCGTTTGCACATGCAAAGTTCATCGCGTGGACCGATGCAGCCATGCCGTTGATCGAAACTGTGGGTCTCTCTGACAAGATCGATGACGGCATGATGAAGATCGATGGCGAAAATGTTGGTGATTTTCTGAGAGCCTGCGAAAAGCTGCGTTTCTGGGAAAGGAAGATGTTCTGACCGCAACATCATGATGCACTACTGGCTGAAGGGTGGCCGCATCCATGGGCGCGCGAGAGTGTATCGCGTGCCCATACTCTGAGCGCCACGGGCAGAACCCGTTGAACTCCAGTACCCTTCAGCACAATCGGCACCTTCACCGATTTCATCAGGCGGAGAACTTCGGCGGCCCGAGCAAGCCACCGTGGAAGACATAAAGCAGAAGCTGCACACCGGCCATGGTCTGTCCAGCTGCAAGTGCAGAGACTGGATCCTGTCTCGATAGGCTGCTGCTGAAACACATTCACAAAAACCATGGCGGCGTGTCGGATGGATACACTTGCGCTGCCGCAAAACGCTTGCAGATCCAAAAGCGGCCCTTCCGTTATGCTGGACCCAAGTTGCACACAGACTTATCCGCAATCAGGCAGCAATGAAGCGCTATCTTTGACATCCAGTGTTGAGCTGTCATAGCAAAGCCCCTGATCGGAAGAGATGAAAACTCCGGCCAACGGCATATCATCCGACATTGAATGCCGCGAAACCTATCCCGTCCCGTCGCACGCCCGCCGGATAGCCCGCTATCGCGGAGCAATTTGCTGCACGATATCCAGGCACTAGAGGCTTCGTGGGGATATGGCGTCCACGTCCCAGAGTTGCGAGAGAGTTCCCTCACTCAAAAGAGTGATTTTTGACCGTTTTGCTGACTAAAGCCAGAATGGCAGTCAGATCGTTTTTTTTGACACCACCAAAGGCCAAGCGCAACGCTTGCGGTACTGCCACCGTAGTTGCAAAGGGCTCCGCGCCCGACACCGATATGCCAGCATTCCTCAATCGACTAACTATCGGTTCGGCCCGCATGTTTTTCGCCAAGGGCAGCCATGCAAACCCTGCATTAGGATGCGCGATAATTGGCAAGTCTGTTAGAGCGGCGCGGCAAAGCTGCTGTCGTTCTGCGCCATCCTGTCTGCGGGTTTCTTCGGATGCTCCTAGGGTCCCGTCTTCAATCCAACCTGTGACTAACCCAGAGATGAGCGCCGGAGCGTTCCATGTGGTCGCTCGAATGGCTTCAACGAGGCGGCAGATTTTACCCGCTGGTGCGATCACATATCCCAAACGCAGCCCTGTTGCGATGCTTTTCGAAAAACCGCCGATGTAAACTGTTCGCTCAGGGGCTAGAGCCAGAAAGGTGGGCGGCGGGTCGTTCTCCAGAAACGCATATGCGGCGTCTTCTATGATAATGAGATCATGCTTTCTGGCGATCTGGATCAGAGCAAGGCGGGTGGCCTCTCCCATTACCGCCCCCAGTGGGTTGTGAACGGTTGGCATCAAATAGACTGCCCGAATTTGACCGCTACGGCACTTCCGATCGAGATCGTCCGGAACCATGGCACCCTCCACACCATCAACTGAAACAAGGTCCAGCCCCTGCAAAGCAGCGACAGATTTGAAGCCAGGATAAGTCAAAGTGTCCGTCGCAACAGCATCGCCGTGCCGCAACAATCCAAGTGCGGTAATCGCCAGCCCATGTTGACCACCGGAAGTGACCAATAGGCGTTCTGGATCAACAGAACCAAGTGATTGGTTTAGGTTGTTCGCGATAATTCGTCGCTCATGGCTGCGACCCCCATGGGGCTGATATCGCAACATCGCCTCAAGGTCGCCCGCCGTTGCCAATTTGCGAAGCCCGGCGCGCAGCACATCTGCATCCCCGGCATCACCTGGCATGTTGAACACGAGGTCGATCAAGCCATCGGTCGCGGTCTGGTGAACCCCCAACGCCATTGGCAACCCGTCATCCCGCACAAATGTCCCACGCCCTGCCTCACCGACGACAAGGCCCCGTCGCTCAAGCTCCCCATAAACACGAGTAGCCGTCGCAAGTGCAATCTCAAACTGATCGGCAAATGCACGGTGCGTCGGCAGCCTGGACCCAGGTGTTAATTTCCCGGACTGGATCGCGCGCGCAATTGTGTCAGCGAGTTGGATATATCGAGCTTTGGGCATCAGATTACCGCATCTATGACAATTTAAAAATTGTCATAATAATCACGTTTCTTCGTCAAGGGTTCAAGCTCATTTTTCAGGCGCCCTGATCACAGCCTAAGTCCCTGCTTCATTTTTTGCGTTTGGTCGTTTTTACTGTGGCCTTTGCTGTAAACTTGCAAGCTCCTCTCTACGGCGTCTACGCCACTGAAAGTGGCTTTGGAGCAGTGGCTGCGACAATCGCATTTTCGGCCTATGTTGGAGGACTTACGCCAACGCTTTGCTGTTGGGAGGTCTGTTTGACAGAAGCGGACGGCGGATCCCGATTGGGTTGGCGTTAGTGCACACTACGACGACGACAATTGTCTTTGTTTCGTGGAAACGAAAGACAGCGATCCCTGCAAGAATTTCCAACGTAAACGAGGGCCGACGGAGATATGACAGCAGGTGATGCTGGCCTCATCAAGAGGGCCACATTTGGCTGCCGAAACTATCGCAGTAAGCGGTTTCCCAGGGCGCAGCTGGATCTAAATAGGCGGTCTTGTCGTCGGCGGCTTTGATCCTCCGGACGGCTCGGCGATGCGCTCATGATCATTGTCAGACCGACTGTATGCTGGCACGCCGCGTAGAGTGGATCTGTCCATGGTCCTTTTGTCCAGTGCCGTGCAACCTCGCTTGCGGCAGTCAAAAAGAGAGACAGAGCGATGGAGAACGTCGCATTCTACACTTGGTGCAAAAGACCCGCCGATCCGCATGCCCATGTCCACACCATTGCAACCAGCCATCGCATCTCGTCGTCTAGCTTCTCAAGTTGTTGCTGAAAGAAGCAGATGTTTCAGCAGGAAGTGAAAACCTCTCTGAAACTCCGGCATTTCGGTCGTAGCAGACGTTGGCAATGGGCGAACTGATCTCAAGACCTTCTTTGGCCTCTGCAGAGTTAAAAACAGCCCAGACAGTACCGAAGATTCGGATGATGCTGAATTCAGTCAAACCAGGCTTGATAAGCGCATCACAAAAGGCGTTGGCGTCTGCTTTTGTGTAGTCAGATAACCGTTTGCCGCCGCATAGGCCGATCACATAGACCAAGGAACGATGCGCTGCCCTCTCAAACGTCTTTGGACGTCCGCGCCCCTTGAGGCGGACATATGTCAACACTCCCTCGGAAAGCGTTAGAACGTCAGGTGTGACTAATTTAAGAATCGGTGGAACCTAGACGCGATAGAACGTGGCATAGCCAATGCTCCCCAGGCAACTCAGCATCTTAAGATCTGAGGTGGTACCAATACACATCCAACTTCACAGATGCGCCGCTAGCCCTAACCAGTGCAACGGCACGTGATCGGGTTCTCAGAGAGCAGGAATAATGTGACCTGAGATCCTTAGGAACGCGCCGATTGAAATAAAAAGATACCCTCTTTGAGGGAGAGGTACTTAGCGGATATGTTCTCCAAAATGCTCTACGCTTCGCCTTGCCATATGCAAAAGCGGATATAAAATAAAAGGTTAGACCGGATAAATGGTGCCCGGGGGCGGAATCGAACCACCGACACGAGGATTTTCAATCCACTGCTCTACCCCTGAGCTACCCGGGCACGGGAAGGCTGTTCGCCTTGGGTGTGGGCCTTCTATGACGTGTGCATGACCGTGTCCAGAGGCTTTTTCAAAGAAATTCGCTAATGTTTCATTTCGCGGGAATTTGCGGCTTCTTCCAGAGCGTTTTCAATGTCTTCCGGGTCTGTGCTCGGGGTTGCGTAAGCGCCGTTCAGCCACTTCGCAAGATCAATGTCAGCACAGCGGCGCGAACAGAACGGGCGGTAGTCCTTTTGGGTTTCCTCAGCGCAAATCGGGCAGCTCACGCCAAGACCTCCTTCAGCGGGATGCGGCCACGTTTCCGCTGCAACTCAAAGTGGCCAAGCGTGGTCCACCCCACCAATACCGTGTCTTCGCTATCGCTGCGGAAGCTGGCCCGCAGAGCCGTTTCAAAGGCGCGGCGATCCTTCTTGGGCATGGGAGCGGGATCGATCACAATCTGCCCCCCTAGCCCGCGCAGGCGCAGGGCCCGGGCGAGGGATTTGGCGCAGGCCATGTTCGCCTTCACCCCAGCGGCCAGCGAGGTGTCCGCGCCAGTGTTCACATCCACTGCAACCAGGGCGCGGGTCTGTTCGATAAACAAAAACGCGCCGCCGCTGAGAGGTTCGCGAATACCCCGCACTGTCTCAAGAGCATCTAGCACGCCCAGACGTTCAAATCCGCCAGCCTCGCGCTCAATATCTGCCGGATCGGTCCAGTCACGCCACGCCAACAGGTGTGGTGTATCGCCCTCTGCCAGGACCTCTGGCCCGCTACCAGCATCCTCAAGCACTTGGGACGCCAGCGACACCATGGCGAGAATGTCTTCTTCGATATCGGTGCTGTCAGCGCCATCGCAAGCCGACCGCAGGATCAGGCCATAACCGCTGCCGCCTATCGCGTCATGAGCAATTTCCAACAAGCGATCGCGCTCCTCCTCGTCACGGATCGAGCGGGAGATATTGAGCCCGGGTGCCTCGGGTGTGACGATGGCGTAACGGCTTTTGAACAGCAACTTTTGAGAAACAGGCAGTGCTTTGCCCGCCTCTGCATAGCCCGTCAGCTGGACCAGCAACTCCTGTCCGGGCGCCAGACCTTTGACTTGGCGTAAAAAGGCAGGACCATCCGGCGTTGTCAGGAACATGCCTCCCTGCCCCTTGACGGGTCGATCAGCCCGGGCACGGTAGATCGTGCCGGGGGTCGGCGCATCGCTGTCGATCAGCAAATCCTCAAGCTGGCCATCCACCATGAGTGCGGCGGCTTCGCGGCCGTCGATGTGGTCGAGAATGATTGTACGGCCCTTCATGCGGCGGCCTCCTTGTTTGATGTCCAGCCCGCCCCGCGCAACAGGGCAGCAGTTTCGGCCAATGGCAAGCCGACAATTCCCGTAAAAGATCCATTGATCCAAGGGATAAGCGCCCCCGCAGGTCCCTGAATGGCATAGGCACCCGCCTTGCCCTGCCAGTCCCCGGTCGCGAGGTAGCCGTTCAGCTCTTCATCCGAGAGCCGCTTCATCTTCACAGCACTCACCACATCGCGGGACCAGATCCGATCCCCCCGTCGTACGGCGACAGATGTGATCACCTGATGACGGCGGCCGGACAGGGCCAACAGAAATTGGGCGGCCTCTGCAGCATCTTCCGGCTTTCCGAGGATCCGACGCCCAAGGGCGACAGTTGTGTCGGCACAAAGGATCACATCCTCTGCAGCGGCAGAAATAGCCTCAGCTTTCTGGCGGGCAATGCGAGCGCAATAAAGACGCGGCAATTCCCTCGGCTTTGGCGTTTCGTCGATGTCCGGCGGGCAGACCGCATCCGGGGTGATTCCCAATTGGGCCAGTAGCTCCAGCCTGCGCGGACTGCCCGATCCAAGAATGAATGCCATGTCTGGCCCTTTTGTCCTATGGCGCAGCGGGGCTGCACTTAATGTTGGCTTTGGCCCAGTCATATCCGGTTCATCAAGGCTGAAAAACCCCAACTGGTGATCGCAGTGGGTGCGTTCAAATGACACTTGGTCGATTGCAGGCGCCCCAAAACAAAAGCCCGGCTAAGGCCGGGCTTGTGTTACTTGATGGATACCAGCGCTTATTTGAAGCGATAGTTGATCCGTCCTTTGGTCAGATCGTATGGTGTCATCTCGACCTGTACCTTGTCGCCAGCCAGAACGCGGATGCGGTTTTTGCGCATCTTGCCTGCCGTATGTGCGATGATCTCATGGCCGTTTTCCAGCTCGACCCGAAACGTCGCATTGGGCAGGAGTTCCTTCACGACACCGGGAAATTCGAGCGTATCTTCCTTGGCCATGTTATCTCCATAATGATGGTTTCCCGCGAGTCTGCGGGACGTGCGCTTAAATGAGCGCTTTTTCCCTGATTTTCAAGGGCGCAATCACCGCAGCGGACATATTGTGACTGTTTTCCCCGGTTCGGACCTTTCATCCCAATGGGTTCGGTTGCGTACGACACCGTTGCGGCGCACCTCGGCGATTGCTTTGAGGTCGACATCAGCATAGGTCCAGCCCGGTTTGTTCAGCACCCCTTCGGCCAACACGCCGGTGGCCGGGAATCCTGTGTCAGGGGGGCCGAATATGCCGCCCATGCCAGTGTTCTGGTCCACTGCTTCGGACCAGTCAGCGGGGCCGACGATAGATGACATGACTGAAACACACTGGTTTTCAAGCGCGCGGGCCATGGCGCCAATGCGCACCCGCCAGTAGCCCGCCAGCGCCTCCGTGCAGGACGGCACCAGCAACAGATCCACATCTGCTAGCGCGCGGCCCAGCAGAGGAAACTCACTGTCGTAGCAAATCAGGATACCAATCTTTCCCAGTTCGGTGTCAAACACCCTGAGTGCATCTCCACCGGTCACATCCCAGGGGGCGCGTTCGAACATGGTCATGATCTGTTTGTCCTGAACTCCCTTGTGTCCATTCGGCGCATAAAGGGTCGCGCGGTTGACAGGACGTATGCCGCCATCAAAAACCGGCGCAGATGCACCAAGGATATGCACATTGAATTCAGCCGCGAGACGCAAGTGCAGTGCATCAACATCCGGTATGCGCCGGGAGACCGCATGTAAGGATCGCTCCAGATCGCCCGCCACCGCGGCGCCGTCCAAGGTAGCCAGTTCCATCGCGCCATACTCGGGAAATACCAGAAGATCTGCGCCCTCCTCTGCGGCCTCCTGCACCCATCGGGCGATCTTTGCCTCATAAGCGGACCAGTCATCAAACCAATCAAGGGGATAGGCAGCGGCAGAAATTTTCATCAAAGGGTCCTATTCATTGGTGTCAGGTCAAACGGCGAGACCAAAACTGAAGCGGTTTTCGGGTCTCGTCCACCTCTCCCACATCCAGCCAGGAGAAACCGGCGACCACGCCGGGCATGGGTTCATAACCGCGCTTGCGCCAGAAATCATCCAGAGCGCGATAGTTCTGCGGTTTGGCCGGATGGTCAGCCGGTCGCTGCACGCTGCAAAATGCCGAAACTGCATAGCCAAGCTCCCTGGCATGCGCCTCCCGCAGGTCAAAGAAACGGTGCCCTAAGCCCATTCCGCGATACTCCTGCAAAAGAACAGATTCGGCGCAATAAAAGACGTCCTTCAGCGCCAGACCGGTCCCTTCGAAAGCGGCTGCAAAATCCTCGGCATGATCAATGAGAGGCGCGCCGGTCGAGGCACCAATCAACCGCTCCCCGTCCCAAGCGCCGACCACCACAGACTGGTCACTGTCCAGATAGCTTTGAAGATAGCTGCGTTCATAAGCCAGATCCCCATCGTAGAGATAGGGCCAATCCCGGAATACAGCGATCCGCAGGCGGGCGACGTCGTCCATCGCCTGCGCCAGCGCTGCGCCGCGCAGGCTCTGCAGACGCAACCCCATCAGGCTGAGACCTGTGCCATCCAATCCGCAAGGTTATAGTAGGTCGTCACACGCGTGATCTTGCCATCTTCCAGATCAAAGAACGACCCGGCAGGCAGGCGATAGGTTTGCTGATGCGCCTCCGGTAGCCCTGCGTCTGTTTCAAGATAGGTGCCGTTCACGACATACTCAGCGGCCGCGCGTGTGCCATCTTCGTTGGCGAACACCACCATGTCGGTGAGGGATTCATCATAGCAGCGGCTCATGTGGTTGCAGAACTCCGCAAACAGCGCCTTGCCGATGCGGATCTTGCCCTCATTCACATGGTGGGCCACGTCGTCCGACAGGCACTCAAGCATGGCATCGGTGTCTTTTGCGTTGAAGGCCTCGAAATAGCGGGTGACGGTGCTGTTCATTTTATCTCCAACGGGTTGCCCCAGCGCTCTGTCAGGCGCTGGATAATCTGGGATCGGGTTTGCCTGTAACTGTCTAGCTTGGCATCCCGGGTTTCCCCCAGTCCAGTTGGGTCCATAATTGGCCAATATTCGACATCAAGGTGGAAAAACCGCGTCAGTTCCAGCGCCCGGCGCTGACTGGCGGGGGACAGCGCCACCACCAGGTCGAAGGAGGACAGGTCGTCCCCCCACTGTTCCATCTCGTCGAAGGACCGTGACCGATGGCGCGAAAGTTCCACACCAATCTCCTGACAGACCGCGATGCAGAAGCCGTCAATCTCCATGTCGTTCTTGACGCCGACTGACTGCACATAGGTGCCGGAGCCATAAAACTGTTTCATAATCCCCTCTGCCATCGGGGATCTGACCGCGTTGTGGTCACAGCAGAACAGGATCGACTGCGGCAACTCGCTCACGCTTCAGCCTCCAAAATGCAATACGCAAATCAGGGTGAAGAGACGGCGCGCCGTGTCGGTATCAATTTCCGCCTTGCCCTCCAGCCGCTCCTGCAAGACACGGCTGCCTTCGTTGTGAATACCCCGACGGGCCATGTCGATGGTTTCGATCTGACTGGGCGGCAAAGTTTTGACAGCCGTAAAGTAGCTCTCGCAGATCTGGTAGTAGTCTTTGACCACCTGACGGAACGGCGACAGGGACAGGTGGAATTCCGCCGCCTTTTCGCCAGCCTCGGAGGCAACATCAAAGACCAGCCGTTTGTCGCGGATGGCAAGCCCCAGATGGTAGGGCCCCTCAGGCGCTGCTCGCTCACCGCGCGCCGGTAGCGCAAAACTGTTGTCCTCGATCAGGTCGAAAATCGCGACCCGACGCTCCTGCTCAATTTCAGGCGTCGGCGGCGGCAGGTTGCGGTCATCAAGGTCGATTTGGCTGATGCGGCTCATGGGTCAGGTCTCTGTGCGCAGATTATGTAGATAACTGACTAGCCGATGGTCGGTGCCACGGCAATCCGCAGGGCACAGTTGTGCCGTAACGATGTGCCAGCGCCACCATCCATACGCACGGGCAGCCAGCAGCCTGCCTCCCCTCACTCCTGCTCCCTGTGCTCAGCGGTTCAGTCGATCCAGGCGCGCCCGGATTGACAGGCCATGCGCTTCCAGGCTTTCGCTTTTGGCCAGCGTTTCGGCTGCCGGGCCGATTGCGCGCAACGCTTCCGGCGTCATTTCGCTCAACGTGGTGCGCTTCAGGAAATCCATCACCGACAGGCCGGACGAGAACCGCGCCGATCGGGCAGTTGGAAGCACATGGTTCGGCCCGCCGATATAATCCCCGATCGCTTCGGGTGTGTACTGACCAAGGAAAATCGCGCCGGCGTGAATGGTTTTCTCACTGAGCGTACGAGCGTCCGCAACGCAGAGCTCCAGGTGTTCCGGGGCGATGCGATTGGACAGCTGTGCTGCCACATCCAGATCAGGCACAACGATCACCGCGCCGTAGTCCCGCCAGCTGGGGCCGGCGATGGCGGAGCGGTCCAGTGTCTGCAGACGCGCCTCTACCGCATCAGCCACAGACCGGCCAAATGCCTCGTCATCTGTAATCAGGATCGATTGCGCACTTTCATCGTGCTCTGCCTGGCTGAGAAGGTCGAGCGCAATCCAGTCGGGATCGTTGTCCTTGTCCGCAATGACCAGAATTTCCGACGGGCCAGCAATCATATCAATGCCGACCTTGCCAAAAACCCGCCGTTTCGCTGCCGCGACAAATGCATTGCCGGGGCCGGTGATCTTGTCGACTGGAGCGATAGTCTCAGTTCCATAGGCGAGGGCCGCTACTGCCTGCGCGCCGCCGACACGGTAGATTTCATCGACACCGGACAGGCGGGCCGCCAGCAATACCAGCGGGTTTATCTGTCCATCCGGCGTGGGAACCACCACTGCCAGTCGTTCGACACCCGCCACTTTCGCCGGAACTGCATTCATCAGGACCGACGACGGATAGCTTGCCAGACCACCCGGCACATAGAGACCAGCCGCCGACACTGCCGACCAGCGCCACCCGAGTGAAGCCCCGGCGTCGTCCTGCCATTCGGCGTTCTGAGGCATCTGCCGCACATGATAGGCGCGGATACGCTCCACCGCCAGCTCCAGCGCGGCGCGTTCCTCAACCGATACGTCCTCAATCGCGGCATCAATCTCAGCGTCCGAAATGCGCAGTTGATCCGCAGTCAACGGCAAACGGTCGAATTTCGCGGTCAGCTCAATCAGCGCCGCATCGCCACGGGTTCGCACATCCGCGATGATGTCGGCGACCACCGCATCCACATCGGGGCTGTCTTCGCGTTTTGCCCCCAGAAGGGTTGCAAACGCCTGATCAAAATCAGCATTGGACGCGTTCAGAAAAACGGGCATTATGGCTCTCCTTTGAGCCTGCAATATAGTCCCCTGCCCGCAGTCTCAAGATGGTTGCACATATTGACGTCAGTCAAGCGCTTGCCGCGCAAGCGACGGGATTGCATCTGCCGCCAGAGCATTATCCAACGGGCATAGCATCAGCACATCGTTTCTCGGCTGGCCCTCCACGACAACAGAGCGCGGGCGCAGGCCAAACGGACGGAACCCTGCGTCTTCATAAAGCCTCCGCGCCGCATGGTTTTCCTGATCCACGCATAACTCCACCTGCTTCAGCCCCCGCGCGCGGGCCTGATCCAGGACCCGTGTCAAAAGGGCTTTGGCCACCCCCCGACGCTGATAGGCCGCTGAGATGTAGAAGGGGCCAAGATCCGCTGTATGCGACAGGCGCGACAGTCCGCCCTGACGCAAAACCGCAAAGCCCACCAATTGATCGCCAAGGAACGCGCCCCAGTAAGCACCGCTCTCAAACCCGTTGATCAGGCTCGCATCCGGGGTGCCATCCGCCTCTTCTGCAGTCATCAAGAAAGAGGCCGGAAAGGCGGTCAGACCTTCGCGCCACAAGACACGAAGATCGGCAAGATCAGCGCCCACCAACTGGCGCAGCATCATGCCTCGTGCCGAGGAGCCTGCCCGGACGGCGCCTGATAGGGACGTGTTACATCGCGCAGGGTGACCTCAACCGCCTCCACGGCAAGCCGGATGGCCCCATCACCGGCAAGGGTCAGAACAATATGCCCGTCGCCATCAGATCCCGGCTCAAAACTCAGCGACAGCAACGACAGAATAAGGTCGCGCTCCTTCCGATCAACGCCCTGCGAGGCCACCGACAACACCTGATCGACGACCAGCACACTTTGCACCCGTTCATAAGGGCGACCACGCTTTTCGGCAGAATCTTTGTCTTCCCAGCGGAACCGGTTCAACAGCAACGCAAAGCGCCGCTCCGCAGGTCGCCAGCTGATCTCCGTCACCGGAAACACAGCATCCTGCGCGAGCGCGGCAATAATCTCCAAATCCTCAGCGCCAAGCGCGCCAAGGTTCAGCGGCGCCTCGCGCCCGTCATCGAAGGTTGCATCTGACATTACTGCTCCTGGATCCGTTCAATCTTGGCACCGACCGAGGACAGCTTGCGCACCACATGTTCGTACCCACGATCCAGATGATAGACACGGCTAACGGTTGTCTCACCTTCAGCCGCAAGACCTGCAAGAATCAAGGAGACCGAGGCCCGCAGATCGGTCGCCATCACCGGAGCACCTTTCAGTTTTTCGACGCCCGTTACCGTGGCATGACCACCCTGAACGTCAATCTGTGCGCCCATACGTATCAGTTCCGGTGCATGCATGAACCGGTTTTCAAAGATCTTTTCTTCCAGGACACTGGTCCCTTCAGCGGTACACATCAGCGCCATCATCTGTGCCTGCAAATCGGTCGGAAAACCGGGGAAGGGTTCAGTCACGACATCTACCGCTTTTACCCGGTTGTCACCGCGGCGTACCGTCAGGCTGTTCTCATCCTCGGTAATTTCAACCCCAGCCGCCTCCAGCTTGTCGCAGAAGGCTTCGATCAGGGATCGTTTGCCGCCCAGCAGCTCCACCTCGCCACCGCAAATGGCAGGCGCCAGCATATAGGTCCCCAATTCGATCCGGTCGGTGACAACCGGATGCGTGGCACCATGCAGGCGATCTACACCTTGGATCGTAATGGTGGATGTCCCCTCACCTTCGATCTGCGCGCCCATTTTACGCAGGCACTGTGCCAGGTCGACAATCTCCGGCTCACGCGCCGCGTTGTTGATAACAGTCGTTCCCTTGGCCAATGTCGCGGCCATCAGCGCATTCTCAGTGGCGCCGACGGAGACCAGCGGGAAGTCAATGACCCCGCCCTTCAATCCGCCCAGAGGCGCCTTGGCATGAACATAGCCATCCTTCAGATCCAACTGCGCCCCAAGCGCCTCAAGCGCCTTCAGATGCAGATCCACCGGTCGCGCACCGATGGCGCAGCCGCCGGGCAACGAGACAACAGCGTGACCATCACGCGCCAGCATCGGGCCCAGCACGAGGATCGACGCCCGCATCTTCCGCACGATATCGTAGTCGGCGGTGTGATTGTTGATGTCATGGCTCGACATGGCCAGCACTTGGCCATCCTGCAGTGTTGAAACCTCGGCCCCCAGTGACTGCAACAGCGTTGTCATGGTGCGAATGTCAGAAAGCCGCGGTGCGTTTGTCAGTGTCAGCGGCTCCTCGCTCAGCATTGTTGCCGGCATAAGCGTCAGGCAGGCGTTTTTTGCACCCGCGATAGGGATCTGCCCTTTCAGGGGGCCATTCCCCGTCACCAAAATCGAATCCATCTGCCTTTACTCCTTAGAACTGCCTGTTGTGGGGTCGTCTGCCGGACCGCCGGTTCCGTCATCTTTGACCGCACGCGCCTTTGCCTGGGCCTTGCGACGGCCCATATTCGCCTTCAATGCGGCCTTCAATCGATCTTCACGCGTGGGCGCCAACCCGCCATTTTTTGCTGTTTTCTTCTCTGCCATAGATCTTCTGTACCGGAGTGTGAAAAAACCGTCCAGAATGCTCTTGCGCCCCAGTTCGTTTATGCCTAAAAGCCCCCTCACCGGCGCTGCTGTAGCTCAGAGGTAGAGCACTCCCTTGGTAAGGGAGAGGTCGAGAGTTCAATTCTCTCCAGCAGCACCAGTCTCCCAATCAAAGATATTTCAGATACTTAGATGATGATGCATCTATTCTGAGTGCTGTTCGCCATGCGTGGTCATCTACTTGCGCCCGGCGTTTTCGACCTTGCCCATGAGGCGCAGTTGAGACCCTCGGGGCAAAGCGAAACCAACCTCTCACGCATAGATCCGAATCGAACTGACACTGCAGCGGCGCTTGATTCGGGCAGACTGTTGTTCACTCGGAAACAACGTCACAGCTTACTCACGACTGTCAGCGGTTAACCGCCATTGAATCAATTTGTCTGCAGTTTCTAGCGCGCGAATCGCATCGGTTAAGGCGGATTTTAATTTTCAACCTCCAGTCTGCCCCTGAAGGCTCACCCCATTGCAAGCTCGGGGCGGGTAAGCGGCCGCAATAGTCATTGGTGCAGGAGGGTTGAATGACAGATACAAAACAACATTGCCCGGCTGCGCCAAGACTGTGGTTATCGACAGTTTCGCTCGGTACCAAACGCCAAACTGACAAACTAGGTCATTCGAGTCACGCAAAAAAATGGGGGCCGCTGCAACGGTTTTCCAAGCACTATGCCACACGGCAGATCATACAGGCACATACTCGATGGCTCTGGCCACTCACTCATTTTGACACGGACAAAGGCGTCTGGCTGTCGAAGATTTGCGGCTCCGGCGACGCGGCGGAACTGGTCAGATCGCCGAGGTTCTCTCGGTTCAAATCATGCTGGAAACGACGATGGTGTTTCAGCGTGATTGCCGAGCGACAAAAAGATCAAGTGGCCTCCTGAAGCTGCTCCGCCTGAAATCCGCTTATTCATTGGAAGGATCCCGCCAATTCCAGTGGGCTCCCTTTGAGCGCGATGCAGCAGTTGATGTATTCGCATTGCTTCAGTCGTAAGGCGCTGAAGACCCGCCCCACCACAAGGGGCAGATCAACGCCTCGCGATCGAGATTCTGAAGGTTCGGTCCGCAAACCACCAAAAGACGCACATTCCCGCTGACAGGGCACAACCAAACCCGATCGCCACCAATGCGTGCCGACAACCAGTCGGTACGTCTGGCGATCACAAGAGACACTAGCGAGCAGCCTCATCCGGGCAGCCGCGAGAACCCGAGGCTGCCCTCGATAAGGAACATGTCATGTCGACGATGTGGAACTCCATTTTCAGAAAAACCGCCGTAGTCGCTGCTGCTCTGACCGTGATGAGCGTTTGCGCCGGTATGCTGCCCGCTCAAAGCATCAATAACAATATCAAGAGCCAACTGGACCAGTTTGTCCGCCGTGGTACCGAAGTCAGATTCGAGGGCTATCTGACGGGTTATAGTTATTGGGATAACACTCCCCCTGGCAGTGCTGCCATCGCGCGCCCGGTCCTGCGGCGTCAGGCCGGGGGAACCGGGACATATAATGACCCAGTCACCATCGCCGTGGGTCATGCCATCCGACGGGGACGCCAGACGTTGGATTTTCCGGCAGGCACGCGATTCTACATAGAACGCCTGCGCAAATACGCCATCGTGGAAGACGTCTGCGGTGACGGTCACCAACCCCAAAATGGCCCTTGCCATACCGGCAAGAATGGTCGCCCGTGGCTTGATATCTATATCGGGGGTAAGCGCAATTCCGTACGTGATACAGAAAGATGCATGAACCGGTTGACCGGGATGCAGCCGATCCGCCTCAACCCCCGACGCGGTTACCCGGTGGCACGTGGTGAGATTTCAGCCAGCGGATGTCAGGTTTTTGGCCCGGTGAGCTGACACTGCTCTAGCGGGTGCGGCGCTTCAGATGCGCCAGCGCCTGCAAGACGATCCCATTTGTGTTAAGATCGGCATGGTTTTTCATTTGGGTATATCCATCAAGGAACAATCCACTGCTCATGCCAAAACCATCAATCCGGGCTTGCTCTCGTGCCATATCCAGCATTTTACGGGTGTGCCTACAGGGTCTTACCGCGTACCAAAGATAAGCTGCCTTGGTCGAGAAAATTCCATAGGGGCTGCTGGCTACCGGCTCAAACACAACCTCGCGCCCCTTACGATAGCTGACGTTCCAACGCGTTTCATGACCCAAATCGAAGCCTTGGTAGACAAACCAGGGTGACGTGTCGATTGGCGTCTCAGATGGCGCGAGCAGCTGCCCGGTCTGGTCAAAGTGGTGCTTCATCGCACCCAGAAAGACATCCGTTAGAACGGCGCATTCCGCAGATGGCCCCAGCTCCACGTATTCGAGCAACAGCGGCTCAGTTGGCAAGATGCCAATTTGGTCGACTGCATAGAGCAGGCTAACCGTTCTGTCGGCAACGGTTTCACCAACAAACGCCTCCCGGTAGGGAGAGCGGGTGTCCGACTGGCCCAGAGCTGGCAAAACCCGGGTCTGATAGTGCGCACAATGTGACTGATAAGATGATTGGATACGTGTCTTAAGGATATTGTTAAGGACACCACCCTGCATCAAACCCGCAATCCGCCACTTGCTCATCAGCTGCGCACAAGCGTCCGCAAGCGCGGCATGCTGCGCCGCCCGGGTAACTGCGCTGGTAAGCCGTGCGAAATCACAAGCATCGAACCCTCGCCTCTCAATTGAAGCATCCCGGACATTGATCAACGTTGGCGGGTAGGCCACATCGGCATCCTGAATAACCGGCAGCGATGCCATGATTTTTCTGATCCGGCGATAAATCCTCTCAGCTGGCGCCAGCTTCAACTCCACTGCTGCCAACAAGCCGAGGATCAGGCTCCCGACATCCCACATTGTGATTTCGGAGTTGTTGAAGGACTTGCCGTTGATCTGCTTTCTAACTGTCAACGCCAATCCGGTGGCATTCATTTCTGCCTGCTCAATATAGCTATAGGCAAGCTCGGCATCAGCCATCATAGCGGCATCGAAAACAGGTGACTCCGGCGCCAGGCTGCTCTCACGTAGCGTGCTTCGCGCTTCGAGCAGCAACTCATGTGCGGGATCAACTATCCCTGTGGGATAGTTCAGGCAGATACCGTTTGCTGCTGGCACTTTGGCAGAGAGCCGACTGATCGTTTGCACCTTATGGACAAAGACCGTATCCGGGTGGCGCACATCGCCACGTTGTGGGGCGACATCATCTGCAAGAAAAATCGGACCTTCGATCGGCTCTCCATCAGGTCCCAGCCCTGGAGCCCCGAGCCGATGCTCCGCTCCATCACGGGTTTCGACCAGAAATGTACCATCGGCACGGCGTTCGCCACCGCGCACAAAGGTCACACAGTCGGTGCCTAGCCGCGTCCGCGCCTGATCCAGCAACCCGTTGTGTCCCTCCGCATCGCCCGGAAACTCCGGCAAAATAACATAGTGCCTGGAGTGGTTCGGCAAGAAGGCACAGCACCGTTTGTAAATTTCGCGCGGCAAAACAGACAGAAGATATCCTGATAGCCGCGCACGGTTAACGCTTGCGGCAATGCGCTGACCAACCTCATAGGCACGAGCCGGGTCAATCGGCAACTCGGCAACATCCACGGCAAGAACAGTGCCATCCCCCAACTGGGAAAACAGCTTTGATGTCATCCTCTCTTGCGCAGACCTCAGATCCAGGCGCGCCTTCAATGGCAGCATCAACACGGCAGCAGGGCCAAGCAGCGCCTCGCGTTCAGCTGCCTCGACCGCATCATAGATCACGGTCGTGCACCCCCCGGTCCGCAGGCCGTCCTGCCGCAACTCGCCCGCAAGCTCATTGGTCGACACCGTCGAAAAATGCGCTGGCTGAGCGGCGGCCGCCATGGCACCGGGCAGCTGCTGATCGATTTGCGAGCGCAGCCCCCAAAGGCTCCGCGCCTTAAAATATCCCGTCTTGCGCATCAGATTCCGCGATACAGGAACGATCTCGACAAATGTCCGATTTTGGGAGGCGGTGTCACTCAGCATCGCCAGAAGAGGATGGGTGCTATCCGGTGTGTGCTTGGCAAAGTCTTCGAATGCGACCTCAACGGATAGGGCGACCCCCTGTGACAGAAACGCAAAGATCAGAGAGCCAAGCGCATTCTCCGGCAGCGACGGATGTACACCCGTCAGCAAAATGGAAAATGCACGTATCCCCTCAGCCCTGTCAGTCTGTGCCAGGGCTGGCAAAGACGTGCTCAGCAGGCCACTTGTGGCCAAACCCAGAAAATCGCGGCGTTTCCACGGCATTACGTTGTCCAATTTTCTGGTTCCGGCGGTGTTTACCATAACGTGCAGGATACAGGATGCCCATCTTGAATTATAATTAGGACTTTGTTAAAAACTTAATTAGCGGACGCGGAATCAAAATGGTTCGCGCGAAAGTGATTCTGGCGAAAATCGCCTGCCCCCCAAACGAACGAATGGAAAAGTAACACGTTATTTGAACGGGTTGGCAAGCGATGCATACGACGACCAAAAATCGGACGGCACCAAGGGTAGGGAAACGCAGAGCAATGCCTTCTGAGTCTGCAGCTCGTGTGCACAAAACATTTCCGACCGAAATTCTACCGGCCGAGATGACCGTCTCGACCGACGCCCAGAGACAGATATTCAAAGCTGGTAATGCAACACGTCCGTTCCTGGCTGCCTTGTTTATTGCACTGGGGTTGGCACTGGCCGCGGCAATGATCATCGCGGTCACGCAGAGCGTCATCACTGAATTCAAACTCGCGCGTCCCTTGTTTCAGTCCAACCGACCGGCAGATACAATCGACCCAGACTGGCGCCGGTTCCTGCCGCAAAACGACAGTCTTGAAGGTGATGGTGGTTATGACCAGCTGGACAGCGATGATCCGAGCGTTGCAACGGCGACAAGAAACAGCTGCCAGACGCCCCCTCCCAAGGCCCGCAGCGCCAGTAATAACCCCTCAACACTATATGCTTTTGTGACGGCCGATCTGGAAGACGTATCCAATTCCGTTCAACGGACCTGCGACACAATCAATGTGTTTGTTCCGGAGTGGTTGATCATCAGTGACGAAGGGATCGACTGGCTGCAATCCGGCAATCAGGAATTTGGTACACCTTACGTCGTACGAACCAATCCGTTTGGCGATCATCCCATCCAGCCGTTGATGCATGTTCAGGCCAGCGCGCTTGAGGAAGACAGTAGCCGACACTGGTCAAAAACCGCTGAACTCGCAACTCGGCACGGTTGGTCCGGTCTATGTTTCGATATGCGCCGGTTGGAGGTGCAGAACCTACGAGAGGCGCTGACCCAATTGAATGGCGTGCAGGATGATTTCTCGGCCAGAAACCTTGAGTCCTGCGCCGTCATTGCTCCTGATCAGATTGAGGCCCTTTCCTACGGGGTCGCCTTACCTGACCGGGTCATTTTACCGGCGGTTCAGAACAGCTATCGGCTTGGAATATATGAAGAGTCACCCGCACCTTTGGACTGGTTCCAGACTGTGCTGGAACGCGCGCGCAGTACCATTCCCAAAGACAAGCTGGTGATCGGCATGGCGGCCGGCGGCGTCCATTGGACAACTGGCGCGCCCGCACCTGAATTCATCAGCTACGCAGATGCCATGTCTCAGGCGGATCAATACGGAGCCTTTGCAGGCTACGCGCCTGAAAAAGGCCATGGATTGATTTCCTACATGGATACACACGGCGAGCGGAACATGATCTGGTATCTCGATGCCGTCAGCCATTACAGCCAGCTTTTGAGCATTGCGGAGGCTGGCATCGACGGCGTCGCCATTTGGGGTTTGGGGCAGGAAGATCCCTCCATCTGGCCCCTGCTCGCCAAAGAAGACATTCTTTCGGACAGTGCTTTTAACACGCTACGCCACATTGATCTGAACAGCTTTGTCTCATATCGCGGCGTGGGGCCTTTTTTGCGATTCACTCAAAAAGAGGTCTTCGGACGTCGCCATGTGACACGGGATCCCGAAACCCTGATGGTGACCGATGCGGTCACTGATCCATTGCCGCTGCCAGTCATTGCTAACCGCTACGGTACCCTTCCAGACAAATCCATCCTTCTTACATTCGATGATGGACCCGCTCAGGACCACACGCAGGATATCCTCAATATCCTCAGCGATGCCAAGGTGCCCGCAACCTTCTTCATGGTGGGTAACCAGATGTTCGAGCAAAAGAACGTCGTTGATGCGTTGGCTCGGTCCGAGTTTGATTTTGGCCTCCATACCTTTTCTCATCCTCGGATTGACCGATCTTCTCCGGCGCGAGTTCAGGTGGAACTGGCGTTGCAGTCTCGGATTTTCTCCTGGTTGACAGGCCGCACACCCGTGGTGTTTCGCGCGCCCTACATGCGCGGTCCCGGACCGCTTGAGGGCGATCTAGCGCGCCGGCTGAAGACCATCATTGACCAGCGCTATCACCTTCTGGGTGCCGATATCGTGCCGCCCGATTGGCGCAGCCTCAGCCCCAAGCAACTGGTTGACTACACGCTGGACGCATTGGATGGCAGCGGTCAGGTCCTGCTGCTGCATGACGGCGGCGGCGCCCGCAGCAACACGATCAGCGCACTGCGCCTGCTGATCCCTGAGCTGAAGGCGCGCGGCTATCAGTTTCTGACACTGAAACAAGCCATGGCAGGGGTCGGCAGCCCCTATGAAACCCGTCAGGCTGCCAGTCTCGAACCGTTTGAGGCGCTTGCCTTCACCGGTTTTGGAAATAGCGCAACATGGGTGGCCTTCCTGGTGCCCTTCGCGGTGCTGCTCGGGGTCATTCGTGCACTTGTTTTGTTTGTAATGGCGATCCGGTCCCGCCGAGCCGACCGTGCCGACCTGCGCCATCGTACGGGTGATTTCTCCGCCCCGGTCACGGTTGTGATCCCCGCTTACAACGAAGAGAAGAGCATTCTGAAGACAATCTACAGTGTGCTTCAATCAGACTATCCAAATCTGTCGGTGCTGGTGGTGGATGACGGATCAACCGACGACACACATGGGCTGGTGAGCAAGACCTACAAAGACAATCCAAACGTCCAGATCCTGCGCCAACCCAATGGCGGCAAGTGGAAGGCCGCCAATCTTGCCTTCTCGCATGTGACAACGGACTATGTCGTCGCGATCGACGCCGATACTATCGTCGCACCGGATGCAATCCGCCGTCTGATGCAGCCCCTGCGCAACCCCAAGGTCGGCGCTGTCGCCGGCAAGATCATGGTGGGCAATTCGAACAACCTGCTGACCAAACTGGAAAAGCTGGAATACACCGTTGCTCAGAACATTGACCGTCGTGCCTATGAGACGATCAATGCGATCATGGTGGTCCCCGGCGCCTTTGGTGCCTGGCGCACTGAAGCAGTGCGCAAATGCGGCTATTACTCCAGCCAGACTTTGGCGGAAGACACCGATCTGACGATATCGCTTCTGGAGCAGGGCTATGAGGTCCGCGCGGCCGAGCGTGCCTATGCCTACACCGAAGCGCCAGCCTCTGTTGGCACCCTGATGAAACAGCGGATGCGCTGGTCCATTGGTATTCTGCAATCCGCCTGGAAGCATCGCAGCACCATCCGCAAGGGGCACGCCGTCGGCTTGGTCGGCCTCACCGATCTTGTGATCTTTGGGGTGATCATGCCCCTGCTTGGCCCGATCATCGACCTGTTGCTGGTGCTCATGCTGGTGCGGTTTGTTTCCAGTTTTGATGGAACCACCTTTGATGCCTTCACAATGCGCGATTGCGCCGTGCTTTCTATCTTCCTGGCATTGCCGCTGCTGGAAATGATCATGGCCGACTATGCCGTGCGGTCAGAGCCGACCATGCCGCGGTCCATGGTGTTGCTGCTGTTGCTGAACAGATTCATTTACCGCCAGCTTCTGATTATAAATGTCTACCGTTCGCTGTGGCGGATCCTAACAGGGCGGCTGACAGGTTGGCACAAGCTGCGCCGATTCGGGTCTGTCCAGGCGCCTGTCCGACCCACGGTTGCCGCCCGGGCGCGCCTCGGCTGACCCAGGCCCGCTGTTCCAGCAAGTAACCAAGGCATTGCACAAAGAAAAACCTGCCCAAGCATGAGGCCTGGGCAGGTTTGTTGTTGGCAATGACGACGTATCAGTTGTCGTCTGACGTGTTACTACCGGAGAGCGCATTTGGATCGAAGGCCCCTCCGAAGGCGGAGCTGCCGCCTGTCGCGGGCGCTGGAGCGCTGCTTTCGTCTTCGCCGTCGGATGTAGCTGCATCACCGCCCCCGAGCGCGTTGGGATCAAAGACCCCGCCGAAGCCAGAGTTGTTCCCACCGCTGGGCGCGGGCTCAGATGTTGTTGCCCCACCAGCATCAGACGCACCGTTTTCGGCCTCTTCCGCAGCCCGGCGGGCCGCTTCATCGGCGCGACGCTGGCGCAGTTCCTGAATACGCAACTCCGTTTCCAGGCGCTTCTGCTCTTTGACCTCCGCGATACATTGGGCCGGGCTATAAACAGTCGCAGTTCCGACAATCACGATGGTGAAACAGGCAACCCCAACCAACCCGAGAGCTGCCCAGTTGGAACTGAGAAACCCCGGAAGCCGCAGACGACCGCTCTCAAGCTCTTCTACCGTCGCATCCTTACGCGCAGCCGCCACGAGTTCCCGTCGACGAATTGTCGCCTCGTTGAACAGCGCGGCAAAAACTGTCAGCACAACAATAATGAATGCCAGGGCAGAGATTGCCGGTGTGATGCCATAGCGCACCTTCTGCGCGAGCTCGATGGTGAGCGTTGGATATTCTCCGAAGGTGAAGGTGGTGGTGTTGTAGTTCTCGAAGCTGGCGAGAAAGGCCAGGACCGCTGCTGATGCAATTGCAGGCTTCATGAACGGCAGCAGCACCTTGCGGAACGCCTGCGCATGGGTGGCCCCCAAATCAAGCGCTGCCTCGGTCAGCGCGATATCATAGCGCTGCAGACGGGCCACCAGCACCAGCATGCAGTAGCTGGCAATAAAGGTGGACTGACCAATGATGGTCAGAAACAGACCGTTCGACAGGAAACTATCTGCCCCCAGCCCGACCATGCGATTGATGCGATCCCAGAACACCAGTGTTGAGATACCAATCACCACACCGGGGATCAGGATTGGCGCGATGATTACCGTGTAATAGGTGGCACGCAGCTTTGGCCAGATCTGGGTCAGCATCAGCGCCCCCGCTAGGCCCATCGCAACCGACAACACGACGGTACCCGCCCCGACCAGGATCGAATTCTTGATCCCGTTCAGAATACGTTCGTCCTGGAACAGCGCCGAAAACCATTCGAATGTCAGACATTCCCATGGCGTCGCCTGCGGAAATCCAGGTGAGTTGAACGCCGTGACCGACATGATCACCAGCGGCCCCAGCAGGTAGGCGAAGAAAATCGCCAGATAGAACCAGACGCTCAGACGCAGAAAGGAGAGGTTTTTCATTTGCCGATATCTCCCATGTTCACCTTGAACAGGCGCATGACGGCCAGAACCAACAGGATACAGGTCACCAGAAGAACAACTGCATAGGCAGCACCCTGTGGCCAGTCGCTGTTGTCATTGAACTGCTGATAGATCAGCTGTGTGAACCACAGGGACGACGGCCCGCCAAGGATCTGCGGCGCAGCCAATGCGCCCGCCGACAACATGAAGACCATAGTGCAACCCGAGCTGATACCGGGCTTGGCATAGGGGATGACAACGCGCTGATGGATCTTGGTCCAACTGGCCCCCATATCGCGGGCAGCCTCAATCTGGTTGCGGTCCAGACTCTCGATCACATTGTAGATCGGGAAAATCATCAGCAGGATGTAGGCATACCCAAGCCCTGCATAAAGCGCGATATCGTTCCGGATGAAATCAAACGGGGTGTCAAACACTCCCATCCCGACCAGTGCGGTGTTCAAGACCCCGCTTTCGCCAAAGATGATACGCAGCGCAAAGGCCCGCAGGATTTCGTTGATCCAGTAGGGAATGATCAGCATCAACGCGAAGATGCGGATGTGATTGCCCTTGGTCTGCGCCAGATAATAGGCAATCGGATAGCACAGGATCAGATTGAACAGTGTTACACAGACTGCCGCGACCAGCGTGCGAAAGAACACGCGCAGATCCACCGCATTATAATCCTGACCGCCGCCCTCGGGGCCAAAAACCAGATATTTGTAGTTCTCCAGCGTATAGACATCTTTCGGCCCGCCGATTTCTGGCGGCGGCAGGTTTGGCCGGAATGAAAAGTCGAGCATCGACAGCTGTGGCAGGATGATAAGACCAATCGTCCAGAACAGGACGAGCCCCAACATCACAGAGCCCAGCCCATAGCCGTTGCGATTGAAAAATTCCCTCAGGAATCTTGGCATGGTCCGGGCCTCCTTATTCTGCGGCCAATTCACCCGCGGGTACGATGACAGCGTTCTGCGTCTCGTATTCCAGGGTGATTGTCTGGCCTGTGTGATCTTCAAAGGATTGGCCAAGGTTGGGGATTGAAACCTTCAACTCCTTGCCCCCGTCGCCCTCCATGAAGATATTGAAGGCATTGCCCTCAAATTCCTCGTGGTTGACCTTGGCGCTGACCACATGGTCGCCAGTGGCGCCCTGCGGTGCCAGGGCAAAGGCCTCCGGGCGAATGAACATCATCGCGTCATCCCCCTCTTTCATCTTGCCCTGATTGGCAGAGGAAATTCGTGCAACCAGATCACCCGACCGGTTGGTCGCGATGAGTGCCTCATTGCCCATCACCCGCTTGACCTTCCCCCGGAATACGTTGTTTTCGCCCACAAAAGACGCGGCAAAGGCTGTTGCGGGGTCGTTGTAGACCGCCTTGCCATTGCCGATCTGGTCGATCACCCCGGCGCGCATCACGGCGATATTGTCTGACATGGTCAGCGCCTCACCCTGGTCGTGGGTGATGTAGATGAACGTGATGCCGACACGTTGCTGAATCTCGCGCAGCTCCGTCCGCATGTGCTGACGCAGTTTCAGATCCAGCGCTGACAGCGGTTCGTCCAGCAACAGAACATCCGGTTCGGCGCATAGCGCGCGCGCGATAGCAACCCGTTGACGTTGGCCACCAGAAAGCTCCGAAGG
Source organism: Phaeobacter piscinae (assembly GCF_002407245.1). Lineage (NCBI taxonomy): Bacteria > Pseudomonadati > Pseudomonadota > Alphaproteobacteria > Rhodobacterales > Roseobacteraceae > Phaeobacter > Phaeobacter piscinae. The sequence goes on along the minus strand of NZ_CP010681.1, from coordinate 137,032 downwards.
CAGTTTGTCGCCCTGCCCCGGCAGCGCGATCATATCCAGCAGCTCATCTGCGCGCTTGCGACGCTCCTTGGCCGAAGCCCCCCTGATTTCCATCGAAAACGTGATGTTTTCCCAGACTTTCATCAGCGGAAACAACGCAAGATTTTGGAAAATCAGGGCGGTTGGACGCTTGTTCGGACCAATCCCGCGCATATTGTTACCACCGATCAGAACATTGCCTTCGCTTGGCTCCAGAAACCCGGACACCGCGCGCAAGATGGTCGTCTTGCCACAGCCAGACGGGCCCAGGAACGAAAAGAAATCGCCCCCATTGATTTTGACATTCGCGTCGCGCACAGCAACGAAATCTCCAAAGCGGATCCAGAGCTTCTCAAGATCTACGCCTACCCCAGCACTCATGTGGCCTCTCCCTCGGTGCAACCGTCCGTTCGGAGGCGAACCCCCGGCCGATGCAGATAGCATCCGGTTGATAATATGTTGAATTTACGCCCTCAGGCGTGTGGCTGGCCCCCGCATGAAACGGGAGCCAGATAGGGTCGCGCGATCAGGTAATCAGGCGCTCTTGAACTTGTTGACGAATTCGGTACGCACATCCGCATACCAGGGAGCCTCAGCAGGCCAAGGGTTCAGATTGGCCAGGCTGTTGCCCGGATAGGCCTCCGCGAAGTTTTTCTTATAGACATCGCCGGAGTAATCATCGGCCTTCAGCACCGGTGAGTTGTAGCCGTGGCTGTCGATGGCCTTGCCCGCAGGTTCCTGCTCGTAAGCATAATCGATGAACGCATAGACCTGCTCTTCGTTCTTGGCACCAACCGGCATCGACATCCCGTCGACCCAGGCCATCGCCCCTTCAACCGGCGCCTGATAGTGCACAGGTTCGCCTGCGGATTTCAGCGCCAGCGGCGGACCATCCCAAGTCTGGCCAACAACGACACCTTCGTTCAGCAGACCATTCTTCTGCGAATCCGCGTCGTTCCAGATCAGCTTGATGCGGTTTTTACGCGCCACGCACCAATCAGTGACCTGGCCCCAGACCTTGCGCATGGTCTCTTCGTCATCATAGGCCGCCCAGATTGAGCCCGGCTCCATTTCACCGGAGGCTTCCATATAGAGACCTGCGCCCAGCATCATCGAATGCGCGCGACCCATGGTTTTGCCTGCGTTTTCTTCGCTCCAGACATCGCCGTAAGACGGCGCATCCCCGGAAGGCAGCCATTTGTCTGTACGGTAGGCGATGCCCTCAGTGCCCCAGATATGCGGCAACCAATGCGCGCCATCATCGTCGAAGTTCCAGGCGTCGGTACCGATCTTGGCCATTGCCGGGTTCACCGCATCCATATTGACCTTGTTGAGATCGAATGGCTTCAGCAGCTCCAGCGGCCCCCACTGCAGGGACCGGTTGTTGGTCGGCGAAACGATATCGAACCCCTGACCCTTCGTCGCCTTCATCTTGTTGATGATTTCTTCGTTCGACCCGATACCGGTGTAATTCACCTTGATCCCGGTCTTGCCCTCAAACCCGGCGATGAACTCGGGCGGCAGGTAATCGGACCACATCAGAATGTTGATCTCACCGGAGGATGCCAGGGCGCTCTTGGAATAGAGTGGTGCTGCCAGCGCTGCCGCGCCTGCCCCTTTCAAAATGGAACGGCGGGTTACTTTGGACTTTGCAGTCATCTTGTTTTTCTCCCTATGGAACTGTTGGTCGTTTGTTTTTGCTTTTGGTGGTGAAACTCTGCGGAACGCACTCCTGTTGCTACAGTGACAGATTCAGAATTCGATAAGGCCAGACGATGTCGGGCAAAGACACTTATGGGGCCAGTTTTAGCGCTCCACCGTCAACGATCAGACCAAAGCGGTTACCCGCTTTTCGATGATGATGCCGACTCTCATATTGTTTCACACCGATCAGTCTGCGCCTCGAAGGCCCCTCACGTCAACGCTGCAACACTGTGGAAGCGTTCACAAAATCGCCGGACTGCTCAAACCGCCATGCCGATAAGCGCAACCCCGACCGCCATCAGGACAGCCGCCCCGAGGCGGCGCTTCCAATTGCCCTCTTTCAGGATCAGGAAACCAATCAGCGCGGCGAAGATGACCGATGTTTCGCGCAAGGCCGAGACCGCGCCCAGCGGCGCAAAGTTTTTAGCAAACAAGACCAACCCATACGCGCACATCGACACCAGACCGCCCGCAATTCCCAATGCCCAAACTTTAAGCGGCAATCCCGGCAAGGTCTCTCGCTTTCGCAGGATGACAAACACCGCGACAAAGATGTGCAAAAAGGCACCCCAAGCCCAGTAGCTGACGGTATTCTGTGACAGTCGCACCCCGACACCATCAACCAACGAATATACCGAAATGCAGAATCCGGTGCCCAGCGCGTACCATAGCGCACCCCGCCCAACACCGGATCGCAGCGCTTTCCAACTGCTGAGTTGGATTCCCACCGCAATAAGCGCAATCCCGAACCAAGCCTGTAAGGGCAGCATTTCTCCCACGAAAATCATCGCCCAGAGCGAAACCAATGCAGGCACAATTCCGCGCGCGATCGGGTAGACCACGCTCAGGTCGCCATGCTGATAGGCACGCCCCAGCATGTAGAAATACCCGAAATGCACGACGGTCGAGAGGCCGATATAGGGCAGGCTCGCCACCGCAGGTAATGGCAGCGACACCACCATGACCGCCCCGGGAAGAACATGACCCAGCGCGACCAACCCCAATGTCGTGGTCCGATCTGTTGCGGTTTTGACAATGGCATTCCAGATCGCATGCAGCAACGCAGCCGACAGGATAATGGCGATCACAAATGGAGTCATGTCAGGCTTTCAGATCTGGCAGGTCGCTGCGGGGAGGCATCAGTCCATTTCCTCGGCAGGCATGTCTTGTATCAAACGCGTTTCCAGCAACTGCCCGTTCCGATAGAGAATCGGATAGGCGATGGCAGCGATATGGCTGTTGAATTCCCGCAGTGCGCGCAGGGTCTCAAGATGGATATCAGAACTCTCGAAACTCTCCGCGGCCCCTCTCTGGAGTCTGCGCAGATGGCGTTTGCGGCTGTCGCGTTCCATACGCTTCACCTCGGTCTTCTCAAGGCTCAGCAGACGCGCGCTTTCCAGATCGTCCGAGATCAGCACGTTGGAGGCCAGCTGCATATTGGCGACAATGACCTCGTGCATACGGGTGATCTCCGCCCAGCCTTCTTTCGAAAACCGCACGCCCTTCTTGTGCATTGACGTGGCAAGGGTGGCGAGACGTTCATCCACTACATCCCCGGCGGTCTCGAGCCGGATGGCATATTCCACCAAGTCGCGGGCCACTTTGGCGTTTTCCTTGCCGAACCCCTCGCTCGGCATGCCCGCCACATAACTCCGGATACCTGACAGGCAATTGTTCACCTCCCGGTCCAACGCCTGCACCGCCCTGATCTGAGTGCGGTCACCATGCTGGTAGAGGTCTGGAACGGGTCGGAACATGGCGCTGACCAGATCCGACATTCGCAACAACTCCCGCTTGAGACTGCTGATCGCCTGATTGGGCTGCCGATAATCGTCGGTATTCAGCACACTCACAGGCATCCCATGCGCGGTATCCTGCGGCGTCGCCGGGTCTGGCACCAGACCTGTCAGCACACCGTGCAACATACCGCAGAAGGGCAGCGCCAAAATCAGTAGCGATGTGTTGAACAGCAAATGCGCATAGACCAGCGTCTGCCCGCCCTCAGGCGCGCCCAGAACACCGGCTCGCAACGCCATATTGACACCAAACAGACACAGCACGGCCCAAGTCCCGCGCAGCCCCAGATTGGCCAGCGGTATTCGTCGCCCTGGCGCTGGCATCCCGCGGCTCAGCCAGACGGGAATGAACGCAGAGCCGAAATTCGCACCCAACACCAAAGACAGGCCAGCCGCAAAGGGGATCGCATCAATCTGCACCAAGGTGACACACATCAAAATAGCCGCCACCGAGGAGTGCATGACAAAGGCGAGTGCAGCCCCGACAAGGAACGCGGTGATGTAGTCCCGCGCCAGGTATTCTGCAATCGCGGGCAAAAACGCGCTTTCCCGGATCGGGTCCATCGCCTCACGCAGGAAACGCAAAGAAATCAAGATGAACGCAATCCCCATCAGGATGCGCCCCATCTGACGGGCTTTTTTCGCCTCAACCTTGACGAACAGATAGCCACCAACCGCCAGCAGCACCGGCACCAACCAGTCCAGACGGAACGACAGAAGCTGAATGATCAACGCGGAGCCCAGATCCCCGCCCAGCACAATCGCCAACCCGGAGGCAAAGGACAGCAGCCCCCCAGCCGCGAACCCGGACGTCAGCAACGCAACCGCGGCCGAGCTTTGAAGAACGATGGCCATGCCAATACCCACGAAGCTGGCCTGCACAAGACTGCGCTGTTCAGTCAGGAGTCGCTGAAACGTGGCACCATAGCTGCGTTCAATGCCCGTGCGCACCATACGCACCGCAAAAAGCAGCAGCATGACAGCACCGGCGAGGCTGGTAAGAAAGCTCAATATGGCCATAGGCTCGTGTCTTTTCCTTCTGTCGGGCAGTCTCTAACGGCTGCCGATCTTTATTTTGGCGCTCAACGGAACTCCGTCTGCGCAACTGTTCGCGCGGCTCACTCCATTGAGGGGGCCCGTTTCTTTGCCTTCACCTCGCTCGCCGCGTCAGCGTCCCGCGTTGGCGCCAGTTCAAGGTCAATTCCCCAGGTCTCCAACGCACGGCGGTACTTTCGGCCCGGTAAGGCATCAGTCATCAGCAGGTCCAGCATCTCCGGTTGCGGCCCCCGGTGCGGCGCCATGTCATCGAATTTCGGATGGGCCAGTAACAACAGCGTCCGTTCGGCGGCCTGCGCAACCACCGCCGCAAGCTGGGCCTCTGTCGCACTGTGGTAGAGGGCGCCGTGTTTGGCAGAAAACGCATCAGCCGACAACACCGCCAGGTCCAATGCAAATGCGCGTACTTGCTGTTCGGCAACATAGCCAAACGTGCCACGTTCATTGCTTTGGATTTCTCCGCCGAGGAAATGAACTCTGTTGCCGTTGTGATTGGCCAGTGTCTGCGCGACGCCAATAGAATTGGTCACCACTGTCAGATTGGCGCGGCGACGCAGTTCCTTTGCGACAAACGCTGTGGTGGATCCCACATCGAGAAAGATCGCCATCCCGTCTGTGATCTGCGGCAGAACTCCGGCGGCGATACTCTGCTTTTCTTCGGTATATTTCGAGATCCGCCGATAAAAACTATCCGCCGTATCCGGCCCACTCAGATAGGCGCCACCATGGACGCGCTGTACCAACCCTTGCTTGGCCAGTGCCTTGATCGTGCGCCGCACGGTTTCTTCCGAAACGCCCAGCACCTTAGCCAGTTCGCCACTGCGCGCCGAACCGCCCAGACGGCGCAAGGCCTCTAGCAGTTCAAGCTCGCGATGGGACATTTTCTGGTCTGCTGGCACCCGGAAACCTCTGTACAGGACTGGTGAATCTGCCGGGCAGTGAACCACAGCTCAATCGAAAAAATCAAACAGGAAAACACAAAAACCCACATTATCGGTCAATTTCGACGGTGTTGAGCCCGGAAACCCTTTGCCACGAAGACACTTTCGGGCTTATCTGGCGTCAATTGCCGCGAGGAAGATCTCTATGAGCCGATGTTCAGACCAGCGCAGGAATGTCCTGTTCATCCTGATTGATCAGATGCGGGCCGACTGCCTGTTTGGTGCCTTAGCGGAGCATGTGGCGCTGCCCAATCTTCGCGCGCTAATGGGGGATGCCGTTACCTTTCAGAAGAACTACACAGTTGTGAACCCCTGCGGTCCGTCGCGTGCCTCTATCCTGACCGGCCAGTATGCGATGAACCACCGCTCCGTCCGCAATGGCACCCCCTTGCGGCATGACACACCGAACCTCGCCTCGGAGATGCGCAAGGCAGGCTATCTGCCAATGCTGTTTGGGTATACCGACACCTCGCACGATCCCCGCGTCCACCACCCAAGCGACCCGGCGATGCAAACATACGAATACCCGATGAGCGGGTTTCATGAGATGTTGGAGATGCGGATGGAAATGTCGCATCCATGGCGCGCGCATCTTCTGAACAAAGGTTACACATTCGACCGCTACTGGGACATCTACAAACCGGTATCGCCAACCGGGGATGCCCCGCGTCTTAACGATCCGGCTCCGTATCGGGCTGAGGACAGTGACACCGCATTTCTGACCGACCGATTTCTGGCAACGCTGCCCGGCTACCGCGACCAGAATTGGTTCGCGCATCTGACCTATATACGCCCGCATCCACCGCTTGTTGCGCCTGCCCCCTACAACCGGATGTATGATCCCGCGTCCCTGCCGCTCCCGCACCGTCTTGCCACTGTTGAGGACGAGCGCGCGGTTCATCCATTTTTTGATCCAGCCACCCGCGCCGCCTCCCCGGCGTCCTTTGTTGAAGGGTTCCCCGATCTGGAGCCCAGCGACGAAGTAATCCAGACGCTTCGCTCGATCTATCTGGGTCTTGCCAGCGAGGTCGACGCCCATATCGGTCGGGTTATGGAGTACCTCCGCGACAGCGGCCAGCTGGAGAACACGCTTGTGGTGCTCAGCGCAGATCATGGGGAAATGCTGGGCGATCGGCACAGCTGGGGGAAATTCTCGGTTTATGAGGCGGCCTATCACACGCCTCTGATCATTCGCCAACCGGGCAACGCAGCGCGCGCCGGCGCTGTGGTGCATGATATCACCGAATCCATCGACCTCGCACCGACCATTCTGGACTGCGTGGGCCAGCCTATTCCTAACGCAATGGACGGGCGCTCCCTGCTGCCGCTGCTTGCCGGAAACACTCCAGACAACTGGCGCAGTTACAGCTATTCGGAGTTGGATTTCGCAGAGCCTGAGCGCCCTAGCATCTGGCAGCAACATCTGGGCACGGATGCGAGCTGTTCCTGCCTTGCGATTCTGCGCGATGCGCGCTTCACACTGGTCGAGTTTGCAGCCGACCTGCCGCCCCTGCTGTTTGATCACGATGACCTGGGCGAAGCCGTTAACGTGGCGGAGCACCCCGACTATCAACGCGATCTGGCCCGGCTGACGCGACAGATGTTGCGCCATCGTATGCGTAACATGGATCATACGTTGTCGCTGGACACCATCACCCCACAGGGGCCGCGCAGGCAGCTGCGCCATAGGCCGACGTTCGCTGCAGGCCACCAGGATGGCTGATCTGCGCAGGACTGCCCGCGCCCTCTTTGCAGTGGCTGTTGCCCGTGCCAACCCCGCCATGGCACTGGCCGAGAGCCTGCGAAAACACCCACCGGCCCTACCGCAACCGGGGGGACGCCTGATCCTTGTCGCCCTTGGGAAAGCCGCGATTCCCATGATGCGTCAGGCGATAGAGATGCTGCCGCCCCCGGATCGTGCAATCGCTGTGACCAATCCAGAGAATGTTGCGGACCTACCTGATGTCGAGGTGTTGGCAGGCAGTCACCCTGTTCCGAACCACATGAGCCTGGCTGCGGGGGCCGCCCTACGCGCGGCACTCAGCAATCTGAACGCCAAGGACAGGGTCGTCGCGCTGATATCGGGCGGCGGCTCCGCTCTGGCGGTCGCGCCAGCGGGAGGTCTCACGCTGGCTGACAAAACCGCTGTGACGGATCTGCTGCTCGGGGCCGGTGTCGACATCACCCAGATGAATCTGATCCGCCAGCAACTGTCGGAGCTGAAGGGCGGCGGCCTGTTGCGCGCGGCGCAGCCCGCACAGGTGTTCAGCTATATTCTCTCGGATGTCATCGGCGATGATCTGAGAGCCATCGCCTCGGGCCCCACGGTGGCACCACTGGGCGCGCGGGCAATGGCGCGCGATTTTCTTCTGTCCCAGAACCTGTGGGAGGCGCTGCCTCACGCGGTTCAAACCCATCTGGCAACACCAGAAGACCCGCAGCAATCGCCCGCGAACTCCAGCGTGGCGTCAGCCCATCTAATCGGGTCGAACCGCCATAGCCTGATTGCCGTGCGCGATCAGGCAAAGCGCGATGGCTGGGCCGCACATATCATCAACGATGCGCTTACGGGAGATGTTGAAGCGGCGGCCACGACCATTCTCTCAGCAACCAAAGCACACGAATCCGGTCACCCTGCTGCGCTGATTTTTGGCGGAGAAACCACAGTGCAGCTGACTGGCAGCGGTCGTGGCGGGCGGAACCAAGAGCTGGCACTGCACGTTGCCCGCCTGGGGCCTCGTGCCCTCAAAGAGCATTGGACCTTCCTCTCCGCAGGCACCGATGGTCGTGACGGTCCGACAGATGCGGCGGGCGGTATTGTCGACAGCGGTACCTGGCAACGGATCAGTGACAACGGCGGCAATCCCGAGGCCCTCCTCAGAAACAACGACAGCAACGCTGCGTTGAAGCTGGCGGGCGATCTCCTGATAACAGGCGGAACCGGCACCAATGTAGCCGATGTCCAAATTATGCTGCTGTCACCGCAGTAGAATAGGCCCCTATTCGTCCAATTGATGCAGCTCGTTCAGCAAATCCAGCAACGCCTCATAGCGATCCTCCCCCATTTGGGCACGGGTACGCTGAATGACGGCAAGGCTTGCATCCAGATTATCGTCAATGACCTGTGTCCCCGCCGGTGTGATGCTCACAACCTGGCGGCGGCGATCTATCTGATCCTTCGTACGCTGGATCAGCCCCTTATCCTCAAGCTTCTGCAAGATGCGTGTCAGGCTTGGCAGAAGAAGACAGGCCCGTTCAGAAATCTGCGTAGGGTCGATCCCTCCGGTTTCCTGAACAACACGCAGCACGCGCCACTGCTGTTCCGTCAAACCGGCATCGCTCAGCAGCGCGCGGATAGGGCCCATCACACGCTCGCGGGCGCGCAGCAGGGCGATGGGCAAAGATCGGTCAGTGCTTGGTAACTGCTTGGTCATGGCCAATTATCGCCGCCCCGGCGCACAAAGGCAAATCTTCAATGCTGGCGCCAGCAAGAGAGTGCTTCTGAAAACGGAACGATCAGGGAGCCGTCCGCAAAGGCGAGCGAAATGACGCTCAAGCAATCGCATCTATTGATATAATTCCCCAAAGTAGACAGATTTTAATACACATGTTAATCATATGGTGTCTCATGGGTTTCCCCTCTCAGCGCAAAGGACGGCACAATGAACTGGTCTGATTTTTCCCATTGGGGTCGCAAGATTGCCGACTGGACCCAACACTACCATCAGACGGTTGGTGACAGGCCGGTGCGCGCCAGAACCGAACCCGGTGACGTTCTGAATGCGCTTCCCGCCACGCCGCCCGAAGCTGGCGAAGGCATGGAGACCATCTTTGCCGATTTTGAAACCGTTGTGATGCCCGGAATCACCCATTGGCAGCATCCACGGTTCTTTGCCTATTTCACCTCCAATGCCGCTGCCCCATCGGTGCTTGCGGAATTCCTCACCTCTGCCATCGCGCCGCAATGCATGCTCTGGCAGACCTCTCCTGCGGCGACGGAAATGGAAACCCGCATGATGGACTGGCTGCGCCAGGCGCTTGACCTGCCAGAAGAGTTTCAGGGCGTCATTCAGGACAGTGCCTCTTCCGCCACCCTGGCAGCCGTCCTCACGATGCGGGAAAAGGCGCTGAACTGGCAGGGCAATGAGCAGGGGCTATTTTCCCAGAAGACTTTGCGCATCTACTGCTCTTCGGAGGTGCACACCTCCGTCGATCGTGCCATCTGGGTTGCCGGTATCGGCCAGCAAAATCTTGTCCGTGTTCCGATCAAAGGGGACTGGCGCGGCATGGACCCGGACGCGCTGACCGCAGCAATTGAGGCCGACATCGCGGCCGGCCACCAGCCCGCCGGCGTCATCCTCTGTGTCGGAGGCACCGGAGTTGGCGCCACCGACCCGGTCGATCAGATACTCGATGTGGCTGAAAATTATGGTCTCTATACCCATGTGGATGCCGCCTGGGCCGGCTCCGCCATGATTTGCCCCGAATACCGCCATTACTGGCCCGGAATTGAGCGCGCAGACAGCATCGTTTTCAACCCGCACAAATGGCTGGGGGTGCAATTTGATTGTTCCGCCCATTTCCTGAAAAATCCCGACGATCTGGTCCGAACGCTGGCCATAAGCCCCGAATATCTCAAAACCCATGGCAAAGACGGCATCATCAACTACTCTGAATGGTCGGTGCCCCTGGGCCGCCGTTTCCGTGCGCTCAAAATCTGGTTCCTGATCCGGACCTACGGTCTGGAAGGGCTGCGCCAACGGTTGCGCAACCATGTGACATGGTCACAGCAATTGCATGATCGGCTCCAGTTAGAGCCTGATTTCGAGATCGTGACGCCGCCAATGTGGTCTCTCTGGTCCTTTCGGTATCAGCCCGATGGAGCCAAGGATCTGGACGATCTGAATCTGCGGTTGGTGAATGCGATCAACGACGATGGCCGCATTTACCTGACCCAGACCCGCGTCGATGGCGCTCTGGTGATCCGTTTTCAGGCAGGGCAATTTGAAACAACCGAAGCCGATGTCATGATGGCACATGATGTCATCACTGAAATCGCCCGAACGCTATAGCACCGACCAACCCGCTCCGCCGAGGCTGATGCGTGGCCGCTGGACAAGCCGCAGCGCGGGGCGATACCTTTTTCCTCAGTCGTGACCGCCCCGAACAAACACAAGCGATCGCGCCCAATCCAAACCGGAGAGTTCCCATGCCCGCACCCAAAAACACCTTCAAACAGGCGCTGGCCAACGGGGATCGTCAAATCGGCTGCTGGATGAGTTTTGGCGAAGCGGCCGTCGCCGAAATCATGGGGACCTGTGGCTTTGACTGGCTGGTGATCGACGGCGAACATGCCCCCAATGACATCCGCTCCATTCGGGATCAGTTGATGGCACTGGCAGCATCGGCCAGCCATCCGGTGGTGCGCGTGCCGGTGGGGGAGACATGGATCATCAAACAGGTGCTGGACGCCGGTGCGCAAACCGTTCTGGTCCCCATCGTGGAGGACGCAGATCAGGCCCGCGAACTCGTGCGCGCCTGCCAGTACCCGCCACATGGCACCCGTGGGGTCGGCGCGACAGCCGCACGGGCGACGCTGTTCGGAACGACCAGCGACTATCTTCAGACCGCCGATCAGCAGATCTGCCTACTGTTACAGGTCGAAAACCGTAAAGGCATCGAAAATCTCGACGAAATTCTGGCGGTGCCGGGTATTGATGGTATCTTCATCGGGCCCGCCGACCTCTCCACGGATATGGGACATCAGGGCAATTCCGCTCACCCGGAGGTGCGCGCCGTGATTGCCGACGCGCTGGCGCGGATCAAAGCCGCAGGCAAGGCGCCGGGCATATTGGGCACCTCACCCGAGGCCACACAGGCCTATTTCGACATGGGAGCGCAGTTTCTCGCCGTCGGGATTGACGTTATGCTGCTGGCGCAGAGCGCGCGCGCCCTCGCCACGAACTGGACATCGAAGTAGCCACCGGCACCCCAAGAGACAAAACCGCGTGAGAAAATACGTATTTTCGCGCAATTGACCGGTTTGACACCCCGCCGCTAGCCTGCCACGACAGGAGCGAGACCGCGCCAGATAACTTGGCGCGCCACGAGGGAGTTACAGGATGAAACGCACATTTGCTGCGGGGATGGTCTCCGCACTGACGCTGACGTCAGCTATAGCCACCGCCGCCTTTGCTGATATTAAAATCGCCCATGTCTATGGCAAAACCGGCCCGTTTGAAGCCTACGCCAAACAGTCACACGACGGTCTGATGCTGGGGCTGGAATACGCCACCGGCGGCACCATGGAGGTGAACGGCGAGAAGATCGTGGTGATCGAAAAAGACACGCAGCTGAAGCCCGAGAATGGCAAAGCCCTGCTCGAGGAAGCTTATGGCGATGATGAGGTCGATCTGGCCATTGGGCCAGTCAGCTCCGGCGTTGCGCTGGCGATGCTACCGGTCGCCGAGGAATACGAAAAATTGCTGATCGTAGAGCCCGCGGTTGCTGACTCCATTACCGGGTCGAACTGGAACCGCTATATTTTCCGGACCTCGCGCAACTCCTCTCAGGATGCCGTAGCCAGCGCCATCGCTCTGGCCGGGGACAACGTGCATATCGCAACGCTGGCACAGGACTACGCCTTTGGCCGCGACGGCATCGCCGCCTTCCGCGAAGCCCTTGCCGCGCAGGGTCACGAGATCGTCCACGAAGAATTCGCACCGACCGACACCACCGATTTTACGGCGGCCGGGGAACGGATCTTCAACGCGATGAAGGATCTCGAAGGCGAAAAGAAGCTCTTCATCATCTGGGCCGGTGGCGGCAACCCCTGGGCCAAAATCAACGCCATGGATCCCAGCCGTTTCGGGATTGAGTTTGCCGGCGTCGGCAACATCCTTGCCGCTCTGAAAGGGTTCAAGGATTTCGCTGGCATGGAAGGCGGCACCTACTACTACTATGAGCTGCCCGACAATCCTGTGAACGACTGGCTCGTCAAAACCCATTTTGAGCGGTTTGACAGCCCCCCGGATTTCTTCACCGCAGGCGGCATGGCCGCAGGTATCGCGGCTGTGGAAGCCATCAAGAAAGCCGGGTCTACCGACACCGAAGCCCTGATCACCGCAATGGAAGGCATGGAGTGGGAAACCCCGAAGGGCACCATGCAATTCCGGGCTGAAGATCATCAGGCGCTACAGCCGATGTATCACTTCAAACTACGCGTCGAAGATGATGTCGAATGGGCGATCCCCGAGCTGGTTCGCGAGTTGAGCATCGATGATCTGCCGATCCCGGTGCGCAACTGATCGTATCCTTCTCTCAGGTCCGGCGCATGTGGTGCCGGGCCTGATGCGAAGCGGATAACCGCGATTCAATCCCACTCCACACGGATCCGTTCATGACTGCCCCCCTTCTGACCACCGATGATCTGACTGTACGCTTTGGTGGGCACGTGGCTGTCGATGCCGTTACATGTGCCTTTCACGCCGGTGAACTGACCGCCATCGTCGGTCCCAACGGCGCTGGGAAGACCACCTATTTCAATCTGATTTCCGGGCAGATCCCGGCCAGCGCCGGACGCGTCGCGCTAAACGGTCAGGACATCAGCACCGCCTCCGTTTCAACCCGCACGAAGGCCGGTATCGGACGCGCTTTTCAGATGACCAACTTGTTTCCCGATCTGACCGTTCTGGAGAATGTCCGCCTGGTGGTTCAGGCCAAAGCCGGGCGCGGATTCAACCTTTGGTCCATGGTAACAGGCCACGCCGACCTGATAGATCAGGCCGAAGATATCCTAGCCCGTGTGCGCCTTCTGGAGGAGCGTAACCAGATCGTCTCAGAACTGTCCCACGGCAATCAGCGCAAGCTGGAAGTCGCTCTGCTGATTGCCCTCGACCCGCTGATCTACATGTTTGACGAACCAACCGCCGGGATGAGTGTCGATGAGGCCCCGGTTGTGCTGGACCTCATCGCGGACCTGAAAGCGCAGAGCGACCGCACTGTCCTATTGGTGGAGCACAAGATGGATGTGATCCGAACGCTCGCCGACCGCATTATCGTTCTGCACAATGGCGCGCTGGCGGCAGATGGTGCCCCGGCCGAGGTGATGGCCTCGGACATCGTGCAAGAGGCCTATATGGGGCGCGGACTTGAGGGGGTTTTGGATCATGTCTGATCTTGCTCAGACTGGGACCACCGGCGATCCGATCCTTCGGATTGAAGGGATCTACACGAATATTGCGCAGTACCATATTCTTCAGGGTGTCGATCTCCACGTGCCGCGCGGCGGCGTTACCATGCTGCTGGGGCGCAACGGCGTCGGTAAGACCACGACCCTGCGCAGTGTGATCGGGCACTGGCGGGCTCATCGCGGGCGTATCCTCTTTGACGGCGATGACATCACCCGGATACCCACCGCCAATATAGCGCGATCAGGCCTGGGATTCGTGCCCGAGGACATGGGGATCTTCGCCGATCTGACCGTGGAGGAGAACATGGTGCTGGCCGCTGTTTCCGGCCCCATTGATCCCGCGCGTCTGGACTGGATCTTTCAAGCATTTCCGCCGCTAAAGACATTCTGGACCTCCGAAGCCGGCAATCTCTCCGGTGGGCAGAAACAGATGCTATCGATTGCCCGCGCCATGATCGAAGAGCGCAAGCTCTACCTGATTGACGAACCAACCAAGGGGTTGGCCCCTGCGATCATTTCCACGATGGCCCGCGCGCTCAAGGATCTAAAGGATCAGGGGGCCTCAATCCTGATGGTCGAACAGAATTTCGCCGTCGCAAAGGCACTTGGCGATACCGCCAACGTGATGGACGACGGTCGCGTGATCTGGTCCGGGGAGATGGCCGAACTGGCCGGCGATCCCACCCTACAGGAACGGCTGATGGGCCTCAGCATGGAAGCGAAGTGAATGATGTCTGACGGTCGATACATATCCCGCAATGGCTGCATCGGACAGGAGATAGCCCGATGAGCACAGCCCCTGAACACAGCCCAACAATGGCTCGATCTTCGGTGGCCGACAGGCTGGCGCCTTATGCGCCGCTTATGCTGGTTCCGGTCTTGGCAATCGCCGGCCTGATCGCAGTGCAGAACCCGGCCAGCTGGCTGACCCTCACAGTGTCCGGTCTGGCCATGGGGATGATGATCTTCCTGATGGCGTCAGGGCTCACCTTGGTGTTCGGCCTGATGGACGTCATTAACTTCGGTCACGGCGCCTTTGTCTCGGTTGGAGCCTTCATCGGGATTTCCGTCCTGCTGACACTGGGTCACCTGACAAATGCCCCCTCGCTGGGGCTGAATCTGCTGGCAATCCTGGCTGCGGTTCTTGCCGCTATGGCCGCAACCGCCGTCATGGGCTGGGCTTTCGAACGGGTGATTGTCAAACCTGTCTACGGCAACCACCTCAGTCAGATCCTTGTTACCATGGGGGGGCTGATCATTGCAGAGCAGCTGATCATTGTCCTATGGGGGCCAGAGGAAATCTACTTCACACGCCCCGAAGCACTAAAAGGCGCGCTCACCTTCGGCGATGCCGCGATTGAGAAATACCGGTTGGTCACAGTCGGCGTTGGGTTGGCAGTCTTTGCCGCCATGCGGTTTGTCCTGCGCCGCACCAAGATCGGCCTGATCGTCCGGGCCGGTGTTCAAAACGGGGAGATGGTCGCGGCGCTGGGATACCGGTTGAGGCTGGTTTTTATCGGTGTTTTCATCGCCGGATCGGCATTGGCCGGCCTCGGGGGCGTTATGTGGGGCCTCTATCAGGAGGTGATCACCGCCCATATGGGCAATCAGGCGATGATCCTGATCTTCATTGTGGTGATCATCGGCGGGCTTGGGTCGGTTGAGGGCTGCTTCATCGGCGCGCTGCTGGTTGGGCTGCTACAGAATTACATCGCCTTCGTTGAGCCGAAACTGGCCCTAGTTTCCAATATCGCCTTGATGGTGGCCATCCTGATGTGGCGGCCGATGGGCATGATCCCGGTGGTAAAGGCAAAATGATCCGTACCCTTCTCTCTGGCGATCTGCCGCGCTCCCGCGTTCTGGCCCTGCTGCTTGCGGTTATCCTGACCTGTCTGGCCTTCGCACCCTTTTTGTTCCCAGGTGTTCGCACCGTCGATACAGCCGCGCGCATCTGCATTTTTATCGTGCTGGTGGCGAGCTACGATCTCTTGCTGGGGTACGGCGGTATCGTCAGCTTTGCGCATACGATGTTCTTCGGCATGGGCGCCTATGGGGTCGCTCTCACCTCAACCCATATGGGGCGTGGCTTTGACGCGCTGGCAATCGGGTCTATCACGGGGGCGGCGCTCGCTGCGGTTCTGGCGTTGCTGATCGGGTTGTTTTCCCTGCGGGTCCGAGCGATCTTCTTTGCCATGATCACGCTGGCTGTTGCCTCTGCCGTGGCGGTTCTGGTCAGCCAGCTCTCCGGGCTCACTGGCGGCGAAGATGGGCTGACCTTCAAGATCCCACGCGAATTGGGGCCTGCGTTCAAATTCGGCAAAGAGACGTTTGACGGCGCATTGTTCGGGGTCAAACTGAACGGAAAATTGCTGACCTACTACCTGATTTTCGGCGGCAGCGCGCTGCTGTTCCTGGCCTTGCTGCGGGTCGTTAATTCGCCGTTTGGCCGCGTACTGCAGGCGATCCGGGAGAATGACTTCAGAGCGGAGGCGATTGGCTACAAAGTGGTCTACTACCGCGTCACCGCCACCTGCCTCTCAGCTGCGATCGCCGCGTTGTCGGGATCTCTCTACGCGATCTGGCTGCGCTATGTGGGGCCGGATACCACCCTGTCGATGACAATTATGATCGACATTCTGCTGATGGTCGTCATTGGCGGCATGGGCACCATCTACGGCGCGGTCATCGGCGCAACTCTGTTCGTGCTGGCACAGAACTATCTGCAAAACCTGATGGGCGTTCTCTCCAGCATGACCGAAGGATTGCCTCTGCTGCCCGAATTGCTCAGCCCGGACAGGTGGCTCTTGTGGCTTGGGGTGCTGTTCATTCTCAGCGTCTATTTCTTCCCCAGTGGCGTGGTCGGCCGCCTGCGCGGCCAACGTTAGCGCGCAGATCAGCGCAGGATCTGGCCTTCGGGCCAGCTCAGCTCCGTCTCGATCTCGATCACTTCGGCCGCACCCGCCGCAATCTCCATATCCCAGGCCAGGATACCACGCTGTTTCTCGACGTTTTCCTCAGTCGGTGCAGGGCGAGCGTCCCAGGTAATCTCCAGCGCGTCTTGCTGGGAATAGGGGACACGGTCCAGCAGGCGCAGCGGCCAGGCACGGTTCGTGAGGTTCTCCACCTCAATCTCGACCCGGCGGACTTGTTCAGTGTTGCGCGAAATCAGCCCCTGCTCCCCCTCGCTCTGGTCAAGAATATCGCGACTTAGGGTCAGACCTTTGATTGCGCCAAAACCCAAATCCGCCTCCGCTCCCGGTGCCAGACCGGCAAAATCTGCGACAGCGATCAACTTTCCGTCGACGAAATGGGCGGCCTGCGTCGCAGCCAGAAGCTGTTCACCAAACTCATTGGTGAAGCGTACCATCCGATAAGCGGTCTCATTGCGCAGCGGCACTGCCTGGGCGGTGAGCGTCGCGGCGGTCTTCAGGCTATCCATCTCCAACCGCAGCGCCTCTGCCCCTGATGCGATGGAGACCGGCGTATCAAACCCATAGACCGCGGCGACGCCACTGCGGTCGACAGACCATTGCCGAAATATCTCCTCAACCACCACAGCCGCTTCGATAATAGGCTCGTTCGCAAGATCCAATTCCATATCAGATGACAGCCGCTGTTTCGAAGTTGGCTCGGGCATTGGCTTCTCGATCCGCCGCAGCTGTGGGAAAAGCCGTAAGGGCGCTGATTGCCCCAAAGGTTCCGCCGTCGACAGCGTCAGCGCAACGTCCTGCCAGTTTTCCCCCGTGTCCTGGGACAAGATCACGCTGCGGTTCAACGTCAGCTCAGGATCACCACCGGTTGCGAGATGCAACTCATAGCTCGGAGACCAGCCGATATTGCCAGCCCCTTCAGTCAGATACTGCATGCGGATTGAGGCCTCACCCGCAGTCGCTGCCTCAACCGTTACCTCAATATAGAGGCGGTCCTCGTCCTCTAGCGACAGAGCCGCAAGCGCGGTGCGCGCCTCGGTCAAACTTTCCTGCAAGGTGACGAGCGCTTGCTCCTTATTGCGGGCCTCAGCCTCGGCATCAACGATCTGGCGGTGATTTTCGGCTGCACGACGGCTGATCATCAGGGCGATATCGGCAAGCGCAGCGGCATCTGTACCCACAAGCCCGTCATTGCTGCCAAGCTGCTCCAAGAAATGAATAGAACTGCGCGCCGCTTGGGCCGCGGCCCGTGCGCGCGCCGCCTCATCTTCCACCGCAGCGATCTGTGCTTCGATCTCATCTATGCGCGCTTCGGCGGCCTCAATCTCCGGTGTCGACGCGTCACGCGGCGGAACGAACTCATCTCGCACCCGGGTACTGATCCTGCGGGCGCCGTCTATTTGAACCTGCAGGCTCGCGGTCTCCGCACTTTGCGGCACGCCTTGCAGGATCAGCTCGTGCTGCCCCGCAGGCAACACCACATCGGCGGTCCGGGTAATCTGCGCCAGCCCCGGATACAGCGTGACCGCTGAAATCTGGCTGTCGACTTGTATAACGTCCGAAACCGCAGCTGTGGCAACACATGTGGTCACGGCAAACGTCGCGCCAAAGGTCATATTTGAAAAAGCAGATCGCATAATTTCTCTCGACTGATGAACACTGCGGGGCAATGCCTCGCCTGTCACCGAACCTAGAGACGCATCGGCGCTGTGACCAGTTGCATCCGCGACTGCCTGCCTACCACCCCTTTGTATCTGGGGCCTCTCAGAGCTATTCAGGCAAAGGTTCGCCGAAACGCGTTTCCAGTTCTCCCCCTGGGAAGCCCAGAAACCGGCAGGTGCAGATTTCAACATGGCTATGGGCGTCCCGCAGGCGCATGCGCCCGTCTTTCCGCTCCAAGTAGAACCCCTTGATGCGCAGCGCGCGGATCAACTCTAGCCAGGTCTTTGCGGTGCGGAAACTCTCGCTCAGGACCATTCTCAGCTGTGCCGCCATCTCAGCGTCCAGCCGCGAACTATTGCGTGCGGTGGCCCAGGCGCTTTCCCCCGCGCTGATGTGCTCACCCTCTGCGATCTCTTGCGCTGATTGTTTTTCCACCATGGTCTAACCCCCTTTACCGTTGTCTAACCCCCATCAGACTAGTGGCATCAAGGCTGGCAAGAACAGCTGTACAAACGGTAAAGGGGCCGCCTCTTTCGAAGCAGCCCCACTATCTGAATGGATAGGTTTTTAGCCTTTTTTCAGAACTTCACGTCCAAGAAGCTCGGCGATCTGAACCGCATTCAGAGCAGCACCCTTGCGCAGGTTATCGCTGACACACCACAGGTTCAGACCGTTATCCAGGGTCGAATCCTGACGGATGCGGCTGATGAAGGTTGCGAAATCACCGACACATTCGACGGGCGTCACGTAGCCGCCGTCTTCGCGCTTATCGATCACCATGATACCTGGTGCTTCACGCAGGATGTCACGGGCCTCGTCTTCATCGAGGAAGTCTTCGAATTCGATGTTGATCGCTTCGGAGTGACCGACAAAAACCGGCACCCGCACGCAGGTCGCGGTGACCTTGATTGAGGGATCAACGATCTTCTTGGTCTCAGCGACCATCTTCCACTCTTCCTTGGTCGAGCCGTCGTCCAGGAAAACATCGATGTGCGGGATCACGTTGAAGGCAATCTGCTTGGTGTAGACGCTCGGCGGTACATCCTGTGTCGGGTTGTAGACCGCCTTGGTCTGATCCCACAGTTCGTCAATCGCATCTTTGCCGGAGCCGGACACAGACTGATAAGTCGACACCACGACGCGTTTGATCTTGGCACGATCATGCAGCGGCTTCAGCGCCACAACCATCTGCGCGGTGGAGCAGTTGGGGTTGGCGATGATGTTCTTCTTGGCATAGCCGTGCACCGCCTGCGGGTTCACCTCAGGCACGATCAGCGGCACGTCATGATCATAGCGGTACAGCGATGAGTTATCGATAACGACACAGCCAGCCGCAGCCGCTTTCGGCGCGTATTTCTTGGTGGCGTCGGAGCCAACGGCAAACAGCGCCATATCCCAACCGGCGAAGTCGAACGTGTCCAAGTCCTGGGTCGTCAGTGTCTTGTCGCCGAATGTAACTTCGGTGCCGAGGGATTTGCGGCTCGCCAGAACTGCAATCTCATCCACAGGAAACTGGCGTTCCGCCAGAATATTCAGCATTTCGCGACCCACGTTGCCCGTGGCGCCCGCGATAACGACGCGATAACCCATTTTGTTTCTCCAATTGTATCCGGCCTCGTGACCGGCTGCGGTGTCTTATCGGGAAAGCCCGCGCGAGGGAAGGCTAGATCAATCCAAGCTGTCGCGGCTGAGCAGATATATTGCGCACCCGGCCGCCAGAAACGCGAGGAGGAAACCAAAAATGACAAAATACGGTAAGGAAAGCTCCGCTCCGGTTGTTTCCGCATGCAGACGCCCACTGGCGAACTGCATGATTCCCACGCCGCCAATGCCAAAGAAGTTGAGCATGGTCACCCCCCGCCCCACCAGATGCGGCGGCACAAAGGCGCGTCCCTGCGCCAGAATGACCGGGAAGGCCGCACCAAAAAAACCAACAGCCGCCATCAGAGCCACCACCAATGGCACCGGCCCGTCGATGAATAGCATCAAGCCACCCAACGCCGCACAGGCCAGAAGATTGCCGCCAAGCACCACACCTTTGCGTGTTCCCAAAAGCCGATCCAGCGGCCCATAGGCAAAGGTGCCGAGAATCATCGCAACCCCCATCACCAGACTGGCGACCCCGATCGCCTCAGATCCAAGGCCAAAGACATCACTCATATACGGGCCGATCCACAAGCCACGGAGCGCAGCCGACGGAGCATAGGCCACAAACATCATGATGAATATCGGCCAAAGCACCGGCATGCGCAGAATATCCAGCACCGAGCCCTTCGGGCCATCGCTCATCTCAACCCGCGCCGGGTCCTTCACTGTCAGCGCAATACCAAGCGCTACCGCAGTCGAGATCCCCGCAAGCCCAAACAATGTGCCGCGCCATCCCAGGACCTCAACCGCAAGCGCGGTCGGATAGGACGCCACCAGGTTCCCAAGGGAACCAACACCCAGCATCAAGGCCGCCAGTGTCGCAAAGCGGCGCGGCGGATATTCGCGCGCGAATATGTAATAGGATGCCATGAGGACAGGCGAACATCCCACCCCGATCAGGACCATCGCAAGGCTGATGTGAACCGGCTGGCTGGCCAGCGCAAACACCAACGTACCGCCGCCCCCGCCAAGCAGCAACAACGCTGCGGCAGTACGGTTTGGCCCGATACGATCCAGCGCCCACCCCACCGGCAGCTGCATGACGGCGAAGGTCAGGAACCAAAGCCCGGAGGCAAAGGCAAGATCCTCCGGCGAAGCGCCCAGATCGGTTTGAAGGGCAGAACTGAGCACCGCCAGAAATGCGCGAAAGAACTGGCTGAGCACATAGCCCAGACATAAGATAATCAGCCCCACCTGCATGAAATCCCCCGACTAAGCTGCGCGACCCCGGCACATGACCCGGGCCGGAAATCTGATCGGTCCACAGTGGCGATTTCGCACCAATTCACAAGAGCGCGAAACCACTTAGCCGTGATTGGTCGTGCGTCACAGTCGCGCTAGGCTATGGTGTCTGCAGGATGAACGGATCGCATATGACACAGGATGGTTTCTACCAAAGCCTCTCGCCCAGCCGCGATTTCGCCGGCCTGACACGGGCGGGCGCTTTTACACCGCTGCCCAGAGACTGGATGGTGGGATGCTGCGATATCGTCAATTCCACCGATCTGATCGCATCCGGGCGCTACAAGACGGTGAATACCATCGGAGCCTCGGTGATCGCAGCCATGATAAACGCCTTGCAGGGTGTGCCTTTTCCCTATGTGTTTGGCGGTGACGGGGCCTCCTTTGCAGTTGGCCCTGAACATGCCGACACTGCCCGTGACACCTTGGCTCGGTTGCGCAGCTGGGCCAGCGCGGAGTTTGACATCGACTTGCGGGCGGCTCTGCTGCCGGTGTCCTGGATCCGGGCCGAGGGGCTGGATGTTGCTGTGGCCCGCTACGCTGTATCCGAAGCCGCTGACTATGCGATGTTCGCGGGTGGTGGCCTGAACTGGGCCGAACGGCAAATGAAGCTCGGCGGCTTTGAAGTGCCGCCCGCCCCCCTGCCCGATCCACCGGATCTGACCGGCCTGTCCTGCCGCTGGAACACAATACCGGCCCGCAACGGCCTGATCCTTTCGGTGGTGGTGCAACCCGAACCGACCGCCTCTGCCAAGGATTTTGCAAAAATTGCCGGTGATATTCTGGCCGTGGGGGACCAGCTACAGCGCAATGGCCATCCGGTACCGGAAGGGGGGCCAAGCTTTAGCTTCCCGCCGCCGGGCCTTACCCTTGAGGCCAAGATCTCACGCGGGAAGACTGCTCTGATCCTGCGCAAGGCTCAGCTGTTTATTCAGACAACATTGGCCGCGTATGCCCTTAGCCGAAAGCGCCCGCTAGGCAGTTTTGATGCGCAGCATTATCGCAGGATGCTGGTGGCCAATGCCGATTTTCGCAAATTCGACGATGGCCTTAAGCTGACGCTCGACTGCCCACCACAAGTGCGCGACGACATTACGCGGATCCTGGAGAAAGCCGCGACCGCCGGTCATGCCCGATACGGGCTCCACGAACAGGATGAGGCGCTGGTGACCTGCATTGTTCCATCGGTGATGCGCGACGATCATGTCCACTTCATCGATGGCGCCTCTGGCGGCTATACCCAGGCCGCACTGCGGATGGCGGCCTCAGACAGGACGACAGCCTGAGAGCCACCCCGACCCGCCGTCCAGCTGCGCGACTCAGACTTGCTGGAAATTTCCGCTTCGCGGTTCATAGCACTCCAGCCCGCCTTCGCCGATATCAGTCCACAGACCATGCAGGCTCAATGTGCCATCACGTACGGCGCTGTCGATGAACGGGAAGGTCATCAGGTTTTCAAGCGATGCCACAACCGCCTGACGCTCAAACTGACGCGCCTGGGTATCGGTATCCTCAATATCCTCAACCAGCGAAAATTTCGGTTTCAGGATATCCATCCAACGCCCGACGAAGCTCTCCTGGGCATCCAGGGCAGGCGCGTGGCCTTTGCACATATCGATACAGCCCTGCACGCCGCCGCATTGTGAATGACCCAATACGATCAGATGCGCCACTTTCAGAACGGTGACGGCGTATTCGACGGTCGCACTGGTCCCGTGATGGTCACCGTCCGGCTGATAGGGCGGCACCAGATTCGCGATATTGCGGTGGATGAAGAACTCGCCTTGATCGGCGCCGAAAATCGAGGTGACATGCACCCGGCTGTCACAGCAGGAGATAACCATCGCGCGCGGGCGCTGGCCCTCACTGGCAAGCCGCCGGTACCAGCCCTGATTGTCGCTATAGGTCGTGGCTTTCCACCCGTGATAGCGCGTCACCAGATAGCTCGGCAGGGGTTTGGCAAATTGCATCTGTTGTTCCTCGATTGACCTCTGGCAGGTCTGTTATCAAGGATTGTTAGCAAATTCGAGAGATTTGACCACCTGCTTGGAAACCTTTTGACAACTTCTGAGGCGCAAGTTTGGCCCGTGCCGTGGGGGCATGAATAAATGGGGTTTAATGTGGTGGCTCAAATACTCACTGTAATACACAAAGAAAACGTGCGCCTGGACTCCGACAAATTGTCGGATCTCTATGCGCAACTTGGCGAAGCAGGGGCCGAAGATGTGGTCTGTCGCGCGATTGAGGAACTGGCCGTACGCCTGTCTCATTGTGAACGGCTGTGGCGGCAAAACGATATGGCCAACCTGCGCAAAAGCGCGCGATCGCTGATCGCCATCGCTGATCAGATCGGGATGACAGCAATGGCCCAGGTCGCGCGTGATGTGACCGGGGCGATTGATATCGACGATTTCGCAGCGGTGTCTGCGACCCTGTTCCGATTGATGCGGATTGGAGAACGATCCCTAACCGCCGTCTGGGAGCAACAAGACCTTTCAGTCTGACGCGTGATCCTGGGGGGACACGTGCTCAGATACGTCTGACAGCGGATCTGCCGCCGACGGAGCCTGTCTCCACCTGTCAGACCCAGGGTAGACTGCGCACCACATATTGGTTTCGATGTGACGTAAGTTATGCGTCCGGGCTCTTTCCAGGGCCTTTGTCGGCGTTCTATCAACAAAAATTCACCAGCGGCACCCGCTGGAAACAGCGGGTCGCCCCGCCAACTGCAGGGCTTGCAGACAGCGCTGTGGCAGATACTGTGACGATCAAATCGCCCCCCCCGAGCCGGAGTATCCTGCTATGCCCTCTGCCAAGCATCCTGCCTTTGCCAAACCGGACACCGCAAGCATCGCTTTGCATGTGCTGGATCAGAACACCTGCGAGGGTTGGCTGGCCAAAGCACCGGCCGAGACTACGACCTGGGCGCACGCCAACGGGTTTAAGGGTGCCATTGGGCAGGTCCTTACCCTCCCGGACAAAGATGGTCAGCCAAAGCAAGCCTTGGTCGGATATGGTACGGAGAAAGACCGCGCGCGGCGCCGCTTTGTCCTGGCCGGTGCACTGTCCAAACTGCCCAAGGGCACATACCATCTCGCCGAAGGCATTGCCCAAGAGGACCGCCCGGCAGAGTGCCTGGGTTGGCTGCTCGCCCAGTACAGGTTTGACCGCTACAAACGAGGGCGAGACGCCGAGACACATCTGATTGCGCCCGAGGGTGTGGATAGCGCCCGGCTCGAAGCCCTCGCTGCGGGGGAATTCCTGACACGGGATCTGATCAACACACCTGCGGCAGACATGGGGCCGGCAGAGCTGCAGGAGGCAGCCCAGACACTTGCCGACCAACATGGCGCAAGCATCAATGTGATCGCAGATCAGGACCTTCTGGCGCAGAATTTCCCGATGATCCATACCGTCGGCCGCGCCTCTGACCGCCGCCCACGCTTGCTGGAGATGCGCTGGGGCAGCACCGGCCCCAAGCTGACACTTGTGGGCAAAGGCGTCTGTTTTGACACTGGCGGACTGAACCTCAAACCCGGCAGCAGTATGGGGTTGATGAAGAAAGATATGGGCGGCGCGGCCAATGTATTGGGACTGGCCCATATGATCATGGCGCTGCAGCTGCCCGTCGCGTTACGTGTGCTTATCCCGGCGGTCGAGAACAGTGTTTCTGCCAACGCGTTCCGCCCCGGCGATGTGCTGACCGCCCGCAACGGGTTGACCGTAGAGATCAACAATACCGATGCCGAAGGTCGGCTGGTACTGGCCGATGCGCTGGCCTATGCGGCGGAGGAGACGCCCGATCTATTGATTTCCATGGCAACACTGACCGGTGCGGCCCGCGTTGCCGTCGGTCCGGATCTCGCGCCGTTTTATACGGATGTTGACGCTGATGCGGATGCCATCAACGCGGCAGCAGCCAAGGTCGCCGACCCGGTCTGGCGCATGCCCTTCCACGCCCCTTATGAGGCAATGATCGAGCCGCAGATTGCCGATCTGGACAATGCGCCCAGCGGCGGTTTCGCCGGTTCAATCACCGCAGCCCTGTTCCTGCGCCGTTTTGCCGAAGAACACCGCTACATGCATTTCGATATCTATGGCTGGACCCCCAGCGCAGCCCCGGCGCGCCCCAAAGGTGGTGCATTGCAAGGCGCGCGCGCTGTGTTCGAGGCGCTCCCTCAGATGCTGAAACTCTGAAGGATAGGACGATGGATCCCCGCCGCACACCCGCAAACGACCGCGTAGTCGCCGCACATCTGGCTCTGGATCCCGATGGTAGGCAGATCGTTGAGGGCCAGCCTGCACAGGTTTGTCTACCGGTCGTAAATCTCCTGCGGCGCCCGGACGGACCAAGGGATCGGCAACTGCTCTTGGGGGCTGAGGTCACTATCTACGATGACCATGACGGCTGGGCCTTCGTGCAGGCCGTTGCGGATCGCTATGTCGGCTATATCCCGACCTCGGCGCTGGAACAGTCCCCCGAGCCCGTCACGCATCGGATCTGCACCCCGGCGACCCATGCCTATAGCACTGCAGATATGAAATCCGCAGATCTCTGCAGCCTCAGCCACGGCAGCAGGCTGCGCGTCTCCAGCCTCGGCGAGAAATTTGCTGAAACAAATCAGGGCTACGTCCCCCGGCATCATCTGCAGCCAATTTCGCAGACCGACAAGGATCCGGTCGCTGTCGCGCAGCTGTTCCTTGGGACCCCTTATCTTTGGGGCGGCAACAGCCGCTGGGGCATCGACTGTTCCGGTCTGGTTCAGGCGGCGATGCTGGCCTGCGGGGTGGCTTGCCCCGGTGACAGTGACCAGCAAGAGCATGAGTTGGGCGACGATATCCCGCTTGGCAACGCAGCTGTGCCCACCGATCTGCAATCGGGTGACCTGCTGTTCTGGAAGGGGCACGTGGCACTGGTGCAGGATCCCGAAACCATGATCCATGCAAACGCCTATCACATGGCCGTCGCCTTGGAGCCTGTCGCTGCAGCCGTGGAACGGATCATGTCAGAGGGTGATGGACCGGTCACCGGCCATCGGCGCGTCATCCTCTGAGGCGAAACCCGCTGCCGTGCAAACGCGTGTCAGGCCGTCAGGTCACCGATCTGATCAGCTTACGCTCAAGCACCCGCAGCACCATTCGCAGATCATGTCCACGTTTCAGGATCTGACCATCCATGCCGACAACCGCATATTGTCCTTGCCGGTTGCGCAGCTTGGGTCGCTTTTCGATCCGGTACAATGGGTGCTCAGCCGTGCGGCGAAACACCGAAAATACAGCCAGATCCCGCAGGGTGGAAATGCCGTAGTCCCGCCATTCCCCGGCGGCAACCATACGACCATAGAGCGACAGGATCACCGAAAGTTCGGTCCGATGAAAGGCAACCTGCTGCGGGTCAGAAAACGATGCGAAGGGCTGCACTTGGTCAAAGCTCATATCAACAGCGTCGCGCCAAACAGCCCGCAAATCAAGCATTATTGCTGATCGACCGTGCTGCGCCGCCCTCAGGACGGCGAAAGTTCGGGCACAACAGACCGCGTATCCAGGCCAATGATCTGCTCAAATGCCGCCCGACCGGGCGTCGTCAGCAACAAGCCCCGTTTAACGGACTGGCGCTTCACCCACCCCGCATCCAGCGCGTGGGACAGCAACTGACGCCCTAAAGCGCCTGAAATATGCAGACGCCGTTCGGTCCAGTCCATACAAGGGCGGGCAAATGGCTGCCGTCCCGGCTGGTCAGGCAGCACCACGCCAAACCTGTCCCATTCTGTCGCCGGGATCACCTCAAACCCTCCGTTGCGCTCAACCAGAAGGCCCAGCTCAATGAAACGCGCAGTCATCGCCACAGCCAGCGGGCCTGCAAAATGGTCGTAACAGCTACGGAGCGGTGCCAACTGACCCGCCTTGCGCTGCTGTGCGCGATGCAGATGATCCGACGGCGCAATCGCCGCCAACTGTTCGAGGGTATGGGCCACCTCCGCACTGGCCAATCGGTGAAACACACAGCGCCCGCGCTTTTCGGCCACCACCAGACCTGCGGACTGCAACATCTGCAAATGCGCGGTGGCAGTGGGCGGGGTGACACCTGCGGCTGAGGCCAGCTCCTTGTTGGTGTAGGACCGCCCATCCAGCAATTCGCACAACATACGGGTGCGGCTGGCATCGGCCAGGGCCTGGCCCAGAATATCAAATCGTGGCGTACTCATGCACAGAGACTAACCCAGCGCCCGGGATCAGGCCCAGTACAAACATTTCGCCCGCCGTCGAACAGTTCGCTGTTGGAAGTCCGTTTGCGCATTAACCGCGATCTAACCTGATCCGCATAATCTGGCGGCCTTGCGACACATCTGGTTAGGGAAACAGCAGGCGATGACACTCCACCTGACAAAGGACAGCACCCACCCGGCGCGGGTCGTCGCAGTGTCTCCGAACACCCGCCAACTTCTGATCCCTCTCTTTGCGGTGTTGAGTAGTCTGTTGCTGATGGCGGCATTGCTGTTGCTCGCGGGCAAGGTTGAGGCAGAAAGCCCCGCACCGAACAAATATGTTGCCGAGCGCATCGCCCTGATGAGCAGCCAGAAAAAGGCGCTTCAGGATCTCACCGCAATGACGCGGGATTATATCGCGTTTGATCGATCCGGTGCCCGTGCGGCGCGCCGCGCCCTGGTCCGGTCGACACGCCGCATTCCACGCCATTTCCGCCGCGACGTGACAGATCTCTCGTCACACGCGCGCGGTGGCATTTGGACGAACTGGGCTGATTTCAAACGCCATGCCGATGATGCTGAAAAAGCAGCGCGCGCGCTGAATACCCGCTCAGCCTCAGGACTAAGACGCAGTTTGCCAAGGCTGATCTCTGCCTGTCACAACTGCCACCAGATCTATCGCAACACGCCCAGGGAATTTACCACCCACTAAGGCCCCTCCGGTCCGTCGTCTAAAATTTAGGCAGACGCGCCATAACGAGCGAGGAATGTGGTGATCGCCGCATCGACCACCCGCTCCCGCTCCTGCAGTCCGATCTCAGCTTCGATATTGAACAGCAAGCGCAAGAACATATCCGCGCGGCACAATTCGGCAAACTGATCCGCAGCCAGATCCAGATCGTCGATCTTCAGTTCGCCACGTGATGTTGCCTCCGCCAGATACTCTCGCAGCTGGGTCCGAACGGTCGCAGGCCCGCTTTCATAGAACCGCCGCCCCAGGTCGGGAAACCTGTCCGCCTCGGCAACGCAGATGCGAAACATCTTCACACCAAATTCCGACAGGATCACTGAGAGGATATGATGACCCGCCTCGCGCAGCGCCATCTCTGGCTCGCAACAGCCCGACGCGATCGTTACCGCCCTATCCGCCTGACGGGCACACCCGTGGCGGGCAACCTCCATGAACAGCAGGCGCTTGTCCGGAAAATAGCTGTAGAGCGTCGCCTTAGAAACACCGGCTTTGCGGGCGATATCATCAACGCTGGCGCCTTCAAACCCATGGGCCATGAATACATCCCGCGCGCCCTGAAGCACCTGGTCATATTTTCGGCCCTTACGGGGAATGGCGGCTGGCTGGTTCATCCATACTCTCTGCTGTGGCGTCGGGTGCGACCGGATATGTCGCAGATCTCGGGTCCAATCTACACATTCGCAAATGAGGTCAAGCATTGCCTCACGCCCATTTGTAACACCTTGACACCCTGTGAGTTAGCGCGCCGCGCACGCAAGGGAAATAAACCTGCTCTCAGAACGTTGCGACACAGGCAACAGCTCTGCCACCAGCACGGCTGCGCGCCAGACCCATCGGCATTGCAGTGCCGATGGATAGGGCAGTCCGTGGAAACCCAAGTGCCGGGTTCGATACGGGACCAAATACTCGTTCCCGACGGAGACAGAACCCTCTTTCCGCGTTGGTCAATTCAGGTTACCAATTGCGGCGATGCTCGATATATTTCTGAGAACACTTCCGTTTTTTGCAATTATTGGCCTTGGATACTGGGCCGGGCGCAGCCGTTTCTTCTCCGAGGAGGCGACTGCGAGCCTGACTAAATTTGTCTTCTACTTTCCATTGTCGGCGATGATTTTTCGGTTTGCCGCCAATCTGTCCTTCTCCGAAATCTTCGACCCACGGCTGATCCTCGGTTACCTGCTGGGCACGATGGCGGTCTATGTCCTGACCACGCTGGTAGCGCTTCTGCGGCGTCTCGATATGCAGACCGCCGCGGTTGAGGCGCAATGTGCAGCCATCGGCAATGTTGGTTTTCTTGGCTTGCCGATGATGGTTCTGCTGTTCGGTCCTGCCTCAGTAGGACCAATGATGCTGATCCTCAGCGTCGATCTGGTGGTGTTTTCCTCCCTGATCGTGGTCCTGATAAACGTCGGGCGTGGCAGCGGGTTCGGCGGTGATACGCTTCGGCTGGTTGGACGGGGGCTGCTGCAGAACCCGATGATCCTGTCCATTTGCGCCGGGCTGATATGGTCGGCTCTGGCCCTGCCGATTCCGACGCCTGCCAATGCGTTTCTGGCGCTGCTTGGCGATGCGGCGACGCCGGGCGCGCTCTTTGCCATTGGGGCCTCTCTGGCGTCGAAATCCGCAGAACGGGTCCAGATCGCCAGCTGGCTCAGCTTTGCCAAACTGGTGTTGCATCCGGCCGCTGTGGCCCTCTGTCTACTGCTGCTTATCCCGGTCGATCCTTATGCCGCGGCGGTTGCAATTGCCGCCTCTGCGCTACCGGTTGCTGGCAATGTCTACATGCTGGCCCAGCACTATGGCGTCGCACCGCATCGGGCCTCCGCCGCAATTCTGCTCTCAACGACCCTCTCCATCCTGACATTGCCGATGGTGATCGCCTGGGTTTCAGTCCTGACGCTGCCCTAACACGTGCCAAGCGCCCTGATGGGCGGATCAGGCCAGCACTTCAGACCGCCAGAGACCGCAGTCTTCAGGTTTTTGCAATCATATGTCGCAAAAACAAGAGCCGCAGACGCGCAGTCACTGGACGCTATGGCTGACCACAGGTAGCGATAGACCAACAAGGAACAAAGGAGTCGCCCCATGGAAACCGTCTCGGAAAATGCCGCCTTCGGAGGCGTGCAAGGCGTCTATCGCCATGCCAGCAGCAGCACCAATTGCGACATGACCTTTGGGCTGTTCCTGCCGGAGGAAGTCGCCGACGGCCCGGTTCCGCTGCTGTGGTATCTCTCCGGGCTGACCTGCACCCATGAAAACGCGATGACCAAGGCCGGGGCGCAAGCCTGGTGCGCCGAACAGGGCATCGCCATGGTTTTCCCCGATACCTCCCCCCGTGGCGAAGGGGTCGCCGATGATGAGGCCTACGATCTGGGTCAGGGCGCTGGTTTCTACGTGAATGCCACACAGGCCCCCTGGGCTCCGCATTTCCAGATGTGGGACTATATCACCGAAGAACTGCCCGCTCTGCTCGGCGAACAGTTTGCGCTGGATATGGACCGCCAGTCGATCACCGGTCATTCCATGGGCGGACATGGCGCGCTGACCATGGCGATGAACCTGCCGGGCCGGTTCCGGTCGGTGTCGGCCTTCGCACCAATCTGCAACCCCTCCGCCAGTGACTGGGGTCGCAAACAGCTGTCTGCATACCTTGGCGCGGACGAGGCGGCCTGGGCTCGTCACGATGCCACCTTGATGATGCAGGATAGCGGCTTTGACGGGCCTATGCTGATCGACACCGGAACATCAGACCAGTTTCTCGATCTGCTGCAGCCCGAGGCACTGGCGCAGGCAGCCGCGGCGCGCCGCCAGCAGGCGGTTTTGCGGATGCAGCCCGGCTATGACCACAGCTATTTCTTTGTCTCCACCTTCATGGAGGATCATGTCTCCTTCCATGCCGAAGCGCTCTACCGGGGCTGAACCATGACAGACTACAACTATGATCTCATCATTATCGGCTCTGGCCCCTCTGGCCGGACCGCAGCCATTCAGGCCGGGAAGCTGCACCGCCGCGTGTTGGTGATCGACCGCAAGGATCGGCTCGGCGGTGTCTCGGTCCACACCGGCACCGTCCCGTCCAAAACCCTGCGTGAAACCGTACTGAACCTCTCCGGCTGGCGCGAGCGCAGTTTCTACGGACGTGCCTACCGGGTCAAAGATCAGATTCAGGCCGAGGATCTGAAGGCCCGCCTGCATATGACGCTCGATCATGAGGTCGACGTACTGGAACACCAGTTCAACCGCAACCATGTTGAGGTTCTGCCCGGCCTGGCCCGTTTTGTCGGCCCGAACGAGGTTGAAGTTGCAACCGAGGCAGGTGATACCACCCGTGTGACTGGCGAGAAATTCCTGATCGCCACCGGCACGCGGACCTATCGCCCGGACTACGTGCCCTTCAACGGAAAAACCGTGGTCGATGGCGATGAATTCCTTGAGATGGAGGAAATCCCCCGCTCGCTGGTCGTTGTTGGTGCGGGCGTAATCGGCGTTGAATATGCCACCATGTTCTCCGCCCTTGATGTGCGCGTGACCTTGATTGAGCCGCGCGACACCTTCCTTGACTTCATCGACAGCACGCTGATTCAGGATTTCACCCATCAGATCCGCGAAAACGGTGTCGATCTGCGGCTTGGCTCGGCCATCACCAAGATTGAGGATGAGGGCAGCCATATCGAGGTCAGCCTAGAGAACGGGCGCCATGTGCGCGGCGACATGCTGCTGTTTGCGGCGGGCCGCATGGGCAATACCGAGGCGCTGAACCTTGAAGCCGTCGGGCTGGAGACGGATCATCGCGGTCGCCTCAGCGTGGACCGCAAATCCTACCAAACCGCCGTGCCGCATATCTATGCCACCGGTGACGTGATCGGCCACCCCTCGCTGGCCTCGACCTCGCTGCAACAGGGCCGGGTCGCGGCCTGTCATGCGCTGGAGACCCCAACCCTGCCGGAAAGCCCCTGGTTCCCCTACGGGATCTATTCGGTGCCCGAAATGTCCACCTGCGGCATGTCGGAGGAGGAATTGCAGGAACGGGGCATCCCCTATGAAATCGGCATCGCCCGCTTCCGCGAAACCTCACGCGGGCACATCATGGGGCTTGAGCACGGCATGCTGAAAATGCTGTTCTCCCTCAAAACCCGCCGGGTTTTGGGCGTCCAGATCGTCGGCGAAGGCGCGACTGAGCTGATCCACATTGCGCAGGCGGTTCTGAACCTCAAGGGCACGGTGGACTATTTCGTTCAGAACACCTTCAACTATCCAACCCTGGCGGAGGCATACAAGATCGCCGGCCTTGATGCCTTCAACCGGATGCCCATCCCTGATGAATTCAAGGTGAAGAAATCAGACGCGGAGACATCCAAGCCCGCCGCCAAGGGTAAATCGACAGCCAAGGCGAAGTCGACCAAGGCTGCGGAGTAATGGCGCTCTATATCGACGCCGATGCCTGTCCGGTCAAAGCCGAGGCCGAGCGCGTGGCAACCCGCCATAAGGTCACCATGTACGTGGTTTCCAATGGCGGGCTGCGCCCGTCGCAGAACCCGCTGGTGGAAACGGTGATCGTATCAGAAGGCGCCGATGTGGCAGACATGTGGATCGCGGAACGCTGTGGCGCGGGCGATGTGGTGGTTACCGGAGACATCCCGCTGGCCGCCAAATGTATCGAGGCTGGCGCACGTGTGCTGCGCCATAATGGCGAGCGGTTCACGGAGGCCAACATCGGCCAGCAACTGGCGATGCGCGATCTGATGGCAGACCTCCGCGCCGCCAATCCACTGGGTGCGGGCGGCAGCGGCAAGGGGTTTACCAAGGCGGATCGCTCCCGATTTCTGGATGCGCTGGAGCGCGAAATCCGCGCCGCAGCCGCCAACTGACCCACGCCGGTTGCGCAGCCCTTGCCTCTGGCCTCTCTTTGCGCCACTGATCGCAGGGCAGACGACCAGAGGGGGCAGACGTGACGCAGCAACAGGCCAGCCTCTCGGTTCTTGGCGTCTTTGCCGCTATTGGCGCCGCGGTCTGCTTCTCCATCATTGATGTGATCTTCAAATTCCTGTCCGGGGACTATCCGCTCTATCAGGTGGTGATGCTGCGCTCCGTGGTGGCAATGGTTGTGTTGCTGGTGCTGATTATCCCGCTCGAAGGCGGCTACGGTATCCTGCGGACGCGTCAACCTCGCCTGCATTTGCTGCGCAGCCTTGCTGTGCTGTTTGCCAACCTCTGTTTCTTCACCGGTCTTGCAATCATGCCAATGGCTGAGGCGGTGGCCATCGCCTTTGCCACGCCACTGGTGGTGACCAGCCTGTCAGTTCTCTTCCTGAAGGAACGGGTCGGCCCCTGGCGCTGGACGGCAGTTGCGATTGGTTTTGCCGGGATCCTGATCATCATGCGCCCCGGTCCCGGCACCTTTCAACCGGCTGCGATCCTGCCGTTTCTGGGGGCCTGCGGCTACGCCACGCTGCATGTCCTGACCCGACGTGCGGGCGGCGCGGACAAGGCGGCAACGCTCTCCTTTTATCCCACGCTGGGCTTCTTGCTGGTGAGCACCCTCGTGGGGCTGACAACCGGCGATGGGCGCTTTGCCAGTTCTGACAACGCCGGGGTACAGTTCATTCTGCGAGCCTGGGTCTGGCCCGAGCCACAAGACTGGATCCTGTTCCTCATCGTCGGGCTGGCGGGCTCCATCGGGGGCTACCTTGTCAGCCAGGCCTACCGCCAATGCGAGGCCGGTCTGGTCGCCCCATTCGAATATATCGCCATGCCGATGGCTGTAATCTGGGGGGTTCTGGTGTTTGATGAATGGCCTGACGGGCCTGTTTGGATCGGATCCACCTTGATCATTGGCGCCGGGCTTGTTTCAGTCTGGCGCGAAACCCGCCGCAGTCGCCCGGTGCCACGCCCGCGACCGCGTTCGACCGGATAGGAGAGCTGAAGATGACCATCCAAGCCGTCGTTTTTGATATCGGCCGCGTGCTGATCGAATGGGAGCCCGAGCGCTTTTATGATGCCAAGATCGGCAAGACCCGGCGCGAAGCCCTGTTTCGCGAGGTCGATCTGCATGGCATGAACCTTGGCATAGACCGGGGGGATGACTTCAAAGACGCGGTTTACGCGCTTGCCGATCAGCACCCCGAATGGGCTGAGGAAATTCGCCATTGGCACGACAGCTGGCTCCAGATGGCCAGCCCTGAAATCCCACACTCCGTCCGCCTGATGCGCGCGCTGCGGGAGCGCGGCGTGCCAGTGTTTGCGCTGACCAATTTTGGCGTCGGCACCTTCGATCTGGCCAAGACCACCTACCCGTTCTTCAACGAATTCGATCAGGCCTTTGTGTCTGGCCATCTGCAGACCCTGAAACCGGAAGCGGAGATTTACGCCCATCTGGAGCGCGACACGGGCGTGGCACCAGAACGGCTGCTCTTCACGGATGACCGCCCCGAAAACATCGAAGCCGCCGCCGCACGTGGCTGGCAGACCCATCTCTTTACCCACCCTCAGGGTTGGGCCGATCGACTGATCTCCGAGGGCTTGCTAACAGCGGAGGGCGCCCGATGACCACGATCCTGCAGATCCCCTTTGATCAGGGGGAAGCCAATCTTGACTGGCTATCATTCTGCGACGCGCTTGCCGCCGGTCACCAGTTGCAGAAGGCCGAGGTCACCGACAGTTTCCTCTACCGGGGCAACGACACGCTGCTCAATCGCGCGGCCTGGATCGATGGTCTGGGTCTGGCGGTCAAAAGTGCCACAATTTTTCCCGGCAACCCGGATCAGGGCCAGCCAATGGTCAACGGCGCTGTCTGTCTATATGCGGATCAGTCCGGCATGCTGGAGGCTTTGGTCGATTTCCATCTGGTGACCAAATGGAAAACCGCAGGGGACAGTCTTTTAGGCGCTCTGCGATTGGCCAACCCTGACAGCCGAGAGATCCTGATTGTTGGGGCCGGGACCGTTGGCGCATCGCTGATCGAGGCCTTTGGCACCGCCTACCCCAAGGCACAGCTCCGCATCTGGAACCGCACCGCTGAGAAAGCCGAAGCGCTGGCCGACCGTTATCCAAACGCCAAAGTTGCAACCGATCTGGAAGCTGCCGTGCGGGCGGCTGATATCGTCGTGACCTGCACCATGTCCTCCAGCCCTGTCATCAAGGGCGCGTGGTTGCGACCTGGTCAGCACCTGAACCTGATCGGCGCCTACCGTCCAGATATGCGCGAAGCCGATGATGAGGCGTTGCAACGCGCGGACATCTATTGCGACAGCTTTGACACCACCTTAGATCACATCGGTGAATTCAAGATCCCTCTCGCACAGGGAGTGATCAGCCGCGATGACGTGCGGGCAGATTTCTACGATCTGACAGCCTTCCCCCGCTTCGATCCTGCCAAGATCACCCTGTTCAAAAACGGGGGCGGCGCCCATATGGACCTGATGACCAGCCGACACATTCTGGACCGCTGGCAAGGGGGAACATAGCCCCCCGCCGCACCACCGTCAGGCGGCGGCCAGCACAGTGCGCGGATGCTCACGGATCGGCAGGTGGACAATGGCGCTGAAAGCTCCGATCCCAACGCCGATCCACCAGACCAGCGTGTAGTCACCATAGATGTCATACATCCGTCCCCCCAGCCAGACGCCAAGGAAACTGCCCAGCTGGTGGCTGAAGAACACAATCCCATAAAGCGTGCCCATATAGCGCAGCCCGTAAAGATGCGCGACCAGACCGGAGGTCAGCGGCACCGTGGCCAGCCACAGGGACCCCATAACGATGGAAAACACGATCACAGTGACCGGCGTGATCGGCACAAGGATGAAGGCCGCCGCCGCAATCGTACGGCCGGTATAGATTGCCGCCAGCAGGTATTTCTTGGAGTACCGGTTGCCAAGCCAGCCCGCCAGCAATGTCCCGCCCACATTTGCCGCCCCTATCAGCGAAATCGCCACCGCCCCAAGCGCCGAGGTGGAGGTGATCCCGATGGAATACAGCGCACCGCCCGGCAGGATCGGTCCGCACATCTCTGTCACGAAGGCTGGGAAATGCGCGGTGACAAATGCCAGCTGATAGCCGCAGCTGAAGAAGCCAAGGAAAATCAGCGTGTAAGAAGGATCCTTGAACGCCTTCTTCAGGATCGCCCCCATGCTCTCTTCCAGCTCAGCCTTAGAGGCCGCCTCAGGTGCCCGCATCAGCGGCAATGTTGCAATCAGCGCCAGAACTACGCCCGCGAACACCAGAAATACGCTCTGCCAGCTGAGGAATGTCAGCAGCCACTCCGCGGTTGGAGCGCCAAAGATCTGCCCGGCAGACCCCGCCGCCGTCACAATGGCCAGTGACATCGACCGGTTCTCATCCGAGCTGGCACGACCAACCACGGCCAGCACAACACCAAACCCTGTACCCGCAATGCCGAACCCCACCAGCCATTCATAGGCCTGCATCTCAAACGGTGTGGTGGCCCAGGCGCTGAACACCAATCCGGCAGCATAGATAAGTGCTCCGATGATGATCGCCTTCCGGTCACCGATTTTCTCGGCAATCGCGCCAAAAATCGGCTGGCCGATCCCCCAGGCCAGGTTCTGAATGGCAATCGCCAGCGAGAATTCGGACCGGAGCCAGCCGAACTCCTCGGCAATGGGGATCTGAAATACCCCAAAAGAGGCCCGCACAGCAAAGCTGACCATGATGACGACACAGCCAACGATCAGAACGGGGGTGAACAGCGGGGCAGGTCGGGTCATGAGGAGGCTCCTTCGCCGGGATATGTCCGGCCAGACGACGGTACGGAAAAACCACATCCGGTCAAATCAGGATTTTTGCGAGAATGGGCAAGAATAATTGATGTATGAGCCACTCCGCTTTCCAAATGGCTCGCCCCCCGGTCACAGCGCTTGCCAAGCAAGCCCGTAGAGACCTGTCGGGACATCTCTTCCCATCCGCATCCCTGCGCGCTATCCCTTGCGGCATGACCCATCTGACCGCGCTCTATCAGCAGAAAATCGACGCAGGCCTGTTGAAACCGGATCCGGCACAGGAAGCTGTGCTCCCCCATTTCGACCGCATAGCCGAAGGTCTCAAAGCCCCCCCTGTCAAGCGGGGCCTGTTTCGCAAGGCCACCTACGAGACGGTGAAGGGGCTGTATCTCTGGGGCGGGGTCGGGCGGGGCAAATCGATGCTGATGGATCTGTTTGTCGACAGCCTCCAGGATGTTCCATCGCGCCGCGTGCATTTCCACGCCTTCATGCAGGAAATCCACGGCAAAATGCACGAGGCCCGCCAGCAGGGGGTCGAGGATGCCCTCGCACCGGTCGCGGCAGAGGTGGCCGGATCGGTCCGGCTCTTGGCCTTTGACGAGATGCAGATCACCGATATCACCGACGCAATGATTGTTGGGCGGTTGTTTGAGGCCCTGTTTGCCGCCGGTGTCACCGTGATCACCACCTCAAACCGGGTGCCGGATGACCTTTACAAGAATGGGCTGAACCGGCAGCTGTTCCTGCCATTCATTGATCTCATCAAGCAGCAGATGCAGGTCCATGAGATGGTCAGTCCGGTCGACTACCGTCAGGATCGGCTCACTGGGGCGCAGGTCTATTTCTCGCCGGTAAATGCCGAGGCAAACGCAAAGATCCGCGCGATCTGGGAAGATTTGTCGGGAGGCCCGGCAATGCCCCTGACGCTGGAGGTCAAAGGGCGCGAGGTCACTCTGCCCGCCTTTCGCAACGGGGTGGCACGAGCCGGGTTCTACGATCTGTGCGGCAAGATGCTGGGGCCTGGCGACTATCTGGCCATTGCGGAGGTTGTCAAAGTTTTGGTTCTGGAGGACATCCCCCGCCTGTCGCGCAACAACTTCAACGAGGCCAAGCGGTTCGTGACGCTGATTGATGCGCTGTATGAGGCAGGGGTGCGCCTGATCTGTTCCGCAGCGGCAGAGCCAGAAATGCTCTATGTCGAAGGCGAAGGCACGTTTGAATTTGAACGCACCGCCTCGCGTCTGCGGGAGATGCAGGACAAGGATTGGGGTCAGCAGAGCTGAACAAAGTGGTGGAAACGGGCGACGTTGCCGGGGGCGCTGCCCCCTCGAAAGCAGGGCTTTCTCACCCCCGGAGTATTTGGGGAAAGGTGACAGGTCGGCTGCGCTGCAAGCACCCCGGCTCTCAGCGTCAGCCGTTGTCGCGCAGGATGTGACCCGCCAGATAGAGCGAGCCGCAGATCAGCACCCGCGCCTGCGGGTCCTTGGCGGTGATCACCTGTAGCGCTGCCAGTGTGCTTTCTGCCGTGTCGGCCTTGATGCCGACAGACTTGGCTGCGGCTTCGGTCTCTTCGGCGCTGAGCGTATTCACCTCATCCGGGATTGAAATCGCCGTGAGGCTTTCAACATGCGGGGCCAGCGGAGCCATATAACCGCTCACGTCCTTGGAGTTCAGCATGCCGCAGATCAGATGCGTGGGCCGCGCGGGCAATGCCGCCAACACCTCCGCCAGCGCAAGGCCTGCCGCCGCGTTGTGGCCGCCGTCCAGCCACAGCTCAGCCGCGGGCGCCGCATCTACCAGTGGACCCGTTTTCAGCTTCTGCATGCGCGCAGGCCATTCGGCATTGGCCATGGCCGCCTCGCAGGCGGCCTCATCCGCGCCCAGGTGGCGCAGAACAGCCAGCGCTGCACCGGCGTTCTGAATCTGATGCGCCCCCAGCAGGGTCGGCAGCGGCAGATCCAGCAAGCCGTATTCGTCCTGAAACACCAGCCGCCCGCGTTCCTCCCAGACATGCCAGTGTTGGCCATAAGCGATCAATGGCGCACCGAGGCGGGTGGCAGTGGCCTCAATGACGTCCATCACTTCCTCTGGCTGGGGCCCAACCACAACCGGCACGCCGCGCTTGATGATGCCGGCCTTTTCGCCCGCGATCTTGGTCAGGGTGTTGCCCAGAAACTGTTCGTGATCGATGGAAACCGGAGTGATCACCGAGATCTCAGGCGTGATGACGTTGGTTGCATCCAGACGCCCACCAAGACCGACCTCCAACAGGGTGTAATCCGCAGGCGTGCGCGAAAACGCCAGGAGGCCCGCCACCGTGGTGATTTCGAAATAGGTGATGTTCTCGCCGCCATTCTTGGCGTAGCACTCATCCAGCACCTCACTTAGGTGCGGCTCCGAAATCAGCTCCCCCGCCAGCCGGATGCGTTCGTGAAACCGTGCCAGATGCGGCGAAGTATAGGCGTGGACGCTCTTGCCCATCCCCTCAAGCCCGGCGCGGATCATCGCCTGTGTGGAGCCCTTGCCGTTGGTGCCCGCCAAATGGACCACCGGCGGCAGCTTCTCCTGCGGATTATCCAGCGCCGCAAGCAACCGCCAGACCCGGTCCAGCGTCAGATCGATGATCTTGGGGTGCAGCGCCATCATGCGGGCAAGGATCGCGTCGGAGGTCTGGGTCATTTTGCGGCTCACTGATGTAGGCGATTTTACGAGGGCAATATAGAAACGGCCCGCGCGCAGGACGAGCGGGCCGTAATATCACAATTCTAGCAGGATCAGGTTCCTGATACCGGTGCGTCTGCGGCACCGTTGGCATCATTCGCGGCCTGCTCGCTTTCATCCGGTGCAGGCAGGTCGCCAACAATCTGCGGTGGCAGACCCAGAAGCATCCGGGTGATCTTGATCAACTCTTCCCGCATTTCGGTGCGCGGTGTCACGCGATCCAACATGCCGTGATCCAGCAGGTATTCGGCGCGCTGGAACCCTTCGGGCAGTTTTTCGCGAATGGTCTGCTCAATCACGCGCGGACCGGCAAAGCAGATCAATGCGTTGGGCTCAGAAATATGCACATCCCCCAGCATCGCATAGGAGGCGGTCACACCCCCGGTGGTCGGATGGGTCAGCACCACAATATAAGGCAGACCTGCCTCTTTCAGCATCTGCACCGCAACCGTGGTCCGGGGCATCTGCATCAGCGACAGGATCCCCTCCTGCATGCGCGCGCCACCGGCAGCGGAAAACAGCACCAGCGGGCGTTTCAGTTTCACCGCCTCTTCAGCAGCGGCAATGATCGCGTTGCCAACATACATGCCCATGGATCCCGCCATAAAGGAGAAGTCCTGCGCAGCGGCTATGATCGGGGTCCGGCCAATTTCACCGGCGGCCACCAGCATCGCCTCTTTCTCGGAGGTCGTCTTCTGCGCTGCTTTCATCCGGTCGGGGTAGCGTTTCTGATCCCGGAACTTCAGCGGATCCGCCAGTGGCTCAGGCACGGCAACCTCGGTGAAGATGCCACCATCAAACAACGCCAGAAAACGGTCGCGGGGCGTGATGTGCATGTGATGCCCGCAGTTGTTGCAGACATTTAGATTGTCGCTCAGCTCGCGGTGAAACAGCATGGTGCCGCATTCATCGCATTTGCGCCAAAGGTTCTCGGGAACTTCGCGGCGCGAGAAGATCGAATTGATCCGCGGCCGGACGTAGTTGGTGATCCAGTTCATAAGCCATGCCTTTGTAGGGGCGGTTTGGACCTTCAAATAAGGCCCCGCGCGTCTAAATGCAATCAGCGCCGGATGGCAAGCCGCGCAACCAGCCAGCAAAGCCCCACAACCGCGAAGTCGAGCCACAGCATCTGCCGCAATATGACAGGGTCAGACAGCTCAAACGGCACCAGAAAAAGGGCCAGACCAGACAGGCTGGTTGGAGAGCCAAACAGCAGGATCGCAATGATGTTATTGACAAAATGGACGGCCATTGCTGGCCCCAGCGTGCCCGCACGTGCGGTCAGATCGGCCATCAGCAGACCAAATCCGCCAGCCCAAAGCGCAATGAGAGGCGCATTCGCTCCTGCGTCCTCCGGCACATAGTGACCCACCGCAAAAATCGCAGATGGCACCAAAAGCCAGATCAGCGGGTGCAGACCCCGCGCAGCAAGTGTCTGCTGAAGGTAGCCGCGAAACAGGATCTCCTCCGCACTGATCTGTATAAAGATCGCAATCAACGCCAACGGCAGCAGGCGCAGCCACTGATGCAGCGCAAGATTCGGTGTCAGATCTGACATCACGCCAGCGTCAAGACCACCCGGCAGGATCAGCCAGAGCAGCGCCAGCGCTGCCATCAGAATGGCGAGGCGCAGACTGGTGCGACCAAACTGTTGCAGAGCCAGCGGCATGGGGCCGATCACACTGCGCAAACTGCGCCGATGCAACAGCCGCAGTGTACAGGCGACAGCGATGGTCACACAGAGAAAGCTACTCAGAAGCACCAGCATCGCGACCGGCGATCCACCGGCTGGCAAATCGCGGACCCACGTGCCCGGAAACGCTGCGATCAGCGTCTGTACCGCGACAGCGGTCAGCGCATAACTCAGCACGCCAATGAGAAGCAGACCCAGCAACAGGCGCCAGAATTGCGGCGCAGACCGCGCCGGATCGACCACCAGGTCATGGGCGGCATAGGCGGGTGTCGCGGGCTTAGTGGACATTGCCGGGCCGCTCCTCCGCGACGATCGCGGCAGCTGCCACCGCTGGTGTGTCACCGCCGGTGACATTCTGATCCGCGGCCCGTGCCACGCCTGCCACCTGCACCAGATGCCGCGAGACAGTCTCCAGCAGTTGCACGGCAACACCGGCATCAGCCTCGATCACAGCGCGATATTCTTCGGCACCAATCCTGAGAAAACGGCAATCCTCCACCGCGATCAGATCAAGTTGCCGTGTGTCGCGCAGGATCACGGCCAGATCCCCGATCAACCGCCCCGGTTCAATCTGCGAAATCGGTGTGCTCTCCGCAGTGCGGTCCGGCCAGAACAAGTCCGCCTTGCCGGACAGGCAGAGGAACACCGCGTCGCCGGCGTCTCCATATTGGAAGACGTAGTCGCCCTTGGCCACATCATGCCAGCGCGCCGAGAAGGCCAGCAGACGCTGGTTACGTGCATCCAGTTTCGCAAACAGCTCTGTGCTCTGGATCAGTTCCAGCCGTTTGCCCAGATCGTTCCGTGCAGCACTCTCCGCTGGGTCTGACAGGGTGCCCTCCACCCCGTCGATCCGGCCATTCTGGATTTTCACAAAAATATCATAGCGTTCCGGATGGTTGAACTGGTCCTCCAGAAACAACATCGTGGCATTTGGCATCAGCTTGGAGAGCCGCTCGCGGGATTTCAGCCTGCTGGCGCTGTCATGGCTGGCCAAGGCGCGGTCCAGAATCAGGATATCAGGCCGCTTGATCGCCGCCCGGGTAAAAGCCGCGCGCTCCTGAAACACAGGTTCCAACGCAGTTCCGCCCAGACCGGCCGGCAAATCATAGAGGATCAGCGCCAGACGCTTGCGCAGACCGTGTTCTTCCAACACTTCAGCGACCAGATCCTCGACCTGCTTGGCCTTGGCCCCCGCGCTGAGCGACAGCCGCCCGTAGAGCACGTTTTCCAACACGGTCAGCCGTGGCAAATAGGCGTCGGGCGTAATGGAGACGAAGAGATCGCCCAATTGTGCCTGCAGAGCCGGTGCCACATCACGTCGCATATCCAGGATGCGCTGCTTGAACCGCTCCGGAAACGCCGTGCCGATCTGCTCCTCCGAGATCAGAAACGGCACCGAGGCCAGCAGCACCCGCTCATCCTCGCGCAGCCCGGTCACCCCAAGCGTCGCCTGGCGGTCGGCAACCTCGGCGATGCGTTGATACAACCCCTCGTCCAGCCCCAGCCGTTTGAACAACGGGTGATTTGTGTCCTCCCGACCAAAGGTCTGCCGCAGGGTGTCCATCACCCCAAGCCCGAAGGTGATCACGTCTTGCTGCAGGCCATGATCCCGCAACGCGCTGATAATCGGCCCATCCTCCGCAATCAGCTCCTCCGGCGCGAGCGGGCGGGTGGGTGCCGCAAAAAGGATATTACCGCCGAGCGGAACCGCTGGATTGAACACCTCCGGCTCAAACCGATGCACCACATCGGCAAGACCCGCCCGCGCCAACCGCTCCGCGACAAGAGGGCGCAAGGCAATGATCTGCTGCACAAGGCCAAGATGCGGACCAATCTGAAACCGGGTGTGGAGGGTGCGGCGGAACAGCTGCTCGTCGATGCCCATCGCCTCGACCAGCTGAAACCACCAGTCACGCAGCTCGCTTTCGGATCCAAGCCCTGCCAGCGCCGGGTTGATCCAGTCGGCAGCCAGCGGATCCGGGCTGTTTCCGGCGCGGCAAGCTTCGGTCATCACACGGCTTTTGCCACGGGATTCGCTGCCTGCAGGCATATGCGGATGATCGCGCAGTGGCATCAGCACATTGTCGCCAAGTGAGCCATTGAACAGGTAGGGCCGCGAATAGGCATAGCCGACGCGCGCCGCGATCACCCCCTGATGTAGCTGATCCAGCCGATGCCCTGCAATCGTCACCGACCCGCGAAATGGCACAACCTCCCGCGTCAGCAGTGCTGCAAAGGCCGCGCGCTCGGCCTCGCTGCTGCTCTGGATCGCGACACGCCCACCGGCAGGGATGGTCAGCGACAGGTCCTCCAGCACCATATTTCCGTCGGCATCTTTCACCGACACATTGCGCAGTTCAATGGTGCCGCGCAGATGCGGGATATCCGTCGGCGTGCCCTCGATCAGCTCCTCCGGGATCATGCCCTTGGGCGCGAAACGGTCGGTCATGATCGACCAGCGCAGGCTCATATCCTGCACCTGATTGTAGTAGGTCAGCAGCTCCCGCCACGGGGCTGACAAATCCTTGTAAGCGGCTAAGGCGGCCACCAATGCGCCCACCGTGATGTCACCGCGGATCGCCAGCACACCGCCGGCGGAATAAAACACAAACGGCGTCAGGTGACCGATCATGTTGTTGAGAAACTTCATGAAGTATTTTTTGGTATAGATACGTCGGCGAATATCGAACAGCCGGCCCAGACGTGCCGATATCTGCGCCAGCCGATACCGGCGACCACCATTGATCCGCAGATCCCCGATCCCAGCGGCGGTTTCGCCAATCTCAGCTGAAAAAGCCCGCACCTCCTGGATACGATCCTTGTTCAGCAAGTTGATCTGACGTTGCAGCATCGGGATCAGCCAGGCCTGCAACGGGATCAGCGCCACCGAGGCCAGTCCGAACCACACGCTTTGCATGAAGAGAAACGCGACAATCGTCAGCATCTGCCCGGCCTGAAATACAGGCTGCGCCACGGCGTCACCCATCAGACCGCCCATCGGTTCTGATTCCGAGGTGATCATGGAGACCAGCTCACCCTGGCTTGTGGTCCTGAAATACGGCGCTGGAAAGCGCATCATCCGGTTGATCAGC
Source organism: Phaeobacter piscinae (assembly GCF_002407245.1). Taxonomy (NCBI): domain Bacteria; kingdom Pseudomonadati; phylum Pseudomonadota; class Alphaproteobacteria; order Rhodobacterales; family Roseobacteraceae; genus Phaeobacter; species Phaeobacter piscinae. Next base: position 92,647 of record NZ_CP010681.1, on the reverse strand, counting down.
GTGTACCGCAGGCGCCGCAGCAGACGTTCGGCGACAATGCCCTTCATGGTATTAAGACGCATCTTCAGCAGGCCACTGATCAGAACCGCCGCTAAAAACCCGACACAAAGCAAGAGCAGATAGTCGACCTGCCCGATCTGCTGCCCCAGAACCTCAACCTGATCCATCGGCGCACCGATAGCGTCGTTGATAATCCGCTTGGGCAATTCCAACGCCGCATAGAGGAAGGGGAACGTGACCATGGTCAACGCCAACAGACCTATCTGCTGGCGCCGCGAATAGGTCCAGATGAATGAAAACAGGGTGGATTGCATCCCCTGCTCCTTTTGCGTGTCGGAAGATCTTAGCGAGAAATCGCCTGCTGGCTGTGCAGCGGTCAGACCGTAATCATTGCCCCCTGACATTACAAGGCAACACCCGGTCGACTTTTGCGTGAGATGCTTGCTCCGACACGCCCCTCAGACTATGCCAAGGGTGAGCAGGACAACGACAGGCAGAGACCACTGTGACCATCGTAAGCAACGGAAAAAGCATACCTATTCAAGATGGAAAGCAGGCCGCGCAACAAGCGGAAAACGAGTGCACCTCTATCCCGACGGGCAAATCTAACTGTGGCTTTTCTACCGCCGTTGCACAGTGGTTTTGCGGTAGCGCACAGCGGATGTCATCAGCGATCAGGCGACGCCGGCTGGCACGAATGGCGCTGATGGTGGTCGCCCCTCTTGCGCTGGCGGGATGCACTGCTGGAACCGGCGCATCACTGGTCGCGGATACAGCTGATCCTCAACCCGGCGATATCACCCGTATGAGCTTTGCCAGCGACACCATTCACCTGGTTCCGCCAACCGGATTTTGCATCGATCCCCGCATGACCGGCCACCGGGCCGAAGGGGGCTTTGCCATCGTGGTCCCCTGCTCCAGCCTGCGCCCTGGCCCGTCAGGCCGCAACCGCGCCTTGATTACGGTCGCTGTTGGCCCCGCCGGGCCCGCGGATGGAGCCCTGACCAGCGCGGATCTGTTGAGAAATGCGCCCGGCGCGCGACTGCTGACAGAGCGGAACGACATGATGCTGCCATTGGTCAAACTGAACATGCCGGATCACCGCGCCCGAGGCGCCAGCCCGGTCCATTGGCGCGGTGCCTTCGTGCTGAACGATCAACTGGTGGCGGTTGCGCTTTATGCCCCCGGCGGCAGCCGCAACCTCGGTGGGCCCGGCGCCCGACTGCTGAATGAGTTGACCGCAAAAACGCTTGAAGCCTCCGTAACCGCAGATCTGCCCCCCAGCCCCGATGTCCCCGCGCAATAGTGACCAGTATACGGGCTGGAAACAGGTCGGCGCCCCCGCCAATACCATCGCCCGGCAAGATTACCGGCCCGGAGGTTTGTCAGCGCCCATCGCTTTGGCTAGGGTCAGAAAAAACAATGCGCATGTCGCCACGTGTCGCATCGCGCCAAAAATGACAGGGCGCAGGACAGGATATTGAGCCTATGGGCAGGACGATTGAAAAGCTGCTATTCAAACGCGTGCTGAAGCGATGGCGACGCCTTGCGCAACAGGCCCCCCAAGCCTCACTCAGCCGGTTGAGGGAGCAGCGCAATCGTGCCAGAACACTGCGCCTGCATCTGGATCGACTGATTCATGTTGCCGAAAGTCGGCTGGCGCTGCCGCAAATCGGATCCAATGCCTTTCCGCGCGCCCATGGCACCGACTGGGGATGGCGCCCGGAACTCTGGCGCGGCCCGCTGTCTGCTCCCGGTGCCTCCGCGGTCCCCAGCAAAACCCGGCTCGGCGATGAGGTGCAGCTTTTTCACGACTGTGCCGTCTCGGAACTCACCCTGCGCCAGCTGCGCAACAACCGTGAGGAAGACCTCGCCCCCTATGGCGTCCGCCTCGATGTGTTCCGCTTTGACGGCTCATTCCTGTCGCTGGTCATTGAGCTGCCGCAAGAGGTGACCCACGGGCTAAGCCGCGATCATCTGTTACGGGTGGATTGCACGGTGGAAACCGAAAACCCAATTGAAATTTTTGCCCGACTCAACATCAAGCATGGTCCGAACACCGAACAAATGGTTCGTGAAATGCCTATGGGCGACAAGCGAACCCATGTCGAATATGACCTCGCCTATGCCGACCTGAACGAAAAACGCGTCGAGCGGCTGTGGCTGGAGCTGATCTTTGAAGCTCCGGAAATGAACCAGGTGACCCTGCGCGATCTCACCCTATCCCGCAGCCGGCGCGCCAGTCTCTAATCCACCTTCGAAAGGCCCGATATGAGCCAGCTGACATTGACCAAAATTCGTTTTCGCGACGGCCTCTGGGAGGGACGGATCGCAGGCTCAGGAGCTGCAGGCGCCATGCCTGCGATTGAGGTGCGGCACCTGGACCGTCTGGTGCCAAATGTCACCCTTGAGGAAAGTGAAACCGCCAACGAATGGTCCCTCACCATTCCAATTCCAACCGAAGCGATTGCCGATGGTGTCCAGAGTTTTGTGATTTATGATCTGACGAGCGATGCAAAGCTCGGCGATTTCACCCTCATCTGCGGCGAGTTGACCGGTGATGATCTGCGGGTTGAGGTGGAACTGCTGCGCGCCGAGCTCGACATGCTGAAACGTGCCTTCCGCCGTCACTGCGTCGAAACACAATGACGGCTCGCACGAGAAGAATTAGGCTCTAACAAGGGCAGAATGCTGACGCGCCACCACGCCATCAGCTCCGCGATTTTGTCAGCGCCAGGAACACATCTTCCAGATCGGCCTCTTCGGTTTTTACGTCCCGGATCGAAATCCCGGCCTCACGTACCGCCGACAAAACCTCTTCTGCGCTCGTCTGATTGCCGTGGTAGCGCAGGATCACCGCACCATCGCTGCGCAGCTCCGATGCGATCCCATCGCCCACTGGCAGTGTCGTCACCGGATGCGCCGGGTGGACCACCATCGCCTTTGCATCCAGCCGTCCCAGCAGATTTGCCGTGGTGTCGCGCGCCACCAGCTCACCCTGATTGATGATCGCGATTTCATCACACATTTCCTCGGCCTCTTCGAGATAATGTGTGGTCAAAATGATGGTCATACCTTGCGCGTTCAGCTTGCGGATATTCTCCCAAAGCATTTGGCGCAATTCGATATCCACACCTGCCGTTGGCTCATCCAGCACCAGGATATTGGGGTGATGAACCAGCGCCTTGCCCAGCAGCAACCGCCGCTGCATTCCACCCGACAGGGTCCGGGCATAAGCATGCGCTTTGTCCTCCAACCCGACCATGCGCAGAATATCATCACTGCGGCGTTCGGATTTCGGCACCCCGTATAAGCCCGCCTGCACCTCCAGCGCTCCACGCGGGCTGAAGAACGGATCTAGGTTCAACTCCTGCGGCATCACCCCGATGGAGGCACGGGACTGGCGCGGGTTTTCGTCCTGATCGAAGCCCCAGATCGTCACCTTCCCTGCGGTTTTCAAAACCAGCCCGGCCAAGATGTTGATCATGGTGGATTTGCCGGCGCCATTGGGGCCGAGAAGACCAAAGACCGATCCGCGCGGAATGCTCAGATCCACGCCTTTCAGCGCCTGTTTGGCAGGTTGCCCCCTGCGGCCCTTGTAGGTTTTCTGCAAACCTTCGATACGGATTGCGTCCTCAGTCATTGCGGCCCTTGCCCCCGGTTTTCCCTTGGCTCATAAAAGCCACTAACTGATAACCAAGAGGACCGCCAGAGATGACCATCGAAGCGCCGGAAACCAAGATCGTGGACAGCTACCGCGTCGCCTGCGACGGCAGCGAAGGTGCGCTGGGACATCCGCGGGTCTACCTGCAAATCCCCGAAGCCGAAGGCTTCGTGGAATGCCCCTATTGCGATTGCAAGTTTGTCCACAAGGACACGAGGAGCAAGCTGCCTTAACGAGTTGGCAGATATAACTTATCACAAACGCCGCCCTCCGAGGCGGCGTTTTTTTGTTTGTGCGAATACACTTCGCCCCCGCCAAAAAAGAATCCGATTGTAACGAATTTGAGGAAACAAACCGACAAGGATCAGGACGTGGTAGCTGTTTCTTTACGATGATGATGCACTGGATGAAGAGTGTATCTACTACTACCGGAGATCGAGATGTACAGCGTCGTTCAATGCATTACGCAGGAACACAGCCTGGGCCTTGTGGCCGTGGCTGCGCTTGTCTGCGTCATCGGTTCCTGGCTATCGGTTCTGATGACCCAGCGTCTTGGTCGGACGGCTGCCACGGGCAGGCTCGTCCAACTAGGCCTCACCAGCCTGATTAGCGGTGGCACTGTCTGGACGACCCATTTCATCGCCATGCTCGCCTTTGATCCCGGCTACGCGCATGGGTATGATCCTCTGCTGACCGGTGTGTCGCTTGCGGCTGCGGTTGTGGGCATGCTCATGACGAACGGCGTCTATGCATTTGCACATTCGACTAACTACCGGATTGCGGCCAGCGGCGCGATGTTTGGTCTCAGCGTTTCAACTATGCACTACCTCGGCATGAGTGGTTATCTGCTACCCGGAGAAATCGTTTGGCAAACCACGCCATTGATTTCATCAATCCTGATTGCCGCTGCGCTGGGTGTGGCAACCTATGAATATCTGACACGCTTTGCGACTGGTCGACGATGGATTGTGGCCGTTGTTCTGATGACGCTGACGATTTGCACGATGCATTTTACCGGCATGTCGGCCATCACCGTGCAACTCAGCCCGCTGTATTCTGTCCCCCCAGAAGTGATTTCTGATGCCACTCTTGGACTGTTCGTACTGGGTACCATGGCGATCATTCTGATGATTGGGTTTGCTGCGCTCAGCATTGAAACCAATATGGAGAGTGAGGCACGCAACCAGCTGCAACATGCCGCAATGCATGACCCTTTGACGGGCCTGCCTAACCGGATGGCCCTGACCCGCAAGATTGCAAGCCTGACTGAACTCCTGGACCGCGATGAAACGGAACGCGTTGCGGTGCTGACACTGGATCTCAATCTCTTCAAAGAAATTAACGACCTTTATGGCCATGCCGCCGGGGACACCGTTCTGACCACCGTTGCGAACCGGCTCAACTCCGTGCTGGAAAAAGATGAATTTGTCGCCCGCATTGGGGGGGATGAGTTCGTTGCTCTGAAACAGGGATTCCGCCGGGTCGATCAAGTCTTGGCATTTGCTGAGCGCCTGCATGCTCTGATCGTAGAGCCGGTGGATTTTGATAATACATCCGCCATCATCGGTGTTGCGATCGGCGTCGCTACAAGCCTCGAAGACGGCCGGTCCATCCGTGATCTGCTGCACAAATCGGACGTGGCGATGTATCGCGCCAAAGCCGACGCCGATAGGCATATCTGCCTGTTCAATGCGCAGATGGAAAAGCACAACCGCGAGCGTCTGGAGCTGGTCAACGACCTTCGACAGGCCTGTGTCAGGGGCGATCAATTTGAGTTGGTGTATCAGCTCCAGAACGACCTCAGCTCCCTGGCGCCTGTCGGTTTCGAGGTCCTGCTCCGCTGGAACCACCCCAGCAAAGGCCGGGTATCACCTGATACCTTCATCCCCATTGCTGAAGAAACAGGCCTGATCCGTGAGGTCGGTCTCTGGGTTCTGCGCACCGCCTGTCATGAGGCAAAATGCTGGCCGGGGCATTTCAATATCGCTGTCAACGTGGCACCGCAGCAGTTGATACAGCCGTCCTTTGTCGAACATGTGTCAGACATTCTGCTCGAAACCGGACTGCCTGCCGAGCGGCTCGAACTGGAAATCACCGAGGCCAGCATCATCGATGATCAGGTCCATACGCTGAAGGTCATGCAGCAGCTCAAGACCATGGGGCTGCGCATTGCGATGGATGATTTTGGCACGGGTTATTCCTCGCTGGCGATGCTCCAGACGTTCCCCTTTGACAAAATCAAGATCGATCAGAGTTTCGTTCAGAACGTGCATATAGACGCGCAGCGGGCAGCAATCGTTCGCTCAACCCTGCTGCTCGGCGCGGCATTGAACATCCCCGTTCTGGCCGAGGGTGTCGAAGTCGAAGATGAACTGCAGTTTTTGCGGGTGGAAAAATGCGCCTCGGTTCAGGGGTTCTATTTCGGCAAGCCGATGACGCGCGACGAAGTGCGCGAAGTTGTGAAGGCAAATCAGCCCGGTAAAAAAACCGCCTAAGCCACAGTCCCGGGGTCGCGCCCCAAAATCCTCGTTTCGGCACAAATTGGCCTGCTGGACTTGGTCATGGGTTACACCGCTGCGGATCGAGCAGCAGGGGTGAGATCTCTAACAGCCCAAATCAGGCGGCTTCTTCTATGCGGCCTGCAAAGGGCGCGAAACGGCAATTGCTCTCACTCGCGCGATCACCGATAACGGGGACAACGCGAAACACCGGAGCATCAGCCATGACAACAACTCCCTTTGGCACCGGCTGCCACCTGCATCTGATCGACGGATCGGCCTTCATCTTTCGCGCCTATCACGCGTTGCCGCCTCTCACCCGCAAATCCGACGGGCTGCCCATCGGCGCTGTGGCGGGATTCTGCAACATGTTGCACCGCTATGTTGAGGGCAACACCGGCCCAGATGCCCCAACCCATGTTGCGGTTATTTTCGACAAGGGATCGCACACCTTCCGCAATGATCTTTATGATCAATACAAGGCCAACCGCGAAGCCATGCCCGAAGATCTGCGCCCGCAGATTCCCCTGACCCGCACCGCCACCGAGGCGTTCAATATCGCCTGCAAGGAACAGGAAGGATTCGAGGCCGACGATATTATCGCCACGCTTGCCTGCCAGGCCCGCGATGCAGGCGGCCGGGTGACGATTATCTCCTCTGACAAGGATCTGATGCAGCTGGTCGGCGGTGGGGTCGAAATGCTGGACGCGATGAAGAACAAACGCATCGACAGCGATGGTGTCTTCGAGAAATTTGGTGTCGGACCGGACCGTGTGGTGGATGTCCAGGCGCTTGCTGGCGATTCGGTCGACAACGTACCCGGCGCGCCGGGGATCGGGATTAAGACAGCCGCGCTGCTGATCAACGAATACGGTTCGCTAGAAAATCTGCTAGACCGCGCCGAAGAGATCAAACAACCCAAGCGTCGCCAGACCCTGATCGAGAACCGCGCGCAGATCGAACTGTCGAAGCAGCTCGTCCAGCTGGACAACAATATGGAGCTGGGTTTCACGCTGGATGATCTGGGCGTGCGCGACCCCAATGCAGACCAGCTGCTCAGCTTTCTTGCTGAGATGGAATTTCGCACTCTGTCCAAGCGTGTCGCCGATCAATTGGGTAAAGAGGCGCCAGCCATCGTCGACGCCCCCGCGCAAAGCGCTGACGCAGCCGAGGCGCCGACCGTGGCGGATATCCCCTTCGACAGCGGCAGTTATGAATGCGTCCGTGACGCCGAGGCGCTGAAAAAATGGGTGACCCAGATCCGCGAACGTGGCTGGGTGGCGGTGGACACGGAAACCACTGGTTTTGACGAGATGGTGGTGGATCTTGTGGGCATCTCGCTCTGCGTGGAACCGGGCCGCGCCTGTTACATTCCGCTCACCCATAAATCCGGCGGCAGTGATGATCTCTTCGGTTCGGACGATCTGGCGGACGGGCAGATGCCGCTGCAGGACGCACTTGATCTGCTGAAGCCCGTGCTTGAGGACGACAGTATCCTCAAGATTGGCCAGAATATGAAATATGACGCCAAGATTTTTGCCCGCCGGGGCATCGATGTGGCGCCAATCGATGACACGATGCTGATGTCCTATGCGATGCACGCAGGCCAGCACGGGCACGGCATGGACACGCTGTCGGAACGCTATCTGAACCACACGCCGATCCCGATCAAACCGCTGCTGGGCACCGGCAAATCCGCAATCACCTTTGACCGCGTGCCGATCGACGATGCCGTCGCCTATGCCGCTGAGGACGCCGATATCACCCTGCGTTTGTGGCAGCTGTTCAAACCACAGTTGCATCAGGCGGGCGTCACCACGGTCTACGAGACGCTGGAACGCCCGCTGGTGCCCGTGCTGGCCCGGATGGAGCGCGAGGGTATCAAGGTAGATCGCGATACGCTGTCGCGCATGTCCAACGCTTTTGCCCAGAAAATGGCTGGGCTGGAGGCCGAAATACATGAGCTGGCCGGCCAAAGCTTCAACGTCGGGTCCCCCAAACAGCTGGGCGAGATTCTGTTTGATAAGCTTGGCATGGAAGGGGGCAAGAAGGGCAAGACAGGGGCCTATGCCACCGGGGCGGATATTCTTGAGGATCTCGCCACCGAACACGCCCTGCCGGGTCTGGTCTTGGACTGGCGCCAGCTGAGCAAGCTGAAATCGACCTATACCGATGCGCTTCAGGATCATATCAACGCCGAAACTGGGCGCGTTCACACCTCCTATGTGCAGACCGGGGCCAACACCGGGCGTCTGGCCTCGACCGATCCCAACCTGCAGAATATCCCCATCCGCTCCGAGGAAGGGCGCCGCATCCGCGAGGCCTTTGTTCCGGAGGAGGGCAATGTGCTGCTGGCGCTGGACTACAGCCAGATTGAATTGCGTATCCTGGCCCATGTCGCCGGGATTGACACCCTCAAACAGGCCTTTGCCGAGGGGCAGGACATCCATGCGCTGACCGCATCAGAGATGTTCAACGTCCCGCTGGAGGAGATGACACCGGACATCCGCCGACAGGCCAAGGCGATCAACTTTGGCGTTATTTATGGCATCTCCGGCTTTGGTCTGGCGCGCAACCTGCGCATTCCACGGGCCGAGGCGCAGGGCTTCATCGACCGCTATTTCGAGCGGTTCCCCGGCATTCGCCGCTATATGGATGAGACGGTTGCCTTCGCCAAGGAGCACGGCCATGTGCAAACCCTGTTCGGGCGCAAGATCCACACGCCGGAGATCTCCGCCAAGGGACCGCGCGCCGGCTTTGCCAAACGCGCCGCAATCAATGCGCCAATCCAGGGCACCGCAGCCGATGTGATCCGCCGCGCGATGATCCGGATGCCTGCCGCCATCGCTCACTTGCCTGCACGGATGCTGCTGCAGGTGCACGACGAACTGCTGTTCGAGGTGCCAGAAGCCGCCGTGGAAGACACCATCGAAACCGCCCGTCGCGTGATGGAAACCGCGGCAGACCCGGCGGTTCATCTGGACGTGAAACTGGTGGTGGATGCCGGCAGGGGACAGAACTGGGCAGAGGCCCACTAGGCGGCCAGCCCCCTCGCACCGACATGGCTGGCTTCCGCTCTGTTTGATCGGGGCGGCAGCAGCGTGATCCAGGCCTGACCGGGCAAGGTCAGCCATCGGCCGGGGCCACAACGCGCCATGCCCCGGCATGGCGCTTGGCCCAACGGGAAGACCGGCATCTTTGATGCTGAGATGACAGGCGGGAGGAGCGCGCCCCTTGGCCTGCGGTGCTAGTCTTTTACGCTGGGAGGTCCTGCGGGGCTGGCTGTTTCCGCAGGCGGCTTCACCATCCAGGCCACCAATCGGCGCACCGCAGGTGCCACCCCCAGCACAACGACGAAGGCCACCGGCCAGCCGAAACTCCAGGCTGACATCCAGAGCCCCGGCGCCTCTACGCTCAGGCCAACGGCCTTCAGCGTGGCGACACCTGTGACAATGCAGGACATAACGCCAGACAGGATCAGTCCAAACAGGACAGGGGCGAATCGCGCAGGGACCATGGCGGCCTCCAAGAATGGGCAGATTGCAGCCTTATGCCCTGTGTTTATTCACATTTCAATTCGCGAATATGTTTTGATATGGCAGCCGGACCTTTGGCTGCAGCCATTCCATCCTGACAGTGACTGGCGTACCCCGATGCGACCTCTGTCAGCCCATCCAGGCCAGACTGTCTTCTGTCCGTTTGGTACTTGGGGTGTATTCGGCACTGACCCAGCCTTCATAGCCGCTTTCGTCTATCGCCGCGAAGAGCTGTTCGAAATCCACCGGTCCGGTTCCTGGCTCACATCGCCCGGGCGCGGCGCCGATCTGGACATGTGTCACGCGGTCGCCAAAGGCTTCCCAGACCTTGGCCGCATCCCCATGGATGAGCTGCGCGTGATAGGCATCATACTGCAGGCCAACGTTCTTGCGATCCACCGCCTCCAGCACCTCAACCGCGAGATTGTAGTCATCCAGAAAATACCCCGGCTGATCACCGCTGTTCAGCGGTTCAATGGTGAATTGCTGTCCCGGCGCGTAGTCGGCGGCCCATTGCAGATTGCGGATCAGCGTGTCTTTGGCCACATCGCCTTTGGCATAACCGGCCATGATGTGGATCATACCGGGTCGCAGCACCTCCGCATAGCGCAGCACCCGCCGGATATCGCGTTGAAACCGATCCGCTCCCATCGGCAACGCCGCATAGCCCGGCATCCCACCAGTATAGTTCGGGGGCGGTGCGTTGATCAGCAGCAGCTCCAGCCCATTGGCCAACAAGGCCCGCTGAGTTTCTTTCGCAGCCAACTCATAGGGAAACAGGATTTCCACCGCTTCAAACCCGGCCCGCGCGGCTGCAGGAAAACGGTCCAGATAGGGCAGTTCCGCAAACAGCAACGAAATATTGGCCGCAAATTTCGGCATTGGAAAACCTCCTTTGGAGCCACCCCCGATTGGCGGCCAAATTGACATGTGCCGGGCTATGCCACCGCAATAGACCAACCCAGCCCCCGCCGGGTTCACCATTGATCCGTCCAGGATCACACCGCCTCAATCTGCCTCAGATCTCCACCGATTTTGAGCAGGTTTTCACAAGAATTTTCGCTAATTTTACAATACACTCAACTGAATCAGCGGCTTCCCGCCGCATCACCTTACGACCGGCAGCGCTCTGCCGACGACGCCACGATGTAGGTCAGGGTCAGTCGTCCGGCAGCTCATCCGAAGGGATGATGCCGAAGAACGCACCACCCGACCACAGACCAAACCATCCGTCCCGGTGACACCCCAGCTCCACAAGCCGATAAAAGCTCTTGCGATCAATCAGCGCCTCAAGACCAGCCCGCACCATCACATAAGGTGCTGGCTCACCTGTCTCTTCGTCCCGCACCACGCGGATTTTATGCGCAGGCCCGGCCTCAACCCTGTCGCCAACATGGGTTTCAAACCGCAACACCTGCGCCTCATCGGTGCCGTCCACCTCGAAATCCACCGCGACAAAGGGGGCATCCTCCACCGTGATGCCAACCTTTTCGACGGGCGTAACAAGGAAATACTTGCCGTCTTCCAGCTTCAGAATGGAGGAAAACAGCTTCACCAGTTCAAACCGCCCGATTGGTGTGCCGAGGTAGAACCAGGTGCCATCACGGGCAATCCGCATGTCCAGATCCCCGCAGAACGGCGGATTCCACAGATGCACAGGCGGCAGACCGCCTTTGCTCGCCGTCTTGGCCGCAGCCGCCAGCCCCTCGGCGCTGGGGGGTTCTGATCCTGTTTCGGGGGTGTTGCTGCCGGAAGTCACGGGATTTTGTCCGCTCATTGCTTTTGCCATTTTCTGTCAACGCGATACAGTATCACTATATATTCGCCGTGAAGGGAAAGTCATGTCCGAACCCGACGATCTGCTGGCCGAGATTGAAGCGCTTGAAGACAAGCTGACACAGGCCAGGTCCTCTATCACCCGGCGCTTTATCGGTCAGGAGCGTGTGGTCGATCTGACACTGAGCACGCTGCTGTGCGGTGGCCACGGGCTGCTGATCGGTCTGCCCGGACTGGGCAAGACCCGGCTGGTGGAAACCCTGTCTACGGTCATGGGGCTTGCAGGAAACCGGGTGCAGTTCACCCCGGATCTGATGCCCGCCGATATTCTGGGCTCCGAGGTGCTGGACACCGCCAAGGACGGCAGCCGCGCCTTTCGCTTTGTGCCGGGGCCGGTCTTTTGCCAATTGCTGATGGCGGATGAAATCAACCGCGCCAGCCCCCGCACACAATCTGCGCTGCTGCAGGCAATGCAGGAACGGATGGTGACCGTGGCTGGTGCCGACCGTCCCCTTGGCACCCCCTTTCACGTGCTGGCCACGCAGAACCCGATTGAGCAGGAAGGCACCTATCCTCTGCCAGAGGCGCAGCTGGACCGCTTTCTGTTCCAGATTGATGTCCCCTATCCGACCCGCCAGACCGAACGCGACATTCTTCTGGCCACCACCGGGGTTGAAGAGGGCAGCGCGCATCAGGTCTTCACGGCCGATGATCTGATGGCGGCACAGACCCTGCTGCGCCGGATGCCCGTGGGGGACAGCGTTGTGGAGATGATTCTGGATCTCGTCCGCGCCTTCCGCCCGGAGGATCCCGCCGCCTCTGAACGGGTGCAGCAGACCGTCGCCTGGGGCCCGGGGCCGAGGGCGGCACAGGCGCTGATGCTGGCGGTGCGGGCCCGCGCGCTGCTGCAGGGGCGCCTCGCCCCTAATGCGGATGATGTGCTGGATATGGCGCAGCCCGTGCTCAGCCACCGGATGGCGCTGAACTTCGCCGCCCGCGCCCGCGGCGAAAGCCTGACTGATCTGATCGCCACCACAGCCGAGAGCATGGCACAACCCGGCGTCGCCGCGTGACACAGGCGCGCGCCCCTCAGTCAGACGGACCCGCTGGCAGCGGCCAAGGCCCCGCAGCGGATCTGCGCCACCGCGCAGAAAGCGCGGCCAGTCGCTTCCCGCCGCTTCTGATTCGGGCGCAGCAATTGGCCGGGTCCGTGCTTCTGGGCGAACATGGCCGCCGTCGTGCCGGCATGGGCGATGATTTCTGGCAATACCGCCCGGTGCAGGCCGGGGACAGCCGCCGCATGATTGATCACCGACGGTCCGCCAAGGGAGATCAGCAGTTCGTACGTGAACGGGAATGGCAGATCGCCCAGACGGTGCACCTCTGGGTCGATCAGGGCGCGTCCATGCGCTTTGCCTCCACCCCGGCGCTGCCGCAGAAAATTGACCGCGCCCGACTGCTCGGACTGGCCGCCTCCGTGATGATGCTAAGAGCGGGGGAACGTGTCGGTCTCACCGGTGGCCGCCTGCCGCCCCGACGCGGCAATGCCCAGATCCTGCGGCTGGCCGACGCACTCAGCCTAGATGACGACGGCGACTATACCCCACCCGAAGATCGCGCCATGCTGCCACATGCGCGGGTGCTGTTTCTCTCCAATTTTCTGGGCCCCTTCGCACCGCTGGAACAGGCGCTGGCCAAGGCCGCAGACCGTGGGGTTCACGGCGTGCTGATGCAGGTGCTTGACCCGGCGGAGGAGGAATTTCCCTTCGACGGGCGCACCATTTTCGAAAGCGTCGGCGGCGGGGTGCGCCATGAAACGCTGAAGGCTGGTGCCCTCAAACAGCGCTACCTTGATCGGCTTGCCGAACGACGCGACGCGCTGGATCACCTGTGCCGCGCGGCAGGCTGGCGTCTGGGCACGCATCACACAGGCGATAGCGCGCAAGCGGCCCTGATGTGGCTGTTTCACGCCATGGAAAGAAGCGGCTCATGACGACCATTGCCGGCATCGGCTTTACGGCCCCCTGGCTGATGCTGGCGCTTCTGGCGCTGCCGCTGTTGTGGCTGCTGTTGCGGGCGGTGCCCCCTGCCCCGCGCAAACGCCTGTTTCCGGCGGTCACCCTGCTTTTGGGGTTGCGCGATGACGACAGCCTGTCGGATCGCACCCCATGGTGGCTGTTGTTGCTGCGACTGCTGGCGGTGGCGGCCGCCATTGTCGGACTGGCCGGGCCGGTTCTCAACCCCACCACAACCCCGACCGGGCGCGGCCCGTTGCTGGCGGTGTTGGATGGCAGCTGGGCCGGTGCCCCGGACTGGGACCGCACCCGAGAGGAAATCGACCATCTTCTGGCTGAGGCCGGACGCGCGGATCGCCCCGTCGCCGTGCTGCGCCTGACCGCACCTCAGACGCCTCAGTTCCAAAGCGCGGCAAGCTGGCGTCGTCAGATCATCGGTGAGCCGCCGCAAGCCTGGCAGCCCACGCCAGAGCAACTGGCGCGCGCCCGGACCCAGATAGATGCCATTGAGGGTGGGTTTGACAGCCTCTGGTTCAGCGACGGACTGGAGTATGCCGGTCGCGACGATTTGCTGGCGGCGCTGCGCCAACGCGGCAGGCTGACCGTTTATGAACATGCCACCCCCCGGCTGGCGCTGCGCCCGGTTGTCTATGTGGATGGCGCAATGGAAATCACCGTCGCTCGCCGCGGCCCGCAGGCCACCTCAGGTGACGGGGCTGTAACAACATCCCTTGGCGCAGGTGCGGATCAAACCGTGACTGTTCTTGCCAAGGGGCCAGACCCGGGCGGCACCATGCGCACCCTCGGCTCGGTGACCGTGGATTTTGCCGACCCGGACAGCACCTCCGCCGACGGCAGCGAAGCCACCGCCCGCCTGTCTCTGCCCGCGGAGCTGCGCGCGCGCATCCGCCTGTTTGAGCTGCAGGGCCAAAGCAGCGCCGGGGCCGTATCGCTCGCCGATGATGGGCTGCGCCGCCGCGAAGTGGCACTGATCTCAGCTCAAAGCGGCAACGAAGGGCTCGCCCTCCTCTCGCCACTGCACTATCTGCGCCAGGCGCTGGCACCGACCGCTGACCTGCTGGAGGGCGGGCTAAGCGATCTTCTGCCCGCCAATCCCGACGTGATTGTCCTTGCCGACACCGCCCGTCTGCCCCCCGATCAGGAGGCGGCAGTGCTGGATTGGGCCTCTGACGGAGGGCTGCTGCTGCGGTTTGCCGGTCCGCGCCTGGCTGCAAGCGATACCGCCCGCACCGATGAGGAACCGCTGCTGCCCGTGCGCCTGCGGATTGGGGGCCGCAGCATCGGCGGCGCCATGAGTTGGGGAGAGCCAAAAACCCTCGCCCCCTTTGCCGAAGACTCTCCCTTTTTTGGACTGAACATTCCCCCTGACGTCACCGTCAGCTCGCAAGTGGTCGCCCAACCCGACCCCTCACTGGCAGAGCGGGTGATTGCGGAACTTTCCGACGGCACACCGCTGGTCACCCGCAAGCCGCTGGGCAATGGCCAGATCGTATTGTTTCACGTGACCGCCAATGCGGAATGGAGCAGCCTGCCGCTCTCCGGCCTGTTTGTGCAAATGATGGAGCGGCTGGCGATTTCCTCAGGCTCCAAACCGGCGGAGGCCGTCGATCTGGACGGCACCACATGGGCGCCGCTTCAGGTGCTGGACGGTTTCGGCGCGCTCTCCGATGCTGATGCGCTCCCCGGTGTGGCCGGGCCGGACCTGATCGCCGCCCCTGCCGGACCTGAGCTGCAACCGGGGCTCTATCAAAACGGCGATCGGCGGATCGCCCGCAACGTGATGCGCACTGAGGATCAGCTGACCCCGGCACAGTGGCCGCTCAGCGTCCCTGTCAACGGCTATGGCGCCTCCCCTGAACGCCCGCTGGGCGGCCTGCTGATCAGCCTCGCCCTCATCCTGCTGGCCCTTGATGTGATTGCGGCGCTGTTGCTCTCCGGGCTTCTGTCGCGCCAGACCCGAGCCTCAGCGAACACCATCCGCAACCTGACCTCGCTGCTGCTGTTTGCCACCTCTGTCTGGGTCATCACCCCTGGTCACGACATGCGCAGCCACGCCCAGGGCAACGCCACTGCGATTGAGGAGGTAACCCCCTCCCCCCCATCTGATCCCGCAGCCGATGCCGTGGCGGCAGAGCGGGCAGCCGAGCTGACATTGGCCCATGTACTGACCGGCAATCCGCAGGTCGATCAGCTGGCCCGCGACGGTCTGCAGGGGCTGTCAAACACGCTGCGCTTCCGCACCTCGGTCGAGCCCGCACCCCCCGCCGCTGTTGATCTGGAGCGCGACGAGCTGGCCTTCTACCCGTTGCTCTACTGGCCGGTGACCGCCAATCAGGCGATGCCCTCGGGTGCGGCCTATGACCGGCTCAACACCTATCTGCGCACCGGTGGGATGATCCTCTTTGACACCCGCGATGCCGATCTGACCCGCGCCGGCGCCAGCAGCCCCGCCGGGCGCCGCCTGCAACAGCTCGCCCTGCGGCTGGATGTACCACCGCTGGAGCCACTGCCCGCCGACCATGTGCTAACGCGCGCATTCTATCTGCTGCAGGATTTCCCCGGACGTCACAGCCGCGGCGCCGTCTGGGTCGAAGCCGCGCCCGCTGACGCCCAACAGGTCGAGGGCATCCCATTTCGCAACCTCAATGACGGTGTGACACCGGTTGTGATCGGCGGCAACGATTGGGCCGCCGCCTGGGCCGTGGACGACAATGGCCGCCCCTTGCTGCCGGTTGGGCGCGGCTACGCGGGCGAGCGTCAGCGCGAACTGGCCTACCGTTTTGGTGTCAATCTGGTGATGCATGTTCTGACCGGGAATTACAAATCCGACCAGGTGCATGTCCCGGCTCTGCTTGATCGGTTGGGGCAATGATATGAGGCTGGATATATGACGCAGACCATCCTCTTCGACCCGCTGGTCCCCTGGCCGGTGATCTGGCTGCTGGCAGCCCTTTCCACGGCAGTACTCAGTCTCGCGGTCTGGAAACGCTTGGCCGGATGGCCACTGCGTGCCCTTGCAGCCCTTGTCCTGATCGGCGCCCTCAGCGGTCCGGTTTATCAGATTGAGGACCGCGCCCCGCTCAATGATATCGTGCTGGTGCTGGAGGACAAAACCGCCAGCCAGTCCCTTTCTGACCGCCGCGAGCAGACTAGCACCGCCGTGACCGCGCTGGAAGCCGCCCTGGCCCAGCGGGCCAATACCGAGGTCCGTCGGATTCCGATCGACAACGTGCCCGCCCGCGAAGGGCGCAGCGACAACAGCGGCACCCTCGTGATGAGCGCGCTGGCAGAGGCGCTGGCCAATGTGCCACGTGGACGGGTCGCCGGGATCATTGCGCTCAGCGATGGTCAGATCCATGACCTTGCACAAACCCCGGCCCTGCCGGCCCCGTTGCATCTGCTGCTGACCGGCCGCCCCGGTGATTGGGACCGGCGGCTGATCGTGAAGAACGCCCCGAGTTTTGCCATCATCGGCGAACCGGTGACCCTGACCCTCAGGATCGAGGATCAGGGCGACGCCCCGCCAGCGGGCGAACTGGCCGAGCTGGCAATTTCCATAGGTGGTGCCGAGCCGCAGCGCTTCAACCTGCCTGTTGGTGTCGATTTCGACCTGCCGCTGACGCTGCCCCATGGGGGGCGCAACGTGATCCAATTCACCGTCCCCACCGCCGAGGGCGAGCTAACGGATCGCAACAATGCCGCGCTGGTCCAGATCAACGGCGTCCGCGACCGCCTGCGTGTGTTGCTGGTCTCGGGTGAGCCGCATCCCGGCGGGCGCACCTGGCGCAATCTGCTGAAATCCGACAGCGCCGTGGATCTTGTGCATTTCACCATTCTGCGCCCGCCGGAAAAACAGGATGGCGTGCCGGTGGATGAGCTGTCGCTGATCGCCTTCCCCACGCGGGAGCTGTTTCTGGAGAAAATCAACGACTTCGATCTGATTATCTTTGACCGTTACAAACGCCGTGGCATTCTGCCCGCGATCTATCTCGACAATGTGGCCGACTACGTGCAGCGCGGTGGCGCTGTTCTTGTCGCCGCCGGGCCGGATTTCGCCAGCGCCGACAGTATCTATCGCTCACCGCTCTCCAGTATTCTGCCCGCCAGCCCTTCGGCGCGCGTCTTGGAACGGGCCTACCGGCCCGAGATCACAGATCTCGGCCAGCGCCATCCTGTCACCGCTGATCTGACCGGCGCCGCTGATTGGGGCCGCTGGCTGCGCCAGATCGAAGTCGACGTGCCCGAAGGCCATGTTTTGATGAGCGGCGTCGACGCCCGCCCCCTGCTTGTGCTGAACCGTGTTGAGGAAGGGCGTGTGGCGCTCTTGGCCTCCGATCATGCCTGGCTCTGGAGCCGGGGATATGAGGGCGGCGGCCCGCAGCTGGAACTGCTGCGCCGTCTGGCCCATTGGATGATGAAAGAGCCAGAGCTGGAGGAGGATGTCCTCTCCGCCGAGGCCACCGGCCAGCGCATGCGTATCCAGCGCCGCAGTCTTGACGGGGATGTCGGCGAGGTCACCATCACCACTCCGGATGGCAGCACCGCCACGGTCGCGCTGGCACAGACCGCCCCCGGTCGGTGGGAAGGCCGCTATGAGGGGCCGGAACCCGGCCTCTACCGGCTGGAAGAGGGGGAGCAATCCACCGTGATCGGCCTCGGCCCTGCGGCCCCGCGCGAATTCGAACAAACCATCGCCACCGGAGAGGTCATGGCCGCCGCCGTAGCGCAGACACGCGGCGGTGTGCGGGCGTTGCACGACGGTATACCCAGCCTGCGCAATATACGTGCCGGACGTGTTGCAGCAGGGCGCGGCTGGATCGGCCTGACGCCACGTGACGCCTATCGCACCATTTCGGTCAGGCAGACGCCGCTGCTGCCCGCCTGGTTGGTTCTGCTGATGGCCAGCGCCGCGATCATCGCAGGATGGCTGCGCGAGGGGCGGCGCTGATCCCACATTCCGGAACCGGACAGCTCCCTGAAAATTACTCGTCGGGGCGGGTGATGCGCACCCGCACCTGATCCGACCGGCCGTTACGATCGACCACCACCAGCGTTGAAAACCCGCGGTCCAGTCCCGGCAAATCGATGCTGCGACGGCGGGCACCGGTCACCACAGGCGTCTGATTGGCCAGCACCAGAAACGGCGCCTCGCCGCCCTTGATCCGCAGGGTCATCTGCCCGCCCTCCGCCAGCAGCAGAGCCGCCCCATCCGGAGGAAAGGCCAGCTGCAGCCGCGCGCCGGGCGGGCCACCAACACCCCCCCTGTCAAAGCGCTGCAATGGCAGCGGCAACTCCGCCGTCGCAACGCGCAGGGTCGAGGCAGGTGCAGCTGGAAAAGGTGTAAACCCACGACCAATCCGCCCAAAGGCCTCAAATAGCAGGGGCGCCGCCAGTTCCGCACCAAAGGCTCCTGGCACCGGTGTGCCATCCGCCCGCCCCAGCCAGACACCCACCACGTAGCGTCCATCCCATCCGATCGCCCAGGTATCGCGGTGCCCGTAGGATGTGCCTGTTTTATAGGCCACCATACCCGCAGGCGCCCCGGCGGGAGGTGGCACGCCGCGCAGAATATCGCCGATCTGCCAGGCGGAGACCTTGCTCATCAGACGCGGCATCCGCTCGTAAGGGGCATCCAGACGCGCCCTTAGCCGGGGGCTTTGCCCACCAGCCGCCAGCCCCGCGTAAACCTGCACCAGATCCCGCAGCGACACGCCGACCCCACCGAGCGCCACCGCCAGCCCTGGCTTGCCACCGGGCAACCGGGGGTGCGCGCCGCCTCGCCGCAACGCCGCCATCAGCCGCGCCGGGCCCAATGCCTGCATCAGCTGTATCACCGGTGTGTTCAGCGACAGCTGCAGCGCCCGCCGGATTCGCAGATCCCCCCGAAAGCGGCCATCGAAATTCTGCGGTGCATAGCCATCAATATCAATCGGACCATCGTGGATCAGTGTCTCGGGATGGGCCAGCCCCTGATCGAAGGCAAGACCGTAGACCAGCGGTTTCAGCGTCGATCCGGGGGACCGTGGGGCGCGTGTCATATCAACAAACCCCTGCCGCAGATCATCGCGGTACCCGGACGATCCGACAGAAGCGAGGATCTCGC
The DNA here is from genome assembly GCF_002407245.1 of Phaeobacter piscinae. Taxonomy (NCBI): domain Bacteria; kingdom Pseudomonadati; phylum Pseudomonadota; class Alphaproteobacteria; order Rhodobacterales; family Roseobacteraceae; genus Phaeobacter; species Phaeobacter piscinae. Next base: position 73,034 of record NZ_CP010681.1, on the reverse strand, counting down.
CGCTCCGGTGGTCCGCCACCAGCACCGCCGCCGAGAGCCTCGCATCCTGCAGCGCCACACTCTGCGTCAGCAGCTGCGCCAGACGCTGCTGCAGTCCCGCCTCAAGGGTCAGATCAATCCGCGCCTGCTCCGGTGTCTTTGCCACCAGATCATCCGCCAGATGTGGCGCCAGCTGTGGAAAACCCCGCATGCGCCGTGGCATCGCCGCCCGCGCTGCGGCCTCTGCTGCGTCAGCCGTTAGCACCCCGGCATCACGCATCCGCTGCAACACCCGGTCGCGGGCCAGCCGTGCCTTTTCCGGCGCGCGATCCGGGCGACGCGCCTCAGGTGCCTGCGGCAACGCCACCAGCAGCGCAGCCTCTGCCGGGGTCAACCGCGACGGCTCCTTGCCGAACCAGGCATAGCTCGCCGCCCGCACCCCTTCGAGATTGCCTCCAAACGGCGCGTGGATCAGATACAGCGCTAAAATCTGCGCCTTGCTGAGGCGGCGTTCCAACGCCAGCGCCAGCCGGATCTGCCGCAGCTTGCCCGCCCAGCGCCCGGTACTGCCATCCTCCAACAGCCGCGCCACCTGCATGCTCAGCGTTGACCCGCCGGAGACCACCCGCCGCCGCCACAGGGCCTGTGCCGCCGCCCGCAACAACGCCAGCGCATCGACACCGCTGTGGTCATAGAATCGCTTGTCCTCATATCGCAGCAACATCGCGCGATAGCCCGCATCGACCTGATCCACCGTCACAGCCATGCGCCAGATCCCATCCGCCACCGGATAGGCCCGCAGCAATTGCCCGTTGCGGTCGCGAACCTCTGTCGCGATCTCCGCCAGCGTCGCGGGCATCGGCGTCTTCTTGACCCAATCATCAAAGGCCACACCGCCGATCACCGCGACCGCACATAGGCCAATCAACGCTGCAGTGATCCAACGCCATCGCCGGAAACGACGCCAGGCCGGAGCCAACGGGCGGATCACCGGACCTGGACGCGGCCCGTCGCGGTGCGAGCGCGATAGGCAGGCCGATACATATCCTCAACCGAGGCCGCCGGATGATGGAACAGACCCGGCGTGACTGCGCGCGCCACATAGGCCAGCGTCACAGGCGAGCCCGCCTCTCCATCGCGCCCACGCCGCAGGTCGATCGCCGCCAGAAACCGATCCGCACGAAACTCGGCATGGCGGGCCTCGCTCAGCGTGAGCCAGTCGAGACCGCGCACATCACCGGAGCGCAGCAGGCTCGGGTTATCGATCTCCAGCCCCGCAGGCAGCGGATCATTGACCATCAATCTTGCGCCAACCGGCTCAAACGGAACCACCCGCAGCACCGTGACAAACCGGTCGCCAACGGTGAACTGATCCGGCGCCAGCGCCTCACCTTCCATCGAATAATATCTGCGTTCGATGCTGTAGCCGGTTCCGCCCGCAGGGGCCGCAACCAGCGGCACACCCAGCGTGGTCAGCGTGATGTCCACATCCCTACCGGAGGCAGCGGTCAACGCCAGCGGGTCCTGATCTTGGCTACCGTCCAGCACCTCAACCATGGGGCCATCTGCGGCTTGCCCATTGACCAGCAACCCGGATCCGCCATCCCCACCAATCAGCGCATGGGCCGCCATCAGCGTCCAGGCGCTTTCCTGTGTGGAGAGCCCCCGACCCTCCGCGACCAACCCCGCACTCAGGGCGCGACGATCCACCGCGTCGGACCCGGCCTCACTGGCCAGGGCCAGAACCCCGGCCTGATCGCGGCGCAGGCTGCCATAGTCGGTGCGCCACAGGGTTGGATCGGGATCAGCGCCTTGCAGCATCGCAGCGGCACGGGCGAACATCTGATCTGCGCGACGCTGATCGCCATAGGTCGCCAGAGCCGCCCCCACCTGCGCCACCGCCAGCGGCGTGGCGAAATCGCCCGCTTTCACATCCGCATAGTAGCGCAGATCCCCCATTGCCGCCTCGCCCTCGCGGGCCAGAACCAACAGAGCATAGGCGATATCTTCACCGCCCGTGTCAAAATCGGGCGCGTAGTTGACCCGGTTGCGCAGATTGTCCAGCGCCTGACGGAACCGGGTGTCGGCCACCTGATAGCCCTGCGCCCGTGCTCGGCTCAGAAAATCGCTGGCATAGGCATCCAGCCAGAAATCACCACTTTCGGCGCGCCACAGGCCAAAGCCACCGTTGCTGGCCTGCCGCGCCAGCACCTGCCGAATGGCGCCGTCGATCTTTGCGGTGACCTCAGGCGCATTCCCCAGTCCCGCGGCCTCTGCCACCGATGACAGATACAGCAACGGCAATGCGCGCGAGGTCACCTGCTCGGTGCAACCATAGGGGTAGAGATCCAACCCGTTGAGCAGCCCCGGCACATCAAATCGCGCCAGTGGCCCCGCAGACATCACCGCGCGCGCGCCCTCTGGTCGCAATCCGGTAAAGACGTCAGAGGAGAATAGGAAACTGTTCCCCGCCGCCAACTGGAAACGGCGGGTGGTCGCAACCGCTGGATCATTGGCCCGCACCGGCAGGCGCAGCGTTTGGATCAGGGTTTCGCCCTCAGCCGTGGTCAGCGTCAGCTCTATCTCCGGGTCGCCAACGGACAGCGCCGCAATGGGCAGGATCACGGTCTCGCTGCCGCCCGGCGCCAGGTCAAGCGTTTGGGGCAGCGCCCCGATCTCCAGCCCCGCTCCAAGGGTGCGGGCCGCAAGCTCCAGCCGACCAGCAGGGCCGTCCGCATGGGTGACCTCGATCTGCACCCGACTGCTATCGCCCGGCGCCAGAAACCGCGGTGCCGATGCACTGACCACAATCGGATCCCGAACCAGCATGTCTTCGGCGGCCTGACCCACCGCACCCTGCGACCAGGCCACAGCCATCACCCGTACCGTTCCGTTAAAGGGCGGCAGCGCGATCGGCACCTCGGCGTGCCCCTCCGCGTCAAGCTTCACCGGGCCGGAAAACACGGCCATCAGATCCTGCGTCGGTGGTGGCGACTGCAACCGCATTCCCGCGCCCGCATCCCCGCCCGAACGCACCCGGCCAAGCGCCCCGGTGCTAGTCTCAATCAACCGTCCGTATAAATCGCGCAGCTCCATCCCCAGCCGTCGCTGGCCATAGTAATGTGCCGATGGATCCGGGCTCTGAAATCCGGTCAGATTGAGGATCCCCAGATCAACCGCCGCCAGTGTCAGCCAGACCTCTTCACCGGGGGCGGTGCCGCGCACCTCAACCTTGGCAAGCTCGGTCCTGCGTGGCCGGGCCACCTCGGGCAGGTCTAGCGCCACCTGCAGTTCCTGTCCGGGGCGGATGACCGTTGCATGCGCCAGCCCCAGCGCCCGGGTCGGGCTTTGATCCGCCTTGCCCTCCAGCGGCTGTACCACCATGGCAGAGACATAGGCGCCACTGCCCCAATCAGCGGTAACATTCAGCGGGACCACGGTTTCCCCCGCAGGTACCTCGACCATCTGGCGGCTGATCAACCGGTTCGACATCACCGACACCAGTGCGGTTCCGGCCGCGCGGCTCACCACGCGCAGGCGTGCAGTATCCCCCGGCTCATAGCTGTCACGATCCAAGGACACCTCCAGCTGGTCGGGCGTATCCGCCCCTTCGTCCGGGAAGTACCAGCCTGCATAGAAATCACTGGACGCCGCGACATGAGGCACGCCCTGATGCTCCACCACCAACTCATACCTGCCCCAATCAACAGGCTGCTCCAGCACCAGTGGCGTGGTGGCATTCACCTGTGCCGCGCCGGTTGCAACACGGCTGCGACGGGTCGTCGGCTCCCAGTTCCAGTTGCCATAAAGCTGGTACCACTGGTAGCGCGTTTCCACCCGGTTCAGCGTCCACGTGACCGACATATCCTGCGGGTTGCCATCCGGAGCCAGCGCGACAATGGAAAACCGCGCCGCATCGCCCTCTGCGACAACATCCTCAAACAGCGGTTTGATGCCAATCACCGGGCCGGACGGCTGCAGGGCCACGCTCAGCTGCCGTTCAACCGGACGGGCGCTGCCATCACTCAGACGAGTGGTCACCTCCGCGACAAGCGGCTGCCCCAGCGCCTCAATCTCGGGCAGTGCCACCGAAAGCGTCCCGATCCCCTCCGCATCCGTCCGCGCGCCGCCGAAATGGCGGCTTTGTGGGGATACTACATCGTCGTAGCGGCCAAAGCGGTAGCCGTCCCAGCCCGCCACCTGATCCGCCGGGCGCAGCGTGACCTCGCCGTCGATACTGAGATCCCGGCCCGGCGCACCAAACAGATACCGCGCCTCAATCCGCAAGGGGCTGCTGGTACCGGGGCGCAACGCCTGCCCAGTCGCGGCTGTCAGAGTCTGGGTGAAATCAATGCGTTCAGGCAGAAAATCCTCAACCAGAATCTGTCGGCTAGCCAGTGCCGGTGCTTTGGGATCAGACAGGATCGACAACCGCCAGGTGCCACGTGGCGCGGTCTCTCCCACCGGCAGCGCAAAGACATGCCCGCCAGCCACCCCCTGATCCGAAATCAGCCGGGCATATTCGACCCCATCGGGGCGGGTCAGAACCGCGATCAACGGCAGGCCCGCGATCGCCTGCGCCGTCGCATCACGGGCAAGGGCTGTGGCATGGATCACCTCTCCGGCACGATAGGCGCCGCGATCCGTGGTCAAAAACACATCAACCGGCCCTGGCGCCACGCGCCCCTCAACGCCCCGATCCGACAGGTCAAAGGCGGCATCCCGCAGCGAAAGAAAGGCAAAATCAGCGGCAGCCTCACCTGCCGCGCCCGTTTGCGCCATCAGGACAGCCGGAGCAGACGCGCCCTGTCCACGGGTCAGACCCGCATCAAATTGCGCATAGCCCTCGGCATCACTCACCGAAGTTCCCAAGACGGCGTTGGCGTTGGAGATCAGCTCTACCCGCACACCAGCACGCGGCGCAGCATCGGAAAGCCCCTGCACCTGCACATGCAACCCGTCACTGCCCAGCATCGTACTCAGCCCCAGATCGGTCAGCACAAACCACTGGGTCGCGGCCGGGCTCTCATAAGGGTCGGCGCCGGGCAGCTGCGCACTCAGTGCGTAGATCCCCACCGGTTGATCCGCCAGCGCCTGATCCAGCGGCAGTCGTGTGGTCACCGCTTGGTTCAATGTCTGCGAGACCTCGGCGGTGCCGCTCCAGATCTCCTCGGCGATATCGCTGGCGAACTGTTCCTCCTGCCATTGCGACAGCGGTCGGGCAAAGTAGTCCTCCTGCAGACTGCGCAGCAGATTGCGGTCACTGACACGGCGCAGGCGCAGCTCCAGCGTGGTGGCATTCACCGTCTCCACCGGCACCGCCACCTGATCGCCCTTGGGCAATACGTAAGACCGACCGGAGAATCGGACACTCGGCCCGCGATCCCGCACGTAATGGGTCAGCGTCACATCCTTGGCCAATGTCTCACCGCTGCCGGCAGGCAGCCCCCGGCGCAGCGTCAGCCGGTAGCGGGTGCCGTGATCGACCCCATCCACGCAAAGCTCCCGCCCCGCCGACTCAGCCACCAGACGCGGATCCGCCAGCTTGATGAAATCATCGTAGACGACCCCGCTTGGTGCCAAATCTTCGGAAAATTCGACACATATACGGGGCGATGCGCTGTCGCTTTCTACCCGGCTTCCGGTGACCCGAAATCCAAATTTGGCAATTGCGTCGTCCAGACGGGCCGCCAGTTTCGGGCTGTTGTCCCGCTCAGCCGCCAGCCGCAGAACTGCCAGCGCAGCACGCCCGCGCCCCAGCTGTTCCAATGCCCTGGCCGCAGTGGCCAGAGCCTGCGCCTCAGCGGCATCATCCGGGCCACGCAGATAACTGTTGAGCGCCGCCGAAAGGGCCGCCTCATGGGCGCGCCGCTGCGCCGATCCTTGCACCTCCTGCCGCAACAGCCGCCGGGCATAGTCCAGCCACAGATCGCTCCGGTCACTCAGCACCACCGCTTCCGCAATCCAACGCAAGCCTGTCGCGGGCGACGCGCTCTGCGCCGCCGCAACCAGTTCATCAACGCTGCCTCCCCCTATGGGAAAGCGCAACCCAAGGTTTTGAGCCTGTTTTGCCGCCTGCGCTAGGTCATTTTTCTGCACCCCCTTCAGTGCAGCGGCCCGCACCTCCGCCGCCTGCCTCTGGGCGCGGCTACCGGTTAGCTTATGCGCCGAAAACGCGCCTTCATAGGACGATGGCTGATCCATCGCGGATTTCGGGAAACAGGCGTTCGATCGGCTGTTGAAAGCGAACCCGACGCAATCCACCTGTGCCGAACAGGCCCGTGCACAGCTACGCAAATCAGTGTCAAATAGCGCCCCCAAGTCAGCGCCAAAATGATCGGTGTCACGTCGTACGACGTATCTGGTTTCAGGAAAAAATGAATCAGCATATGCAACTAAAGGTTGAACTATCAAACCGCACAAAACTACAATAAACGGAACAAGAACGCGTACCATGGAACCCTCCAAACCTGTCTCAAGGCTGGCATGGGGTTAACGCCATGGCAAGATATCGCAGCGTAACAGATGGGCTAATCTCAATTTAATCTCTGCCCCCCAGACTAGGGCGGACAAGTCGTGTTGGTTTTATGTGGAGTTCGCAGGGATGAACCTTGCTGACAGATTGACGGAAGAACGACGCGCGCGTCTCGCGGCGGAACGCCTGCTTGAGCTAAAGCAGGCGGAGCTTTCGGCAGCCAACCGCAAACTGGGGCGCCATGCCCTGGCCCTGACCCGGCAAATTGGTGTCACGCAAGCGGAAGTGGCCACTGTCCGCGACGAAAATGCCAAGGTGAAATCGGATCTCTCGACTGCCAATGAGAAAGTTGAGCGCGCCGAGCGTCGTCTCTGGCATTCGATCCAAGCCTTTCAGGATGGGTTTGCCTTTTTTGATTCAGACAGCAAACTGATTGGCGCCAATACCGCCTATCTCGATCTGTTCGACGGTCTGGAGGAGGTGACGCCGGGCGTCTCCTACGTGCGGATCCTGCAGATCCTCACCGATGAGGGGCTGGTCAACACCGGCGAACAGGACCCGGATCACTGGCGCGCGCAGATGTCGGAACGCTGGTTGTCCCCCTCCCCGGAACCGGTGGTCGTGCGGATGTGGGATGATCGCTACCTGCGGCTCTTGGATCAACGTGGCCACGGTGGTGATATGGTCAGCCTTGCGCTCGATATCACCTCTACCGTTCAATATGAGGAAGAGTTGCAGGCCGCCCGTGAACGGGCTGAGGCTGCAAACCGAGCAAAATCCGCTTTCCTTGCCAATATGTCCCACGAGATTCGCACCCCGATGAATGGGGTTGTCGGCATGGCGGAGCTGCTCAGCGACACCAATTTGAGCGAGGAACAGCAGCTCTACGCCAACACGATCAAGAATTCCGGAGAGGCGCTGCTGGTCATCATCAATGACGTGCTCGATTATTCCAAAATCGAAGCGCAGAAACTGCAGCTGCACCCCGAACCCTTTGATCTGGAACGTAGCGTCCATGAGGTGCTGATGCTGTTGCAGCCCACCGCGCGGGACAAGGGGCTGACACTGCTGCTGGATTATGACCTGTTCCTGCCAACCAGCTTTGTCGGGGACCCCGGACGCATTCGTCAGGTTCTTACCAATCTCGTGGGCAACGCGGTAAAATTCACCTCCGAGGGGCATGTCGCGCTGCAAATCACCGGCATCTCCAATGCGGATGACAAAGTCTCCTCAATCCACGTCACGATCGAAGACACCGGCATCGGCATCCCAGAGGAGAAGGTTCAGGACATCTTTGGCGAGTTCAATCAGGTCGAGGATGAGCGCAATCGCCAGTTTGAGGGCACCGGCCTTGGCCTTGCGATCTCCAAACGCCTGATTGAATTGATGGACGGTGAGATCTGGGTCGAAAGCCAGGAGGGCAAGGGATCCTGCTTTGGCTTCCGCATGGAACTGCCGCTGGCGGAAGGCGCCTCCACCAGTATCCCCACCCTGCCCAAGGGGTTGTGCCAGATCGCCGTCATCGATTCGCAATCGGTGATGCGCGATGTGCTCAGCAAACAATTGGCCATGCTGGGGTTGGAAGTCACGGTATTTGACAACGGCGCCGCTGCGATTGCCGGCATGCCAGACGATGTTGATCTGGTGGTCTGCGACGAACAATTGCCAGATCAGAATGGTATCGAACTGGCACAGAAACTGCGCTCTGGACCTTTTGCGCAGGTGCCGATTCTGATGCTCAGCAGCGATCCCACTGCATCCAGCAATTCAGATGTACAATCGGTGACGGACAGCGTGCTTCTGAAACCGATCCAGCGGGATGAGCTGTTCCAGAGGCTGGTCGAACTGCCCGGCCGCGGATCAGCGACCGGCCCCTCTGCCGCTCCCGAAACCGTGGTGACACCACCAGAGCTGAGCAGCGTCGCAACAGATCCCGATCCACCCCAGCCTACTCCGGCCGCGCCCCCTCCTCTCGCCGCCGTCAGCACGCGCCCGACGCAGCGGCTTATGCGGGTGCTGGCTGCAGAGGACAATCGCACCAACCAGCTTGTCTTCCGCAAGATGGTGAAGGATCTGAACATAGACCTGCAATTTGTCAGCAACGGGATAGAGGCGCTGGAGGCATATCAGTCATTTCAGCCGGATCTGATCTTCATGGACATTTCCATGCCCGTCATGGATGGCAAGGAAGCAACCCAGAAAATTCGCGCGCTGGAACACGGCACGGGCACCTACGTCCCGATCATCGCGCTGACCGCCCATGCCATGGCCGGTGATTCCGATGGCATTCTCGCTGCAGGGCTGGATCATTACCTGACCAAACCCCTGCGCAAGGCGCTGATCCATGAACGCATTCACGCCTATCTCCCGGCGGAGGCAGCGCCGCTCACCCACGAGACGATCACCCAGACTGGTGCCGCCTGACCCGGCAGTCCCCTGCTCCTCTTGCGATCAGCCCGCGCGCAGAAACACCGGCTGATCCGGCTGCGACATCTCCGGCATGTAGCGATAGCCGCCGCTGTCAAAATCCAGCAATGCCGCGGGATCGGTAAGCCGGTTCTGAATGATGTACCGCGCCATCGCGCCCCGCGCCCGCTTGGCGTAGAAGCTGACAACCTTGGGCGTCCCGTTCTTGTCTTCCATGAATACCGGCGTCACCACGCGCAGCTTCAGCGCATCACGATCCACGGCCCCGAAATATTCCTGGCTGGCACAGTTCACCAGCACATCGCCGTCCACGGCCTCCCCCTGCGCATTCAGCGCATCAGAGATCGCACGCCCCCAATAGTCATAAAGGGTCTTGCCCTGCTCGGTTTTCAGACGCGATCCCATCTCCAGCCGGTAGGCCTGCATCGCGTCCAGCGGCCGCAACAGACCGTATAGGCCCGACAGAATGCGAAAGTGATCCTGCGCCCACCCCATCTCCTCAGCCTCCAGCGACACCGCCTCCAGCCCTTGATAGGTATCGCCCGCAAAGGCCAGCGCCGCCGGGCGAATGTCATCCGCGCCAGGATCAACCGCAAACCTCTGGAACCGCTCATAGTTCAGCTTTGCCAGATCCTCGCTGATATGCATCAGCTTCATCAGATCGGCGACCGACAGATCGCGCGCCACCGACGCCAGCTCCACCGCCGCGTCATGCATGGCGGGCCACGTCATATCTGCGTCGCGTTCGCTCCAGTCCAGCTTTTTCGCCGGAGAAGTCACTACCAGCATTTTCTGCCCCCGTTTGTTCTGGACAAGACCTAGCCCGCGCCGCGCAGGACGTCCAGAAACGCCGCCGCAAAACGTTCGGCGCGGCGCTCCCCTAACAGCCTTGTGATCGCCATTTCGTCCTGTGGACGCATCTGCGCCAGTTTCGCCAGTTGCGCTGCGGAACAGCTGAGCGGTTTGTCGGTGCCGTCATCGCCCCGCGCCAGACGGGTCTGCGTCTCCATCAGCGCATCATAAAGCGACCCGGCATCGCGCCCGGCCAACTTGCGCCGCATCGGATGCAGCGCCTCACTCTCGCCAGTGATCACCGCCAGGAATGCACTGCCATAGCGCTCGAGCTTCTTGGCGCCGACACCGCCAATCCGCGCCATCTTGTCCAGCGTATCGGGACGTGTTTCGGCCATCTCGATCAGGGTTCGATCCGGGAAAATGACATAGGCCGGCACTTTTTGTGCCTCCGCCAGCGCGCGGCGTTTGGCTTTCAGCGCCGACAGCAGCGGCGCGTCCTCATCAGACACCAGCGCCTTAACCGCAGGGCTGCGCTTGGCCGAACTGATGGTGTCGCGGCGCAGCGCAATGTCCTGCTCTCCGCGCAGCACCGGCAGCGCCGCCTCGGTCATCCGCAAGGCACCATGGCGTTCGGGATCCGGGCGCACCAGATCATGCCCCATCATCTGCCGGAACACCGCCTGCCACTGTCGTTTGCCGTATTCCTTGCCGCAGGCAAAAACCGACAGATCATCATGCCGCTTGTCGCGCACTCGGTCGGTGATATTGCCCACCAGAATGTCGATCAGATGCCCCGAGCCATAGGTCTCATTGGTCCGCAGGATCGCCGACAGCGCCTTGCGCACCGCCGTGGTGCCGTCGAACACATCCACGGGCTGGTCACAGAGATCACAATTGCCGCAGGGTTCAGCCGCCTCGCCGAAATAGGCCAGCAGGGTTTGCCGCCGACATTTCAGCGCCTCCGCCAGCCCCAGCAAGGCATTGAGCCGCGCGTGGTCTGCCCCGCGCCGCTCCGCAGGCGCCAGCCCTTCGTCAATCTGGCTGCGGCGCAGGCGAATATCCTCCGGCCCGAACAGGGTCAGCGTCTCAGCAGGCGCGCCATCCCGGCCACCACGGCCGATTTCCTGATAATAGGCCTCGATGGATTTGGGCAGATCCGCATGGGCAACCCAGCGAATGTCTGGCTTGTCGATCCCCATGCCAAAGGCAACGGTTGCCACCACAATCAACCCATCCTCGCGGGCAAAGCGGGTCTCCACGCCGCGCCGATCCTCCGCGTCCATACCGCCATGATAGTAGCAGGCCGCGTGGCCCGCCTCGCGCAGCCCCGCCGCCAGTGCTTCGGTCTTGGCGCGGGTGCCACAATACACGATACCGGACTGGCCTTTTCGCGCGGCCGCAAACTCCAGGATCTGTCGGCGCGGGCTGTCTTTGGTGGCAAAGGCGAGATGAATATTGGGCCGATCAAACCCCCGCAGGAAACTGCGCGGCGCCTCACCATCAAACAGCTTCTCGACAATCTCCTCGCGGGTTTCCTGATCTGCCGTCGCGGTAAAAGCTGCCAAAGGCACATCCAAGGCTCGTCGCAATTCCCCGATACGCAGGTAATCCGGGCGGAAATCATGCCCCCACTGGCTGACGCAATGCGCCTCATCCACCGCGATCAGACTGACACCGATGCGCCGCAACATGCCCATCGCCGCCCCCGAGGCCAGACGCTCCGGCGCCATATACAGAAGCTTCAGCCGCCCCTCCTCAATGGACTGCCAGACCGCTTCGGTTTCTTCGTCGGTATTGCCGGAAGTCAGCGCCCCGGCGGTCACGCCCACCTCCTGCAGTGCCCGCACCTGATCCCGCATCAGCGCTATCAATGGCGAGATCACCACCGTAATCCCCTCGCGCAGCAGTGCGGGCAGTTGGAAACACAGGGATTTGCCGCCGCCGGTTGGCATAATCGCCAGAACATTCTCGCCAGCCGTCACCGCATCAACGATCTCTTCCTGACCGGGGCGAAACCCGTCAAAGCCGAAGATCTCGCGCAACAGCGGTGTTGCATCGGTTGCGGACACGGCAGGTGACGTCGCACCACTGGGGGCGGTCATTTCCGGCGAAACTGCGGACATGGGGGCGGTGGGCCTCGTTTTTGGTGATCTGCTCGTCTTACCGTCACAATCCCACAACCAGATTCAGGCGGCAAGGGCCGGACCCCCTATGCAGAATGCCGCACAGACAGAAAAGACCGCCAGCGGCCCATGCCGTGGCGGTCCAATTGTAGATCGAAACGCGCATGATCTCTCTGACCAGCGGCGCTGCGGCTTGTCGGCCTAGTAGAACATCGCGATATTGTTGGTCAGAATGATCCGCAGCGCGTAAACCGCGATCAACACCACCAGCGGCGCCAGATCCAGCCCCTGCATATTCGGCAGGATACGGCGAACGGGGGCATATAGCGGCTCTAACAAGCGGTTCAGACCATACCAGACCTGCGCCACAAATTGCTGATTGAGGTTTAGAACCTGAAAATTGATCAGCCAGCTCATGATCACATGGGCAATGATGAAGAACCAGACGATGTCCAGGATCAGCATCAGAATTTGAAACAGCGACAGCATCTCTTTAATTTCCCTTTTTGGAGCCTGTTCACAGGTAAGCGTGCCCGCGCAAAATCGCAAGACTGCCGCGAGGTTGCGGTTGACGTGCTGTAAACACATGGCAACACGGGTACATTATACAGGAGATCGTTCCCATGTTTCCCATCGTCCGCCTGATCAAGGATCTGCTGGTTGCCCGGCGGATGCCGCCGCTGGATCTGACTGAGACCCATGTCTCGCGCCACATTTGCTGGCCTTGGGATCTGGACATCTGGATGGAGCTGAACAACGGTCGTGCGATGACGCTCTATGATCTGGGCCGCACCATGCTGGCGCAGCGTGTCGGCCTGATCGGGGCTTTGCGCAGCCGTCGCTGGGGCATGACGGTTGCGGGCACCACCGTCCGGTTCCGCCGCCGCATTCGCGGGTTTGAACGGTTTGAGATGCGCAGCCGCGCGGTCGCCTGGGACGATCGCTTCATCTATCTGGAACAATCCATGTGGAAATCCAATGGTGACTGCGCCAGCCACGTGATGCTGCGCACCGCGATCACCGACGCCAAGGGGATCGTCTCGCCGCAGGAGGTGCTGAAAACCATCGGTCGCACCGACCGTGCCGCGCCGGAGATGCCCGATTGGATCAAGGCTTGGTGCGAGGCGGACGCAGGTCGCCCCTGGCCACCCATGATGCCGACACAAACCGTGGCTTCTGGCGTGTCGGCTGCTGAGGACACGCTTGCCTAACCCCACACCGGCCTGTCATACCAAAAGGTAAAGACAAAAGACCACGACAGGCATCGGGCGAGGGAAGACGAGGCATGACGCAGATTTCCATGCGCAAGCGCATCTGGGGCTGGTGGGCCTTTGACTGGGCCAGCCAGCCCTATCACACGCTGCTGGTAACCTTTGTCTTTGCGCCCTTCTTTGCTGCGGTGGCCGCCGATCATTACCTCACCCAAGGGCTGGCGGAGGAGGCCGCAAAGGCGCAGGCGCAAACCGTCTGGTCGATGTGCCTCACCATCACCGGGCTGCTGATTGGTCTTGGCGGGCCGTTCCTTGGCGCCCTTGCCGATATTTCCGGGCGTAAACTGCCGTGGATCATGGTCTTTTCGCTGATGTATATCATCGGCGCCTGGGGGCTGTGGTTCATGGATCCCGGCGGCGCGAACCTGTGGTGGATGCTCATCAGTTTTGGGGTTGGCTTCATCGGTGCGGAATTTGCGCTGATCTTCGTCAATGCGCAGCTGCCGTCACTTGGCAGCAAGGAGGATGTGGGCACCATCTCCGGTACCGGTTTTGCCATCGGATATCTTGGCGGGGTGATCGCGCTGTTTCTGATGCTGACGCTGTTTGTCGAGCAAGCCGACGGCAAGACCCTGATCGGCATCGACCCCATTCTGGGACTGGATGCAGCACTTCGCGAAGGCACCCGCGCCGCCGGTCCGCTGACAGCGATCTGGTTCGCGGTCTTCATCATCCCCTATTTCCGCTGGGTGCATGATGATGCCATCACCGGCACACGAGGCCGGTTTCGCGATGCCATCCGCTCCGTCGGACGCGCCATCGCCAATCTGCGCCACCGCGCCAGCCTGACCGGCTATCTGATTTCGTCGATGCTCTACCGTGATGCGCTGAACGGGCTTTATGCCTTCGGCGGGATCTATGCGCGGTTGGTGCTGGGCTGGGAAATCACCCTCATTGGTATCTTCGGTATCATCGCGGTGATCTCCTCGGCGCTGTTCAGCTGGCTGGGCGGTCTCGCAGATCGCCGGTTTGGCCCGAAACCCGTTATCACCCTGTCGATCCTGATCCTGACGGCGGTGTGTTTTCTGGTCGTGAACATGTCGCGCGACCAGTTCTTTGGCGTCACCCTCGCTGCAGGCTCCGGCCTGCCTGACACTGTGTTCTTCGCCTGCGGCGTGCTGATCGGCGGCTTTGGTGGCATTCTGCAAGCCGCCAGCCGCAGTCTTATGGTGCGCCACACCACCCCGGAAAACGCCACGGAGGCCTTTGGCCTCTATGGTCTTTCGGGTCGCGCAACTGCCTTTCTTGCACCTGCATTGATCGGCATCGCCACCACCCTGACCGGCAGCGCCCGCCTTGGGATTGCACCGGTCATTTTCCTGTTCATCATCGGGCTCATCGTTCTGCGCTGGGTCAATGCAGAAGGAGACCAGAGTTGAAGTTCAGTCGATACATCACCCTCACCGCCCTCCTGTTAACCGCCTGCGGCCCCGCCGGAGACAGCCGCTCGCCCACCGTAAACCCGGTGGTCAGCCGCTCTGCCGACACCGGCGTGCCCGCAAAACAGCTGTTCGGGGCCAAGCGTAGCGGCTCAGCCCAGAAACCTGCGCCGCATGGCTCCTACGCCAAGGGCTGCGTCGCAGGCGCGGAACAGCTGCCCCAGACCGGTCCCACCTGGCAGGCCATGCGCCTGTCCCGAAATCGCAACTGGGGCCATCCCGAAACCATCGACTTCATCAAGGATCTGAGCCGTGTCGCCGCCCGCCAGAGCGGCTGGAACGGGCTTTATGTCGGCGACATCAGCCAGCCACGCGGCGGGCCGATGCTGTCGGGCCACCGCAGCCATCAGATGGGCATGGATGCCGATATCTGGATGCTGCCGGCGAAGCGCCTCGATCTGTCCGTGGCCGAACGCGAGAAGATCTCCTCGATCTCTCTGCGCCGGGCGAAGGGCGCCTATACCAATTCCAACTGGACCCCCCAGCATCACGCCATCCTGCGCGCCGCCGCCAAGGATGATCGCGTCGCCCGGATCTTCGTCTTTCCGGGCGCCAAGGTGCAGATGTGCAACGACGAGAAAGGCAACCGGGATTGGCTGCGTAAAATCCGGCCCTGGTATGGCCACCACTACCACTTCCATGTGCGCCTGAAATGCCCGCCCGGTGCCCGCGGCTGCGTCAATCAGGATCCACCGCCCCGCGGTGATGGCTGCGATGATGCCCGCCAATGGGTGAAGGACATCCTGAGCCCACCACCCCCAAAACCCCGCGACCCCAATGCGCCCAAGCCCAAGCCCCGGCGTGACTACACCCTATCGGATCTGCCACAGCAATGCGCCGTCGTTCTGCAATCAAACTGAGCCTCGGCGTCGCAACCGCCCTTGGCCTCGCCCTGACCGCGCTGGTGGCCTATCGCCCTGTCGCCTCCGCCGCCCAGCCCGGCGGGGCGCAGTTCATTGCGGCCTATCGCTGGACCCACCCTGCCAAATGGTTCGGCGGGTTCTCGGCGCTCTCCCTGTCAGCGGACGGGCGGCAGATGACCGTGGTCAGCGACCGTGCCACCATCGTCACCGCCCGGATTGAGCGCAGCCCGGAGGCGATGCAACCGATCAAGGCGGTGACCCCGACCGAAGCCCACCGGCTGCGCGCCTCCGATGGCGCGCTCCTGCGCGGGCGCATCGTCGATGCCGAAGGTCTGGCCGTGGCGCGCGACGGCACTCTGTTCATCTCCTTTGAGGGGGTCTCGCGCGTGGCCCGCCACCGCCGGGGCGACAGCCGCGCCGAGGTCCTGCCGCGCCCCAAGGCGTTCCGCCGCCTGCCTCTGAACAAGGCGCTTGAAGCCCTGGCCATCGACACCAGGGGCCATCTCTACACCCTGCCAGAACGTGCCTTGACCAAATCAGGTGATATTCCGGTCTGGCGTTGGAACGGGACCCGCTGGGATCGCCCTTTCGTGCTGCCCAGCCGGGGCAATTTCCTGCCCGTGGGGGCGGATTTCGGGCCTGACGGGCGCTTCTACCTCTTGGAACGCAACTTCGGCCTGATCGGGTTTCGCAGCCGTCTGCGGCGGTGGGATCTCACGCCGGATGGCATCAGCGGTGAGGTTACCTTGCTGGAAACCGGCCTTGGGCTGCACGACAATCTGGAAGGCGTGTCGATCTGGCGCGATCAAAGCGGCGCGCTGCGTGCCACCATGGTCTCCGACGACAATTTCAAATCGCTGCAACGCACCGAACTGGTGGAATACCGGCTGCCTGACTAGGTCCTCACACGCCGCACACCGGCATCAACACAGGTACCTACACCGGCACCGACACAGAAACGGCACAGGCGCCCGCCCTGACAAACCCCTTGCCCAAACCGCAGCTTTTCCGCTATTGGGCCTGATCTTTCGCATTGGCGAAACAAGTCTCCGCGACCTTGTCTAAAAAACGGACTGCAAAATGACACGCTCTTATCTTCCTGGCATTCTTGCCATGGCCGCCGTTGTGGTGGCCTCCAACATTCTGGTGCAATTCCTGTTCGGCCAATGGCTGACTTGGGGCGCCTTCACCTACCCCATCGCCTTTCTCGTCACTGACGTGACCAACCGCGTCTACGGCACCGGCCCCGCCCGCCGGGTGGTGCTGGCCGGTTTTGTCGTCGGCGTCATCTGCTCGCTGATCGGGACGCAGATCATGGGCGAATTCGGCCCGCTGGTGACCCTGCGCATCGCCGTTGCCTCTGGTCTCGCGTTCCTCACCGCACAGCTGCTGGATGTCTCGATCTTTGCTGCCCTGCGCAATGGCGCCTGGTGGCGTGCGCCGCTCGCCTCCACCCTGATCGGGGCCTCCGTTGATACTGCGCTGTTCTTCAGCATCGCGTTTTCCGGCGCGCTGGTCTGGCTGGAACCCGGCAATGACGTCAGCTGGGCCGGAGAAATGCTGCCGATTCTCGGCACTGGTCCTGTCGCCCCGCTCTGGGTCTCGCTCGCGGTGGCCGACTGGGGTGTAAAGGTCAGTCTGGCGCTGCTGGCTCTGGTGCCTTTCCGCCTGATCGTGGCCCGCCTGACCCGCGCCAAGGCGGCAGCCAACTGACCGCCCTGCTGACACCTCAACTGACACCATAAATAGGAACACTTCAGTTTTCATTTGGAGATCCGCCCGTTCCGTGCCACCATCAAAGGTAACGGAAACAAAGAGAAAAGGAGGTGATCCAGTGTCAAGAAAGGTATTGGAGCAAGGCGTAGCAACAACCGGAGCGGCGGGCCTCTGAGGCAGCCCTCTCTGGCAGCAGCCATCCGGCTGGGTCGCAGACCCTAACCTGCCTTTGCTCTTACAGACTTTCGGAAAGGGCCGCCTCGCAAGGGGCGGCCCTTTTTGCGTGGCGCAGAGCCCACAGTGACGGCACCACCCCGGCTTTCGCTTGGACCTCCCGGACCAGCGGCCTTATGCTCCCTCTCATGTTGCGTATCACCGACACCATCGCCCTGCAGGACTGGGAACTGACCGAAAGCTTCATGCGCGCCTCCGGCCCCGGCGGGCAGAACGTGAACAAGGTCTCCTCAGCTGTTGAACTGCGATTCGAGGCCGCACGCTCTCCGGCGCTGACGCCTGCGGTGAAGTCCCGCCTGAAACGACTGGCCGGGCGCCGCTGGACCAAGGATGGCGCCATCATCCTGCAATGCGACGAAACCCGCTCGCAGCAACGCAATCGCGATCTGGTCCGTGAGCGGCTGGCCGAGCTGGTCCGTCAGGCTCTGGTCCCGCCAAAACGCCGCATCGCCACCAAACCCACACGCGGCTCTGTGCGTCGCCGCCTTGATGCCAAACGCCAGCGCAGTGATGTCAAAGCGACGCGCGGTAAGATCGACCTCGACTAACACAGGCAATTGCACTGCCCGCCGCGCTCGGCCAAGCTGCCGCAAAGTCAATCGGGGAGAGAGCATATGCGGCTGGCAGGAAAATGCGCCATTGTAACCGGCGGGGCCTCGGGCTTTGGCGCCGGCATCACCACCAAATTCCTGGCAGAGGGCGCTCGGGTGATGATTGCGGATATCAATGGCGACGCCGCCGCCGCAGTTGCGACGGACGCTTGCGAAACCTATGGAGCAGATCGGGCCATCGCCCAGACCGTCGATGTCTCTGACCGCGGTTCAGTGGATCAGATGGCGCAGGCAGCGCTCAATCACTTTGGCCAGGTCGATATTCTGGTGAACAACGCCGGTATCAGCCACCTGCCCACCCCGCTCGAAGATGTCAGCGAAGACGACTTCGATCGCGTCTTTGCGGTGAATATGAAATCGGTCTATCTCACCGCCCGCGCGCTGGTGCCGCATATGAAATCCCGCCAGTCCGGCGCGATCCTCAACGTCGCCTCCACTGCCGGCATTTCTCCGCGCCCGAACCTCAACTGGTACAATGCCTCCAAGGGCTGGATGATCACCGCCACCCGCACCATGGCAGTGGAACTTGCTGCGTCAGGCGTCCGCGTCAATGCCATCAACCCGGTTGCGGGCGAAACCCCACTGCTGAAAACCTTCATGGGGGAGGACACGCCAGAGGTGCGCGCGAAATTCCTCTCCACCATCCCCATCGGGCGCTTCTCCACTCCGGAGGATATGGGAAATGCCGCCTGCTATCTCTGTTCGGATGAGGCCAGCATGGTCACCGGCGTTGCCCTGGAAGTAGACGGCGGCCGCTGCATCTGACCACGGCCCTTGGCGGCAGGGCGGGCCCGTCTGTCATCTTTCCCCAAATACTCCCGCCGGAGGCCGCGCGCGCCAGCGCGCCCCTGCCACAGACCCGCACCAAGCCAACGACAAAGGACACATCCCATGCACCCCGGCCCCCTGAACCTGATCACCGATGTGCCCGGCCTCAAGGTCGGCAACGCCGAGGACCGGCAGTTGAAATCCGGCACGACGGTGCTGACTGCCGATCAGCCCTTCACCGCCGGGGTTCATGTCATGGGCGGAGCGCCGGGGACACGCGAAACCGATCTGCTGGCGCCGGACAAATCCGTCGCCCAGATTGATGCGCTGGTACTATCGGGCGGGTCCGCCTTCGGGCTGGATGCCTGCTCCGGTGTGGTTGCGGGGCTGCGCGCTGCCGGGCGCGGCTTTGCGGTTGGACCCGCCCGCGTGCCTATTGTGCCGGGTGCCATCCTCTTTGATCTGCTGAATGGCGGCGACAAGGACTGGCCCGACAATCCCTATCCCGCCCTCGGCCGCGCCGCCTATGAGGCTGCAGACCACCAGTTTGCGCTTGGCACCGCCGGGGCGGGCACCGGCGCCCTCGCCGCGCGGGTGAAGGGTGGGCTTGGGTCGGCCTCCTTTGTGCTGCCGGATGGCACCACGGTGGGCGCCCTGGTGGCGGCCAATCCGCTTGGCTCCGTCACCACGCCGGGGGATCGCCATTTCTGGGCCGCCCCTTTTGAGATCGACGGCGAATTCGGCGGCGCGGGTGTGGATCCCGCCTCCGGCTTCACCACCCCCGCCCCCAGCCTGAAACTCGCCTCAATGCAGAAGCTGGCCGCCGACGCCGCGATCCCGGCAGAGGGCAGCAACACCACCATCGCCATCGTCGCCACCGATGCGCCGTTGACGAAATCGCAATGCCAGCGCCTTGCCATTGCCGCCCATGACGGGATCGGGCGGGCGATTGTTCCGGCCCATTCCCCCGGCGACGGCGATCTTGTGTTTGCCGTCAGCACCAGCGATCCGGGTGCGGCAATCACCGGTGGGGAACACGGCGCTGATCTTGGCGAAATCGGCCACGCCGCCGCCCTCTGCCTCAGCCGCGCCATTGCCCGCGCCGCCGCCTTGGCCCGCCCAGAGCCCGGTGACCTGCTGCCCTGCTGGCAGGAGATTTGACCCCGCGGCCGTCCCTTCCTTGACCTGACGCAGATCAGATACACTTCAACGCATTGAGCGTATAGCAGAGAGCGGACGCGGCAATACGCCCGTTTGACTCTGCGCCGCATCACGCGCGTATTGACCAAGCCAACTCAATTTTGGAGCAAGCGAAATGAAACTTCTGACTGCTGTAGCGACCTTGGGCCTGATGGCGGCCCCTGCCTTTGCCGAAGGCGATGCCGACAAGGGCGAAAAGGGCTTCAACAAATGCAAATCCTGCCACATGGTTGTCTCCGACAGCGGTGACGTGATCATCAAGGGCGGCAAGACCGGCCCGAACCTCTGGGGCGTCGTCGGCCGCACCGCCGGCACCTATGAGGGCTACAAATACGGCAAGGACATGGTCGCCGCCGGCGAAGCAGGCCTGGCCTGGGACGAAGCCTCCTTCACCGCCTATACCGCCGACCCCAAAGCCTTCTTGCGCGACTATCTCGGCGACAAGAAAGCCAAGTCCAAAATGTCCTTCCGCCTGAAGAAAGGCGCCGAAGACATCTACGCGTTCCTTGCAATGCACGGTCCTGCTGATGCCGCCGACGCCGATGGCGAGGCCACTACGGAAGAGACCGCAACCAACTGATCCTTGGTCTGCAGACAAACTGGCAAAAGCCGCGCGCCCCCGGCCGCGGCTTTTCGCACAATTGATTTTCATATGTCTCTGCGATATTGACCGTCCCGCGCAGGCCTTTGGCCCCTGCATCCAGTAACCCGCCGATCCGGGCAGCCTCATTTGTGGGATTGATCTCCACCTGATGACCACCATATCTGCCCGATCCCGTGCGCCCGGTCCGATGGCTTGGCCGCCCGCCTCCTTGCTCAATCCTTGCGAGTTCCTGCAATGACCCACAAGATTCCCGCCTGGGTGAATGGCACCCTGACGCCGGTTGATAAGCTGGCCGCCCATGAACAGGGGCTGAAGCACAAGGCCGTCTCGGTCTTTGTGGTGAAGGGCGGCGAAATCCTGATGCAACGCCGCGCGCTCGGCAAATATCACACCCCCGGGCTCTGGGCGAACACCTGCTGCACCCACCCGCAATGGGGGGAGGCCTCCTCGGCCTGTGCGGTCCGCCGTATGGAAGAGGAACTCGGCATCACCGGGCTTTATCCTGAGTTCCGCCACCATCTGGAATACCGCGCCGATGTCGGCAACGGGCTGATCGAACATGAGGTGGTGGATGTCTTTCTCGCCCATGCGCACCGCGCGCCGGATCTCGCACCCAACCCCGAAGAAGTGATGGAGACCCGCTGGGTCGACTATCACGACCTTCTGGCCGAGGTGCAGCGCCACCCCGATCGCTTCACCCCCTGGCTCAAGATCTATCTCAACAGCTACTCCGACGTGATCTTTGGCCCCGACCTCAGCCTCGGCAGCAATGAGGACGGGTAGGCGCGCAAATATCAGGCTCTAACCGCGGCATTTCCCCATCTTGTTCCGTCGCGCGCATCATGGTTCTAATGCCGCAAATCGCGCAGGAACGGGGAGTGCCAGATGACGGTGATGATTGCAGGCGCAGGGATCGCCGGGCTGACACTTGGCCTCACCCTGCACGAATTGGGCGTGCCCTTTCACATCTATGAGGCCACAGAAACGCTGAAGCCGATGGGCGTCGGCATCAATCTGCAACCCAATGCGGTGCGCGAACTCTTTGATCTGGGGCTTGAGGCCGAGCTCTCCGCCATTGGTGTGCGCACCCGGCGCCTGGGATTTTACTCCAAGCTGGGCAAGACCATCTGGGAGGAACCGCGCGGCGAGGCCGCAGGCTACAGCTGGCCGCAGTTTTCCGTCCATCGCGGCGCGTTGCAGATGATGCTTTATCACGCGCTGCTGGCGCGCGCAGGCAGCAGCGTCATCACAACAGGTGCGCGCGCCACCGGCTACGACACCTCGGATCAGGGCGCCTGCCTGCATCTGGAGAATGGCCGTTCGGCCCATGGTGATCTGCTGATCGCCGCCGATGGGATACATTCCGCCATCCGCGCTCAGATGTACCCGGATGAGGGCGCGCCGATCTGGAATGGCCGCATCCTCTGGCGCGCCACCACCTTTGCCCCCGCCTTTCACGGCGGCGCGGCCATGGCGATGATCGGCCATGACCAACTGCGCCTTGTCGCCTATCCTATCAGCGCGCCAGACGATACAGGCACCGCCACCATCAACTGGATTGCGGAAAAACAGTTCGACCCATCCGCGCACTGGAACCGTGAAAGCTGGAACCGCGCCGCCGACATCCGTGATTTCCTGCCTGATTTTGCCAATTGGCGTTTTGACTGGATTGATGTCCCCGCGCTGATCAACGGGGCAAAGATCGTCTACGAATACCCTATGGTGGATCGCGACCCGCTGCCCCGCTGGCAGGATGGGCCTGTCAGCCTGATGGGGGACGCCGCCCATCCAACCTATCCGGTGGGTTCCAACGGTGCCAGCCAAGCCATCGTTGATGCCCGCCTCATTGGCGCGCAGATGCTGGCCCATGGCGTCACACCCCAGGCCCTGAGCACCTATGAGGCAGCGGTCCGCCCGGTGACAACCGCCGTCGCCTTGGCCAATCGCGCAGGCGGCGGCCCCGACGGCGTGCTGCAACAGGTCGAAACCCTCTGCGGGGGTGATTTCAGCGATATAGGCGAGGTAATCCCTCAGGCGGAGCTGGCCGCCCACGCCGCAAAATACAAATCCATCGCCGGCTTCTCGATTGAGGAGCTGAACGCCCGCCCGCGCACCATACCCGCAGGCACCCGCCTGACCTAAGACGACCGACACGCGTCTCAGCAACGAGAACGCCGCGCATCGCGCGGCGCCACCCCCAACTGTGCAGGCCCAGTCCCCGACTGAGGCGGAGCAGGCGGGAGCCCCCGCCTGCGCAGTCCCTCAGACCCCGATCACAGCCTCAACCGCGCGCTTCCAACGCGCATAGGCAGCGCTGCGGCGATCCTCATCCATCTCAGGGGTGAACTGCTGATCCAGCGCCCAGGTCGCGGCAAAGCCCGCCTGATCCGGGTAGACCCCCGCCCGCATCCCCGCCAGCCAGGCCGCACCCAGCGCGGTGGTTTCCTGCATCACCGGACGATCCACCGCGGCGCCCAACAGGTCCGCAAGGCTCTGCATGGTCCAGTTGCTGGCGCTCATGCCGCCATCCACCCGCAGGGTCACCAAACTGTCACCGTCCCAATCCGCCCGCATCGCTTCCCACAGGTCGCGGGTCTGATAGGCCACGCTTTGCAGTGCCGCCCGGGCAAATTCCGCCGGTCCTGAATTACGGGTCAGACCAAACATGCCGCCCCGGCAATCCGGCTTCCAATACGGCGCGCCCAGCCCGGTAAAGGCCGGCACAAGAATGACGTCCTGACCTGGATCGGCATTGCGCGCCAGGGCACCGCTTTCCTGCGCTGAGCCGATAATGCCAAGCCCATCGCGCAGCCATTGCACCGCCGCACCCGCGATAAAGATCGAGCCCTCAAGCGCATAGGTCGGCGCGCCCTCCAGCTGATAGGCGATGGTGGTCAACATCCGGTTTTGCGACACAACCGGCGTATCGCCGGTGTTCAGCAGCGCAAAACAGCCCGTGCCATAGGTCGATTTCATCATCCCCGGCTGGAAACAGGCCTGTCCAATGGTGGCGGCCTGCTGATCGCCAGCCACCCCCAGAATGGCAATCTCGCCGCCCAGAAACTCAGCCTTGGTGGTGCCGAAATCAGCAGCGCAGTCCTTCACCTCCGGCAGCATATCGCGCGGCACGCCGAGGAAGCCACAAATCTCGCTGCTCCAACGGCCCTTGCGAATGTCATACATCAGCGTCCGCGCGGCATTGGTCGCATCGGTCACATGCGACGCGCCGCCCGTAAGGCGCCAGATCAGGAAACTGTCGACAGTGCCAAACAGCAGATCCCCGGCCTCAGCCCGCGCGCGCGCCTCCGGCACCGTGTCCAGAATCCATTTCAGCTTGGTGCCAGAGAAATAGGGATCCAGCAGCAGGCCGGTTTTCTGCCGCACGCTGTCCTCATGCCCGGCGGCCCGCAGCTCTTCGCAGATGGCGCTGGTGCGCCGGTCCTGCCAGACAATCGCATTGTGGATCGGCTTGCCGGTATGACGATCCCAGACCACCGTGGTTTCGCGCTGGTTGGTGATGCCGATCCCGGCAATCTCCGCCGCCGTAACGCCCTGCTCTGCCATCACCTTGCGGCAGACATCCAGCGTTGTGGACCACAGATCCTCCGGGTCATGCTCCACCCAGCCCGCCTGCGGAAAATGCTGGGCGAACTCCTGCTGGGCCGAGCCCTGCGCCTGCATCTTATCATCAAACAGGATCGCTCTGGTCGAGGTTGTGCCCTGATCTATCGCCAGAATATACGTCATCTTGCCCCTCCCCTGGGTCGTTTGGGGCAGAGATTAGACGCAAAAGTGCTATCGCTACCAGCCCCTACTAATCATTTAGTTGATCAACCGAGATATTGTCGATCAACCTGATGCCATCCAGCCATGCCGCGACCAGCAGGCGGGCCGGACGATCAGGCCGCGACAGCGGCGCCAGCGTTTCGGCGCAGCGCAGGTCCAGATATTCCAGATCGCCAAACCCGGCCTTTGCCAGACGCGCCTTGGCCGCCGGAAGAATGTCGTCAAACACCGCCCCTGCCCGTAACTGATCGGCCAGATCCCGCAGCACCGGATAAAGCTGCCCCGCCTTGCCCAGCGCCTCAGGCGAGAGCCGCAAATTGCGCGACGACATGGCCAGGCCAGAGGCCTCGCGCACGGTGGCGCAGCCCTGCACGGTGATCGGAATGTCCAGATCCCGCGCCATACGGGTAACCACCATCAGCTGCTGATAGTCTTTCTCGCCAAAAAACGCCGCATCCGCACCGCTTTGCAGGAACAGCTTGGCCACCACCGTGGCCACCCCGTCGAAATGACCGGGGCGAAACTCGCCCTCCAGCACATCAGTCAGCCCCGCCACCGACACAGTGGTCGCGTAGCCCTCCGGGTAGATCTGATCGGGATCGGGCACATAAATCGCATCGACACCGTAGGGGGCCAGTTTCTCTGCATCCGCCAGTTCCGTACGGGGGTATTTCGCCAGATCCTCGGCGTTGTTGAACTGCTTGGGGTTCACAAAAATCGTGACGATGACCCGGTCGCAGGCCGCCTTGGCCGCAGCGACCAGCGACAGATGCCCCTCGTGCAGCGCGCCCATGGTGGGCACCAGGCCAATACGGGCACCCTCGCGGCGCCAGTCGGAATGCAACGCGCGCAGATCGCTCAGGCGGCGCAGAATCGGGGCAGTCATGATGGGGTCAGTCCTTTTGCGGGGCCGTGGATGCGGCCGTCTTGGCGGCAGCCGGGGCCTGGTCTGCAAACACATGTTCGGGCGCGGGGAAGCTGCGCGCGCGCACTTCGGCTGCATACTCGGAAATCGCCGCCTCTGCCAAGGGGCCGAGATCGGCATAGCGTTTCACGAACTTGGGCTTAAATGCTGTGAAGAACCCCAGCATGTCATCGACCACCAGAATCTGACCATCACAGCCCGCGCTGGCCCCAATTCCAATGGTGGGAATGGCGACCTCCGCCGTGATCCGATCCGCCAGCCCCTGTGGCACCTTCTCCAGCACCACCGAAAACGCGCCTGCCTCCGCCACCGCATGGGCGTCGGCCAGCACCGCCTCCGCCTGCCCATCCCGGCCCTGTACCTTGTAGCCGCCAAGCGTGTTGATCGACTGCGGCGTCAGGCCAATATGCGCCATCACCGGAATGCCACGTTTGACGAGGAAGCGGATGGTTTCTGCCATCTCCACGCCACCCTCCAGCTTCACCGCGCCGGCGCCCGTCTCCGCCATCAGCCGCGCGGCATTGCGAAACGCCTGCGCCGGGCCTTCCTCATAGCTGGCGAATGGCATGTCGATCACCATCATCGCCTGGCTCAGCCCGCGCGCCACCGCCTGCCCGTGCAGGATCATCATCTCCATGGTGACCCCCAGCGTGGACGTCAGCCCATGAAGCACCATGCCGACGCTGTCGCCCACCAGCACAAAATCGCAGTGACCATCCATCACCTGTGCCATCGGTGTGGTATAGGCGGTCAGGCTCACCAGTGGGGTGCCGCCTTTGCGGGCGCGAATATCCTCGGCATTGGGTGCCATTTTGCGGGCCGTTGCACTCATGATGCTGTCCTCTCCGTTCGCATTGCGCACCGCTAGCAATTTACGCTGCGCGCTTCTAGGGGGCGAAATGTCCCGTCAACCTTGATTACCTGACGGAAAATGCGGAACAGTTTTCCGAAAGGTCACAAATGACCGCCACCACAGTAGGGAGACACCACCGATGACACGACTGCCATTCCTGTTTGCCGCCAGTTCCGCGCTGGCAATTCTGGCCGGGGCCGCCTCCGCGCGCGACACCGTCACCGTGGCCCTGCAGCTTGAACCGCCGCATCTTGATCCCACCAGCGCCGCCGCCGGTGCCATTGATCAGGTGCTCTACTCCAACGTCTTTGAGGGGCTGACCCGCTTCATGGGCGATGGAGCGGTAGTGCCCGGCCTCGCTGAGAGCTGGGAGATCTCCGAGGATGGGCTGACCTATACCTTCGCCCTGCACGACGGCGTGACCTTCCATGATGGCACCACAATGGACGCGGAGGATGTGAAATTCAGCCTCGACCGCGCCCGCGCCGAGGAGAGCACAAACGCCCAGAAAGCACTGTTTGCCGATATCGCCAGCGTCGATGTAGTGGATCCGCTGACGGTGCGGCTCACCCTGTCACAGCCCAACGGCAACCTTCTGTTCAACCTCGCATGGGGGGACGCCGTCATCGTCGCGCCAGAGAGCATCGACACGATCAAGACTGCCCCCGTCGGCACCGGTGCCTTCACCTTCACCAACTGGGTGCAGGGCGACCGCATCGACCTTGCCCGCAACCCGGATTACTGGGGCGAGGCCCCGGCGCTGAGTGCGGCGACCTTCAAATTCATCTCCGATCCGACCGCCGCCTTTGCCGCGATGATGGCTGAAGATGTGGATGCCTTCTCCGCCTTCCCCGCGCCAGAGAACCTGCCGCAGTTTGAGGCCGACCCGCGGTTTCAGGTGCTCATCGGCTCGACCGAGGGGGAGACGATTCTGTCGATCAACAACAAACAGGCGCCCTTCGACAACGCCAAGGTCCGCGCCGCTGTGGCCCATGCGATTGACCGTCAGGCGATCATTGATGGCGCGATGTTTGGCTACGGCACCCCGATCGGCAGTCATTTCGCCCCCCACAACCCGGCCTATGTCGACCTGACCGACATCAGCGCCCATGACCCAGAGAAGGCCCGCGCGCTGCTGGCTGAGGCGGGCTTTCCCGATGGCTTCACCACCACGCTGCACCTGCCGCCGCCGTCATACGCCCGTCGGGGGGGAGAGATCATCGCCGCGCAACTGGCTGAGGTCGGCATCACCGCCGAGATCATCAATGTGGAATGGGCGCAGTGGTTGGAAACCGTGTTCCGAGGCAAGAATTTTGGCCTCTCCATCGTCAGCCATACCGAACCGATGGATATCGGCATCTACGCCCGGCCCGATTACTACTTCCAGTATGACAACGCCGCCTTTCAGGATCTGATGGCAGATCTGACCGGCACCACAGATCCCGACGCCCGCACCAAGATGCTGCAACAGGCGCAGGAGATCATCGCGCAGGACTATGTGAACGGCTTCCTGTTCCAGCTCGCCGCACTCAGCGTGGCCAAGGCGGATTTGCAAGGGCTCTGGGCCAACGCCCCGACCCAGGCCACTGACCTGACCGGGGTCAGCTGGGCAAAATAGGCCCAAGTGCCTAGTATTAGAGCCGAAACAACAGCGCCCCTGACCGAGCGCTGTTGTCTCTTGCCGGTCTTTTAGCCAAGCCCACGACGCCGACGCAGCTGCGCCACCGACGCGCGGATCTGATCGCGCACGGGGCCGGAGCGCGGTGTATCCCGCAAGGTTGTGAACCAATGCTCTGGCGGGTTGCGCCCCAAACGATGCCCCTTGAACTCCAGCCCGCGCAGGACTTGCTCTGCCGCTGGTGGCAGACGATCGGGGATCTCATGCCCGTTCAGCGTCGCCCACACCCCGGTCCACAGCCGCCCGACCGACCAAGGGTTATAACCCCCGCCGCCCAGCACCAGATAGCGCGGCGCAAGCGGTCGCAGCGCCGCAACAACCGACCAATGGGCAGTGTTGGACAGGTCCAGATGCGCCAGCGGATCCTCGGTAACCGCATCCGCCCCGCATTGCAGGACCACCGCATCCGGCGCAAAATCCGCCACCGCAGGCAGGATCAGCTCCTCTCGGATATAGGCCATCTCGCTGTCATTGAACCCGCGCGGCACCGGCAGGTTCAGCGCACTGCCGCCCGCATCATCGGCCAGCTGTCCCGTCTTGGGCCAGAGGTTCTCCTCATGGGTTGAGATCATCAGCACATCCGGATCGCCGGCAAAGCCGTGCTCGACCCCATCCGCGTGATGGGCATCGATATCGACATAGGCAATCCGCTGCGCGCCGTGATGGCGCAGCGACAGCACCGCCAGCACCGGATCATTGAGATAGCAAAACCCATTGGCCCGATCCGGCATCCCGTGGTGGGTGCCCCCCGCCGGATTGTAGATCACGCCACCGTCTGCCAACCGCTCCCCCGCGAGGATCGACCCACCCGCGGCCGTGGCGGGCCTGCGATAGATCTCCGGGAACACCGGGTTGGAAATCGTCCCGATATGGTGGCGCGCCTTCACCTCATCGCTCACCGCCTGCGCCCGCTCCGCCGCCTGCAGTGCCGCGATATACTCCGCGCTGTGCCAGCGTTCCAGCGCCGCCGGTTTCGCCCGAGGAGAGGTCTGATACTGCGCCGACGGCAACCAGCCCAGCGCCCGCGTCAGATCCATCACGGTTGACACCCGCGGCACCCGCAACGGGTGCATCCGCCCATAGCTGGACCCGCGATAGATCTCCGAGCCTATAAAAACCGGCGCGTCTAGTGGGCAAAAGGGGCCAACCGTACCAGCGGCGACAGGCCGAATGGGAGCAGCAGTGAATTGTGTCATGCGCCCAGAGATAGCGCGGAACAGTGCTGCGCCAAACCCCGCAGATCCAACAGCAGCAACAGCCGCGCGATAGCCGCACAGCTTCGCCTTTTACGGTCATGCTAGGGCGCTGTGAAATAAATGTTTTTGCCGTTTTCTCCGGGTCAGGGCCTGGCCGCTCTGGACCCGCGCCCAGCGCGCCCCTAACCTGCCGCCAATGGGACGCTACCTCGCCAAACGCCTGCTGTCGCTGATCGTCAGCCTTGTGATTGCCTCTTGGGTGATCTTTTTCGTGATTGAGATCGCGCCGGGGGATCCAGCGTCCTTCATGCTGGGCATCAACGCGCAACCCGACACCATCGCTGCCCTGCGCGGTGAGTTGGGATTGGATGAGGGGAAATTCGCCCGCTATATCAGCTGGTTCACCGGTATGTTGCAGGGTGATTTCGGCACCTCCTATACCTATCGTACGCCGGTCGCGCAGATGATCGCCGACCGGCTCTGGGTGTCGCTGCCGCTTGCGCTTTATGCGCTGACGCTGTCAACGCTGATTGCCCTGCCTGCTGGCATCTATGCCGCCGCCCGTCGGGGCAGGTCAGGCGATATCGCGGTGATGGGCGCTACCCAGCTGGGGGTCGCGGTGCCGAATTTCTGGTTTGCGATGATGCTGGTTCTGGTCTTTGCCATCAATCTGCGCTGGTTCAGCGCCGGTGGCTTTGTCGGCTGGGAGGCCGGGCCGTTTGCCGCGCTGCACTCCCTCACCCTGCCCGCCATCGCGCTTGCCCTGCCACAGGCGGCCATTCTGGCCCGCGTCATGCGCTCGGCTCTCTTGGATATTCTGGGCGAGGATTTCATCCGCACCGCCCGCGCCAAGGGGCTGAGCCAACGCCAAGCGCTCTGGCGTCACGGGCTGCGCAATGCGCTGATCCCGGTGCTGACCATCATCGGGTTGCAGTTTTCCTTCCTCCTCGCAGGCGCGATCATCATTGAGCAGGTGTTCTACCTGCCCGGTCTGGGGCGGCTGGTGTTTCAGGCCATTTCCGCCCGTGATCTGATCGTGGTGGAAAGCGTCGTAATGCTCTTGGTTTTTGCCGTCATCATGGTGAATTTCCTGGTCGATCTGACCTATGCACTGGTCGATCCCAGACTGCGGGGGCGCGGATGACAAACCACATGGCTTACATATGCCCGGCACAGCCGGGCAGCGCCCGACCCTCCCCCGGGAGGGCGCTTTGCACCCACCCAGGGTCGGACGCAAGCCACTCCGCGACATGCGAGGCCGCCGATGACCCGTAGTCTCATCCTTGGCGGAATCCTCTCCGCACTGGTGCTGCTGGCCGCACTGCTGTCGTTCATCTGGACGCCTTACGACCACACTGCCCTGAACATCCCCGCCAAGCTGCAGGCGCCAAACGCCATACACTGGCTTGGCACCGACCACTTTGGCCGCGATATCCTGTCGATGATCATGGTCGGCGCGCGCACCTCTATTGCGGTGGCGCTGGTCGCCGTGGGAATCGGCATGGGGCTAGGCGTGCCTTTGGGCCTCGCAGCTGCAGCAAAACGGGGTTCCTGGCTGGACGAAGGCATCATGCGGGCCAATGATCTGGTCTTTGCCTTCCCGTCGCTGGTGATCGCCATCCTGATCACCGCGATCCTTGGCGCCGGTGCGATCAATGCAATCATCGCCATCGGCATTTTCAACATTCCCGTCTTTGCCCGCGTCACCCGTGGCGCGGCGCTGTCGCTTTGGCAGCGGGAGTTCATTCTGGCCGCCCGTGTCGCTGGCAAGGGCCCGGCGCGGATTTCAGCCGAACATATCCTGCCCAATGTCGCCAACCTGCTGATCGTGCAAGGCACCATCCAGTTCTCGCTCGGCATTCTGGCCGAAGCCGGCCTCAGCTACGTCGGCCTTGGCGCGCAGCCGCCGGTGCCCAGCTGGGGGCGGATGCTGGCGGATGCGCAGACCATGGTCAGCCTCGCCCCGCATATGGCGCTGGTGCCGGGCTGTGCGATCATCCTCACCGTTCTGGGCCTCAACCTGATGGGCGACGGGTTGCGTGACTGGCTTGATCCCAAATTGCAGGACGGCCGCGCATGACCCTCCTTGATGTCACCAACCTGTCGCTCTCCATCGGGGCCTTTCCGATTCTGCGGGAGGTCTCCCTGTCGGTGGACCCTGGCGAGATCCTCGCCATCACCGGCGAAAGCGGGTCCGGCAAATCCCTGACCGCACTGACTATTCTGCGCCTCCTGCCCACTTGCACGCGTCTGTCGGGGCATCTCAGCCTTGAGGGGCAGGATCTGTTGGCGCTGAGCGAAGAGCAGATGTGCGATCTGCGTGGGCGCAAGATCGGCATGGTGTTTCAGGAACCGATGAGCGCGCTCAATCCGGTGCAGAGCATTGGCGATCAGGTGATGGAAACCATCCTCCTGCACAGCAGCGCGACCAAAGCGGATGCCGAAGCCGAGGCGCGCAGCCTGCTGGACCGGGTTGGCCTGCCAGCGGAGCGCTTCCCGCTCAGCCGGTATCCGCATGAGCTGTCTGGCGGGCAGCGACAGCGGGTGGTCATCGCGATGGCCATCGCCATGCGCCCCGCCCTGCTGATCGCGGATGAGCCGACAACCGCGCTGGATGTGACCACGCAGGCGCAGATCCTTGATCTGCTGCGCGATCTGGTGCGCGACTACGGCATGGGGATGATCATCATCACTCATGATCTCGCGGTTGTGGCCGACATGGCCGATCGCATCGTCGTCATGCGCAAGGGCGAGGTCGTGGAAACCGGCACCACGGCGCAGCTCCTTGCCACCCGGCGGCACCCCTATACCCAGAAACTCTTTGCCGCATCGAACCATCAGGCCGACCTGCCCGCCGCCACGGCAGCGGATCCGCAGAGCGTCCCGCTGCTGGAGGTGCGCGCGGCGGTGCGCGACTATCCCCTGCCGCGCAGGGGCCTGTTTGCACCCGCCGAACAAATGCGCGCGGTGGACCACGTTAGCTTCACTCTGCACCGAGGGGGACGGCTGGGGTTGGTCGGGGAATCCGGTTGCGGGAAATCCACCCTGACCCGCGCCATTCTGGGGCTGGAACCGCTGCAAGGCGGCGAGATCCTGCTGGATGGCACCCCCCTGTCGGGCAAGGGGCTAACGGCAGAGCAGCGGCGCAAAATGCAGGTGGTGTTCCAAGATCCCTTTGGCAGCTTCAACCCCCGCCACCGGGTCGCACGGCTGATCACCGAACCCTTCCATGGCGTCCCTGACGCCCCCACCGGGCAGCAGCGGGACAATCGTGTAGCCGAAGCGCTGATCGCGGTTGGCCTCAGCCCCAATGATGCAGGGCGCTATATTCATCAGTTCTCCGGCGGTCAGCGTCAGCGCATTGCCATTGCCCGCGCGCTCATCACCCGGCCTGATCTGATCCTGTTTGATGAGGCGGTCTCGGCACTGGATGTCTCCGTGCGCGCGCAGATCCTTGATCTGCTGGCCGACCTGTGCCGCACCTATGGGCTCAGCTATCTGTTCATCAGCCACGATCTGCATGTGGTGCGCAGCATGACCGACCGCTGTCTGGTCATGCAAAAAGGTCAGATTGTGGAACAGGGCAAGACAGAGGATCTGTTCGCCAACCCGCAACACTCCTATACGCAATCCCTGATCGCCGCGGCCCCGGTACTGCCTGATCTGGAAACGGGGGCGGCATGAGTTTCCGACTGACCTTGATCCTGCCGCGCGAACGAGCGCGGCTTGCGGCGGCGCTGACCCGCTATTATTCCGAAATCTCGCCCGAACTTCGGATCGACCCAAGCGAACGGGCTGGCCAGATGCTGCACCGCAAGGATGTCACCGCGTTCTGGATCCGTCAGGAGGAGGATCGCATCGGCTTTGCCATCGTGCTGAACCTGCCCGATGACCGCCGTGAGCTATCGGAGTTTGCGATTGATCCGGCCTATCGCAGGCAGGGGCACGGCCATGCGGCGGCCAGCCTGATCTTTGCCGAATTTCCCGGCTACTGGCGCATGGGCATCTCTGCCGGATCCCCAAATGCGGCGGCGTTCTGGGGCACCTGCCTGAGTGCGATCAAAGGGGTTGAACAACTGCGCGATGGCGCGCCCTTCACCGAACATCAGGTGAAGAGCTACAGTTTTTACATTGCAGGAGACCAGAATGACTGACGCAGCACCGCTTTGGTTTGATCCGGCACTCTGCCTGATTGGTGGCCGCTGGGAAGCGCCTGCCGGGGGCGACACCCTGCCGTTGACAAACCCGTCGGATGGCAGCCCCCTCTGCCAGATTGCGCGCGGTGATGCGCGCGACATTGATACGGCTGTTGCCGCAGCGCGCGCCGCTCTGGAGGGGGATTGGGGAGAGATGACCGCAACCGAACGGGGGCGGTTGCTGGCCCGGATGGGTGCGATGGTGCTGGACCGTGTCGAGACCCTCGCCCAACTGGAGGCGATGGACGTCGGCAAACCGCTGACACAGGCGCGCGCCGATGCGGTGGCGCTGGCGCGGTATCTGGAATTCTACGGTGGCGCGGCGGATAAACTGCATGGCGAAACCATCCCCTATCAGTCCGGCTACACCGTCTACACCCTGCGTGAACCGCATGGGGTGACGGGGCATATCGTGCCCTGGAACTATCCAATGCAGATCATTGGCCGCTCGGTCGGAGCGGCGCTGGCCATGGGGAATGCCTGCGTCCTGAAACCCGCTGAGGAAGCCTGCCTGACCGCGCTCGCCTTTGCCCAGATCGCGGTGGAAGCCGGGTTGCCCGCGGGCGCCCTGAACGTGGTTCCGGGCATTGGCGCCGAGGCAGGCGCGGCGCTGGCGGGGCATCCGGGTGTTGATCATATTTCCTTCACCGGGTCGGTCAGAACTGGCGCGCTGGTGCAGCAGGCGGCAGGGGCAAATGTGGTGCCGGTCACATTGGAGCTGGGCGGGAAGTCCCCGCAGCTGGTGTTTGACGATGCCGATCTGGATGCTGCCCTGCCCTTCCTTGTGAATGCAGGGGTCCAGAACGCAGGTCAGACCTGTTCCGCCGCCTCGCGTATTCTGGTGCAGCGCGGTGTTTATGATCAGCTGCGCGCCGCAATGGCCGAGGCCTATAGCCAGCTGACCGTCGGCCCGGCCCTGTCTGACCTGCGTCTGGGACCGCTGATTTCAGCCCGTCAGAAAGAGATCGTTGAAGGCTATCTGGCCAAAGGTGCGGATCTGACGATTGCGGCCCAGGGCGTGCTGAGCGTGGAGGCCAGCGACAGCGGCGCCTATGTGTGTCCGACGCTGTTTGCCGATGTCGCGGCGGATCATCCGCTGGCGCAGGAGGAGATCTTTGGCCCGGTGCAGGTGCTGATCCCGTTTGAGGATGAGGCCGAGGCGGTCAGGATTGCCAACAGCACAGACTACGGTCTGGTTGCAGGCCTCTGGACCCGCGATGGTGCGCGGCAGATGCGGCTGGCCAAACGGCTGCGCGCGGGTCAGGTGTTCCTCAATAACTACGGTGCCGGGGGCGGGGTTGAGCTGCCTTTTGGCGGGGTTGGGAAATCCGGCCACGGCCGCGAGAAGGGCTTTGAGGCGCTGTATGGGTTTTCGCAGCTGAAGACCGTCGCGGCGTATCACGGTTAGACTGACGACCAGCGTTTAGGTCATAGGATCTGCACCATTGTTTCGCGTGCGAAACATTGGGGCAGATCTGTTGCCGCAACTTGTTGGGACCCTTGCCAAACCGGCCGCAAAATACGCGAAGTATTGCTAGACAATTACCGCCTGGCTTTGCTGGTCCCCAACACCAAACACCCGCTTGTAGCGGTCGATTTCCGCTTGCGGCCCCATCGCCTTCTCCGGGTTGTCGGAGAGTTTCACGGTAGGGTTACCATTGGCAGAGACCGCCTTGCACACCAGCGAGAAGGGGGCCAGCGCATCGTCCGGCACCAGCCCGCGGAAATCATTGGTGAGCAGCGTTCCCCAGCCAAAGGACACTTTGGTCCGGTCTGAGAATTGCGCGTGCAGTTCCTTGATCTTGGCCACATCCAGCCCGTCGGAGAAGATCACCCGTTTGTCCTGCGGATCCTCGCCGCGGTCCTGCCACCAGCGAATGGCGGTTTCCGCGCCGCTGGCCGGATCGCCGCTGTCGATGCGGATGCCGGTCCACCCCGCCAACCAATCGGGCGCGCGATCCAGGAAGCCCCTGGTGCCATAGGTGTCGGGCAGAATGATGCGCAGATTGCCTTCATGTTCATCATGCCAGTCGGACAGCACATCATAGGGCGCCTGCGCAAGGGCCGCATCATCCTTGGCCAGTGCAGAATAGACCATGGGGAGTTCATGCGCGTTGGTGCCGATGGCCTCCACCTCGCGGCGCATCGCAATGAGGCAGTTGGAGGTGCCGGTGAATTTGTCGCCCAGCCCCTCCATCATGGCCTGCACGCACCAATCCTGCCAGAGAAACCCGTGCCGACGGCGGGTGCCAAAATCGGCAATGCTGAGGCCATCTATATCGCGCAGCTGTTCAATTTTTTCCCAGACACGGGTCATGGCGCGGGCGTAGAGCACCTGCAGTTCGAACCGGCCCATGCTGTTGATCACCGCGCGGCTGCGCAGTTCCATCAGCACCGAGAGCGCCGGGATTTCCCAGAGCATGACCTCGGGCCATTTGCCCTCAAACGTCAGCTCATATTGGTCACCCTTGCGCTCCAGCTCATAGGGGGGCAGGCGCAACCCTTCGAACCACTCCATGAAGTCGGGGCGGAACATCTGGCGTTTGCCGTAAAAGGTGTTGCCGCGCAGCCAGGTGCTTTCGCCACGTGACAGCGACAGGGAGCGGATGTGATCCAGCTGTTCGCGCAGCTCACCCTCGTCAATCAGATCCGCCAGCGGGATATGTTTGGAGCGGTTGATGAGCGAAAACCGTACATGGGTGTCGCGCCGATTGCGAAACACCGACTGGCACATCAGCAGTTTGTAAAAATCCGTATCGATCAGGGATCGCACAATCGGATCAATCTTCCACTTGTGGTTATAGACGCGGGTTGCAATGTCCACAGGCGGCCTCATCCATCGTGTTTCAATGGTTGATAAAACAGCCCGCAGCCGGGAGCAAAGGAAATCAGACCACGACGCGACGCCCTTGCGCAGGGCTATGTTTGCGCAGGACAGCAAGCAGATCATCGCGATTGATCGGTTTGCTGAGGAAATCATCCATTCCCGCCTTCAGACAGGCCTCGCGGTCGGAGTCAAAGGCGTTGGCGGTCAGCGCCGCAATCACCGGCTGACGAATGTCCATCTCGCGGATATTGCGGGTGGCATCCAGCCCGTTCATCACCGGCATCGACATGTCCATCAGAATGACGTCGGGGTCGAAGCCCGGCGTTTTCTCCATCGCCTCCGCCCCATCCATAGCGAATTCGAGTGTAACAGGTTCATCCTGCAGATATTTCTCCACGAGAAGGCGGTTGATCCGGTTGTCCTCCGCCACGAGGATGCGCATCCCGTCTAGGGACCGGCCCAGGTGCTGGGCGCTGTCGGCAATCTCGGCGAGGCCGGATCCGGTGGCAGGTTGCATCCGCATATGCACCGAGAAACAGGCCCCTTTGCCCGGGTCCGAGGTGACGTCAATTTCGCCGCCCATCGCCTCGCACAGCAGGCGCGAGATGGTGAGGCCAAGACCGGTGCCACCAAACCGCCGGGTGATCGCCGCATCGGCCTGAGAGAACCGTTCAAAGATCTGATCCTGCTTCTCCTTGGCAATGCCGATGCCGGTATCGGCCACCGAGAAGCGCAGGCGCAGCCGGTCCCCAACGCGGCTGGTGGAAACCGCGACCCGGACGCCGCCGGATTCGGTGAATTTCACCGCATTGCCGACCAAGTTCAGCAACACCTGACGCAACCGCCGGTCATCGCCGTTGATCATCCGCGGCACATCCGGTGCAATATCCAGCTCAAGGGTGATGCCTTTCTCCTGCGCCTGCGGTTCAAACAGTTGCAGGGTCTGCTGGAAACAGGCAGGCAGATCAAAATCCACCTCGCTGAGGATCACCTCACCAGCGTCCATCTTGGATAGGTCAAGCACATCGTTGATCAGCGACAGCAGGGTGCGCGCCGAGCCGAGGATGGTGTCGGCATAGAGTTTCTGGTCCTCGTCCAGCTGGGTGCGTTCCAGCATCTGCGCCATGCCGATGACCCCATTCATGGGGGTCCGGATTTCATGGGACATGGTGGCGAGGAATTCGGATTTCACCCGCGCGCCCTCCTCGGCGGCGATCCGGGCATCTTTCAGCTGCTGTTCATATTGTTTCGCGGCGGTGACATCACGCTCAACCGCGATGATGGTTTCCACCGTACCATCGTCACGCAGCATCGGCACCTGATTGGTCTCCAGCCACAGAAGCTGGCCATCCTTGCGCCGATTGCAGATCTCCAACCGGAAGGGTTTGCCGGTGGCACGCCCTTTCTCAAGCGCGCGGACAACGGCCATATCGGTGTCATTCCCGTTGAGAAGCGTACCCGGCATCTTGCCAATCGCCTCACCGTAACGGTAGCCGGTAATCCGGGTAAATGCCTCATTCACCCAGGTGATCCGGCCCTCCTCATCCATGAGGAATACGCTGTCATTGGCGTTTTCTGCCACCAAAGCAAGCCGCTGTGCTTGCAATTGCTGAGCTTGAAGTTTGGCATTGATCTGAGCCAGCTGCTTGTGCTGCAGCGCCATCGCCAATGTGTTCTTGCGGCTGCGATTGTAGCGACCGGAGATAAAACTGACGAAGAAGAAGACACTGAAGTAGAGCACGCCCAGACCAGCCATCTGGAACAGCTGCACATCGGCCATCCCACCGCCGGTTCCATTGACGGTTTCAATCGCAATCGTTGCCAAGGGAGTCAGGCCATAGATCGCAAGACGCGTAACCCCGGCAGACACATGGTAAGGCAGGATCACGGTGGCATTGATTGCTGCACCAACCAGAATACCAACGGTAAAAAGCGGCGTGGCGTGGGCCTGATGAAGATGATCCTCAGAATGCATGAATATCGACGGTGACCAAGCCAGAAACGCCAGCGATAGGGCCTGAATAGCAGCGGTGATCGTGCTGATCACCTGCACATGCCGATAGCGGGCGGTCTCCCCAATGGGAGCCGACCGAGCCAGGTACACCGTATCCAGCATGTCCCCAAGAAAGGCGACGAAGAAGACGACCAGACCAACCAGGGGAAAAGTGAGCAGTCCGATCAGCGCGGAAAGTCCCGCCATCGTCATTTGACGATAGGCAAAATAGCGACCCCGCCCTTCCGCATACCGGTTGAGCAGCCCGCGCTGGCTGTATCGCCTATTGTAGGTTTCTAATGGCCCAGTTTTGAGCGCATCGGCCTGCGGCATCTGTTTGCTAGGTCCCTGATGACGACGAGTCTTTAGTATCGTCAATTCGTTAATAACTTACCCAAGGGTACCAAGCAGGCACACGCCTGCTGCCTCCATATTGGCAGTGGCCCTCTTCAGGGAGCCATCAAGATCTATCGCCCGGCAGGCCGCCAGATCAACCGTGACATCATAGCCCAACCGCGCGGCATCCAACGCCGAGAAGGCGACGCAGAAATCCGTCGCCAGACCCACCAGCGTCAGGCGGTTAATCCCACGCTCTTGCAGATAGCCATGCAGCCCTGTTGGTGTGCTCTGATCATTCTCGAAGAACGCCGAGTAGCTGTCAATCTCACGGCGGTAGCCTTTGCGCAGAATGAGATCGCCACGCAGATCCAGTTTTGGATGGAACTGGGCGCCTGCGCTGCCGATCACACAATGATCCGGCCACAGAACCTGTGGACCATAGGGCATCTCGATCACGTCGTACGCGGTAGAATCGCGATGTTGCGAGGCAAAGGAGCTGTGGTCACCGGGATGCCAATCCTGAGTCATCAGGACGGCATCATATTGCGCCATCATCGCATTGATCGGGGCCACAACCTGATCCCCCTCCGGCACCGCGAGAGCGCCGCCCGGGCAAAAATCCATCTGCACATCAATCACGATCAAAGCTTTGGTCATAAGGGTCTCCGCATCTTTGGTGACAGGGGTACGCGTCGCACACCCACCCGTCAACAAAGCTGCGCCAATGTCGCGGCCCGTGACCTTGCAGCGGCTTGTCTGCTTGGTGTAAAGCGGCGCCATGTATACGATTGCTGCGCTCTATCACTTCACCCGTTTCGACGACCCTGCCGCCATCAAACCGGCGCTGCTGACGCTGTGCGAGGCGCAGCAGGTCAAAGGCTCTCTGCTGCTGGCGCAGGAGGGGATCAATGGCACCATCGCCGGTCCGCGGGCCGGGATTGATGCGGTACTGGCGCATATCAGGGCGCTGCCGGGATGCAGCGATCTGGACTGGAAAGAAGCCAGCAGCGATAAGCCGCCCTTTGGCAAGA
This sequence comes from Phaeobacter piscinae, assembly GCF_002407245.1. NCBI lineage: Bacteria > Pseudomonadati > Pseudomonadota > Alphaproteobacteria > Rhodobacterales > Roseobacteraceae > Phaeobacter > Phaeobacter piscinae. The sequence continues at coordinate 33,705 of NZ_CP010681.1, read as the reverse complement.
TGAAGGTGCGGCTGAAAAAAGAGATCGTGACCATGGGCCAGCCGGACATTGATCCGCGCGCCCGCGTTGGCAACTATGTGGAGCCGGAAGACTGGAATGATCTGATCCGCTCCGACGATGTGGTGGTGATCGACACCCGCAATGACTACGAGGTTGCCATCGGCACCTTTGAGGGCGCCATAGATCCGAAGACCGAGAGTTTTCGCGAGTTCCCCGCCTGGTGGGAAGAGAACAAGGACCGGTTTCACAACAAACGCGTGGCGATGTTCTGCACCGGCGGCATCCGCTGTGAGAAATCCACCAACTTCCTTATTGGGCAGGGTGTTGAGGACGTCTATCACCTGAAAGGTGGCATCCTGCGCTACCTTGAGGAAATGCCGAAAGAGGACAGCAGCTGGAATGGCGAATGTTTCGTCTTTGACAGCCGGGTGTCTGTTGGCCACGGATTGCAGGAAGGCCCGCATGAGCTGTGCAACGGCTGCCGCCGTCCCATTCTGCCTGAGGACAAGGCCAACCCCGCCTTTGAACAGGGCGTATCCTGCCATCTTTGCATCGATGAAACCTCAGAGGCGGACAAGGCCCGGTTCCGTGAACGCCAGAAACAGATGAAACTGGCGCGGCAGCGCGGCGAGGATCATCTGGGGCATCTGCCGCTGCGCTGATCCTGTCGCAAGACACAGCCCCTGGGTTTGTGTCTGCGCAATAAGAACGCCCGGCACCAGACCGGGGTTTAACCGACCGGCGCGCAAACGACCGGCGCGCAACAGACCGGGGTGCAACAATCCCGCGCGGAGCTTTATGCCCCCATTGTTGCCACGAAAAACCCCGGTTAAATTCCCCTAGGTCAGCTGCCATCCGAGCGACAGCCGGCACCCGGATGGCCGTGCAAATGGATAATATGTTTGGAGAAACGGCACACTGCCCTAAAGTGGTAGAGAGTCCTGCCTGAAGAGTGAGCCGAGGTTTATGGCGATGAGCAAGAACGCAGCATTTTGCGCCGCACTGAAATCCAGCAACGGGGTTGCGGTTGATCCGGCGGAACGTCAGCCAGTTGAGGCTGACCTGGGAGCTGATGCAATCCAGTATAAACTGACCCCAGCCGGTCTGCGCCAGCTGTTCCAATCGCTGTCGGATCAACCACTGTCAGATCAGTCGCTGTCGGGCGGTAACCCCGTCGATACCGGATCGCGAGGGTAGCGCGATGCCACAGTATACAGTCACAGCCTTCAGGTGGAGCGGGACCGGCTACAACGCCCAGTACAACACCTCCTACACCGCCACCTTGGACGATGACGACGCGGCCTATCAGGGGAGTGGCGACGGCAATGAAAGCATCAGCATCAACGGCGGTGCCTTCAACGGGTCTACGGGGACACCTTATGCGATCAATGTCTCCTTCACCGACACCGGCGGCACCGGACATGTCGAGACCTTCTATTTCTTCAACACCGGTGGCAGTTGGTATTTCGTGCCCGGACCGGATTCTGAATTTACCGTCGGCGCGACGCTGGGCAGCTATCAGAACCATACCTCGGGCTGGAATTATGCCGACATCACCTGTTTTGCGCGCGGCACGCTGATCGAAACGGATCGTGGCCGAATCGCGGTCGAGGCCCTTGTAGCCGGCGATCGGGTTCGGGTCGCAGACGGCAGCTATCGCCCCTTGCGCATGGTGATGAGCCGCAAGCTCTCCGCCGCTGACGTGGCCGACAACCCCAAGCTGAGGCCGGTCAGAATCACCGCGGGTGCCCTGGGTCATGGGCTGCCGGAGCGCGATCTTCTGGTGTCGCGCCAGCACCGGATGCTGGTGTCGTCGAAAATCTCGGAGCGGATGTTTGTTGCCCCCGAGGTGCTGGTGGCTGCAGTGCGCCTGACGGAGCTTCCCGGTATTTTTGTTGAGCCAAACGACGAGGCGGTCGAATATTTCCACCTGCTGTGCGATCAGCACGAGGTGATTTTCGCCGAAGGCGCCCCGACCGAAAGTCTGTTCACCGGCGCCGAGGCGCTGAAGGCGCTGCCCCCGGAGGCCTATGAGGAAATCACCCTGCTGTTTCCTGAGCTGCTTGCCCCGCAGGCCGCAGCCCGCTCAGCCTGCCCGATCCCCAGCGGCAGACAGCAACGCCAGCTGGTGGCGCGCCATCTGAAGAACAACAAACCCGTCCTTGGGGGCGTTCCAACAGAGGCGCCGTGACCTGCGCCCGGCCGACCATTGCAGGCTAGGGGCTCCTCGGGAAAATTGGACTGAGACAGCAGAGCGCGGATCGCCTTCGGCCGTCTGACGTTATTATGCAAAACCGATCTCTACTGAGCCGAAGGGGCCGAAATCCGCAGCGATCTCTGTGCCAGACGGACATTCGACCGGGCGGATAAAGCTGCCCGACAGGACGATCTGACCCGGCTCAATGCGTTGACCATATTGCGCCATGCGACGGGCCAGCCAAACCACGCTTTCGACCGGATCGTTGAGAACACCCGCCCCGAGGCCGGTTTCCTCAACCTGTCCGTTCAGGCTGGTGATCGCCCCAACCCAACGCAAGTCAAAGGCATCAACCGAGTGGCGCTGAGCGCCCAGCACAACACCCGCATTGGCGGCGTTGTCGCTAATGGTGTCAAAGACATTCCGGCTTTGGCCGGTGGCATGGTCCTGGCGCGCGATGCGGGTGTCGAGAATTTCGAGGGCGGGCGCCACATAATCGGTGGCGGTCAGCACGTCGGTGCGCGTGACATTGCTGCCGCCAATCGCGGTTTTCATGACAAAGGCGATTTCCGCTTCGATCCGCGGCTGGATAAAACGGCCCTTGGGGATACGCCCACCATCGGCAAACAGCATATCATCGAAGAGGATACCGCTGTCTGGAATGTCGATATTCAGGGCATATTGCATCGCCTTCGACGTGAGCCCGATTTTCCACCCGATGACCCGGCGCCCCTGCGCCAGCTTGGCCTGATGGATCGCTGTCTGGATCGCATAGGAATCGTCCATGCCCATCTCCGGGTGCCGCAGGCTGAGCAAGCCGATCTGCTGGCCGGTCTTCTCCGCCTGCAATAACTCCGCAGCGGCCTGCGCATGGTCCTGCGGTGTCATGGCTGTTCGTCCTCAATCGTGTTTCTGAGAGTACCGATCCCTGTCACTTCGACCTCAACCACATCGCCGGGTTTCAGGTACTGAGGCGGATCAAGCCGCGCACCGGACCCGGTCGGCGTGCCGGTCACGATGACATCGCCCGGCTCCAGCGTCATAAAGGTGGAGATATATTCGATCTCCCGCCGGATCGGGTGCATCATCCGCGACAGGACATCGTCCTGTCGGATATCTCCGTTCACACGGGTGATGATCCGCGCGGTGTCCAGCTGCGCGGGATCATCGAAGGGCACGAGCCAAGGGCCGATGGCACCGGAGTTATCCCAGTTCTTGCCCTGGGTGACGTTGAATTTTGCGTGCCGCACCCAATCGCGGATGGTGCCCTCGTTACAGATGGTCAATGCCGCAATATGGTCATAGGCGTCGGCCTGCGCGATGCGCCGCCCGGCTTTGCCAATGATGATCGCAACCTCGCCTTCGTAGTCGAGCATAAGGCTTTCTGGGGGGCGGATAAGAGGGCGGTTGTGACCGGTGAAGCCGCTGGCAAAGCGGGGGAACAGCGACATGTATTTCGGCTGCTCGCTGCCGTCTTTGTATTCGGCGTTGCGGTCCGGGAAATTCACCCCGACACAGAGAATACGCCGCGCATTGGGCAGCACCATTTCAAAGCGAACGTCCCTATGGGTGACAGGTTGGTCCGCCGCTGCGACGGCAAGTTGATCGAGACCGCCCTCCCGGATCACATCCAGCAGCGTTGGCCACGCCGGAAAACGGGGGCTGAGCGCGATCATCCCCGCATCGGTTGCGGCCCCGTAATACACCTGCCCGTTGGCGCTGTAGGTTGCAAACTTCATGGTGCGATGATCGGGCTGGCTTGCAACTCCGGCTCCCTTGGCGTGACGCCAACAAAACGGCTGCCATGTTTGAACCAGCTTTCCGGGGCCGGCGCCCCCCACAGCGTCTGGCGCTGCGGATCCTTCAGATCCCATTTGATCGGCTCAAGGTCGGGATCGACGGTTTGATAATCGGAACAGTAGATTTCGATCCGGTTGCCATCGGGATCGAGGATATAGAGGAAGAAGGCGTTGGAAATGCCGTGCCGCCCCGGGCCTCGTTCAATATTGTCGACATAACCGGTGGTCGCCATCAGATCGAGCAGGTCGATGATATTAAGTGGGTTTGGCACCCAGAAGGCAACGTGATGCATGCGCGGACCGGTACCGTTGGTAAAGGCCATATCATGCACGCCACCTTTGCGATGCAGCCAGGCCGCCCAGAGTTTCTTGCTCTCCTCGTCTTCGGTGTATTCTGTCACACGGAAGCCAAAGTCACTGTAAAAGGCGACCGAGGCATCTACGTCCTGGCTGAAGCAGTTGAAATGGTCGATCCGCAGCGGCTTCACTCCGCGATAGAGCTGGTACTGCTGGTGGATCGGCGCCAGACGGTCCATTTTGTGATAGAATTCCAGCGGGATACCCATGTTATCCGAGGTCAGCAGTGTGCGCCCCTGATACGGGCGTTGCACCCATTCGGTTGGCCGTCCCTTCTTGCGGAAATAGGCATCGGCGCGATCCAGATCTTCCTCATCAAAGGTCTTGAACCCCATCACCTCAACCGTGCCCGGCTGGTCCGATTGTTGCAGGATCACGCAATGGTGGCCGCGTTCCTCCATCGCGCGCAGATAGATACGGTTTTCATCCGCATCGCTGACCTGCAGGCCAAGGATTTCGGTATAGAATTTTTGAGACGCGGCCAGATCCTTGACGTTCAGACAAACATGGCTGAGCCGGATGGTGTTGAAGTCGGGATAGAGATTTGGGGCTGGGACTGGCATCAGAGCGCTCCTAACTTCGTTATCTTGTGGGAGCCGGTGGCGAAACCGATGTGCTTTTGCTCCATGTAGAATTCAAACGACCAATCGCCGCCGTCGCGACCAATACCGGACGCCTTAACGCCGCCAAACGGGGTCGGCAGGTGGCGCACATTTTCAGAGTTTACCCAGATCATGCCCGCGTCCAGCCTGTCGGTGAACCGTAAGGCCCGGGTCAGGTCATTGGTCCAGAGATAACCGGTCAGCCCGTAAGCCGTGTCATTGGCCAGTGCCAGCGCTTCCTCTTCGGTGGTAAACGGGATGGATGTCAGCACCGGGCCGAAGATCTCCTCCTGTGCGATACGCATGTCATTGCGCGCATCCGTGAACAGGGTGGGCCTGATGAAATACCCCTCGTCGCCAAAGGGTTCGCCGCCGGCCGCAATTGTTGCGCCCTCTTGCGCCGCGATGTCAAAATAACTGGTGACCTTGTTGAAATGCTCTTCGCTGACAAGCGGGCCGATTTCCGTCGTGGGGTCCAGCGGGTGGCCAACCTTGATGTTGTTGACGCGCGCGATCAGCCGGGCCTCAAAATCGTCCCTGATGCTGTCCTGTATCAGCAACCGCGACGACGAAGTGCAGCGTTCCCCGTTGATCGAGTAGATCATGAAAATCACCGCATCCAGCGCGCGCTCAAGATCTGCATCCTCAAAAACGATGACAGGGTTTTTGCCGCCCAGTTCGAGGTGATTGCGCTTCAGCGTGTCGGCGCCCTGTTTGGTAATCAGACTGCCGGTGCGCGACTCACCCACAAAGGCGATGGCCCTGATGGCTGGATGTTCACAAAGCGCCTTGCCTGCCTCATCGCCAAACCCGTTGACCGTGTTCAGCACGCCGGGGGGCAGGCCGGCCTCCTCAGCGATTTCGACAAGCAGGCGGGCCGTCAGAGGCGAGGCTTCGGCGGGTTTGTGAACAACCGTGCAGCCTGCGGCCAATGCCGGCGCAATCTTCCACGTAGAAAGCATAAATGGTGTGTTCCAGGGGGTGATCACCCCAACCGGACCGATGGGGACACGGGTGGTCACATTCATCAGCGTCGGGGATTGCAGGTGTTGGCCGTCCCGGGCCTGCACCACCTGATCGGCAAAATAGCGAAAATTCTCGGCACCGCGCAGAGCGGCCTTGGACATGAATTTATAGGCTTGCCCGGTGTCCCAGCACTCGCAGAGTGCAATTTCCTCCGCGCGCGCCTCAATGCCCTCTGCAATGCAGATCAAAATTTTCTTGCGCTGGACCGCAGGCAAATCCCGCCATTCCGCGAAGGCCTGCTGCGCCGCCTGAGCGGCCGCGTCGATGTCAGCCGCCGTTCCATGCGCCACATCACAGATCACGCTTTTGTCGACCGGGGATATGGTCTGAAACACGCCTGCCTCTCCGGCCACATCCGCACCCGCGATCCGGTTCCGGATTCCCGTGTCGCGGAACCGCGCAAGATAGCCGTCCAATTTGCCGATATTGCTGTCGAGCTGGCTCATGCCTTGTCCTCCAGATGGTCGCGGATGTTTCCGAATTTGGGTGAAAGCTCCGCGTCGATGTCACGCATCTCCGCGGAGAGAGCGATGGGGTGGCTTTCCATCGCGCTGCGGGCAAAATCGCAAAGCACAGAAAATATGCGCGCGGTGGCGTCTTTCTTGACCGCAAGGCTGCGCCCTGCGCGCAGACGGATGGACAAGTCAATGAACCCGTGTGCGGGATTGCCATCCGCCATCGCCACATGGTCCACCCGAACGGCCCGAACGCGGATCCCGGCGGTGGGAAAGGTCTCAATCTGCGCCGCTTCGGCACGGAGCGCCTCGCAGAGTTCCGTCATGTCCAGCGCCTCTTCAAGGTTGGCAGAATATTCGATCTGGAAATGCGGCATCACGGATCCTGCGGGTTATTGGTGATATATTACTTATCAAGTTAAGTAAAAAATCGCCTGTGTCAATGTGGTGATCCACCAATTCGCCGTTCCGGCGAAATGATGCCTTCGGCGCACCAGCTGTCGAAAATGTCCAACACCTTGTCAGCGAAGGCGGCATCGTTGATGTGGCTGTCGATGCGATGTGCGGCGACATGGGCGGGCAATCTTGCCTCAAGCTCCGCCAGGAAGCGCGCCAGCCCGGCACTGTCATGGAGATCCGCGCCGTCCCGATCCCATTCGCCCAGCCCGCGTTCAGGTAGTATCACTGCGACAGGACCGGTGGCTGTCGCCAGCTGCGTCGCGTGGGCCTGCGCGACCTGCCGCCGCTCCTGCGTGTTGAGCACAACCGAGGTCAGCAGGCGATTATGAGCATGGGTCGGATGGTCGGCCCATTTCTCCGCAACCGGTTGCCAGCCGACCACATCCACGAGATCGTAACAGCCAGGCGCGACGATCTGCGGGATCCCTGCGAGACCCGCATTGGTCAGCCGGTCCGCCCCGGCGGAGATAGCTGATCCGTGGATCTGATTCCCAAGTTCCTGCGTACAAAAATCAAAAACACAGGCAAAGGCGCGCTGTTTTGCGAGGCTTTCAAACGCCCGCCCCCCCATGCCTGTGGCGTGAAATACAGCGACCTCAAAACCGCGTGCCTCCAGCGCCGGTTTCAGCGGGATGACATATTTCAGCGCCGAGGTGCCGAGGGACATGATCCCGATCAGCGGTTTATCCGGGTCCGGCATCTGCACTGCCCGCGCCGCGCCGAGAACCGCCCCAGCTGCCTGGCTAAGCGAGGCCCTGCACACCGAGTTAAGACCATATAGCCCTCCCGCCCATAAGATCATCTGGGTGTCAGGGGCCAATCGCTCGGCTGGGATCAGCGGCGAGAAAGCAACCGTTGAGACGATGTACTTCGGCACGCCAAGCGGCAATGCGGAACAGACATCAAGTGCCAGATCGGTGCCCATGGTCCCACCCAGAACAATCACGCCATCAAAGGCGGCGGCACTGTACAGCCGTGCCGCCAGTACGCTTGCCCCGCGCGCCATGATCTGCATCGCGGTGTTTTCGTCACCACTGTCGATAGCGGTCTGGATAGAACTGTCACCAGCCGTCGCCACATCATGTTTTGAATAATCGGTAGGGGTGGCAGGATCGCCCAGCACCGAGACATCCATGGTCAGCACCTGGCCGCCCTGGTTACGGATAACCCCCGCAAGGAAGCTCAACTCATCATCTTTGGTATCATAGGTGCCGATCACCAGAATCGTTTTATTGGTCATGACACCCCCCTGCAGAGCTTCATCCATGCGGTTTTCAGATTGATGTATTTGTCGATGGCATGGAGCGATTTATCTGAGCCATTTCCGGATTGCCCGACCCCACCCAGAGGCACCGTGCCGTCGGCACCGCCATAGGTGTTGACGTGCATGACGCCCGTTCTCACGCCCCGCACCATGCGATGGGCCCGGCTCAGCCCGGAGGTCCAGACCGCGCCCGCGAGGCCGTAGACCGTGGCATTGGCAATCCGCAGGGCTTCGGCGTCAGTCTCAAACGGCGTGACGGCAAGCACCGGGCCGAAGACCTCCTCCTGCGCCAGAGTTGCATCAGGCGTCACACCAGTGACAATCGTGGGTGCCATGTAAGAGCCACCGGTTTCCGGCAGCAGACGCTGCCCCCCGGTGACGATCTGTCCTCCCTCCGCTTCTGCTTTGGCGACACATTGCAGGTTTCTGGCCAGCTGTGCTTCGGAATTGATCGCGCCGATTTGCGTGTCGAGCCGGAGCGGGTCGCCGACCCGCATGGCCTGTGCTGCCTTCACCACCTCTTCAACAAAGGCGTCATGAATCGAGGCCTCCACCAAGAGTCGCGATCCCGCCACGCAGACCTGACCGGCGTTGCGGAAAATACCCGCAGCGGTGACCTTCGCCGCCTCTGTCAGATCTGGCGCGTCGGCAAAAACGATATTGGGGGATTTACCCCCCAGCTCCAGATACACACGTTTCAGATTGGAGCGCGCGGCATATTCCATCAGACGGCGCCCGGTTTGCCCGGATCCGGTGAAGACCAAAACGTCAACATCCATGGAGAGCCCCAGCGTCTCTCCCACAACCGCGCCTTCCCCGGTGACCGCGTTCAAAACACCCGGCGGCAGCCCGGCCTCCAATGCCAGTTCCGCCATACGCATCAGCGAGAGCGACGCCATCTCAGACGGCTTCAGAACCACAGAGTTCCCCATGGCCAATGCTGGCGCCAGCTTCCAAGCGCCGATCATCATCGGGAAATTCCAGGGAATGATCGCGCCGACAACGCCGACCGGTTCCTTGTGGATCATCCCAAGGATGTCCCCGGCGGTTGGAGCGATTTCGCCATAGATCTTGTCCAGCGCTTCGGCATAGTAGCGAATGGTCGCAGCGGCGAATCCCGGTTCGGCCTTCAGCGCCATGCTGATCTCGGTGCCATTATCCCGCACACCCAGAACCGCAAGGTTCAGCGCGTCGGCCTCAATCAGGTCCGCCCATTTCATCAGCACCTTCTTGCGCGCAGCCGGGGGTTGGCCGGCCCAGCGGCGGTCCTCAAAGGCGGCGCGGGCGGAGGTGATGGCACGTTCCATATCCGTTGCTGTTCCCCGCGCAATCCGGGTCAACGCCTGCCCGTCGATGGGCGAAAGCACTTCCATCGTCGCACCATCGGAGGCGGCAACCTGCTGCCCGTCAATCAGATGTGAAAAACACGGCACAGGCTGCGCACGCAGGGTGTCAATTTTGGTTTGGTCCATTGGGGTTACCTTGTCTGGCTGTCGTGCAAATCATGGTCTTCATCCGGTTGATGCAGCTGCCATTCCCGCATCAACGCGCGGATATGCAGCGCCAGAACCAAGACGATCAGCGCGAAAAGAATGAAGGAAATCGGCCGGTCAATCATATCAAGCGGTGTTTTGAGTCTGGGCAGGGCAGAGCGCAGCTTGACCTCCATGATGCCGCCCAGAACCATGCCCAGAATGATCGGCACAATCGGCAGGTTCAGGCGCTTGAGGATCAGGCCGAACACGCCAAACCCCGCAGCAATCATACAGTCCGTGAGGGAGTTCCGCAGCGAGTAGACCCCGACAAAGGACAACAACAGGATCAGCACCCCCAGAAACCGGGTCGGGATCCGGATGATCCGGGTCAGCAGGTTGGTGGACACCATCAGAAAGGCCACCACGATCACATTCAGCAGGATCAGCGCCAGATAGAGGCCATAGACCAGATCGATATTGTTCTGAAACAGTTGGGGGCCGGGAATGACATTGTGAACATAGAATACCGACAGCATCATGGCCGTCAGAGCCTCCCCCGGAATGCCAAGCGCCAGCAGCGGGATCATGGCCGCCGCCGGGACGGCGTTGTTTGCAGCCTCTGAGGCGATCAGCCCTTCGGGAGAGCCTTTGCCAAAGAGAACCGGCGTCTTGGATGTTTTTTGTGCATAGGTGTAGCTCATGAACTGGGCCGTGAACTCCCCGGTGCCGGGGATCATGCCCAGAATCACACCGCAGCCGGAGGCCACCGTGGCAACCCGCTTGTGGCGCATCAACTCACGCAGGCCGGCGCTCATGCGACCGGTCACCGGTTTGGCGTCAGGACTACTATCCGGGGTCGTCAGCAGAAAAAATGCCTGACTGAGCGCAAAGAGGCCAAGCACGACAACAATCAGATTCACGCCCGAACTGAGAAAGGTCAGACCAAAGGTGTAGCGCTGGGTATAGGTCACCGCATCCAGGCCGATGGTTTGCAGAAAGATACCAAACATGGCCAGGACACCGGCTGCGAATATCTGACCGCGGTGGGCGAGGATCACCAGAATAACCCCAAGAAGTGCCGCCAGAAATATCTCTCTGGACCCAAACATCGGAGCCACCAGCGCTAAAACCGGCGACAACAGGATCAGGCACCCAATGCCAAATATTCCGCCCCAGAAAGACGCGCTATAGGCCAGCGAAAGCGCACGGTGGGCGTCGCCTTTCTGTGTCATCGGGTGGCCATCGTAGGAGGTGAGCGCATTGACCGCTGTGCCCGGTGTATTGATCAGGACAGCCGGAATGGCTCCGCCATACATCGAGGAGCCGTAAATCCCCAGCAGCATCGTCAACCCCACGATCGGGTCGAAAGCAAAGGTCGCGGGCAGGAGGATTGCGATGGCGACCGCCGGGCCAACCCCTGGGATCGCGCCGATCACGACGCCGCCGATCGACCCGACCAAAAGCGCAACAACCACGTCCCAGCGTGCAAGCATCTCGGCTCCGGCGAGGAGGTTTTCCATCGAATGTTCCGTTCAGAAATAGGTCAGCATGATCTGGCGCAACCCGTCCGGCAGCACCTCATAAACACGGCCAGCGGGCAGGTTCACCTTCAGCAAGGTTTTGAACAGCAGCACGATCACCCCTGCCGAGACTGCCGCACCGGCAAGCGCGGCTGGTCGCCGGTATCCGGCACGCAGGGCCAAGGCGACTGCGAATAGGACCGTGGCCGGAAGGTAGCCCGCATAAGGCACGACGGCCGCATAGGCGATAAACCAACCGGCATATTCCAGTGAGGACAGCCAGAGCCAGACCTCCTGCCAGCGGCCTTGGATGCGCTCAGACAGGGCCGAACCCAACAGATGCAATGCCGCAAACCCTGCCATGCCTGTTAGGGAAACCGCCGGCCAGAACCGGGGTTGGGCAAACAGCGGCCCACCCTTGCGCCACGCGGTCTGGTCGTAAAGCTGCGCCAACAGCAGCAGCGCCACAATGAGGATAATCCAGGCAAACACGATATCGCCCGGTCGGCGATAGCGTTTGAATAAGGCTTGAAGCGTATTGACCCGCGACATCTGTCCCCCCGCTCGTGAATGGCCGTGACCGGGCGGCCGCACCGCCCGGCGTCCCCGGTCGTGCTTATTCGGAGAGCATTTTTTCAATCCGGGCCATGGTCTCAGTGTCGGTCTGGATCTGCGTGACGACGTCTGCCGCGGGCTGCCAGTAGACCGCCGCGCCTGTTTCTGCAGCAAGCGCCTGAGCCCGATCGGACATCACGGTTTTCTGGGCGACAGCAATAATCTTGTCGCGCACGTCCTGTGGGGTTTCCTTGTGAACAAACAGCCCATTCCAAAGAGAGACGTTCAGATCCGGCGCCAGCTCTGCGACGGTTGGCGCCTCGGCCGTCAATGGGATCCGCTCTGAACCGATGGAGGCAAGCACCTTCACCTCATCGAGGCACGGCAGGATCAATTGCAGCGTGGTGTTGATCACATCCACATCGCCAGAGGCCAATGTGTTGCAATCCAGCGCGTCAAACGCCGCATCGGAAGCGTAGGAAAACCCCAGCTCTTTGGCCAAACCCAATGTTACCTGAGTTGGGACCAAGGGCGCACCGAAATGCCCCAGCACCACATCGTTCTGCGCCGCATGAGCCGCCAGTCCGGCGATATCATCGTAAGGCGCATCAGCGCCGGCGGCGATCACAAACGGATAGGTCAGAAAATTGCCCAATGGGACAAATGGATCCGGGCTCAGCTGCGGAATGCCGATCTGCGGACCAACCACCGGGATCGCGATAATAAAGGAGCCGATGGTGTAGCCATCTGCAGGCGCCTCTGCCACCGCAACCGCGCCAGGAAATGGCCCACCACCACCGCCGGGTTTGTTCACTACAGCAGTTGGCACATCATAGGCCGCCGAGAAATCCTCAGCAATCATGCGAGTCAGAACGTCCTCCAGATCGCCGGGCGGCCATGGCACCACAAATTCTACGGGTTTTTCCGGGTATTCGGCATGAACCGCACCGGCAGCAGCAGCGGCGACCAAGGCAAGCGCGGCAACAGATTTTTTAAATTTCGACATGTTTCCCCTCCCGTTGACTGGTTCATATATCAAACCAGTGTTTCGCAAAAAAGGTTGCCTTGCTATCTATCATGTGTCAAATTTTTTCTGACTCCACAGGAACGGTGACCGACGACATGTCCTCTGCAACCAAAACGCTGGCACTACTGTCGCACTTCTCGGCCGACCGCCCGGAAATCGGCCTATCGCAGCTGTGCAGGATTGCCGGGCGCGACAAGGCAACCACATATCGCCACCTCCAAGCCCTTGAGACAGCTGGATTTGTCGAGCAGAACCCGACGACAAAACACTATCGGCTGGGGCCTGCTGTCCTACAGTTGGCGCAGGTGCGGGAGGCAACCGTCCCGCGCAAGCTTGGGGCGCAATTGCCATTGTCGCAGCTCGCCGACGTGACTGGCGAGACGGCGCATGTCTCGGTGGTGTCGGGCACCACACTCTACGCGCTTGCGTCCTGCGAATCGCCTCGTCATGGCACACGGGCGATCATCGACATCACAACATTTCCACTCCATGCGACGGCATCAGGCCTTTGCGCGCTGGCTTTTGGCCCTGACGCGATGCTGGAGGCCGCACTCTCCCAGATGGATAGGTTCACGCCGCATACAGCCACCACAGCGGAGGCGTTGAGCGATCTAATCACCGACGCGCGCGCTACCGGCTTTGGCTGTTCGGACCGCAGTTTCGAAGCGGAAATCCACAGCCTCTCTGCGCCGCTCTACGATCAGACCGGCCTGTTTGCGGGCGCCGTTTCGGTGGCCAGCGTCGCCACACGTGTGTCTCCCGAGCAAGAGCGGTTGATCAAAACAGAACTGATCAAAGCGAGCCGCGACATCACCCGAAACTGGGGGGGGCAACTCCCCGCAAATGTGACATCCGCCTGGGCCAGTGAGTCCAGTCGGCACTATGAAACGGATTCCACGTCATGACAGAGTCAAACTTCCTCAAGGAACACAACGGCCGCCTGATGTGGCATCCGATGACATCACCGCAGGACAGTGTCGCGCAGCCGCCCAAGATCATCACCAGTGCCGAGGGCGTGTCCATCACAGACATTGACGGCCATCGGGTCATCGACGGGGTTGGCGGCCTCTGGAATGTGAACCTCGGCTATTCCTGCCAGCCGGTTAAGGACGCGATGGCTGCACAGCTGGAGAAGCTGCCGTATTACTCTACCTTCCGCGGAACATCGAATGATGCGGCGATTGAGCTGTCCTATGAACTCAGCCGGTTCTTCGCTCCAGATGGCCTGAGCCGAGCCTTCTTCACCTCTGGCGGCTCGGATTCCGTGGAGACCGCGCTGCGGCTGGCGCGGCAATATCACAAACTGCGTGGCGACAGTGGCCGAACCAAGTTCCTCAGCCTCAAGAAAGGCTATCATGGCACCCATATCGGCGGCGCCTCGGTAAACGGAAACGCCAACTTCCGGAATGCTTACGAACCGCTGCTTCCAGGCTGTTTTCATATCCCGGCCCCCTATACCTATCGCAACCCCTTCAACGAAAGCGACCCGGAGCGTCTGGCCCAGCTTTGCGCCGCCGCGTTGGAGGATGAGATCGCCTTCCAGGGCGCCAATACGATTGCCGCGATGATCATGGAGCCGATCCTCGGGGCAGGCGGTGTGATCCCGCCCCATCCGTCATTTGCCCCCATGGTCCAGGAAATCTGCAATCGCAACGGCATCCTGCTGATCACCGACGAGGTGATCACGGCTTATGGGCGCACAGGGGCCTGGTCGGGGGCCCGGCTCTGGGGCATCCAGCCCGATATGATGTGTACCGCAAAAGCGATCACAAACGGCTATTTCCCATTTGGCGCGGTCATGATGGGTGACCGGATGATTGAGGTCTTTGAGGAGAACCCCGACGCCAAGATTGGCCATGGCTATACCTATTCCGGCCATCCCGTCGGTGCGGCGGCCGCGCTCGCCTGTCTGGCAGAGATGCAGCGTCTGAATGTGACCGCAACAGCAGCGGCACGCGGCACCCAGCTGTACGAGGGCTGTCTGGCCTTGAAGGACCGTTTTGATGTCATCGGCGATGTTCGGGGCGGCTATGGGCTGATGACAGCCCTCGAACTGGTGAGTGATCGCCAGACACGGGCGCCGCTTGACGGGCGCCGGGCTCTGGCCGTTCAGGAGGCCTGCTACGAAGCCGGTGCGCTGATCCGGGTTTCGGGTGCAAACGTGATTCTGTCCCCGCCGCTCGTCATGAGTGAAGCAGATGCACGCGGTTTGCTGGACGCGCTGCGGGTTGGACTTACTGCAGCATAGGGTCTGCGTTTTTGTCAGCTTTTAGGGAGCGTTGCAGGGTTTTCGGTGTCTTTGGTGAGGCCTTCCAGCCTTACCGTCCTCATCGCGCCCACAAAGTTTGATTTGGCGCGCAACAGACAACCGCAAAGCACCGCCCGGAGGCGGCTGTAAGTATTTGTTATGTTGGGAATATTTGGTTGCGGGAGTAGGATTTGAACCTACGACCTTCAGGTTATGAGCCTGACGAGCTACCGGGCTGCTCCATCCCGCGACATTTTTGTTTTGCCTCATTGCGTTTTGTTGCTTGAGGCTGCCGCTGCTTGATCACGCGTGTTGTGACTGGGCGTCTGTGTCTTCAGATGTGTTTGTCTGAAGGTATATTTTATTGGTATCGTTTATGTTTATGGATTTTTCTAGGTTTGGCGGTGACCTACTCTCCCACGCCTTAAGACGCAGTACCATCGGCGCAACAGTGCTTAACTTCCGGGTTCGGGATGGGACCGGGTGTTTCACTTGCGCTATGACCACCAAACCGAGGAAAATCCATATTCGCGACGTTTCGGTTTTGAGACGTCGCGGAGATACAATCGACATGAAGTCCAAGTTTTGTGTTTTGCTTTTGGTTCTTGTGTCACTGACTGTTACTGGAACAGATCAAGCCTATCGGGCGATTAGTACCGGTCAACTGAATGCATTGCTGCACTTACATCTCCGGCCTATTGACGAGGTGGTCTACCTCGGCCCTCAGGGATACCTTGTTTTGAGGGGGGCTTCCCGCTTAGATGCCTTCAGCGGTTATCCTGTCCGATCATAGCTACCCTGCACTGCTGCTGGCGCAACAACAGGTCCACCAGTGGATCGTTCACCCCGGTCCTCTCGTACTAGGGGCAACTCCTCTCAAGTATCCTACACCCACGGCAGATAGGGACCGAACTGTCTCACGACGTTCTAAACCCAGCTCACGTACCTCTTTAAACGGCGAACAGCCGTACCCTTGGGACCTGCTCCAGCCCCAGGATGAGATGAGCCGACATCGAGGTGCCAAACACTGCCGTCGATATGGACTCTTGGGCAGTATCAGCCTGTTATCCCCGGCGTACCTTTTATCCGTTGAGCGATGGCCCTCCCACTTGGGACCACCGGATCACTATGGCCGACTTTCGTCTCTGCTCGACTTGTCAGTCTCGCAGTCAGGCTGGCTTCTGCCATTGCACTCAACGAGCGATTTCCGACCGCTCTGAGCCAACCTTCGCGCGCCTCCGTTACGCTTTAGGAGGCGACCGCCCCAGTCAAACTACCCGCCACGCAGGGTCCCGGATCCGGATAACGGACCGCGGTTAGACATCAAGAGTGCGAAGGGTGGTATCTCAAGGGAGGCTCCACCGGAACTAGCGTTCCGGTTTCGATGCCTACCACCTATCCTGCACATCACAATCCTGATGCCAGTGCGAAGCTGTAGTAAAGGTGCACGGGGTCTTTCCGTCTAACCGCGGGAAGCCTGCATCTTGACAGGCAATTCAATTTCGCTGAGTCGATGTTGGAGACAGCGGGGAAGTCGTTACGCCATTCGTGCAGGTCGGAACTTACCCGACAAGGAATTTCGCTACCTTAGGACCGTTATAGTTACGGCCGCCGTTTACCTGGGCTTCAATTCGGAGCTCTCACCCCTCCTTTTAACCTTCAGGCACCGGGCAGGCGTCAGACCCTATACGTCGTCTTGCGACTTCGCAGAGCCCTGTGTTTTTAATAAACAGTCGCCACCCCCTGGTTTGTGCCCCCAGCTCCAAGTTGCCTTGGAACCGGGCCTCCTTCTCGCGAACTTACGGAGGTATTTTGCCGAGTTCCTTCAACATCGTTCTCTCAAGCGCCTTGGTATTCTCTACCAGTCCACCTGTGTCGGTTTAGGGTACGGTCTCATGGAGGGCTATTTCCAGGGACTGATCAGCAGCCCATTCAATCCGATAAGGATGAACTACCTTCACAATCCGTCACATCCTCCTGGCCTAGGAATATTAACCTAGTTCCCATCGGCTACGCCTTTCGGCCTCGCCTTAGGGGCCGGCTTACCCTGCTCAGATTAGCTTTAAGCAGGAACCCTTGGACTTTCGGCGAGAGTGTCTCTCACACTCTTTGTCGCTACTCATGTCATCATTCTCGCTAGTGATCTCTCCACGGGATCGCTCACGCGCCCGCTTCATCGAAAGCTTCGTGTCTCCGATGTGTCCGAGGACACTAAGGAGACATGAAGCTATGTCACACTACGCTCTGCTACCATGCACTATGTGCATCCTAAGCTTCGGCTCATGGCTTGAGCCCCGTTACATCTTCGCCGCAGGACGTCTTAATTAGACCAGTGAGCTGTTACGCTATCTTTAAAGGATGGCTGCTTCTAAGCCAACCTCCTGGTTGTTTTGGACATCCCACCTGCTTTCCCACTTAGCCATGAATTAGGGGCCTTAGCTGTAGGTCAGGGTTGTTTCCCTCTCCACTACGGACGTTAGCATCCGCAGTGTGTCTGCCATCTAGTACTCCCGGGTATTCGGAGTTTGGTTAGGATCAGTAAGCCTGTGGGGCCCCATTACCCATCCAGTGCTCTACCCCCCGGGGTATTCGGATGACGCTCTACCTAAATAGATTTCGCAGAGAACCAGCTATCTCCGAGTTTGATTGGCCTTTCACCCCTAGGCACAGCTCATCCCGATCTTTTTCAACAGATGTGGGTTCGGTCCTCCAGTGCATGTTACTGCACCTTCAACCTGGCCATGCCTAGATCACTCGGTTTCGGGTCTGATCCCACGAACTCATGCGCCCTATTAAGACTCGCTTTCGCTGCGCCTACACCTAACGGCTTAAGCTTGCTCGTGAGACCAAGTCGATGACCCATTATACAAAAGGTACGCTGTCAGCCCTCAAGGGGCCTCCAACTGATTGTAGGCGTTCGGTTTCAGGTACTGTTTCACTCCCCTCGTCGGGGTGCTTTTCACCTTTCCCTCACGGTACTGGTTCGCTATCGGTCAGTAAGGAGTACTTAGCCTTCGAAGGTGGTCCTCCGATCTTCAGACAGGATTTCACGTGTCCCGCCCTACTTAATACGTCCTATCATGCTTCATATACGGGGCTATCACCCACTCTGGCTGTGCTTCCCAACACATTCTATTCACACTCAAGGCTCGGCTGGTCCCCGTTCGCTCGCCGCTACTAGGGGAGTATCATATTGATGTCCTTTCCTCCGGGTACTTAGATGTTTCAGTTCCCCGGGTTTGCTCTTAAAACCCTATGTATTCAGGTCTTAAGTACCTGATTAAGCTCATTATTGATAGCAAAGCTAACAATAACAAACTGTCAGGTGGGTTCCCCCATTCGGAAATTCATGGATCAAAGCCTATTCTCAGCTCCCCATGACTTATCGCAGAGTATCACGTCCTTCATCGCCTCTTACTGCCAAGGCATCCACCAAACGCCCTTCTCGCGCTTGATCTGGTCCAGAAAAAGACAGTGAACTGTCACGCCACAGAAGCTGGTAAGAAACTGTGGCCTTATTCTGAACCAAAAGCATACTTTCCCGCTCACTTCGTAAGAAGTGAACATTGGTTCATAAACCTTGCGGAATATGAACCGGGTTAGTGTACTTGACTTGGACAACACTGTGGTTTCAATCCGGCAGACCCTCGCGCGCCCGAGGAAAAGGGCGGATGCAAAGGCTCGCATCAGACCACCGAAGCGGTCCTCAGCACCAAACTGAGGTCGATCCCTTACGCGGGTGACCAACAGTGTTGTTGATTGTATCTCTCTAAACGATGTCAATGTGATCAACCTTCCCGAAGGAACATCGATCCGGTCCGATTGGACGATCAAACACTCAAAGCAAGTGCTTGATGATCAAATCATATTCCGAAGAATGGTGGGTCGAGGAGGACTTGAACCTCCGACCTCACGCTTATCAGGCGTGCGCTCTAACCACCTGAGCTACCGACCCATTCTATGTGGGCCGTTCGCATGAGTGGTGGAGCCTAGGAGGATCGAACTCCTGACCTCCTGAATGCAAATCAGGCGCTCTCCCAGCTGAGCTAAGGCCCCTTGCTAGATCCTGCCCCAGGGCAAGATCATGACAGTTCTGAAGAGATATGAGGACGGCCTGGTCCGGATGTGATCAGTTTTGATTACTGATCTTATGCTAAGTGTATCACGAGACAGAGCAAGCTCTGATCTAGCTAGATACATCCTTAGAAAGGAGGTGATCCAGCCGCAGGTTCCCCTACGGCTACCTTGTTACGACTTCACCCCAGTCGCTGAGCTCACCGTGGTCCGCTGCCCCCTCGAAAGGTTGGCGCACGGCCTTCGGGTAAACCCAACTCCCATGGTGTGACGGGCGGTGTGTACAAGGCCCGGGAACGTATTCACCGCGTCATGCTGTTACGCGATTACTAGCGATTCCGACTTCATGGGGTCGAGTTGCAGACCCCAATCCGAACTGAGACAGTTTTTTGGGATTAACCCATTGTCACTGCCATTGTAGCACGTGTGTAGCCCAACCCGTAAGGGCCATGAGGACTTGACGTCATCCACACCTTCCTCCCGCTTATCACGGGCAGTTTCCCTAGAGTGCCCAGCCGAACTGCTGGCAACTAAGGATGTGGGTTGCGCTCGTTGCCGGACTTAACCGAACATCTCACGACACGAGCTGACGACAGCCATGCAGCACCTGTCACTCGGTCACCGAAGTGAAAGCCAGATCTCTCTGGCGGTCCGAGGATGTCAAGGGTTGGTAAGGTTCTGCGCGTTGCTTCGAATTAAACCACATGCTCCACCGCTTGTGCGGGCCCCCGTCAATTCCTTTGAGTTTTAATCTTGCGACCGTACTCCCCAGGCGGAATGCTTAATCCGTTAGGTGTGTCACCAACAAGCATGCTTGCTGACGACTGGCATTCATCGTTTACGGTGTGGACTACCAGGGTATCTAATCCTGTTTGCTCCCCACACTTTCGCACCTCAGCGTCAGTATCGAGCCAGTGAGCCGCCTTCGCCACTGGTGTTCCTCCGAATATCTACGAATTTCACCTCTACACTCGGAATTCCACTCACCTCTCTCGAACTCAAGACCAGGAGTTTTGGAGGCAGTTCCGGGGTTGAGCCCCGGGATTTCACCCCCAACTTTCTGATCCGCCTACGTGCGCTTTACGCCCAGTAATTCCGAACAACGCTAACCCCCTCCGTATTACCGCGGCTGCTGGCACGGAGTTAGCCGGGGTTTCTTTACCAGATACTGTCATTATCATCTCTGGCGAAAGAGCTTTACGACCCTAAGGCCTTCATCACTCACGCGGCATGGCTGGATCAGGCTTGCGCCCATTGTCCAAGATTCCCCACTGCTGCCTCCCGTAGGAGTCTGGGCCGTGTCTCAGTCCCAGTGTTGCTGATCATCCTCTAAAACCAGCTATAGATCGTAGACTTGGTAGGCCGTTACCCCACCAACTATCTAATCTAACGCGGGCCGATCCTTCTCCGATAAATCTTTCCCCCGAAGGGCGTATAAGGTATTACTCACCGTTTCCAGTGGCTATTCCTTAGAGAAGGGCACGTTCCCACGCGTTACTAACCCGTCCGCCGCTCACTCCGAAGAGTGCGCTCGACTTGCATGTGTTAGGCCTGCCGCCAGCGTTCGTTCTGAGCCAGGATCAAACTCTCAAGTTGAAAAGCACTTACATGCTTATCCTTGACGTTCGAACCTCTGCACATCTTTGAATGTCCTACCGATAACGCTACTTGAGGACGGGCCTCAAACAGCACGGCTTCGAACCCGGCTAGGAACTCGAAACGAACATCCAACATTCTCTGTTTCTCGTGCTTCAGTACCAAAGGTACAGAAAGCCGACAAACAGTGAAGCTGACACTTTATCATCGCGCTACCACTTTGCTACTTGAGCGCAGGGCGTTGCTAAAAGCGTTGATATGAAGAGGTTGATCCATCGAATGAACCAAACCGCCCACATATCTCTTCAGATATCATCAATGTCAAAGAGCATACATCCAGAGACAACAACCAACAGATGCGCCAAATTCCTGACGCGCCCGCCGATCAAACCCTCATAAATGCCACCGTCTTTCCGATGCGTCCGACCGTCTCTCCAGCCCGTCCCAGCGTCTCTCCGCCGCGTTTCCCGTCCATCCCAGCGTCGCCGCCGTCCCGTCCGGTGTGTCTCAGTAGCGCCTCAGCGCCGCCGGTGAAGGGGGTTCTAAGGCGAGTTACACAAAGCCGCAACACCAAAATCAAAGAAAATCAAAGTTTCCGCAGAGAAAAACATGAAATCGCACAAAATCAAATAGTTACACGACAACAAAGTCAGCATACCTGACCCGAAATCCACCCCAACCCCACCAAAACACAGCCCCAAATCCACCCAAACACAACTTACCCACAGACTCGCCCCACATATCCACAGACTCGCCCAACACACAAACGAGTCACCCACCCAAAATCACCAAAAACGCAGGTTCATCTGGATGCTGTCGCCAGAGCCCAACCCCACCGCGGACGTCCCCTCCCTCATCATATATATGAAGGCCGGACTGGGCGGTGACCGGGACACACCAAAGCTCGCAACCCGCGCCGTATAAAAATGCACCGCGCTTTCGCACTGCAAACGCCGCACCCCTGTAAGGGGCGCGGCGCCTGGCCCAACAGAACAGGACCAAAGGTTCGGTTCTGGCGGGAGACCCCGCCCCGGTGGGGCGCGGTCCGTCTGGTGTTACTGGAGTTGCGCCCAGAACAGTTCCAGATGACGCGAGACAATGTCCTGAAATCGGCCATCAGCCTTGAGCGCCTTCAGACCTGCGTTGATGCGATAGAGATGCGAGGTGCCGCGCCAGTGGCGTTTGGAAATCACCACATGCAGGCCTTCCTCGGAGAGTGGACGCTCCAGAGGGATCACCTGATCACGCAGCCCTTCCGAGATCAGCGTATTCGCGCCAAGGAAGAGGTTCAGGGATACCGCATCCACCTCCCGCGCCATCAGCTTGCGAAAACAGGCGCCGGGATCCGCGGCCTGAACCAGCGTCAGCTTGCCCTCGCTCAACCAGCGACGATCGCCGCGATCGAGGTCATGGGTGTAGTATCCTTCTGGACGGCACAGGGTTTTGCCCAGCATATCGGCGTCGCTGTCAAAGGCGAAGGCGGCATCTGCCCGCACGAAGACCATAATCGGGATGGTCATCAGCGGTTCCGAGAAATGGAAGTTCACGCAGCGCTCATCCGTTGGGTTTGCCGCGCAATCCGGCTTCAGCCAGGGGAACCCCATGTCGAACTGTTTCTCATCCAGCATCGGGAACAGATGTTTCGACCAATCCTGTTCCCAAGTGATCGAATAGGACACTGGCGCAGGGGTCAGCTCCAGCGCGGCATTGACCAGTTCGGTCACCATCCCCTGACCGGGCAGCGTCTGATCGGTGAACGGGGCAAAGCCACCACCGGTCAGCAGCTTCATCTCCGCGTCATCCTTGCGCAGGGGCGTGGCATCGGGCGTCGTGGCCTGCTGCGCGCAGGGGATGTGCAGCGTTTTGCCGGGGATGACGCTCGGCCCCTCCAGCACATGCTGGTTGCTATAGTAGATCAGCGTCCAGCGGCTGCGGTCACTATAATGGGTTTCAGCAATCGAGAAGAGCGTGTCGCCGGGCTGTACCCGGTAATCGACATTGCAGATGGCCTGCGCCGCGCGTGGCGCGACACCAATGGCCAGCAGCAGCGCTATGGCCGCCGTTGCGAGATGTTTCAACATGGCGCCCTCCCTCAGAAGCCGGCCCAGATCCTGGCCATGTGATCCTCGATAATGGCCTGATAGCGACCGTTCTCACGGATATTGCGCAGACCGGTATTGATCATGGTCAGCATGTCATCGGCCTGGGGATGGGTCTTATGCACCACCACATGGATACCCAGCACTGAGAGCGGCAGTGGCAGCACCTCAAACTGATCCAGCAGATCGTTTTCCTTCATCACGCTGCGTCCGGTGAATTCATTGATCGCAACGGCATCTGCCTCCCCCTTGGCGACCATCTCGAAACAATCGGCAACCTTATGCGGCTGTTTGAGGGTGATCTTCTTCTCCTCCATCCAGCGGCGACCGTAGCCATCCAGATCGAAGGTCAGATACCCCGCCGGGCGGCAGAGTGTCTTGCCCTCAATGTCCGCGTCCGTCTCAAAGGTGAAGGGGCGCGATTTATCGACAAAGAGCAGCATCAGTGTCTCAAACATCGGGTCCGAGAACAGGAAGTTCACGCAGCGATAGCTCTCCGGCATGGTGTCGCAATCCGGGCGATACCAGGGAAAGCCCAGATCCAGCAGCGCGTTCGACAGCAGCGGATCGAAATGGGAGGCCCAGTCGTCCACCCAGTGGATGGCAAAGCCCTGCGCCGGGGCGGCGTCGGTCATCGCCGCATTCACCACCTCGGTGATCAGCCCGCCATTGTGGGCAGTCTTGGAAGTGAAGGGGGCATAGTCGTCCCCGGTCAGCAGATTGATCTTGCTGCGCACGGCGGCGGTGCCCGGCTGTACCTTGACCGGTGCCGCGACCACCGGCTGCGCATCCGCAACCGCCTTGCCGCCGGGCAGCCCTGTCGGCAGACCATTCAGACAGGCCATCGTCAGCTCCATGCCGACGCGGATCGCATTCGGGCGCGGGCCAATCGCGTCGATGTTGCGGCTGTGGATCGCGCTCCACATGCCCACATCCTTGTAAAGCCGATCAGCAATCAGCGACAGGCTGTCCCCGGGGCGCACCTTATATGTGCCACCGCAGGTCTCGGCGACGACAGGCGTAGCCAGCAGGCCGGTAACGCAACAGAGCGCCGCGATCAGGTGTTTTTTCATAATATCCCTCTTGGGTTGAACTCGGGCGTCCCGCGCCGATCATCGGCGCCGCCTCTTTTGTCTTAGAACGGTTGGAAAGCTTATATCTTGGCGCTCTGCCGCGTTTCGGTCGAGCGCATCGGCGCACGCAGCAACACCGGCCCGGCGCTGGCGCTACTGACCGACGAACAGCGCCAGAATGGTTGCGGTATCGACGCGCCCATCCGCGCCGATCAGCGCCGCGGGTACGGTGATGGTCTCGCTGCGATAGGCGTCATTTACCATTTGGTCGATATAGGCGGGCGATTGCCCCTGCCCGACGGCCCGCAGCACCAGACTATAGAGCGCGGTATGGGCCTGCGACGCCGGGGCGGCGGGCTGTTCTGCGTCCGCAGACGGGGTCACGGCGCTGCCACGCCGCAGCGCTGCCAGCGTTCCTGCGGTCATCTGCGCAACCATGGCATCCTCGGCGCTGAGCGGCGCGGCGGTTTCGACTGCAGCCGTCAGCAGCTCCTCAGCCGCAGCGCGCTCGCTCGGGGTGGCACTTGGATCCAGGCCCGCCAGCGCCTGCGGCGTCAGCAACCGTGCCACGCGGGGCTGATCAACAGCCGTTTCGGCAGTCTCATCAGGTCCGAACTGCAGCACCGCAAGACCCACGGCAAACAAACCCAGGACCGCAGCTGCGGCCCCCAGTTTCACAATCGGCGACATCTGGGCCAGGGAACGACCCGGAGCAGGCTTACGGCCATCAGCCTTCCCGGTTGCAGCGTTCAATGATCCACCAGCCCCCTTATTGACGTCCGGATTGATGTCTGACCGATCCGTTGCAACGGAGGTCACCGCCGCGATATTTGCCTTGGCGCGGGATTTTCCCGCCTGAGGAGAGCGAAGCGCGCTGTTGCTTGAGGAGATCACACCATCAATCTGGACCGAGCGCACCGGGCGATCACCGGCATCAGCAACCTCTGTTCCGGTTTCACTGTCTTTCTTTACGCTCAACATCGGCACACACTACCCCCCGGCTGCTCCGAAAATCGCGGTCGAGCCGCGTTTTATTAACCGATTCTTAACGTTCGAGCGATTCTGCGTCAACATTCTGCGGCAGAATGGTAAATCTCTACAGGATTTGCTGTGGGGAAGCTCATGTTGAGAGGCAAACCGGGCAATCCCTCAATATACAGAACCAAGCTATTTGGTGTACGCATGACGATCATATCCGCCGCACACGCGCGCACCGAACGGATCACCGCTTACCCCAGATGCAATCATGAGAAGAGTTATGTGCGAGTCAAATCGCAGAGAGACCGAAACCGGTGCCAGCTCGCGTCGCCGAAAGCCTCAGCGCCTTCCCCAGCTCAGGTGATCCGTCGCGGGCAGGTGGGGCGCGGGCAGCGACAACATGCTGCCCGCGACTGAAATCAAAAATCCAGGTTTTCCACGCTCAGTGCGTTTTTCTGGATGAACTCGCGCCGGGGTTCGACGACGTCACCCATCAGCTTGGTGAAGAGATCATCCGCCTCAACCATGTCTTCGACGCGGACTTGCAACAGGGTGCGCGCATCAGGGTCTAGCGTGGTCTCCCACAGCTGGTCGGGGTTCATCTCGCCCAGACCTTTGTAACGCTGCAGCGCCAGACCTTTTTCGCCCTCTTCAAGGATGGCTTTCAACAGGCCAAGCGGGCCGTGAATCGCCTGACTGCGGTCGCGCCGGACGAGGGTTGCCGCAGCCCCGTAGATTTCCTGCAAGCTATTGGTAAAGCTGCCTGTTTTCCGGGCCTCGCCGGAGCGCAACATGGGGCCGTCCAAGGTGCGCAGCTCCTCAACCCCGCGCAGGATTCGTGACAGGCGAATACCGTGATCCTGTGTGATCCGTCCACGCCAACCACGTTCATATTCCAACGCAATCAGGTCCAGACGCTGCGCCACCTTATCAGCGACGCCCTGCAGATCAGCATCAACAGCACCCGGCACAAAGGCGCCGGCAACTGCGGCCTGCTCCAGAATATGGCGCGGGTAATGGGTGGGGAAAGCGTCCAGAACACGCTTGAGCTGACGCGCCTCATCGACAACACGGGCTAGATCCTGACCTACCAGTTCCTCGCCGCTGCCCAGTTTCAGCACTGCCCCGTCGACGCCCTGATTGATCAGATATTCATCAAGGGCGGCCTGATCCTTGAGGTAGACCTCCGATTTGCCGCGCGACACCTTATATAGCGGCGGCTGCGCGATATAGAGATACCCGCCTTCGATCAGCTCCGGCATTTGACGATAGAAGAACGTGAGCAGCAGGGTTCGGATGTGGGCGCCATCGACGTCTGCGTCAGTCATGATGACGATCTTGTGGTAACGCAGCTTCTCGATGTTGAACTCATCCCGGCCAATGCCGGTGCCCAGAGCCATAACCAGGTTGCCGATTTCCTGACTGCCAAGCATCCGGTCGAAACGCGCGCGTTCCACGTTCAAAATCTTCCCTCGCAGAGGCAGGATCGCTTGGGTCATCCGGTCGCGCCCGGTCTGGGCGGAGCCACCTGCGGAGTCCCCCTCGACCAGGAAGACTTCGGTCTTGGATGGATCTTTCTCCGAGCAATCTTTCAATTTGCCCGCCAGATAATTCACATCCATCGCCGTCTTGCGGCGGGTCAGCTCGCGCGCCTTGCGGGCGGCCTCCCGTGCGAGAGCGGCTTCGATAATCTTGCCGACGATCTGCTTGGCCTGATTTGGGTTCTCCTCAAACCATTCTGCCAGCTTTTCGTTGACAAGGCTTTCGACCACAGGTCGCACCTCGGAGGAAACCAGCTTGTCTTTGGTTTGGCTGGAGAATTTCGGATCAGGCACCTTGACCGACAGTACGCAGGTCAGCCCCTCACGGGCGTCATCCCCGGTAAAGGAGACTTTCTCCTTCTTGGCGATGCCGGAGGATTGCGCGTAGTTGTTGATGGTGCGGGTCAGCGCACCGCGAAAGCCAGCAACATGGGTGCCGCCGTCCCGCTGCGGGATGTTGTTGGTAAAGGGCAGCACCGTTTCATGGTAGCTGTCGTTCCACCACATCGCGACCTCAACCCCGATGTCGTCCTTATCGCCGGTGATATAGATCGGCGCCTCCATCACGGGCGACTTCGACCGATCAAGATATTTGACAAATTCCTTGACGCCGCCCTCGTAGAACAGCTCCACCTCCAACCGTTCGGCCGGGCGCTCGTCAATCAGGATGATCCGCACGCCTGAGTTCAGGAATGCCAGTTCACGCAGACGTTTTTCCAGCGTCTCGAAGGAATATTCGAGGTTGGAGAACGTATCCGTAGACGCGAGAAAGCGCACCTCGGTACCGGTCTGATCACCACATTCGCCAACAACTTTCAGGTGTTCAGCCGTATCGCCACGCTCAAACCGCGCGACATGTTCCTTGCCATCGCGCCAGATGCGCAATTCCAGCCAATCTGACAGCGCGTTCACCACAGAAACGCCCACGCCGTGAAGACCGCCGGAAACCTTGTAGGAGTTGCTGTCGAACTTACCGCCAGCATGGAGCTGGGTCATGATGACCTCAGCCGCTGAAACACCTTCTTCTTCATGAATCCCGACCGGAATCCCGCGCCCGTTGTCGTTCACCGAGACGCTGGAATCGGCGTGAATTTTCACGACCACCCGGTCCGCGTGACCGGCCAGGGCCTCGTCGATGCCATTGTCGACAACCTCATACACCATATGGTGCAGCCCCGACCCATCGTCGGTGTCCCCGATATACATGCCGGGGCGTTTGCGAACCGCCTCCAAGCCTTTGAGAACTTTGATGGAATCCGCGCCATAGTCTGCGGGGGCCTGCTCGTTTCCGGACATTCACATCTTCCTGTCTTTGCTTCAGGATTTTATACGAAGTCTGGCCGGGAATGTCACGCGCAAGCCCCTTTTTTTCTTGGTGGAATCAGGCTGCTCTGGCGCCTAGGTCCGCGACCTTGCGCTGCCAGGAAAGGACGGTCTTCTCCGCAGCATCTGTCGCTGGTGCAAAAGACGAGAAGCGCGTCGGTTTGATCCCGACAAATCCCAGGATCTGGCTGCTGATAATCCGCTTGATCGCATTGCCGTAGATCAGCCGCAGCCAGAGCGCGGGCGTGTCAGACGTCAGCAATACCCGCGCTGTCTTGCCGGTGAGCATCGGCGCAGGCAGCCCCAGGACATTGACGTTGCGTGTATCAAACGCGCGGCCCGGCAAAAGCGCGCGGTCAAAGACGCCTTTCAGCTTTGCCGGTATCGCGCCCCACCACATAGGTGTCGCCATCACAACGTGATCAGCCCATTCCAGATCGCTGAGAAAAGCCGCGAGATCCGGTTCCAGCGGTTTTACATTCTGATACCCCGTCTGCCCGTAATCGATATCAAATTGCATGGACGACAGGTCATGGTAGCGCACCTTATGGCCGCCTGCCTCTGCCGCCGTTTGATAGGTCTGACAAAGCGACTGGGACAGCGAGCTGGGCGCCGGGTGACCGTTGAGGATGATGATTTTTCGCGTGGACATGGGGACCTCCGAATCCTAAAAGTGACTGAGGTCAATTTATTGAGAAAATGACCGTGGTCAATAAATTAATTGACCACGGTCAAATTTATGAGAGGTCATCATGTCCCGCGCTCCGCAACAACGTCGACTGGAAACCCGCGCCCGCCTGCTGGAGGTGGCTGCCGCGCAGATTGCCGCAGCGGGCTATAGCGGCCTGCGAGTAGAGGATGTGGTTGCAGAAGCTGGGGTCGCGAAGGGCACGTTGTTTTCGCATTTCGGGGATAAGACCGGGCTTCTTGCCGCTGTGATCGGCCCAAAAATCATGGCTATTTTGGATGATACCGAAGCCTTGCCCGCGCCTCAGACGCTGGATGATCTGGTTGATCGGCTGCTGCCTGTGGTGCAGTTCGTGGCGCAGGATCGAGTGATTTTCGATCTGTTACTGCGCTATTCAGGCACCACGGGCACCGAAACCGATGCGGTCATCACACAAAGCTTTTTCCGCCAGATCTCTCTCTGGTCCGGTTGGGTCACTGACTTGCAGAACACTGGCATGCTGCGTCAGGATCAGCCAGCGAATGTATTGGCCGAGGGGATGCAGGCCTTTCTAAACCATATATTGGCCCTGTCATTCTGTGCCGCACATGGCAGTCTTGGCAGCTTCCGCGAGGAACTTCTGACCTATCTCAGCCCATGGCTGGAACTGCCATCCGGGACATAGCATCGGTGCAGACCTCAAACAAAGGGGATCAGGCACCCGACCCCGATCAGCAGGCACCCCGACACGATATTGATCCGGCGCAGTGTCGCCGGGGATGTGATGTGCCAGCGCACCCGGTGAACCAGACCAGCCATGCACAGGTTCCCCACCAGAGGCACCAGAAAGGACAGCACCACAATGGCGAGGATATCGAGATGGGTGACAGCCGTCAGGTCAAAGAACCCCGGTAGCACCCCCATGTAGAACAGGATCGCCTTCGGATTGCCCAGGATGACAGCGATACCGGCGATGAAACCGGCCCATAGTCCCGGACGGGTCAGCGCGCTATTGGCCTCAATCCGGGCATCGGCGTGACGCAGCAACATCCCTCCCATGAACAGAAACATCGCACTGGCGACCCAGCGCAGCACCTCCATCAGGCCGGTGACTTCTGATACAATCCAGGACACGCCTGCCACCGCCACCAGCGGCCAGAGGATATCACCGCAAGCCACGCCCAAGGCCAGCGGCCAGGCCGCGGGAAAGCCGCCCGACATCGCCCGCGCCATCACCGCCAGCCAAACCGGCCCCGGCGTTAGAAACAACACAAACAACCCACCTGCATAGAGAGTCAGATCCCAGGCAGACACGCTCATCCCGCCACCACTTCGGATCCCGTGGCGCCGTCCTCAACGGTGAGCATCTGCGCCCTGCCGTCAAATTCATCGAACAATTCGGGGCCGGTGCCCGTCATCCAGGCCTGCGCTCCAAGCGTCACGATCTCTTGGTAAAGTGCGGCCCTACGGGTCACATCCAGATGCGCCGAAACCTCGTCCAGCAGCAGAATTGGTGGCGCGCCGCCTTCTGCGATCAAGGCCCGCGCATTGGCAAGAATCAGCGACACCAGCAGCGCCTTCTGTTCCCCGGTGGAGCAATCGCGCGCGGGCACGCCCTTGGCCTGATAGGTGCCCAGCAAATCCGTGCGGTGCGGGCCCAGCAGGGTACGCCCAGCCGCCAAATCGCGAAACCGACCCTCCTCAAAGGCCTCCTGCAGATCTACTGCGGTGTCCGGAAGCCCGCCGTCGGATTGGATCAGTTCCAGCTCAGCCGCGGGAAAGGCCGTTTCGGCAGCGTCCTGCGCCATGCGCAGACGATCCACCGCTGCAGTGCGCGCCGCGTGGATACGATGGCCGCTTTCGGCCATCTGCGTTTCCAAGACCCGGTACCAGGCAGCATCGCGGATCTGTTCCTTCAGCAGGCGATTGCGTTCACGCATGGCCTTTTCATAGAGCAATGTCGCCTCGGCATGGCCGGGATCGAAACTCAGCACGATGCGGTCGAGAAACCGCCGCCGCCCTTCGGCCGCCTCGATCCACAACCGATCCATCGCAGGAATCAACCAGACCACGCGGCAGATCTGCCCCAGATCAATCTGGCTGGCGGCTTTATTGTCGATCTTGACCTGCCGTGCCTTGCCCGCTTCCGACCAGGTTTCCACCTCATAGCTCTGCCGCGCGGCGGTCAGCTGGCCCTTCAGCTTCCAGCCGAGAGCCTCAGGCCGACGCGCCATATCAGCAGCGCTGGCACGGCGCAGACCGCGACCGGGGGAAAACAGCGATACCGCCTCAAGGATATTCGTCTTGCCCGCGCCATTGGCACCATGGATGGCCACAGGGCGACCGTCCAAATGCAAATCCGCCCGCAGATGCGAGCGGAAGTGCGACAGTGTCAGGGTCGTCAACGCCAGCATAAGGCGGGATCCCGTGTCATCTTTCTAAAAATACTCAAATTCCCCCGCCCGGCGGACAGCTCAGACGCCAAGAGGGGCAAGCGCACCGTCCGGCAGATCACACCCGCATCGGCATGACGACATAAACCGCGCTTTCGTCGCTGCCTTCCCGCATCAGGGTCGGGTCACCGGATGAATTGAACATGAAGACCGCATTTTCACGATCAACCTGATTGGCGATCTCAAGCAGATACTTTGCATTGAAACCGATCTCCAGCCGCTCGTCACGATAGGCCACTGCCAGCTCTTCCTCAGCCGCACCGCTGTCGGGTGCGTTGACAGAAAGGATCAGCCGATCCTCGTCCAGCTGCAGCTTCACCGCGCGCGACCGTTCGGAGGACACGGTTGCGACCCGGTCCACAGCACGGGCAAATTCGGAGGCATCCACTTCCAGACGGCGGGTGTTGCCTGCTGGGATAACCCGCGTGTAGTCGGGGAAGGTGCCGTCGATCACCTTCGAGGTCAGGGTGATATTGGGCGTGGCAAAGCGCACTTTGGTCTCAGAGACAGAAACGGCAATGTCCATCTCATCGTCGTCCAGCAGCTTACGCAGCTCGCCCACGGTTTTGCGCGGCACGATCACACCGGGCATATCCTCGGCACCCATCGGCAGATTGGCATCGATCCGCGCCAGACGGTGACCGTCGGTGGCGACACAGCGCAGCGCCTTGCCGCCTTCGACACCATCCGCGACATGCATATAGACACCGTTCAGATAGTAGCGGGTCTCCTCGGTGGAGATGGCGAATTTCGACTTGTCAAACAGCCGCTGCAGGACGGCTGCATTGGCGGTGAAGTTGGAGTGATATTCGGAGGAGGCCATCACCGGGAAATCTTCACGCGGCAGGGTGGCCAGCGAGAAGTTCGAGCGGCCGGCCTCCACTGTCAGACGACCGCTGGCGGCATCTGCGGTCAGGGTGACCAGCGCGCCATCGGGCAGTTTGCGCACAATCTCATGCAGCGTGGTGGCGGCAACGGTGGTGGCGCCTGCGCGTTCGACCTGGGCCGGGGCCTTGTCGACCACCTCAATATCCAGATCGGTGGCGCGGAACTGAACGGTGTCCCCTTCGGCCTCAATCAGCACATTTGCCAGGATCGGAATGGTGTTGCGGCGCTCGACCACTGACTGGGCCTGAGCCACGGCTTTCAACAAGGTGCCGCGTTCGATGCTGATCTTCATGTCCCTAAGTCCTCTAACGTCTGGCCGGGAGAAGCAACGTAACGCTTTAACCCTTCGGCACAAGGCTTTTTATGGATTTGTCCAAGGGATTGTGCGCAGCGTCAAGGGCGGAAGCCCCCTTGCCCGATTTATCCCCGGCAAACGTGGCTCTCCGGCATGGCTTGCCCGCGGCCACCCGATCTGTGTTCACCCGCAGTCTCCTGAGCCCGGAGGGCAAAAGACCCCGGACTGGCCGGGGTCATGCGGGACTGTTGGGAATGCCAACTGACGGGACGTCTGGGCAAAATCTGCGACTGACACAGAGAGAGGTCAGGCCTCCAGCGAGCGGCGCAGCATTTCGACATCTTCGGCGATCTGGCCGTCGACCGTCTTCAGCTCTTCGATGCGGCGCACACCGTGCATCACGGTGGTGTGGTCACGCCCGCCAAAGCGGCGGCCGATTTCCGGCAGGCTGCGGCTGGTCAGCTGTTTGCACAGATACATCGCCACCTGACGCGGACGCGCGTAAGAGCGCAAGCGCTTGGGGCCGATGATATCGGACATGCGGATGTTGTAATACTCAGACACCTTACGTTGGATCTCTTCGACGGTGATCTTACGCTCAGAGGCGCGCAGCACATCCGCCAGGCAATCCTGTGTCAGCTCCATGTCGATCTCACGTCCAACAAGCGACGCAAAGGCAAACAGACGGGTCAGCGCACCCTCGAGAACACGAACATTGGTGGAAATACGGTGAGCTAGGAATTCCAGCACGCCATCCGCGATACGCAGATCCGGGTAGGTCTGCATCTGCTGCGCGACCTTGGACTGCAGGATGCCCAAGCGCAGCTCATAATCCGTTGGGTGCAGATCGACCACCAGACCACATTGCAAACGTGACCGAACGCGGTCTTCCAGATCCTTGATCTCCCCCGGAGCGCGATCGGCGGAAATGATGATCTGCTTGTTCTGATCCACCAGCGCATTGAAGGTGTGGAAGAACTCTTCCTGGGTACTGTCCTTGCCGGCGATAAACTGAACATCGTCGACCATCAGCACATCCACGGAGCGGAACAGATGTTTGAAATCCATCATCTTGCGTTCGCGCAGCGCCTGCACAAAGCGATACATGAATTGTTCTGCCGACAGATAGAGCACATTCAGCTCCGGATTGCGGGCGGTCAGTTCCCAAGCAATCGCGTGCATCAGGTGGGTTTTACCCAGACCAACCCCACCATAGAGCACCAGCGGGTTGAAGGTCACCGGCCCGCCTTCAGCGACGCGGCGCGCAGCCGCATGCGCAAGCTCGTTGGGCTTACCCACAACAAAGCTGTCAAAAGTGAACCGCGGATCCAGCGGTGCGGCCTGCAATGTCTCGCCCGGATCCTTCGGAGCGGCACCGTGACCTGTGGCAGCGCGGGCGCGCGGCAGATCGGTCAGCGCCTCATCATCCAGATCAAGCGGCAGGTCATCTGCAGCGCCTGCGGTGTCGACAGCGGTCGGACGTGCGGCTGTATTGGCTGCAACCCTGAAGGCCAGCCGCTGCACCGGTTCGCCGGACATGTTCAGTTCATGCAGGATCAGGTCAGCAAAGTTCTGGCTGACATAATTGCCCATGAAGTTTGTCGGTACGTTGAAAATGGCAACACCATTCTCCACGCAGGTAAACTCCAGAGGTTCGATCCAAGTCGTAAAGTTATTTTGCCCCACGGTTTTCAACAAACGCTGTCGCAACCGTCCCCAGTTATCTTCCGTCAT